>NZ_JBIVJF010000025.1:0-103773 GCF_044750105.1 Kitasatospora sp. NPDC088861
CCTCAGACAGCGAGATCACCACGGCAGAAGGCCCAGGATGCGACACCATAAAAGGGTATCAACTTACCCTCATGATTTGTGGCGCATCACACTAGAGGACTTCGGTCTGCTGTGGGGCCACGCAGTGGGATTCCTCGCCGACCTGCACGACGTAGCCCTTCGGCGGCTCCAGGGACGTCGTCCACCAGATCCCGGTGACCTCCCCGACAGCGTCCGTCGTCGCGCCCGGCGTGTCCGACTCCGTGCGGATCCGGACGCGGGTTCCTTCGGGCAGGTCGCTGCGGTGGCGAGGCGGCATGCCGGGGTGGAGTCCTCCCCGGGAGGCCAGGAACTCCGGCCGTAGCCGCCAGGGGCTGCCGTCCTCGGCCTCCACCGTGTAGAGAGGTCCGACGTGGTCATCGCGCTCGTCCTGCTCGACGACACACGCGACGATCACCCCGCGGGTGCCCACGATCTCCGGCCCGAGCCGGCCCAGTTCCGGAAGGGGCGGGTGCGGCGTCGCCAGTTCCACCAGCTCGCCGTAGGCCAGCGTGGCCTGCTCGGGCCAGGGAGTCTCGTCCACCGGCCACCGATGCCCGACCGTCATGAGGCCCTCCTGTCCATGGCCTCCGTGGACCCACCACACCATAACCGCGAGGCGGTCGGCCGACCCCGCCCGGCCGGCCCCGACCTGACCACGTGCGACCTGGAACTGTCCGGCCGATCACTCTGCAGCAGCTGCATGAGGCCGGCCATCGCTGGCCGCCCGGCACCGGGCGGGCTCCGTTCGAGATCGAGATCGAGACCGAGGCTGAGATCGAGACCGAGGCTGAGACCGAGGTCGAGGCTGAGGCGGAGCCCGTGAACGAGGGCGCCGATTCCTGACCGCCACCGGCGGATGGCGCCGGGGGCGGTGCCGCCCGTTCAGCCGATGTGGTGCTGGTTGAGCCAGGTGAGGGTGTGGTCGGCGAGTTCGGTCCAGCCGTGGTCGACGGTGAGGGAGTGGCCGCGGTCGTCGAAGCGGTGGTAGTCGGTGACGGCGGGGGACTTGCGGTACTGCTTGTGGGTGGAGCGGGTGAGGACGTCGGGCACGGTGTGGTCGAGTTTGCCGGAGAGGAGGAGGAGCGGTCCGCGGTTCTGGTTGTGGGTGTCGACCTTGGCGGGGGAGTGTGGGGCGAAGTTGCTCAGGGCGAGTTGGAAGAGGGGGCGGGCGGGGCTGGGGATGGTCCATTCGTCGAAGAGCTGGTCGGATTCCTGCTGGGAGACGGCGTTGGCGAACGCGTAGCGGAACTGCTCGGGGTTGAGTGAGACGGCGCGCTTGGTGTTGCCGGGGTTGCGCAGGAAGGCGAAGGCGGACTTGGCCTGGGCGGGGCCGACGGCCTTGACGCCCTTGATCTGGCCGGGGCAGATCGCGACGGCGGCCTGGGCGAGGTTCTGGCCGAGGAGGTGTTGGGCGATGAAGCCGCCGACGGAGTGGCCGACGAGGACGGGCGGGGTGTCGAGGTCGCGGATGATCCGGGCGTGGTGGGCGGAGATCTCGGCGAGGCCGATTCCGCCCTGGGGGTCGGGGTTCCTGCGGGCCTGGGCGATGGTGGCGGGGACGCCGGGCCATTCGGGGAGGATCGGTTCGTAGCCGGCGTCGCGGAACCGGTCGGCCCAGCCCTGCCAGCTCGTGGAGTGCAGCCAGAGGCCGTGGATGAACATGACCGGGGTGCGGTTGCTGGGCATGGCGGGGTCTCTCCTGGTGCGTGAGGGCTGGGGATCGGATCGGTGGCCGGTCGGGGCGCGGTCGTTCGATCCAAGAAGTAGAAAGAGCGTTCTCTCTACTCCTCCAAGGTAGAACGATCCTTCTGCTAGCGTCAAGCCATGACGACGAGAGATTCCGCGCCACCGCGCGCTCGCATCCTGGCCGCGGCGATGCGGCTCTTCTACGCGCAGGGCGTGCGCGGGGTGGGCATCGACCAGCTGATCCGCGAGTCGGCGGTCGCCAACGCGACCTTCTACCGGCACTTCCCGTCCAAGGACGACGTCGTGCTCGCCTATGTCCGCGAGCACGACCGCCTCTTCCGCGCGGCCGCCGCCACAGTGGCGGACCTTCCTCCGCGCGAGGCCGTGGCGGCCCTGTTCACCGGCATCGCCGACGAGTTCTGCGCACCCGGCTTCCGCGGTTGCCCGTTCATCAACGCCGCCGCCGACTACCCCGACCCGCACCATCCCGTCAGCCAGGCCATCCAGGAACACATGGACTGGTTCCGCGCCCTGCTGACCGGCCTGCTCGCCGACGCCGGCCACCCCGACCCCGACCGGGCGGCCGACACCCTGCTGATCCTGCGGCACGGCGCGATGAACCAGAGCCGCTTCACCGCCCCCGCGGCGGTGCGCGAGGCGCTGACGGCCGCCGTGGACGCCGTCCTCGGCTAGAAAGCAGGCAGAGTGCGCCACCGGTGGTGGCGCACTCTGCCCTCCCGGCCGCTACGCCCGGCGTGCGTGCCGTGTGCGTTGCGCGCGTCGCCGGGGCCGGCCCGGGTGGTGGAGGGTGGTCACTCTCCCGAGCGGTCCTGGCGCAGGCGGGCCGAGGCGAAGGCGGCGATGAGCCAGCCGAGGCCCAGCAGCGCGCCGCCGCCGAGGCCGACCGTGGCCACCGGGGCTCCGGCGCTCGCGAGCATCAGGGCGGGTTCCTGCACGGCGGGTGCCTGCACGGCGGTGTCGCGCGGGGGAACGGGCGCGGGGTGGGTGCCGGCGGGGTGTTCGGCGGCCGACGTGTCACCAGGGGCGGTGCCGTCGGGGTGGTTGTCCCACTGGCCGGGCCCGGGGTGGTGGTCGCCCCAGCCGCCGTGGCCGCCGGAGTTGTGGCCGTCGCAGCCGCCGTGGTCCTGGTCCTCGCAGGGGGTGCAGGCGACGATGGTGACGGTGTTGCTGGTCGCCGTCACCGGGGTGCCGTCGGGGGTGGTGCCGGTGACGGTAGAGGTGTCGGTGATCTTCCCGGCCTGCACGTCGGACTCGGCGGTGGAGTACGTCGCGGTGCAGGTCGTGGACGCGCCCGGGGCCAGGGTGGTCACCGGGCAGGAGACGGCCGGCGTGCCCGGGCCGGAGTCCGTCACGGCGAGCGAACTGATCGTCGTGTCACCGGTGTTGGTGACGGTGAAGGTGTAGTGCAGGGCCTGTCCGGCGGCGGAGAACGAGGTCTCCTGGACGGCCTTGACGATCTTCAGCCCGGCGTAGGGGACGGTCACCTTGTTGCTGGTGGAGGTGATGTTCTGGCCACTGGGGGTGGTGCCGGTCACCTGCGCGGTGTCGACGACCTTGCCCGCGGCGACGTCCGCGTCGGTCGTGACGTAGGTCGCGGTGCAGTTCTCCGAGGCGCCCGGCGCGAGCGGCCCGGTGGGGCAGGTGACGGTCGGCGTGCCGGGGCCGTTGTCGACCACGCCGATGTTGGTCAGCGGCTGGGCGCCGGTGTTGGTGACCGTGTAGGTGTAGTGGATGGTCTGCCCGGCGGCGGTGTACTGCGCCTCGGCGGCCTTCTTCACCACGCTGATGGCGACCAGGGGGGTGTTGACCTTGTTGCTGGTCGTGGTGACGGTCTGGCCGCCGGTGTCGGTGCCGGTGACCTGGCCCTGGTCGGGCACGTTCTGGGCGGCGACGTCGGCGGCGGTGGTGACGTACGTGGCCTGGCAGGTGGTGGACTGGCCGGGCGCGAGCTGGTTGGTTCCGCAGCCGGAGACGGTGACGCCGGGCGTCAGGTCGGTCACCGTCACGTTGGTCAGTGCGATCTGGCCGGTGTTGGTGACGGTGTACGTGTAGTTGAGGGTCTCGCCCGGGGCTGTGAAGTCCGGCTGGACGGCGGACTTGGTGATGGTCAGCGCCCGCAGCGGCACGACGACCTGGTTGCTCGTCCCGGTCACCGTCTGGGTGCCGACGGTGGCGGTGAGGTTCGCCGTGTCGGTGATCGTGCCCGTCGTCGCGTCGGCGGCGGTCGCGGTGTAGGTGGCGGTGCAGTTCTCCGTGGCGCCGGCCGCGAGCGGGCCGGGCGGGCAGGTGACCGTCGGGGTGCCGGGGCCGGTGTCGGTGACCGCGACGTTCGTCAGCGCCACCGGGGCGTTGTTGGTCACCGTGTAGGTGTAGTGGATGGTCTGCCCCGCGACGAACGAGGCCTCGGTCGCCGCCTTGGTGATCGTGGGGGCGGGGACGTTGACCAGCACGGTGGTGGTGCAGCCGCCGGTGGTGGCGCAGGTGCCGCCGGCGATGGTCGGCGCGAGGTTGTTGGTCAGCGCGAAGTTGCCGATGTCCGGGTTGTTGACCTTGACCTGGTACGTCACCGTCACGGTGGAGCCGGCGGCGGGCGGCGCCGTCAGCGTGCCCGACCAGGTCAGGGTGTTCCCGGTGACGGCGGCCGTTCCGGAGCTGGCGGTGACGGAGCCCGGCACCAGCGTGCCGTCCGTCAGTACGGCGGAGAGGTCGTCACTGAAACCCGCGAAGGTGGCCGGGTTGGTGCCGGTGTTGGTGACGGTCTCGGTGTAGGTGAGGGTGTCGCCCTGGTCCACCGGGCCGGTCGGGGAGACCGACTTCGTGACGGTGTAGGAGGTGCCGGCCGGCAGGTTGCAGTTCCCGCTGTCCTGGGTGGCGGAGGCGCCGTAGAAGCGGTGCCCGGTGTTGGCGATGACGGTGGTGGGCAGCGTCGCGGTCGAGCTGGCGGTCGGAACGCCGTTCAGCTCCTCGATGGTGCCGTTCGCGCGGAAGATGTAGACGTTGCCGCCGGACTGCGCCAGACCGTAGATGGAGTTCGGGGTGGTGCCGATCTCGGTGATCGTGTTGTCCGGGTGGATGCGGAAGTAGCTGGTGGGGTTCTGGAAGAACGAATCGAACGCGACCCCGAGGATGTCGCCGTCGGACAGGGTGACGAAGTCGCCCGAGGAGACGAGCGTGGCGGGGTAGGCGACGGGGAACAGCGTGCTCACCCCGGTGGCCGGGTTGATCGTCCAGATCTGGTTCGAGAAGAACGACGCGACCAGCAGGGTGCCGTCCGGGCGGGCGCTCAACGCGTTGAAGTCGAATCCGTCGACCGCGGCCGGACCGGTGATCACCACCGAGCTGGTCTCCGCGCCGGTGGCTGGGTTGATCGTGTACAGCGTCGCCGGGGTTTCCTGCCAGGACACCCCGTACAGCGTCGTGCCGTCCGCACTCCACGCGATGTCCCCGTAGTCCCGCACCAGCGGCACGTCGGACAACTGCGTACCGGTCGGGCTGTACGAGTACAGCTGGTCACCGCCACCGCCGGTGTTCACCCACAGCGGCGTCGGCGGACAGGTCAGCGCCCGGGTCCCTGACTTCCCGTCCGCGCCGTTCGCGCGGTCTGCGCCGTCCGGGGACTTCCTGTCGGCGTCGTCCCCCGGCGAGGCGACGGCAGGGCTGACGGACGTCGCACCTCGTGCCGGGAAGGCGTGCGCCGGGAAGGCCTGCGCCGAACCGCCTCCCCAACCCGCCGTCATGCCGATGACCGCCAGCCCGATCGCCGCGGCGAGCCTGCCGCGCGACCGGCCGCGTCTGATCCCTGCCATACCGTCTCCGTTCCAGTCGGGCGTGATCACCACAGGGCCCCACGCCACAGAATTTTGATAACACGAAGTGTTTTTGTGAACACTTTGAGTAACTTGACATGGGTTGGCCCGGCCCGCCATCCGTACCCGAACTGGCTGCGTCCGCCGGATGTCGGCCACCTGGCCGCATCGCGGCCCCTCGCGCGGCGCCCCGGCTGCCGACGATCCTTCGGTCCGCGCCGAGGAATCCCCGACCTACCGTCGATTCCCGTGAACACCATGACGCCTGACAGCACACGCACTGACGCGCTCACTGACGCGCTCACTGACGCGCTCACCGATGGCTCGGTGAGCGCGGACCACGTGGCCATCGCGCCGAGCATCCTCTACTTCGGCACGCCCGTCGTCCTGCTCTCAACGGAGAACGGGGACGGCACCCCCAACCTCGCGCCGATGTCCTCGGCCTGGGCCCTTGGCCAGGTGATCGTCCTCGGCATGGGGGCCGAGGCGCAGACCGCGCACAACCTCCGCAGCCGACCCGAGCTGGTGATCAACCTGCCCGAGCCGACCCAGTGGCCGGCGGTCGAACGACTCGCGCCGCTCACCGGGCGCACCCCCGTACCCGCGAACAAGCAGGACACCTTCCGGTTCGAGCGGGACAAGTTCGCGGCCGCAGGCCTGCGGGCCGAGCCCTCCGAACTCGTCCGGCCGCCCCGGGTCGCCGAATGCCCCCTGCAACTGGAGGCCCGTGCCGCCCGGATCCAGCCCGACGCCTCCGGCGGGTTCCTCATCGTCGAAGCCCACGTGCTCAAGGTCCACGCCGATCCGGGCATCGTCGTCCCCGGCTCCCAGCACGTCGACCCGGCCCGGTGGAGCCCGCTGATCTACAACTTCCGCCACTACTACGGACTCGGCCCCGAGCTCGGCCACAGCTTCCGCACCCAGACGCCCCGTTGAAGCGGCTGAAGCCGTCCTGCTGTTTGCGCGAGAGAGTGTCAGTCCCGGCTGTCAGGGTGACGGGCATGGACCTCGACACCTTCTGGCAGATCATCGACGACACCCGCGCCGGCGCCGCCGACGAGAGCGAACACGCCGACGCGCTCACCGAACACCTCGCTGGTCTGGCGCCCGACCAGATCGCCGACTTCGACCGGCACTACGCGCAGCAGAAGGCCCGCTCCTGCACCTGGCTGCTCTGGGGCGCGGGCTACCTCATCAACGACGGATGCAGCGACGACGGCTTCGACTACTTCCGCGACTGGCTGATAGGCGCCGGCCGCACCCTCTTCGAACAGGCCCTCGCCGACCCGGACAGCCTCGCCGGACTCCTCGCCCCCGACCAGGAGGATCTGGAGGCCGAAGACCTCGCCTACGCGGCCACCCATGCATACCGCCAACTCGCCGGCAACGACCTCCCTGACAACGGCATCGCCTCCGGCCCCCCGACCGGCGAACCCTGGGAGGACGAAGACCTCCCCACCCTCCTCCCCCACCTGTCAGCCCGCTTCGCCGACTAGTCCCCCGCCCGCCTCCCCACGCCCGGCGCCGTTTCCGCCTCAGAGAATTATGTAGACCGACCGTCATATTCCTAGCCCCGGCCCATCTGGGGCGCTGCGCAGGAAGTCGGCCCGGCCGACTTCCTGCGCGCAGGGGGGCTCGCGCCTGCCGTGAGCCGAATATGTAGACCGACCGTCACCGAAGGTGGTCGGCGGACGGCACGGGGGAGAGAATTCTGCGGGCCGTCCTGGCCGACGCCGATGCCGAGAGCCGAATCGACTGGGGCATGGTCAGCGTCGATTCCGCGCTCATCGGCACGCGGCTGGCGCCTTCACCCCCCCCCGAGGGTTCCGGGTCAGCGGAAGGAGGCCGGCACGTCACCGTTCTGATGAGGACCTAGGGTGCTCGCGAGGCGGTCTCACCTGCAAGATTCACCTTGCTGGGGAGGGTGGGTGTCGCCCGCTCGGATTTGTGATCACGCCCGGCCAGGGGCGCCGCAGATGATTCCCGTGCACCCGGATAGTGGCGGCGAAGTTCGCCGAGTACGCGCTCGTCGACAGCCCTGACGTCCCACAGCGAGCTGTCTACTTCGGTCAGGGCGATCATCACCCCGTCCCCGGCGAACCCAAGTGCTTCGGCGTCGATCAGTTGGAGGAAGGGGGTCGTCAGCGACAACAGCGTCAACGTGTCCACGCCGCCGTCGGCAGACCGTCTCTCCATCTCGGCGCAACGAGGATCGACGATTTCGTCGAACTCGACGCGCCACTTCAGGTCCAGGCCGAAGCTGCCCAGGCGGACCAGTAGCTCAGCCAGCGTCACGTAGTGCTCTCCGTACCAGGCAGGAAACGTGATCCCCTTCATCCCCGCCTCTGCTTCGGCTGTATTGCGTGACAAGCGACCCCCTTCGTTCAACTGCAAACACTAGATCGCGGCCCTGACCAGCTCACACGACCCATCGGACAGGCCCTCGCCCCCGCCCGCTGGACGTCACACGCCGCCCCGCCCGCCTCCCCACGCCCGGCGCCGTTTCCGCCTCAGAGAATTATGTAGACCGACCGTCATATTCCTAGCCCCGGCCCACCTGGGGCGCTGCGCAGGAAGTCGGCCCGGCCGACTTCCTGCGCGCAGGGGGGCTCGCGCCTGCCGTGAGCCGAATATGTAGACCGACCGTCATATCCTGCGCTGCCCACGGTGGATTCCGCACAGGAAGTCGATCAGGCCGACTTCCTGTGCGCACCGGAGGTGGAGGCCGCGCTCGCCGGGCGCGTAGCTATGTAGACCGGTCTTCATATTCTCCGGCCCCCAGTCCGGCTTGGGGTGCTGCGCAGGAAGTCGGCCAGATCGACTTCCTGTGCGCGAGCGGGGGGTGCTCATGCTTGCCGCGAGCCCAACTAGGTAGACCGGTCGTCATATTTGGTTCGCTGCTGGGTGGGTGTCGCGCAGGAAGTCGGCCTGGCCGACTTCCTGCGCGAGGTGGGGTGGGTGGGCAGCGCGCGAGGGTGGGGATCAGTAGACCGGTCTGCATAATTTCCCGCGGGCGGTGCGCGGGCGGGGCCTGGTCAGTGGGTGTGGTGGTAGGTGGCGAGGGTGGTGAAGGCGGCCTTGGGGTCCCAGGGGAGGTCGGGGTAGGTGGTGCCGGGGCGGTCCTCGTAGACCTTGACGATGCCGTAGCTGGCGAGGTCGAGGTCGTCGCGGGGGTCGGCGTCGGGGCGGTGCACGTGGTCGTAGAGGGCGAAGGTGAAGACGAAGGTGGCGTCGATGCCGCCGGCGTCGAAGGCCTCCAGCAGTTCGCGCAGGTAGGCGGCCTGGCCGGCCTCGTCGCGCTCGTGCGCGGCCTTCAGGCGGACGGGGCCCTCGGCGTCGTACTCGACGATGTCCAGGCCGAGCGCGCCCCGGTCGCCCGCGCCGCGGTAGCCGGCGGAGCCGAACTCGGTGATGGCGACGGGCTTTCCCTGCGAGGCCAGGCCGTGGACGCCGTCGGCGAACCGGTCGGCGGTCTCGGCGGAGCGGTAGAGGTCGAGGGAGATGAGGTCGAAGGGCGTCCAGTCGACGCGCTCCAGTGGTACGGCGGCGTAGGTGACGCGTCCGCCGAAGTGTTCGCGGACGGTGGTCACGGCCTGGTCGAGGAACGCGTTGACCCGGCCGCTGACCGGTCCGAGGTGTTCGCGGACGAGCTCGGGTCGGCTGAGCAGGGCGATGCGTTCGTCCGTGGTGTCGCCGGGCAGGAACCCCGGGTTCATCAGGCTGAGTTCGGCCCCGGTGACGAACACCACCTCGGCCCCGCGCCGCCGCAGCCGTTCCGCGCGCTCGGCGCAGTCGGCGAACAGGGCCAGGAGTTCGTCGGCGGCGAGTTCCAGCGGGTACGGGGAGTACCAGACCTCCAGTCCGAGGTCGGCGGCGAGTCCGGCGGCGAGTTCGATCCGGTCGGGGTCGCCGCCCATGATGCGGACCGCGTTGCAGTGCAGGTCGTCGCGGATGATGCGCAGTTCGCGTTCGACCTCCTTCGGGTCGAACCGGCTGCGGGAGTACGACCCGTTCCTGACGAATCCGGTGTCGTAGCTGATGCCTTTGGCGCGCACGGTGTCCTGCCTTCCTGGGGGTGGGACGGGGAGCAGGCAAATACGGTACGGCCAGTACCCTAGTTGGTGTGGGACGGAGAGGACAAGAAGGATGGGAGGGTAGGGGGCGGTATCGACGGCGGTACCGGCGACGGGGTCGGACTGGATCGGACGGGACGAGGGCCATGGCCGGGCAGACGCGGCGGCGCGGGGCGGCGCTGGAGGAGGCGATCCTCCGGGCGGCGGTGGCGGAGCTCACCGAGTCCGGATTCGCCGGGCTGACCATGGACAAGGTCGCCGCCCGCGCCAGCACCAACAAGAACGCCCTCTACCGCCGCTGGCCCAACCGCCTGGCCCTCGGCATCGCCGCCTACAAGCAGCTGGCCACCGCCGCCGTGCCCCCCGACACCGGTGAACTACGCGGGGACGCCCTGGAGTTGCTCCGCCAGGCAAACCGGCACTGGAGCTCCCCGCTCGGCGCGATCCTGCGCGAACTCCTGGCCGCCGCCGGTGGCGCGGCGGAGTTCCTGGCGCAGCTCCAGGACCAGTCCGGCGAGGCCGCGGCCGCCCCCTGGCTCACCGTCCTGGGGCGCGCGGTCGCTCGTGGCGAAGCGGCCCCCGAGGTGCTCCACCCCAGGGTCGCCACGGTGGCGGTGGTGCTGCTGCGCAACGAGTTCGTGGTGCGGGGCGTGCCGACCGCGCCCGACGACGTCCTGATCGAGATCGTGGACGAGGTCTACCTGCCGCTGATCCGGCGCCGCGGGCCGTCGGACGTCTGAACGGACACGGCCCTGGAGCGGCGCCCAGCGGGACTCGTCGGTCGGGCTGAGGGCGGGCTGAGGGCGGGCCGAGGGCGGGCGCGGGCCTCCGGGTTCAGGAACCGCCGAGGTGGCGGGCCTCCAGGTACACCGTCCGCTCGGTCTGCCCGGGGTCGGCCAGCACGCTGAAGCGGCTTCCGGTGGAGGTCGTGAAGTCGACGAAGAGGTCGTAGGTCACGTTCTTGTCGAAGGACCAGCCGAAGGTCCGGGTCTCGGTGTCGGAGTCGAAGCCCGTCCCGGCCCCCTGCCCGGGGCTCCAGGGGACGGGGCGGGCCAGGTCCACCGAGTGGTCGGCGAGGAAGCGGTCCACGCAGTCCTTCGGTGCCCGGAAGCTCAGGTTCAGGACCTCCCCGGGGTACTTCGCCGATCCGTGGAACCCGACGCCCTGAAGGTCGCACGCGGGCAGGTCCAGCCCGAACGCCTTCGTCACCTTTTCGAGGGTCTGCCCCTTCGGGCTGCCCGGGTACGCCCTCGGATCCGGATCCGGGTCCCCGGCCGCGCAGCCGGCCGCCAGGGCGACGGCGGCGGTCGCGGCCGCAACCAGCGCGGCCGAACGTCGCGCCGGGCGGGATGTGAACGGCCTTGCTGCGCCTCGCCCTTGCATGAATGTCCCCTCCCCGGACGGGTGCCGTCCCGCAGGGAGGGCCCCACGGGACGGTACCGAAGGCGGATCGGATGAACAACTGGCGTGGGCGCCCGGCAGGATCCGCCGGAGGGGGCCTAACTGTTCCCGGCGACCAGGGAGTTGGTGAGCCGGTCGGCGACGGTGGCGTCGAGGGGGGCGTGGCCGAGGATGAAGCGGTACCAGAAGACGCCGTAGACCTGGTCGACGATCAGGTCGAGGTCGGTGTCGTCGGCGAGTTCGCCGCGTTCGCGGCCGCGGGCGAGGAGGTCGCGCAGGGTGGTGCGGCGGGTGGCGGTGAAGGTCTGCATGAGGTCGGCGAGGTGGGGGTCGCGGGCGGCTTCGCGGACGAGGGTGCGCAGGGCGGGGGCGGTGGTGTCGCGCTGGGAGCCGTCGAAGGTGGTGGCGATGAAGGCGCGGAGGTCGGTGCGCAGGGTGCCGGTGTCGGGGCCGGGGACGTCCTGGGCGGCGCGGTCGGTGAGGGCGTCGAGCAGGACGGCGCCCTTGGAAGGCCACCAGCGGTAGACGGTCTGCTTGCCGACGCCGGCGCTGCGGGCGATGGCGTCGATGGTGACGGGGGTGCCGTCGGACTCGGCGAGCAGGTGCAGGGCCGCGTCGAGGATCGCCTGGTGGGCGGCCTCGTTGCGGCGGCGTCCGGTGTGCGGGCGGGCTTCGGTCATCGTGTTCCCTTTCCTCTTCCCCCGCTTGACAAGACTATCAGTCTCGATAACATTATTGACGGAACTAGCGGTCTCGACAATATGAAGGACACGCCACCATGAGCACCACGTCAAACCTCTTCACCGGACAGCGCGTCGTCGTGATGGGCGGCAGCTCGGGCATCGGCGAGGCCGCGGCCACCGCCTTCGCCGCGGACGGCGCCGAGGTCGTGATCACCGGCCGCGGCCGGGACCGGCTGGACGCCGCCGTCGCCCGGATCGGCGGCAGGGCCACCGGCCACCAGCTGGACGCGGCCGACCCCGAGGCCGTCGCGGCCTTCTTCGCCCAGTCCGGCACCGTCGACCACCTGGTCGTCGCGGTCAGCGGCGCGGCCGGCAGCGGTCCGTTCGCCCAGCTCGACCTGGCCGACCTCGCCACCGGGTTCGACGCCAAGTTCTGGCCGCAGGTCCGCGTTCTCCAGGCGGCGCTGCCGCACCTGCGGTCGGACGGATCCGTCACGCTGATCACCGCGGCCTCCGCCCGCGCCGCGTTCCCCGGCACCGCCGGACTCGCCGCCATCAACGGCGCGCTGGAGGCGATGGTCCCGCCGCTGGCCGTCGAACTCGCCCCGCTGCGGATCAACGCCGTCTCGCCCGGCGTCATCGACACCCCGTGGTGGGACCGCGTCCCGGCCGGGCAGCGGACGGCGCTGTTCGACGGTCTCGCCGCCACCACCCCGGTCGGCCGCGTCGGCCGGGCCGAGGACGTCGCGCAGGCGATCCACCTGCTGGCCGCCAACACCTTCGTGACGGGCGTGGTGTTCGACTGCACGGGAGGGGCCAACCTGCCCACCGGGCGCTGAACGAACCGTCGGCCGACCGGGCCCGGCCCGTAGCCGGCTCCGGCCCGCAGCAGTGCCCGGCCCGGAGCCGTCTCCGGGCCGGGGGTTGTCACAGCTCAGCCGTACGGTTCGGTCATGAGCGTTCCCGACCTGATCCCCATCCGGTACGAGCCCGACTACCGCACCCGCACCATCGGCCGGTGCGAGGGCGGTCAGTTCCTCGCCTCCGTCACGGCGGCCTTCCCGGAGGTCGGGACCGACGTCGGGAACTGGCAGGCGCAGAAGCGCTGGTTCGCGGTGCTCCACCGCTTCGACGACGCCGGCCGGCACCTCGACTCGCGCATCCACTCGACCGGCACGACGGCGGACGGCGAGAAGGCGGCCGTCGAGGCCGCCCGCGTACTCCTCGCCGACTGGCTCGACGCCCTCCCCGGCCGCGCGTACGGGGACATCGCCATCGCGCCGTTCGCCGTCCGGGTCGAGGGGTCGCTGTTCGGGCTGGTCATCGAGACGGACGAGGAGGACGAGACGGACGAGGACAAGGAAGAAGAGGGCGAGGAAGAAGAGGGCGAGGACGGCGAGGGCGGGGTCTGGGCCGAGCTCTACCCCGACGGCCTCGGCTTCCACGCCCCGTGGGACGGCTGCTACGACACCTGAGCCGCGGCCACCGTCACCGCTTCGCCTCCTGGCGGCCCTTGAGGAACACCCCTGGCACCGGGCCGACCCCTGCCGAGGCGGGGGTCGGCCCGTGAGGTGCGGTCAGCCCGCGTACTGGGCGAAGATCATCGCGAACTCGTACGGCTGCTGCGCGATGTTGGTGCACTTGGAGAGCGAGCCGCCGGTGCAGGCGTTGGCGTCGCGGGTGGCGTCCCAGAAGGCCAGCAGGCCGAGGTGGTTCTGCCGGGCGAAGGTCACCAACTGCTGGGCGGCGGCCTGGTTGTAGATCTGGTGGTCGTCGTTCTCGCCGATCATCGGGGTGACGCCGACCATGGCCCACAGCTGGGCGTCGGTCTTCGCCGGGTAGAGCGCCTTGAGCTGGCCGAACAGGGCCTGGGCGGCCTGCACGGCGGCGTTGCCGTAGTCGGTGCCGGTCCGGTAGTAGTCCATCGCCATGATGTTCACCAGGTCGACGGCGACCCCGGCGTCGCGGGCGGACTTGACGATGGCGACGCCTTCGGCGGTCAGGCCCTCGGGCAGGACGGGCAGGGTGAAGGAGACCTTGAGGCCGGGGTGGGCCTGCTGGAGCTTGGCGAGCGCGGCGGAGCGGCGGTCGTTGGAGGCGGTGTCGGCGATGGCCGCGCCCTCGATGTCGAAGTCGACGTAGCGCAGGTTGTAAGCGTTGACCACGGCGTCGTACTCGGCGAACAGCGAGTCCACGGTGGTGCAGGCGGCGGCGAGTTCGGTGCCGCTGGCGCCGCCGAAGGAGAGCTTGACGTCGCCGCCGGACGCGCGCAGCGCGTCGATCTGGTCCTTGGCCCAGCCGGTGCGCGGGTCGTAGGCGTTGAACCAGCTGGCCTTGCAGCCGACGCCGGTGACGAAGCCCATGGTGTAGGCCTTGAGGTTGCCGGACTTGGCCATGTCGGGCATGGACGGGGTGGGCCAGGCGCCCATGTCGATGTAGGGCGCGACGGGGACGGCGACGTTCGGCGGCGGGGTGCTCGGGCCGCCGGTGGGCGTGCCGGTGGGGCCGCCGGTCGGGGTGCCCGAAGTGGGCGGCGGGGTGGTGGGGTTGCCGCCGCCGGGGCCGGTGAGCGTGATGTCGTCGGCGAGGTAGGCGCCCTGCCCGTACCAGCCGTGCAGGTAGACGGTGACGCTGGTGGTGGCCGGGCCGGTGGTGAAACTGGTGGACAGCTGCTGCCAGTTGGCGCCGCCCGGCGTCCAGATGGCCGGGTCGGTGACGCCGCTGCCGGTGGCACCCAGGTAGACGTACTGGCCCTGCACCCAGGCGCTGAGGTTGTACGTGGTGTTGGGCTGGACGGTGACGGTCTGGCCGCACTGTGCGGTGTCGCTCGCGCCGACCGCCCCCTTCAGTGCGTAGCTGCCGCTGTGCGCACCGGAGTTGACGACGCTGCCGGTCCCGCCGGAACAGCTCCACGGGCTGAGCGTGCCGCTCTCCAGGCCGGGGTTGGCCAGCAGGTTGCCGTCGGCGGCGCCGGCGTTCCCGGCGAGCGTGGCGAGGCCGCCGGCGGCGAGCGCGGTGGCGGCGGCGAGGCTCAGCAGCTTGGTGCGACCGGCGGTGCGGCGGTGCGTGGGGGCGGGCTGGGGCGCGCTGGGCATGGGGGTGCCTCTCGGGACGTGGGGCCGCCCGCGCCGCGAAGGGGGATACGCGGGGCGGGCGGCAGCATGGGGGCTGGTCCGGTGCGGGGGAGGAGCGCGGTGCTGAGCATCAAACTGGACTAGACCAGCTGTGCACGTCAAGCACTTCCGGGGCATCGGAAGCCCGCTGTGGGAAGGTTTTAGGAACGGTTTAAGGCTCTGGGATCCCGCTCCTGGAACACCGCTCCGCGCCCTCGGACGGCACCCCTGTCGACCTCCGGCGCCCTGGCAGGAGGATTTTCGGCTCCCGGCAGGAGGCGGCCGCGAAAGCGACGGCGGTGAAGGCCGGGCCGCGGAGTCGACCCGACGAACTTCGTGCCGCCCACGATTCCGTTGCCGCCGATGGCACTTGCCGTGATGGCGCCCGCGCCGATGGTCCGGGTCAGCGAACCCTGAGCGTCCCATTCGGCTTCGGCGTAGCTCTTCCGGTAACTGACCCTGTCAGGGCTCGCCGTGCGGGGTGAAGCACTTTAAGCGAGGGGGAAACAACGGTCGGCAAGGAGGAGAAGGCCCGCCCGCTGGTCTCGAACCGGCGGGCGGGCGGGCGGTTCAGTGGATCACCCGCAGCACGGCTTGCACTCCTTGACCTGGACGTCGTCCACGACCGGGCCGGCCGAGCCCGCGTTGGTGCTGGCGAAGGTCAGCGTGGTGGAGGCGTTCCGCGCGACGAAGCTGAACTGGCGCCCCACGTAACCCATGTTGGTCGGCGTCTTGCCGGTGATGTCGAAGGAGAAGTCCTGGAAGTCCTGGCCGTCGACGAGCACCCGGCCGGTCTTCACGGTCGGTGCGGCCGACGTGTTGCCGGCCAGCGCGTACGTCACGGAGTAGGTGGCGCCCGGGACGGTGGTGAAGGACTGGGCGACGGCGCCGGTGGTGGCGCCGTTGAGGTCCACCGACTGGTCGCCCTCGGCAGCCTGCCAGAACCCGGCGCCGATCAGGTCGACGCTGCCGGTGGTGACCGTCCACGGGCCGATGGTCTGTCCGGCGCTGAACTCGGCGAAGCTGTTCGCCGGGGCCTTGGGCGACTCGAAGCTGCCGTCGTCGAAGCGGCTGAGGGCGCGGTGGCCGCCGGCGGCCTGCGCCGGGACGGTCACGGCGGTGGCGGCGGCCACGATCACGGCGACGGCGGCGAGGCGGGTGCGCGAGAACGTCATGGGTTCCTCCCCAACGGGATACGACTGGATGAGCCGATGATCGGCTGTGCCCAGAGGGTCCGCCGTCGCCGTGAGCCCTGCCAAGACCGGGCGGATGGCGCCCGGTGGTGCGGAGGTTCCGCCGACGGGCTCCCGCGCGCCGGTTTGACGGGTGATCACCTGGTGTCGGCCGGGCGGCCGGCCTGCGCCCGCCCGGCGGCGGGCCGTGGTGCGAACGCACGGTTCGGATGGTCGTGTCCGCTCGCATGGTGGTGAAGTCCGTCGCACGCGCTCCGCCTGCGCCTCGGGCGCATCGCACCCCCGGGTGAGCCGAGGGCCGCTCATATGATCAACGGCCCCTCTGGCGGTCGGCGGATCGGAAGTGGATCCGAGGCGGATCCGAGGCGCGTCCGGACGGGCTTGACCTTGAGTGCACTCCAAGGTGAAAGCTGGACGCGTTGATCCACCGCAGCACCCCGCGAGCGGCCAAGCACACCACCACGATCGGAGCACCGTCATGCGCAACGCCACGTTCGGTACCAACGGCCCGGAGACCGGCGTCATCGGCCTCGGCTGCATGGGGATGACCTGGGCCTACGACGTGCAGAACCGGGACGACGAGAACTCCGTCCGGGTGATCCGGCAGGCGCTGGACCTCGGTGTCACCCTGATCGACACCGCCGACATGTACGGCCCCTACACCAACGAGGAGGTGGTCGGCGCCGCGCTGGCCGGCCCGTACCGGGAACGCGCCTTCCTCGCCACCAAGGTCGGCATCGTCCCGGGCGGGTCCGGCCAGTCGGCCCGCGACGGCAGCCCCGAGCACGTGCGCCGCTCGATCGACGACAGCCTGCGCCGCCTCGGCACCGACCACGTCGACCTCTACCAGCTGCACCGGGTCGACCCGGCCGTCCCGATCGAGGAGACCTGGGGCGCCCTCGCCGAGACCGTCGCGGCCGGCAAGGCCCGCCGGATCGGGCTCTCCGAGGTGACCGTCGAGGAGATCAAGCGGGCCCAGTCGGTGCACCCGGTGGCGTCCGTGCAGTCCGAGCTCTCGCTCTGGACCCGGGACGTGCTGGCCGAGGTGCTGCCGTACACCGAGGAGCAGGGCATCGCCTTCCTGCCGTTCTCGCCGCTCGGCCGGGGCTTCCTGACCGGCAGCATCGCCTCCTTCGACGAACTGCCCGCCGACGACTTCCGCCGCCGGCTGCCGCGCTTCCAGCAGGACGCGCTGAAGGAGAACCTGGCACTGGTCGGCAGGGTCAAGGAGGTCGCCGAGCGGATCGGCGCGACGCCCGCGCAGGTCGCGCTGGCCTGGGTGCTGGCGCAGGGCCGGTACGTCTTCCCGATCCCGGGTACCAAGACGCCGCGCTACCTGGTGGACAACGCGGGCGCGGCCGAGGTCGTGCTCTCGGCTGCGGACCTGGCCGACCTGGACGCGCTGCCGACTCCGACCGGCGAGCGGTACTGAGCTGAGCGGCGAGCGGTACTGAACGGCGAGCGGTGTTGAGCGGCGAGCGGTACCGAGCGGCATGGGCCGTCCGGGTGGCCGGCCCCGCCTCGGAACGCCGTCAGGCCTCCCGGACCCAGATCAGCTGCCGCCCGGTCTCGGCGGGAGCCCGGACGGCGGCCTCGGCGACCCGGTCGAGCCGGTAGCCGAGCTTGCGCGGGACGGCCGCGCTGGCGCCGTTCGCCTCGTCGCAGTGGATCTCCACCCGCGCGATGCCGGGCAGCGCCAGGGCGGCCTCGGTCAGCGCCCCGGCCGTGGTGGTGGCGATGCCGCGGCCGGCGTGCCGGGCGGCGACCCAGTAGCCGATCTCCAGTGCGCCGGGGCCGATCCGGCCGTGCAGGCCGAGGGCGCCGACCACGCCGCCGGGTTCGGCGTCCAGGCCGACCAGGTACATGAAGTCGGTGCCGGCCTCCCAGGCGAGGGAGCCGGCCCGGGCCAGCTCGGCGGTCTGCGCCCGGGTGGGGGGCTCGGCCGCCCACTCCATCCAGGGCCGCAGGTGGTCCAGGTTGGCGCGGACGGCCTTGTTGAGCGCCACCGCGTGCGTGCTGCGGCGGCGCAGCAGCGAGATCCCGCCGGGCAGCCGCAGTTCCTCGGGCGGCCGCCCGGCGGTGACGGCGGCGGGAGCGGGCACGTGGAGCGGGGCGGGCGGGTACTTGCAGGACCGTGACTGCGGGTGGCTCATGGCCGCGATTATGTCCTTGGCCGGGACCTGTCACCAATGAATTCCAGACGGCCTCCCACCAGGCCTCTCACCGGTCCCCGCCACACCCCGGCGCGCCCGGCCGCACCCCCGGCGCACCGGGGCGCGCACACGCCCGGCGGTCAGAGCCGGATCAGCACCTCGTCCAGCTCCTTGCGCCGCAGATCCGGCACCCGCGCCCCCTCGGCCGGGTAGCCGACCGGGATGACGTACGCGGCGCGCTCCTCCAGCGGACGCTCGCAGACCTCGTTGAGGAACTTCATCGGGCTCGGCGTGTGGGTCAGCGTCGCCAGCCCGGCCTGGTGCAGCGAGGCCAGCAGCAGTCCGACCGCGATCCCCACCGACTCCTTGGTGTAGTAAGGCCGCGGCGAATCGGGCCCCTTGTGCACCTCGAACACCACGATCACCGCCGGCGCGTCCTCCAGGAACGGCTTGCGCCAGTCGGTGCCGATCGGCGCCAGCGCGGCCAGCCACTCCTCCGACGCCCGGTGCGCGTAGAACTCGCGCTCCTCGGCCTCGGCGGCCTCGCGCAGACGCCGCTTGCGCTCCGGGTCGGTGATCACCACGAACCGCCAGGGCTGGATGTGCGCACCGCTGGGCGCGGTGTTGGCGGTCCGGATCGCCCACTCGACGACCCCGTCCGGGATCGGGTGGGTCGCGTAGTCGCGGACGGTCCGGCGCTGCGCCATCACGTCGTGGAAGGACTTGCTGCGGGCCTCGGCCTCGTGGGCCGGCACCGTCATCGGGGTGAGGGGGACGGTCGGATAGGGCGTCCCTGCCACTGCACTGTCAACCATGGTCGACAGCACAGCACATGACGGCCGCGCCGGGAAGAGGTCGAGACCAATCCGCAGATCAGGTCCATCCGGCGGGTCCATCCGGCAGGTTCATCCGGCAGGGCCGCCCGGCGGGGCCGCCCTGCCGGGCGGGACTACAGCTCGTGCACCCGCCCGTCCCGGACCTCGATCCGCCGGTTCACCGTGACGGTGTCCAGCATCCGCCGGTCGTGGGTGACCAGCAGCAGGGTCCCGGTGTACGAGCCGAGCGCCGCCTCCAACTGCTCGATCGCGGGCAGGTCCAGGTGGTTGGTGGGCTCGTCCAGCACCAGCAGGTTGACCCCGCGCGCCTGGAGCAGCGCCAGCGCGGCCCTGGTGCGCTCGCCGGGGGAGAGGGTGCCGGCCGGGCGCTTCACGTGCACCGCCTTGAGGCCGAACTTGGCCAGCAGGGTGCGCACCTCCTCCGGCGTGAACTCCGGGACGGCGGCGGCGAAGGCGTCCGCCAGCGGCTCGCCGCCGAGGAACAGCCCGCGCGCCTGGTCCACCTCGCCGACCACCACGCCGGAGCCCAACGAGGCGCTGCCGCCGTCGAGTTCGAGCCGGCCGAGCAGGGCGGCCAGCAGCGTCGACTTGCCCGCGCCGTTGGCGCCGGTGATGGCGACCCGGTCCGCCCAGTCGATCTGGAGGTCCACCGGGCCGAAGGCGAAGTCGCCGCGGCGGGCGACGGCCGCGCGCAGGGTGGCGACCACCGAGCCGGAGCGCGGGGCGGTGGCGATCTCCATCCGCAGCTCCCACTCCTTGCGCGGCTCCTCGACCACGTCCAGCCGCTCGATCATCCGCTGGGTCTGCCGGGCCTTGGAGGCCTGCTTCTCGGTCGACTCGGCGCGCTGCGCCTTTCCGATCTTGTCGTTGTCGGAGGACTTGCGGCGGGCGTTGCGCACGCCGTGCTCCATCCAGCCGCGCTGCATCCGGGCCCGGGCCTCCAGCCCGGCCTTGGTGTCGGCGTACTCGTCGTACTCCTCGCGGGCGTGCCGGCGGGCCACCGCGCGCTCCTCCAGGTACGCCTCGTAGCCGCCGCCGTACAGGTTGACCTGCTGCTGGTGCAGGTCCAGCTCCAGCACCTTGGTGACGGTGCGGGCCAGGAACTCGCGGTCGTGGCTGATCAGCACGGTGCCCGCGCGCAGGCCCTTGACGAAGGCCTCCAGCCGCTCCAGGCCGTCGAGGTCGAGGTCGTTGGTGGGCTCGTCCAGCAGGAAGACGTCGTAGCGGGAGAGCAGCAGCGAGGCGAGGCCGGCCCGGGCGGCCTGGCCGCCGGACAGCGCCGTCATCGGCAGGTCGAGCGAGACCTTCAGGCCGAGCGAGTCGGCGACCTCCTCGGCGCGCTCCTCCAGGTCGGCGCCGCCCAGCTCCAGCCAGCGGTCCAGGCTCGCCGCGTACGCGTCGTCGGCGCCCGGGCGGCCCTCGACCAGGCCCTCGGTGGCCTCGTCCAGCGCGGTCTGCGCGGCCGCCACGCCGGTGCGACGGGCCAGGAAGTCGCGCACCGACTCGCCCTCGCGCCGCTCCGGCTCCTGTGGCAGGTGGCCGATGTTGGCGGTCGCCGGGCTGAGCCGCAGCGAACCGCCCTCGGGGGTGTCCAGCCCGGCCAGCAGCCGCAGCAGCGTCGACTTGCCGGCGCCGTTCACGCCGACCAGGCCGATCACGTCACCGGGGGCGACGACCAGGTCCAGGCCGGAGAAGAGGGTGCGTTCGCCGTGACCGGCGGCGAGGTCCTTGACTACGAGTGTGGCGCTCATGATGAGCCCGATTGTAGGAGGAGCGGGCCGGGTGGCGGAAAAGCCCGGGGCCGCGGCGCGGCTGCCGCGACCCCGGGGACCGGCCGCGCAGGCTGGTCAGGAGGTCACTTGGACTTCTTCGAGAAGTAGTCGAACATCCGGGCCGCCACGTCGTCCAGGTACGGGCCGGCTTCCCAGGTGCTGGCGCCGTTGCCGATCGAGGTGTCGCTGACCAGGGCCGGCTTGCCGTCCTTGGCGGCGACCCAGCCGCCGCCGCTGCTGCCGCCGGTCATGTTGCAGCCGATCATCAGCATCGCCGGGCGGCTCGGGTCGCCGGTCTTCTTCACCGGCTTCCCGCTGTCGCAGTGGTCCAGCTCGACGCCGTCGAACGGCTTGCCGGCCGGGTAGCCGTAGGCGCTGACGCTGCTGAGCTGCTCACGCGGGGCGTTGAACCAGATCGGCACGGAGCCGCCGACGGTCTCCTCCAGCGACTTGCCGTCGCCGCTCGGGTTGGCGACCTTGATGATCCCGAAGTCGTACTGGCTCCACGGGCCGCCGTGCTCCGGGTCGGCCTCGGCCGACCACTGCGGCGAGACCATGCCGGCGGTCGCGCCCCACTCGCCGTACGGCTCGGCGGCGGTCTCGTTGGCCTGCTTGCCGCCGCTCAGCAGGCCGTTGCTGTTGTAGGCCGGGGCGAAGGAGATGTTGGTGTAGTACGTGCCGCCCTTGCCGCCGTTCAGGCAGTGGCTGGCGGTCCAGACCAGGTTGCTCTTGCCGGGGTTGGCCGGGTCGGAGACGACGGTGCCGGAGCACACGTAGTCCTCGTTCCCGTCCTTGAAGAAGAGCTTGCCGTTGACGTGCAGGTTCTTCGCGAACGGGTGCTGGGTCGGCTTGGCCTCGATGACGGTGGGCAGTGCGTCGCCGGTGCTCGGGGGCTGGGCGGTGGTGGGCTGCGCCGGGGCCGGGGCGGCCGGCTTCGAGGTCGGCTGGGCCGGCGGCTGCGTCGGGTCGGGCTGCGGCTGCGGCATCGGCTTGGGCTTGGCGTTCAGGATCCGCTGCAGGGTCCAGTAGCCCTTGACCGCCGGAGTGATCACGTTCTGCTGGGCCCACTTGTCCCAGTCCTCGAACTTCCAGGTCTTCAGCTCTTCGGCGGTCGGCAGCTTGATCGGCGCCGCGCCCGGCTTGCCGGTGGCGCCGGCCGCGACCGTCGGAGCCGTGGTCCGGGCCGTGACCGGGTCGCTGTTGTCCGGGCCGCACGCGGTCGCGGCCAGCACGGTCAGCGCGGCGACGGAGGCGCCCAGGACGGCACGGTTCGGCCGGTACATCGGTGACATGAGTTCAAATCCCCCTGTGAATAACCGCCACGCGACCCCTTCCTCGGGTACGGCTCCGGGGAGCCGCAGGCGTGGCAGGGGAGGAGTCTGCCATGCGGATAAAGGCCTCTTACGCACGCCCCCGGACTGGGGCGGGGCCGTCACCGGATCGGCACCGGACCGGCACCCGCCCTCCTCCGGGCGCCCGGAATCCGGTCGGGCGAGCCGCTTCCCGACGCGTGTCCAGGGGTGCTTCCCGGCGCGCCGAAATTCGGTTGCCCGGGTCCGGCGCCGTGCGTAGCGTGGACGGAGTCACCCGCCAGACAAGGAGAAGGCCGTTGCTCTACTGAGGTCCCGAGACACCGCCCCCGCCGCGCAGGCCCTTCGCCGCGCGGTGTGCGAGTGTGCGACCTCAGTCACGGCCCCGTGGCGAGCCCGATCCGGCTGATCCGGATCCGCCCCGCCCTCCCCCGGCCGTACCGGCCCGCACCCGCGGTGTCTCCCCGTGTTGCTCATCGTTTCCTTCGGCAACCACCCGGGAGGCCCTCCATGGCACAACCCACCACCGCCGTCCTCTGCACCGATCTCACCTTCGAGTGGCCCGACGGCAAGCCCGTCCTGGACGGCTTCCACCTCGCCGTCGGCCCCGGCCGCACCGGCCTGATCGGGCTCAACGGCGCCGGCAAGTCCACCCTGCTGCGGCTGATCGCCGGCGAGCTGACCCCGACCGGCGGCACCGTCCGGGTCGACGGCGAACTCGGCTACCTGCCCCAGGGGTTGACGCTGGACACCACCGTGCGGGTGGACGAGGCGCTCGGCATCCGGGCCACCCGTGAGGCCCTGCACGCCATCGAGTCCGGGGACTCCGACCAGCGCCACTTCGACGCCGTCGGCGACGACTGGGACGTCGAGGAGCGCGCCCGCGCCACCCTCGACCGGCTCGGCCTGCACCGCCTCGGCCTCGACCGCACCACCGGGGAGCTCTCCGGCGGCGAGGCCGTCCTGCTGCGCCTCGCCGCCCTGCTACTGCGCCGCCCCGACGTCCTGCTGCTCGACGAGCCCACCAACAACCTGGACCGGACGGCCCGGGAGCGGCTCTACGAGACGGTCGCAGGCTGGCACGGCGTCATGCTGATCGTCAGCCACGACCGCGAACTGCTCCAGCACGTCGACCAGATCGCCGACCTGCGGGACGGCGCGGTCACCTGGTACGGCGGCAACTTCGCCGAGTACGAGCGCACCCTCGCCGCCCAGCAGGAGACCGCCGAGCGGCTGCTGCGCAACGCCGAGGCCGACGTCGAGCGCCAGAAACGGGACTTGACCGAGGCCCGCACCCGGCTGGACCGCAGCGCCAGCTACGGCAAGAAGCGCTCGGTCACCCGCAACGACCCGCACATCTTCGCGGGCAAGCTCAAACGCCAGGGCCAGGAGACGGCCGGGCGGCTCCAGGGCATGCACACCGAGCGGCTGGAGGAGGCCCGGCAGCGGCTCACCGCCGCCGAGGAGGCGGTGCGCGACGACGCCGAGATCCGGATCGACCTGCCGCGCACGGCCGTCCCGGTCGGGCGCACCGTGCTCACCCTGCAGAAGGTCCGGCTGCCCTACGGCACCACCGCCGACCTCGACCTGCGCGGCCCCGAGCGGATCGCCCTGGTCGGCCGCAACGGCTCCGGCAAGACCACCCTGCTGCGCACCATCGCGGGCGAACTCGCCCCGCTGGAGGGCGAGGTCAGCACGCCGGTGCCGTTGCGCCACCTGCCGCAGCGGCTCGACCTGCTGGACGACAAGCTGACCGTGGCGGAGAACGTCAAGCTGTTCGCCCCCGCCGCCGGGGACAACGCGATCCGTGCCCGGCTGGCCCGCTTCCTGTTCCGCGGCGGCCGGGCCGACCAGCCCGCCGCCACCCTCTCCGGCGGCGAGCGGTTCCGGGCCACCCTGGCCGCGCTGCTGCTGGCCGACCCGCCGCCGCAGTTGCTGCTGCTCGACGAGCCGACCAACAATCTGGACCTCGCCAGCGTCCGCCAGCTCACCCAGGCGCTCGCCGCCTACCAGGGCGCGCTGATCGTGGCCAGCCACGACGTGCCGTTCCTGCGCGGCCTGGGCCTCACCCGGTGGCTGGAGCTGGACGGCGAACTGCGGGGGGTGGATCCGATGTAGGGGGACCGGTACGGCGCGGGCGGCCCCGCCCGCGACGCGGCCGCTACTGCTCGCCGAGGACGCGGCGGGCCGTGCTCAGGGCGGAGTCCTTGAGCCCGGCCAACTCCTCATCGGTGAACACCGGTGTGCGGATGTCCGGCGGGATGCCGGGGCCGTCGAAGGTGCTGCCGTCGGGCGTGAGGTACTTCTCGTTCGGCAGCACCACCATGAAGTCCGGCGAGAGGGTCTTGATCAGCACGTCGGAGAAGACGCCCTGGGTGTTCTCGCCGATCCGGACGACGTGCGGGGAGCGGCCCATCAGGGTCTGGGTGAAGGTCTCGGCGGCGCTGATCGACAGCGAGGAGGTGAGCAGGGCGACGGGGCCGGTGAAGTGCTCGGTGCGCGCGGGCCGCACCACGACCGGCTGCGGCCGGGTGAACTTCGTGGGGTCGGCCGGGTCGTCGCGGGCCACCTTGCGGTAGGCGACGTACGGGCGGTCGGTGAGCCGGGCGGCGATCTGCTGCCCGAGCGCGTCCGAGCCGCCGCCGTTCAGCCGGACGTCGATCACCAGGCCGTTGAGCCGGTCGGGGTCGGCGAGCAGGGCGTCCAGGGCCCGGTCGAGCTCCTTGGCCTGGGCGGCGAATCCGCCGGTCGCGTAACCGTCGAAGCCGCTCACCCGCAGGTAGCCGACGCCGTCCGGGAGCCGGCCCACGCCCAGCCGACTCACCCCCTGCGCGTTGACGGCGAACTCCTGTTCGGGGCCGGTCAGTTGTGCGTCGACGGCCCTGCGGGCCGCGTCCCGCAGGGCGGGCGTCGACTTCAGCGAGCCGTCGCGCCGGCCGGAGTAGACGCCGGTCGGGCCGGTGCCGGTCACCCGGGCCAGACTGGTGTGCGCGTCCTTGAGCGGGGTCAGCAGGTCGATGAAGATCTGCTGGAGCTGGTCGGTGGTGGTCGCCGGAGTGATCTTCGCGCGCTGCTCGTCGCGGGCCGCGTGCCAGTCGATCCCCTTGGCGGCGAAGAAGGGGTAGTTCTCCTCGAAGGTCTCCCAGAACCGGTCGAAGACCGCGAGCGGGTCGTTGGGGGCGGGCCGGGTGCACAGCGCCGGCAGCGCGTCCAGACGACGCAGTGTCTTGGTGCCCGTCCCGCCCTCCTCGACGTCGATCGCCCGGCGCCCGCCCGGCTGCGGGGTGAGGGTGAGGGCGTTGTCGCCCAGGACGTACCGGACGGTGCCGTCCCGGCCGGGGGCGCCGTCCTGCGTCCCGGTGACCCACCCCGGCACGCAGCTGTGCGTCGTCACGTCGTAGGTGGCCAGGCTGCTCCCGGAGACCACGGCCACCAGGCCGTACCCGTCCATCTGCCAGACCCCCTGGAGGGACCCGCCCCGCCTGTCCTGGCCGTCGGCCCGCGTCGCGGCCACCCCCGGCGCCGCCACCGTGACCGTCGTCGCGAGCGCCACCGCCGTGGCCGCCACCGCCCTGCCGACCGCCGCTCTGCCCACTGCCGCCCCGCTCGCCGTCGCCCGGCTCGGCGTCGTCCTGCTCGCTGCGGCCCTGCCCACTGCCCTGCGCGTCATCTCCGGCCTCCGTCGAACCGCCCGGCCTCCCCCGCGGAACCGCTCCGCCGCCTTGCCCCCGACGCTACGGCGGCCCCCACCGCCCCGGCGTCATCCCGCGCGCCCGACCCCCGCCCGACTTCGGGGCTACCCGCGGCTCCGCCGAAACCACTCCGTGGGGGTATCGACAGCAAACCCTTTTGACGGTGGGTGAAAATCCTCCGTCGGTGGTCCCAACTCCGGTGCGCTCCAGTACCATCGGCGCCATGCCTGCGCTCAACATCGAGTACACGGAGCACGAGCTCGCCGCGATCCGCGAGGCCGCCGCCGCGGACGGCAAGAGCATCAAGGCGTACATCCACGACCTGAGCGTGCGGGAGCAGCAGCGGCGGGTGTTCGTGGACCACGCGGTGGCGTTCTGGAAGTCGCACCGGGCGGAGTTCGACGCCGCGTTCCCGGAGGACGCGCCGGCGGCGTGAACGGCGCGGCGGGGGTGCGGGGATGATGCCGCTCCACGTCGACCTGCGCTGGCTGCTCGACGTGCAGGAGCTGGCCTCGCCGGAGGACCTCAGCGTGCGGGACTACTCCGCGCTCCAGGCCGCCGTCGCCCGGCACCGGGTGAACACCGCGCAACTCGGCCACGACGCCGACGCCGCCTGGTGCGCGGCCACCCTGATGCACACCATCGTGCTGCTGCGCCCCTTGCCGGTGCGCAACAACCTGTACGCCTGCATGACGACGGCCGCGTACATGCACGCGGCCAAGGAGGGCATCGACCCGCCGTACGGGGCGCTGGTCGAGCTGGCCCGCGACATCGCGGCGGGCGGGGCGGACGTGTTCGCGGCGGCCGACCGGATCCGCTCCTGGCGGATCTGAGGCCGGCCGCCGCGCGGACGGTCACCCGGGAAGGGAGCCCCCGGGAGAGGGCGACCCCGGGAAGGGCGCCATCTGCGCCCGGGCATTCAGGACTTGGCGGACCTCAGCTTGCCCGCGACCAGCGTTCCCAGCCGGTCCAGGCCGACCACGGCGGCGGCCAGCACCACGAACTCGACCGTCAGCAGGGCTATCTGGCCCCAGACGTAGCCGTAGCCCTTGGTGGTGGGGTCGAAGAAGAAGTAGGGGTAGGGCGTCGGGTAGTCGTCGAACAGCGCGTTCCGGGCGAGCACGATCGCCGCGTAGCCGAGTGGGAAGGCCAGCCAGAGCGGGATGTCCTTCCAGGCCGCCGCGTTGCGCGGCTTCAGCACCAGCCAGTCGGCGATCACCATCACCGGCGTCACGTAGTGCAGGAAGAACGACGACCAGTGCGCGAGCTTGTCCGGCCCGCTGACCAGCCCGGGCAGCGGGTTGGCGCCGTGCTGGAGCAGGACGTGCGAGACCAGCCCGGTGATCAGTATGTACAGGGTGGCGGCGCCGCGCAGCCGGGGCGCGGGCGCGTCCACGGTGTCGCGCTTGAGCATCCAGTACACGGCGCCGATGAAGTAGCCGAGCACGATGACGTTGCTCTGCACGGTGAAGAACACCAGCGGCGCGGTTCCGAGGGTCAGGCCGAGGCCCGCCGAGAGCACGATGCCCATGCGCCACCACAGCGCGGGGCGGGTCCGGACTGTCATGCGGCCACCAGTTCGTTTCAGGCGATACGGGAGGTATCGGACGGCTAAGGGGGAACGCCGCACTCTACTCGCAGGTAGCGGGGGGACGGAAGAAACGGTCCTGCTCGGGACTGGACCCGCCGGACTCCGCAGCCCGGCTGGACTCCAACGGCCCCGTCGGTCCCTGAGCCCCCCTCGGCTCAACTCGGCAGGACGAAGCCCGACTCGTACGCCGCGATCACCACGCGGATGCCGTCGCGGGCCCCGTCGCGGCTCTCGCCGTGCACGCTTTCGCCGTGCGCGCTCCCGCCGTGGTCGTCCTCGTTCATCGTGTCCCTCCCCCCCCGGCAGCCAGACGGCCAGCCGCCACGTCGTCCCGTCCTCGCTCGGCCCCGCCGTGCTCCCGCCGCGCAGGGCGGTCGCGCGCTCCCCGATCCCGCGCAGCCCGCGCCCGCCGCCAGGGCGGCTCGGGCGGGCGGGGCCCAGCGGGTTGGTGAGTTCGATCTCCAACCGGCCCCCGGCCAGGACGACCCGCAGTCCGGCCGGCGCGGGCCCGGCGTACCGCAGCACGTTGGCCAGGCCCTCCTGCACGATCCGGTACGCCTCCCGGGAGACCCCGGCGGGCAGCCGGGCCAGGCCCGGGGCCAGCTCGGCGTCCACCGTCACACCGGTGCGGGCGAGTTGGCGCAGCAGGTCGTCCAGCCCGCCGAGCGTCGGCCCGGCGGGCCGGTCGGCGTCGGCCTCCTCCTCGCGCAACAGCCCGAGCACGGCGTCCAGTTCGGCGACGGCCGCTCGCGTGGTCCGCTCGATCGCCTGGAGTGCCTCGGCGGCGAAGTCCGGGTCGGTGCGCAGCACCCGGGCGGCCGCCGAGGCCTGGATGCCGACCGCGCTGAGCGCGTGCCCGACCGAGTCGTGCAGTTCGCGGGCCAGCCGGTTGCGCTGGGCGAGCACGGTGGTCCGGCGTTCGGCGGCGGCCAGCCGCTCCTCCGGGGTCGGGCCGAGCAGGGCCGGCGCCCAGCGGGCCAGCAGGGCGCCGCAGCCGGCGCTGGTGGCGACGATCAGCAGCAGGAGGGCGAGGCCCAGCGCCGGGCCGGTGAGCATCCAGCCGGGGAAGCGGCCCTCCCGGTACCTCGCGAGATCCCCGCACAGCGCCCGGGCCGCGGCCCCCTCCAGCGCCCGTACGGTCGGCACCAGCGCGGTGGCGGCGGCCATCGGCAGGGAGGTGAACAGCGCGGTGAGCTGTAGGAGCGTCTGGCGCAGTTGCCCCTGGTCCGGGTCGAGCGCCCCGAGCATCACCACCGAGAGCAGCCAGTACGGCATCAGCAGCGCGCCGCCCAGCACCAGGTGCACCCAGGGCAGCCGGGCCCGCCGCCCCAGCAGCGCCCCCGCCGCCCGCCGCATCCGGCCGCCCGCCCCCGTGTTCACCCGGGTGACCCTACGTCAGCGGGTGCGCGGCCCGCGGCCGTCCGTCCGGTCGGCGCCACCGCGCCCGCCGACGGGGCCGGCAGTAGCCCGGGCCGGCGCCGCGCGTCCTCCCTGATCCTCATGCCGTCCACGGTCCCGCCGCCCCCCGGGCCGACGCGTCAACCCGGCGAACGGTCCCCCTCCCCCTCCAGGGGGATCTTGCCCTGCGACCCTCCTCCCGGGCCGGGGGAGCGTCGTTGACCCGGACACACGCCTCACGAGACACGCAGGTGGACGGGAGAGGACACCGCCATGGCCGAACCGTCCGTACCGGTACCGCCGCCCCGGTACCCGCACCCGCACCCGCCCCTGCCACCGGTCGCCCCGACGGTGCCCGACCCGCTGCAGCAGCTCATCCAGGCCCAGACCGGCGCGCCGCGCGGCGACGCCACCGCCTACCTGCGGGCGGGAGCGCACCTCGACCCGGCCTTCCGGGACGCGGTGATCGAGGAACTCGCCGAACACCCGTACCGGGTACCGCCGCCGACCCCCGGGGTCGACCTGGCGGCGGTGCTCAAGGAGTGCTACGCGGCGCGGCGGCAGGCGGTGGGGCGGGCGGTGCTGGTCCTGCTGACCGCGGCCGTGCTGCCCGTGCTCGCGGTGTGCGGCGCCGTCTCCCTCATGGCGTCCGGTCAGGCCGACGTGCCGCACGCGCTCGATGTGCTGCTGCGGTTCTGGCTGCTGCAACTGACCGTCCCCCTGGTGTTCGTGGCGGCCTGGCTGATCCGGTCCGACCGGCCCCGGCGCCGCCGGACCGGCAACTGGCTGGCCGTCGGCTGCCTGCTCGGCGCGGTCGAGGTGCTCGGGTGGCACTGGATCGCCGCCCTGCTGGCCGTCTGGTTCGCGGTGTCCCTGGCCGGCCGGCGGCGGCTCGAACAGACGCTGTACGAGCTCGGCACCGGCCGGGCCGCCGCCCCCGAGGACCCCCTCCGCAAGAACCTGTACCGGCGGCTCGCGCGGCAGCAGGCCGACCCCGACGTCGTCTACAGCGACTACGCGCCCTTCGTCGGCGCCGGGATCGAGATCGACCACTGGTCCTTCGCCGACGACCTGCTGCCCGACGACCCGCTGCCCGAGGCCCAGGCCGAACCAGCGGCCACCGCACAGGCGTTGACCGTTCCGGCCGTCCACGCCCGGCTGCGCACCGAACTCGCCCGCCTCGGCGCCGCCGACACACCCGCCTACCCGGGCGACCGCCTGCACGGGATCGCCGTGCACGACCTCGTGTTCAAGAGCGGCAAACGCCTCGGCCCCGCCGCCGACTGGTGCGGCCACGGCCCCGGCACCGCGTTCGCCGCCCTCGCCCCGTACGCGGCCCACTGCGCCGCCGCGCTGAACGGGGGCGGGCCGGACCCGGAGCACTGGTGGGTGGAGAGCGTCGACCTCGCCGCCGAGGAACGGCTGCGGCACTACCTGGCGGTGCGGGTCGCGGGCTGGCGCGAGGAGATCGTCGTCACCGTGTTCGTGCGGGCCCAACTCCAGGGCGGGCAGCTGTTCCTGGAGAGCAGGGCCTTCGTGCTGCCGCCGATCGCGCGGGCCTACCACGCGATCGACACCGCGGCCCCGCCCGCCGATCTCGGCGACTGGCTCGGCCTCTGCGCGGCGTCCCTCGCGGCGCTGCCCGCTCTGGTGGCGGGCTCGGTCGGCGTGCTGCGCCGCGCCGCGCGCAGCCGGCGCGCCGTCGGGCGCAACGCGCTCCGCTACGCCCGGATGTGCCGGGAGAACCGGCTGGTCGACCACGGCCCCACGCTGTCCGTCCGGGAGCTGGGAGCGGAGCGCGCGTACCAGCAGCTGTTCCAGGAGATGGACGTCCAGCGGTACGTGAAGTGCGTCAGGGCCCGGATCGTGTCGGCCGTCCACGACTGCCTGCGGGACCACGGCTACCGGACGGACGGGGCGGAGCAGTTGCAGCACGTGGTGATCAACAACGGCGTGCAGGTGCACGGCGACGTCCACGGCGTCGTGCAGACCGGGGACGCGGCCAACGCCTCGTACCGGACGCTCACCACCCCGGCGCCGCGCGTCGGCGGCACCCGGCAGGACTGAACGGCACCAGGAACAGGGGAACAGCGTGAACGACGACGGCCACGGGATCAGCATCACCGGGAACGTCACGGGCATCGTGCAGAGCGGCAGCCACGCCCGCGCCGAGTACACCCACCAGCAGACCGCCCCCACCCCGGGCGAGGCACCCGAACTGCGCGCCCTGCTCGCGGCGGCGGACGCGCTGCGCGAGCGGCTGCGGGCGCTCGCCCCGGACGAACTGCCGCCCGCCGCCGCGGAGGTGGCCGGGCAGGCGCTCGACGAGCTGGCGGCTGCCGCCCCTGAGGGCCGGCAGCCGGACGGCGGCCGAGTCAGGCGCGCCGTCTTCACGCTCACCGGCGCCCTCGGGGCCGCGGCGGCCCTCACCGAGGCCCTGCGGGCCCTGACCTCGGCCGCCGCCCCCTGGTTCTGAGGGCCGCCCTCTGGCCTCTCGCTCGCCCGCTCGCCCGCTCGCCCGGCCCCCCGGCCTCCCGGCCCGGCCCCTGGGCTCAGGCCGTCCGGTGGATCAGCCGGTCCTCGTCGTCGGTGCGGCCGTCCGGGTCCGGCAGCAGCCCGAGCCGCTCGGCGAGCCGGCGGGACGGCACGTTGTCCGGGTGGATCAGGGCGACCACCGGCACGCCGGGGAAGCGCGGCAGCGCCTCCGCCATCGCCGCCCGGGCCGCCTCGGCGGCGTAGCCCAGGCCCCAGGCGGACGGCCGGAAGCGGTAGTAGAGGTTGAACACCCGCTCGCCGTCCAGCGTGTGCAGGTAGAGCCCGGCGAACCCGATGACCGCCTCCGGCTCCTCCCGGGTGGACACGGTGCAGTACCCCACCCCGTCCCGCGCCCAGTCGGCGACGAAGCCGTCCAGCATCTCCCGGCTCGCCGCCCGGTCGCGGTGGGGTCCGTTGGGGTTGTAGCGGTTGGTCTCCGGATCCCCGTGGATCGCGAACACCGCCTCCACGTCCCCCTCCTGGGGCCGGCCGAGGACCAGCCGCTCGGAGGCGGTGACGATCGTGCGGGTGGCGGGTCCGGTGGCGGGTCCGGTGGTGGTCATGGCGCTTCCCCCGTGTCATGCGTAATAGGTCTACCGCACCATAGGCCATTACCCCGACAGTCGCCCGACCATTTCCGTCCACCCGCCCCGGCTACAGGATCGGCTCACACCCGATGGCCTTGCCCCCGGCGGTCAGGAACTGGCGCATCAGGTCCTTCTGGTCGGGGAACAGGAAGGGCCTTTCGAGGCTGTGTTCGTACCCGCCGCCGACGGTGAAGAAGACGTCCTTGCCCTGACAGGTGGCGACGAGCGTCCCGCCGGCGACCCAGCTGGCTCGCCCGAACTCGGACGGCTCCTTGCCGTCCTTCTGGGCTAGGGCGGTGACCCGCGGCTCGGTGGTGATCGTGAATTCCTGTGACCGACTGTCGTGTCTCGGGTCCTCGCCGATCGTGCAGGACCAGATCGGGTTGGACGCGGTGGTGACCTGCTGCGGCATGGGCCACTGGGCCTCGGGGTTCTTCGCGGGTGCGAACCCGGGCAGGCCGCAGAGGTTGGCCCAGTCCGGTTCCGTCTGGGCCGCCTTCGCCGACAGGCTCTTCGGTGCCGGAAGTGTCCGGTCCGCGCACGAGCGGGCCTTGGCCACACTGTTGGCGAAGGCCACGGCCAGGCGGGCCCTGGCCTCGTCATGGCCCGCCTCGCTGGTGCTCACCTCGGCACGTACGCCCTTCTGGCACGCCTCGGGGAGCACGGCCCACGCGGCGCCCGGGGTGACCGAGCCGGCCGATTCGCCGGAGAACAGCCGGGCATCCGACGCGGCCAATGCGCCCGGGCCGTCAGCGGTGTTGAGGACGATGGTGAACCGCACGACCTTCTTGGAGGTCTCGAACAAGCCGGAGCTGACCGTGGCGGAGCAGCTGTTCCCGGTGGAGTTCTTCGTCGCCGAGTAGCCCTTCTTGTTCTCACTCATCGGTCCGGACCCCAGCAGGTCGTGCACCTGCTCCGCTGTGGCCGCTCCGTCGCACACGCTGTCGGGCCCGCCGATGTTCGTCAGCCGGTACAGCGCGAAGCCCGCCGCCCCTGCCAGGGCGAGGGAGAATGCCAACAGCACCGCCGTCAACCGCACCCGCAGGGCGCGCGTGGTGAACCCGCGCCGATTGAGTGCCGCGTCGACCCTGCCGGCCAGCCCTACGGCGTCGTCGGGACGCCCGCTCTTGCTCTTGCTCTTGGTCTCCATAGTCCTCACGCCCTGCCGAACACGGTGCGATAGGTGGTGTCGATTCCGTTGTTGTAGGCGGATCCCGCGGTCCTCTGGAGCTGCTGTGGCACGCCCCCGTCGAGGTCCATGGTCTGATGGTCGACTCCGGACATGATCAGCTTGTAGTCGATCATCGCCTTCAGCTGCTGCTGTCCTGCCGAGAAGTGGGAGCTCAGGTTGTCCTGGAGCTTGCTGTCGATCTTGGCCTTGGCGGCGTCGGCGTAGGTGGCCGTCCCGATATCGGCGTAGCGCTGCGCGATGTCGCCCACACCCGGAATCAAGTTCAGGGGTGTGCCGAGCAGGTGGTAATTCATCTTCGCCTGCCAGTCCTGGGCAGACTTGGCGGAGTCCGCGTGGTCGACGACGGAGTCGGCGTACACCGCGTCGAGCGCGCCGAGCGTCCTGCCGGACTCGTGGACGAGGGCATCCAGTCCGTGGTTCACACCACCCGTCGCATCGGGCTTCACCGCGTCGGGGCCGTACCCGTCCAGGCGGCGGGCGATCTCCTGGGTCTCGGCGTGCTGGATGACGGCGAATGCCGCCGGGTCCTCGACGGTGCCTCGGATCAGGCGCAACAGCTGCTCGCGGTTGACGGTGAGCCCGTCCGGCTGGGACGCGCCGTACAGGTCCTTGCCGAGGATCTCGTGCGTGTCCGCAGCGTAGTCGGCGATCATGTCGGCCATCGGCCGACGGAGTCCGGCCGGAAGGGACGTCTTGTCCCCGGGGCCGGCGCCCGCGAACGACTTCATCGTCTCGTCCATGATCTGCGACATGACCTTGTCGTGCGGGCGGACGACCGGTTGGTCGCTGTGTGGGTCCCGACCGGTCGTGGCCGCCTCCAGGGCATAGCCGAATGCGCTACGGGAGGGAGTGAAGTCGGCGGGAACGTTCTGCTCGTTTCCCTGGAAGGGCCACTTCCGGTCGTGCAGGAGGTAGTCCAGGTTCTTGCTCTTCCCGGGGTCGAAGAAGTCCTTCGAGGCATCGGGGGTGCGGCTCAGAGCCTTCATCAGACCGCCCATGGGGTCGGTCTGGTCGGCCAGGGTCTCCCAGTTGCGGCCCCAGAGGTCCTCGCCCTTGGTCTTGCTGGTGCGCTCGTAGTCGACCAGGTCGTTGCCGACCTTGAGCAGGAACGCCTTGTCGTACGTCCCCTTCGCCCCCATCAGCGCCGTCAGCGCCGGGTAGTTGTCGTTGAACCCCGCCGCAGAGCCTCCCGGGCGGCGGGCGGCGGCCAGCAGGCCGTCCTCCCAGGCCTTGCCCATTCCTCCGTCATGGGTGGCCGTGGCGAGCACCACCGACAGGTTGCCGTAGACGTCCTGGTAGCCCTTGGCGTTGTGGTTGCCGTGGGCGAGGCCGTCGTAGACCTTGCTGTACTCCAGCAGGGCGTCCGGGCCGGTCTTCCCGCCGTAGTCGAGGCCGTTGAGCAGCGTGGTGGAGAAGTCCTTGTTGCCCGCGTTGGCGGCCATGATGTCCTGCAACTGCTTCAGCTGCGGATCGCTGAGGCTGCCGGCCTTGGCCATCAGGTCCTTGGCCCGGTTGGCGTCGGCGATCGGGCCGCCGCCGTAGGGCGTGGGGTTGAAGGCCGTGGTGCTGGTGCCGATGTCGCCCTGGAGTGCGGCGGTGGCCCGCTGGTCGGCGGAGTCGGCCTTCTCGACGGCCTTCGTCAGCCGGGCCGCGATGGCCTCGGCCTTGGCCGCGAGCGTCTGAGCCAGCTTCTCGCCGTCGGGGTCGTTCCGCGTCTCCTTCGGCAGGGTCCAGTTGACCTGGCCGTCCGCGGCGACGGTCATGTTGTCGCTCTGGGCGTCGTGGATCGCCGTGTCGAGGTCGCGGCGGGCGGCGGCGAAGTCCTCGGCGGCGGTCTTCATGATCGCGGCGAGGGCGGTGGCGACGGTCGAGGCCTGCTTGAAGTCGCCGTCGACGGTCTGGAGCACCTTGGTCGCGTCGTCGGCCGCCGCGCCCTTCCAACCGGCCCGCTGCGCGGTGCTGGTGAGGTCCTTGGCGACCCGGCCGTCCAGGGCGGTGAGGGCCTTGGCGACGCCGGCCCAGGCTTCGGCGGCGTCGGTGATCCCGGAGAAGTCGGCCTCGTGCAGTTCCTTGAAGGACACCATGTGTCCGGGCTCCCCCTTCTGGTCTTCCAACTGCTGTTCTTCTGGGGCCAAACAGGGCCAAACAGGGCCTAGCGGCCCGCGCGGAGGTCGGCGGCGGTCGCGGCTTCGTTGGCGCTGTAGGACTGCTCGGTCCTGTCGAGGTTGCCGGCGGCCTTGCCGAGCGTGTCGTGCAGGGCCTTGCACTGCTGCATCCAGCGCTCGGTGCAGCCGGTGAGGGCGCCGCCGAAGGAGAAGCCGCGGATCCTGGTCGCCGCGGTGCTCGCGTACTCGGTGAGGCCGTGTGCGCCGGGCCCGGCCTTGCCGTTCGCGTTGTCGAGGTCGGTGGCGATCTGTCGGGCCATCCCGGCCGAGGCGTTGAGTTCGTGCGGGACGTCCAGCCGGGTGGTCACCAGACCCGGGGCGAGGACGGGCGCGGGCACGTTGCCGCCACCGGACTGGACGGGTGGGGCGTACGGCGCGGTCCTGGCCGAGCCGGGTGCCGGAGCCGAGGCCGGCGAGACCGGCCCGGTGGTGAAGTACGGGCTAACCATGTGTGTGCAACTCCTTCTCGTCGAGAAGGGGTCAATCCCCCCTGTGGCATGACGACGGTACAGGGGCCCTCCGTCAGTGCACTGACGCACCCTCCGTGTTCGCGGTCGCACGGCGGGTGGATGGGGGAGGAGGTCTTGTTACCGGCGGGTCGCTTCCCTATCATCACGGGTGTTACAGCTTTACTGTCAAACCCAGAAGGGTTCTGCAGCCAGTGCGTGACACGAGCAGTCCGCCGGGCGCCACGGCCGCCGGCCCCGGCCCGTTGGCGGGGGTGCGGGTGGTCGAGCTCGCGGGGATCGGGCCGGGGCCGTTCGCGGCGATGCTGCTGGCCGACCTGGGCGCCGACGTGGTGCGGGTGGACCGGCCGGATCCGTCGCCGCTGGGCATCGACCCGGCGTACGACGTGACCAACCGGAACAAGCGGTCGGTGCTGGTCGACCTCAAGTCCCCGGCGGGGCCCGGCCTGGTGCTGGACCTGGTCGAGCGGGCGGACCTGCTGATCGAGGGCTACCGGCCCGGGGTCGCGGAGCGGCTCGGGGTCGGGCCGCAGGACTGCCTGGCCCGCAACCCGGCGCTGGTGTACGGGCGGATGACCGGGTGGGGGCAGCAGGGCCCGCGCGCCGCCAGCGCCGGGCACGACCTCGGGTACGCGGCGGTGGCCGGGGTACTCGGCCTGGTCGCGGGGCCGGGCGGGCCCGAGGAGGCGCCCGGCATCCCGGCCAACCTGCTGGGCGACTACGCGGGCGGCTCGCTCTACCTGGTCGTCGGCCTGCTCGCCGGGCTGCAGCACGCCAGGAGCACCGGCGCCGGCCAGGTCGTCGACGCCGCGATCGTGGACGGCGCGGCGCACCTGTCCAGCATGCTGTGGGGGCTGCTCGCGGCCGGCCACTGGCAGGACCGCCGGGGCGCCAACCTGCTGGACGGCGGCGCGCCGTTCTACGCGGTCTACCGGGCGGCCGACGGCGGACACCTGGCCGTGGGGGCGCTGGAACCGCAGTTCTACGCCGAGTTCGCCCGCCTGCTGGACCTCGGCCCGCAGGCACCCGGGCAGTACGACCTGGCCCGCTGGCCCGAACTGCGGGCCCTGATCGCCGACCGCTTCGCCACCCGGACCAGGGCCGAGTGGGAGGCCGTCTTCGCCGGGTCCGACGCCTGCGTGGAACCGGTGTTGACGCTGCGTCAGGCAGCCCGGGAGGAACACCTGTTGGCGCGCGGCACCTATGTCGAGGCGGGCGGCGTCACCCAGCCCGCCCCGGCCCCGCGCTTCTCCGCCACCCCCGGCACGCTGCGCCGCCCGCCGGCCCGGCCGGGCGCGGACACCGCCGAAGTGGCCCGCGACTGGGCCGTCCCATCCCTCAACTCCGATGCAGGACAAGGAGCGTAGCGTTGCAGCGCGAGATCTTCACCGAGCAGCACGAGGACTTCCGGGCCGCCGTGCGGGCCTTCCTCGCCAAGGAGGTGCTGCCGCACTACGACCGCTGGGAGAAGGCCGGCATCGTCGACCGCTCCGCCTGGCTGGCGGCCGGCCGCCAGGGCCTGCTCGGGATGGCCGTCCCCGAGGAGTACGGCGGCGGGGGCGCCCCGGACTTCCGCTACGCCGCCGTGTTGGCCGAGGAGTTCGCCCGGGCCGGCGCCTCCGGGCTGGCCGTCGGCCTGCACAACGACATCATCGGCCCCTACCTCACCTCGCTCGCCACCGAGGAGCAGAAGCGCCGCTGGCTGCCCGGCTTCTGCAGCGGCGAGCTGATCACCGCGATCGCGATGACCGAGCCCGGCACCGGCTCCGACCTCCAGGGCATCCGCACCCAGGCCGTCGACCGGGGCGACCACTACCTGCTCAACGGCGCCAAGACCTTCATCTCCAACGGCATCCTCGCCGACCTGGTGGTCGTGGTCGCCCGCACCACCCCCGAGGGCGGCGCGCACGGGCTGAGCCTGCTGGTGGTCGAGCGCGGCACGCCCGGCTTCGAGCGCGGCCGCAACCTGGACAAGATCGGCCAGAAGGCCCAGGACACCGCCGAGTTGTTCTTCGAGGACGTCAGGGTGCCGAAGGCGAACCTGCTCGGCGAGCTCAACGGCGGCTTCGTCCACCTGATGCAGAACCTCGCCCAGGAGCGGCTGACCATCGCGGCCGCGGCGATCGCCGGCGCCGAGTACCTGGTCGAGATCACCACCGACTACGTCAAGCAGCGCGAGGCCTTCGGCCGCCCGCTGGCCAAGCTCCAGCACGTGCGTTTCGAGATCGCCGAACTCGCCACCGAGTGCGCCGTCACCCGGGCCTTCGTCGACCGCTGCATCACCGAGCACAACCGCTACGCGCTCACCCCGGTGGACGCCTCGATGGCCAAGTGGTGGGCCACCGAACTGCAGAAGCGCACCGCCGACCGCTGCCTCCAGCTGCACGGCGGGTACGGGTACATGAGCGAGTTCCCGGTCGCCCGGGCGTTCACCGACGGCCGGATCCAGACCATCTACGGCGGCACCACCGAGATCATGAAGGAGATCGTCGGCCGGTCCGTCCTCGGCTGAGACCTCCCGCGAAACCCCCTGCCCCGAAAGGCGTTTGACCGTGACCACCGAAGCGTACGTCTACGACGCGATCCGCACCCCGCGCGGCCGGGGCAAGGCCACCGGCTCGCTGCACGGCACCAAGCCGATCGACCTCGTCGTCGGCCTGATCCACGAACTGCGCAACCGGCACCCGGAGTTGGACCCGGCGGCGATCGACGACATCGTGCTCGGCGTGGTCAGCCCGGTCGGTGACCAGGGCTCCGACATCGCCCGGATCGCGGCCATCGCGGCCGGCCTGCCCGACACGGTGGCCGGCGTCCAGGAGAACCGCTTCTGCGCCTCTGGCCTGGAGGCCGTCAACCTGGCCGCCGCCAAGGTCCGTTCGGGCTGGGAGGACCTCATCCTGGCCGGCGGCGTCGAGTCGATGTCCCGGGTCAAGATGGCCTCCGACGGTGGCGCCTGGTTCGCGGACCCGATGACCGCGTACGAGACCAACTTCGTCCCGCAGGGCATCGGCGCCGACCTGATCGCCACCATCGAGGGCTTCTCCCGCACCGACGTGGACGCCTTCGCCGCCGAATCCCAGGCCCGCGCCGCCAAGGCGCAGGCGGACGGCCTGTTCGACCGCTCGGTGGTCCCGGTCCGCGACCGCAACGGCCTGGTCGTGCTGGAGCGCGACGAGTTCATCCGTCCCGGCACCACCGTCGAGACCCTGGCCGGCCTCAAGCCCTCCTTCGCCGGCATCGGCGAGGCCGGCGGCTTCGACGCCGTCGCCCTGCAGAAGTACCACTGGGTCGAGGCCATCGACCACGTCCACCACGCCGGCAACTCCTCCGGCATCGTCGACGGCGCCGCGCTCGTCGCCATCGGCAGCCGGGAGATCGGCGAGCGGTACGGGCTGCGCCCGCGCGCCCGGATCGTCTCCGCCGCCGTCTCCGGCTCCGAGCCCACCATCATGCTCACCGGCCCCGCCCCGGCCACCCGCAAGGCGCTCGCCAAGGCCGGGCTCACCGCCGCCGACATCGACCTGGTCGAGATCAACGAGGCCTTCGCGGCGGTCGCCCTGCGCTTCATCCGCGAACTGGGCTTCCGGCCCGAGCAGGTCAACGTCAACGGCGGCGCGATCGCCCTCGGCCACCCGCTCGGCGCCACCGGCGCGATGCTGCTCGGCACCGTGATCGACGAGTTGGAGCGGCGCGACCTGCGCTACGGCCTGATCACCCTCTGCGTGGGCGGCGGCATGGGCGTCGCCACCATCGTCGAGCGCATCTGACCCACTGTCCCTCGGATCCCCTCGGAGACCCTGAACTCATGAGCGACACCACCACCATCCGCTGGGAGCAGGACCAGGACGGCGTGGTCACCCTCGTCCTCGACGACCCGACCCAGTCCGTCAACACCATGAACGAGGCCTTCACCGCCGACCTCGATGCCGTCGTCGACCGGCTGGCCGGCCTCGCCGCCGCCGACGGGCTGCGCGGCGTCGTCGTCACCTCCGGGAAGAAGACCTTCTTCGCCGGGGGAGACCTCCGGCTGCTCTCCGCCGCCCGCCCCGAGGACGCCGCCGCCGTCTTCGAGAAGTCCCAGCGGATCAAGCGCGCGCTGCGCAGGCTGGAGACCCTCGGCAAGCCGGTCGTCGCCGCCGTCAACGGCAGCGCGCTCGGCGGCGGCCTGGAGATCGCCCTCGCCTGCCACCACCGGATCGCCCTGGACAACCCCGCCAGCCGGCTCGGCCTGCCCGAGGTCACCCTCGGCCTGCTGCCGGGCGGCGGCGGAGTGGTCCGCACGGTACGGCTGTTCGGCATCACCGACGCCCTGCTGAAGTTCCTCCTGGAGGGCCGCCAGTACCGCCCGGCGCAGGCCCTGGAACACGGGCTGGTCCACGAACTCGTGGCCACCCCGGAGGAGTTGACCGCCCGGGCGCGGGCCTGGATCGAGGCCAACCCGACCGCCGTCCAGCCCTGGGACGTCAAGGGCCACAAGATCCCCGGCGGCACCCCGGCGAACCCGGCGTTCGCCGCCAACCTGCCCGCCTTCCCGGCCAACCTGCGCAAGCAGCTGAACGGCGCGCCCTACCCGGCCCCGCGCAACATCCTGGCCGCCGCCGTGGAGAGCGCCCAGGTCGACATCGACACCGCGATGGCGATCGAGGCCCGCTACTTCACCGAGCTCGCCTGCGGACAGACCAGCAAGAACATGATCCAGGCGCTGTTCTTCGACCTCCAGGCGGTCAACTCCGGCGCCGGCCGCCCCCAGGGCGTCGAGAAGCGACTCGTCCGCAAGGTCGCCGTGCTCGGCGCCGGGATGATGGGCGCGGGCATCGCCTACACCTGCGCCAAGGCCGGCATCGAGGTCGTGCTCAAGGACGTGAGCATGGCCGCCGCCGAACGCGGCAAGGCCTACTCCGCCGGGCTGCTGGACAAGGCGATCGCCCGCGGCCGCTCCACCGAGGCCAAGCGGGACGCGCTGCTCGCCCGGATCACCCCCACCGCCGAGGCCGCGGACCTGGCCGGCTGCGACGCGGTGATCGAGGCCGTCTTCGAGAACACCGAGCTCAAGCACAAGGTGTTCCAGGAGGTCGAGGGCGTCCTCGCCCCCGACGCGCTGCTCTGCTCCAACACCTCCACCCTGCCGATCGGGCTGCTCGCCGAAGGCGTCGAGCGCACCGCGGACTTCATCGGGCTGCACTTCTTCTCCCCGGTCGACAAGATGCGCCTGGTCGAGATCATCCGCGGCCCGCAGACCGGCGACGAGGCCCTCGCCCGCGCCTTCGACCTGGTCCGGCAGATCGACCGGACCCCGATCGTGGTCAACGACTCGCGCGGCTTCTTCACCTCACGGGTCATCGGCCAGTTCCTCAACGAGGGCGTCGCCATGGTCGGCGAGGGCGTCCCCCCGGCCAGCATCGAGCAGGCCGCCGCCCAGGCCGGCTACCCGGCCAAGGTGCTCTCGCTGATGGACGAGCTCACCCTCACCCTGCCGCGCAAGATCCGCGACGAGTACCGGCGCGCGGTCGAGGCCGCCGGCGGCGGCTGGACGCCCCACCCGGCCGACGCGGTGGTCGACCGGATGGTCGACGAGTTCGGCCGCCCCGGGCGCAGCGGCGGCGCCGGCTTCTACGAGTACGGCGAGGACGGCAAGCGCGGGCGGCTCTGGCCGGGGCTGCGCGAGCACTTCGGCGAGCCGGCCGCGGACGTCCCCTTCGAGGACCTCCTCTTCGAGGACCTCAAGGAGCGGATGCTGTTCAGCGAGGCGCTGGACTCGGTGCGCTGCCTGGAGGAGGGCGTGCTGACCTCGGTCGCCGACGCCAACGTGGGCTCCATCCTGGGCATCGGCTTCCCGGCCTGGACGGGCGGCGTGTTCCAGTACATCAACGGGTACGAGGGCGGCCCGGTCGGCTTCGCGGCCCGGGCCCGCGAACTCGCCGCCGCCTACGGCGAACGGTTCGCGCCGCCGGCGCTGCTGGAGCGGATCGCGGCGGAGGGGCGCACCTTCACCGACTGACCGTCAGGCCTGAGCGGGTGGGGCCGGGTGCCGGACGGCCCCACCCGGCTCCTCCTGCGGTTGCCCGCCCAGGTCCCTGCCCAGCTCCTCGCCGAGTTCCTTGCTCAGCTTCCCGCTCAGCTCCCCGCCGAGTCCTCCCGCAGTTCCTCGCCGAGTTCCTCCCGCAGCGAGCGCTGGAACGCCGTGACCAGTGCCTGCGCCACCATCGGCTGGATGTGGTCCGTCAGCGCCCTCATCCGGGCGAGCTCGTCCGGCGCCGGCTCGCTCTCCCGGTAAGGCCGCCACACCGTCTCCCGGAACAGCCGCTGCAACTCCCGGGCCGTCGCCCGGCTGTGCTCCAGCACCACCGCCCGCGCGGCCAGCAGCGTCTCCAGCGGGATCGGCACGTCCAGGATCCGCACCCCCAGCGGCAGCAGGCCCGGATCCACCCGGAACAGCTCCGGATCGGCCGTCCGCTCCAACGCCCCCATCGCGACCAGGCGTTGCACCTGTTCCTCCGACAGCCCCCGCCCGGCCCGCCGCTCCAACTGCGCCCGGCCCAGTTCCTCCGCCGCCTCGGGCGTCCAGGACGCCACCAGCGCCCGGTGGATCGCCAGGTCCAGCGGCGTGCTGTCCTCCGGCAGCCGGGACAGGTACCGCTCGATCGCGGCCAACGTCAGCCCCTGGCGCTGCAACTCCTCGATCAGCTCCAGCCGGTCCAGGTGCGCCGCCCCGTACAGCCCGACCCGGCGCGGCCCCAACTCCGGTGGTGGCAGCAGGCCCTTCGTCCCGTAGAACCGCACCGTCCGGACCGTCACCCCGGCCCGCGCCGCCAGTTCGTCGACCGTCAGCCGCACACCGCCCCCGTCTCCCACGGCCCCGCGCTCCCCCATCTGCCGCCTCCTGCACTGGCACACTTCCACTGTGACAGCAGCAGTGTGACAGTGCCCGTCCCCCTGGTCCACCGGCTGTTCCACCGGCGACGACGGCCCGCCGCGCACGTGAGTCCGCCCCCGCCGCTGGGGAGCGGCGGGGGCGGACTCGGGGTGCCGGTGACTCTGGCGGCGCCGCTTCTGGCCGGAGCCTGCTCTGACCGGCGCTGCTCCTGCGCTGCGGCGCGACTGGTCCCGGCCTCCGCGGCGTGGGGCTACCGGGAGGCGGCGTCGGCCAGGTCGGCGTGGTGGCGGCGGGTGACCTCGGGATGGGCCCTCGTGTAGCCCTTCCACTCGTTGAGGCCGAACTCGGCGAACAGCGGGTTGTCCGGATCCTCGGTGGCGCCGGGGGCGTGCCGGGCGAACGGGAAGTCCAGCGGCTCGATGTGGGCGTCGAGACGGGGGTTGTAGAAGAACGGGACGGAGAAGCGCTCGCGGGCGCCGACCGGGCTGACCACGCGGTGGTTGGTGGCCTTGAGGTAGCCGTCGGTGGCCACCTCCAGCAGCTCGCCGAGGTTGACGACGAAGGCGCCCGGCATCGGCGGGACCTCCAGGAAGGTGCCGTCCGGGCGCTCGACCTGGAGGCCGCCGACGGTGTCCTGGAGCAGCAGCGTGATGAAGCCGTAGTCCTTGTGGGCACCGACGCCCTGGCCGGCGCCGTTCGGAGCGGTACCGGGGTAGCGGACCAGCTTGAGCCGCAGGTGGGGGTGGCCGGCGAAGGCCTCGTCGTAGAAGTCGGGGCGGGCGCCGATCGCGGTGAGGAGCTCGTGCAGCAGTCGGCGGGCGGTGCCGCTGAGGTGGTCGATCCAGCCGAGCGCGGCGGTGCGCAGCTCGGGGAGCGCAGCGGGCCACTGGTTGGGGCCCTCCAGCCACCAGTACGGGGGCTCGTCGGTGCCGGGGACGTGCGGGGGCAGCTCGGCGCCGATGTCCAGCTGGTCGCGCCAGTCCTGGCTGCCGCCGGTGCGCTCGTCGCCGGTGCGGGTGTAGCCGCGGTAGTGGGGGGAGTTGAGGTTGCTCACGGCGAGCCGGTCGGCCTCGGGGAGGGCGAAGAAGGCGCGCATCGCGTCGGTGAGCGCGGCCGTCTCCTCCGGGGTGATGCCGTGGCCGACGAGCTGGAAGAACCCGACGTCGGTGGCCGCGGCACGGAGTTCGTCGTGCAGCCGGCGGCGGTCGTCCGGGCCGCCGTCGGCGAGCGAGAGGTCGATCACCGGGAGTGAGTCGGATATGGGGGTGTACTGCTGCGACATGTGTGACATCCGCTGGTCTCGTCCCGGCCGGTCCCGGTGATCGACCGGGGGATGGCCGGAGTGGCCGCCTGGTGCGGCGGGTGCTCCGGGAGCCGGGAGGCGGAGGCGGCCGGGTGGAGGCTGCCCTTGAGGGTGGTGGCGCGAGGTTCAGCTGGAGCGTCGACAGGACATGCTTGTCACGCGGAGCAGGTCCACGTGGCGACGGCGAACAAGGATGAGCACGTCACCAGCGTAGATGACCTTGACCGGAGCGGGCGAGCCCCCTGCGGCGGAGGGCTGCCTCTCACTTGGCAGTGGCCCTTCAAGGGTGGAAAGCCTTCGTGTGTCGCCCCTCTCAGCCGTTGTTGAGGTAGGCCAGCACGGCCAGGACGCGGCGGTTGTCGTCGTCGGAGGGCTGGAGGTCGAGCCGGACGAAGATCGACGCGGTGTGCTTGGCGACGGCCCGCTCGGTGATCACCAACTGCTGGGCGATCGCCGCGTTGGAGCGCCCCTCGGCCATCAGCGCCAGCACCTGCCGCTCGCGCGGGGAGAGGGTGGAGACCGGGCCGGCCGAGGAGTTGTGGGCGAGCAGCCGGGTGATCACCTCCGGGTCCATCACGGTGCCGCCCCGGGAGACCCGCTGCACCGCGTCGATGAACTGGGCGCCGTCCAGCACCCGGTCCTTCAGCAGGTAGCCGATCCCGCCGGTGCTGCCGGCCAGCAGCTCGCGCGCGTACAACTGCTCCACGAACTGCGACAGCACCAGGACGGGCAGCCCGGGGTGCGCCTGGCGGGCGGCCAGCGCCGCCCGCAGCCCCTCGTCGGTGAAGCCGGGCGGCAGCCGGACGTCGACCACGGCGATGTCCGGCCGGTCGGCGGCCACTGCGGCGAGCAGTTCGTCGCCGGTCTCGACCGCCGCGGTGACCTCCATGCCGCTGGCCTCCAGCAGCCGAGTCAGGCCGTCCCGGAGGAGGAAGAGGTCTTCGGCGATGACAACGCGCACGGGATCTCCAGGTTCACAATGGTCGGGCCACCGGATGGGCTGCTGATCGCGAGCACCCCGTCGAAGGCGGCCAGTCGGCGTTCGGTTCCGCTGAGGCCGGTCCCCCGGGACGGGTTGGCGCCACCGCGCCCGTCATCGGTGACCGATATCCGCAGCAGCCCGCCACTGTGCCCTATCTCGATCCACACGTGCGAGGCGCCGGCGTGTTTCACCACGTTGGCCAGCAGCTCGCTCACCGCGAAGTAGACGGCGGACTCCACCGGAGCGGGCGCCCGGCCGGGCAACCCGCCGGTGAAGGTGACCGGCAGCGGGAGGTCCAGCGCGGTCGCCTCGACCGCGTCGGCCAGGCCTCGGTCGGCGAGCACCGGCGGATGGATGCCCCGGACCAGGTCGCGCAGCTCGCTCAGGGCCTTGACCGAGGACATCCGGGCCTCGACCAGCAGGGGTTGCAGGGCCTTCGGGTCGTCCTTCACCTGCTCGGCCACGGTCAGCAGCATGCCCAGGGCGACCAGCCGGGCCTGCGCCCCGTCGTGCAGGTCCCGCTCGATCCGGCGCAGTTCGGCCGCCCCGGCGTCGATGGTGTCCGCCCTGGTCCGGGCCAGATGACTGACCTGGCGGGCGAGTTCGCTCCGTCGGGACGGGCCGAGCAGGGCGCGGGCGGCCCGCTCGTGCACCCGCAGGACCGGCGGCGCGGCCCACAGGGCGGCCAGCGGGGAGATGTAGAGCCCCATCAGGTAGAGGGGCCCCAGCGGGAGGAACGGCCCGTTCCGGCCGAGCACCTGGAGGGCGATCGGGGTCAGCACGACGATCACGGCGGTGATCGGGATGGCGCAGCCGGAGACGAGCACCCAGAGGAGGTCCCGCCACGTCGCCGGATCGGTCAGCCAGCCGCCGGCGCGCAGTCGCTGCCACGGCCCGGCGTCGACGCGGTGGTACGGCACCGGGATCGGCCGGCCGCTCCACCGGCCGACGATCCGCCGGTTCTCCGTCGCGATCCAGCGCGTGCCGAGCAGGCCGAGCACCAGCATCGCCGGCCCCAGGCAGAGGGATCCGGACCGGCCGCCGGGCGGGGCGCCGCCGTAGAGGTCGGTGGCCATCAGCGCGAGCGAGCCCGGCGCGAACAGGACGGCCCCGGCCGCCCGGCCGCCGCCCCCGGTGGCCCAGCAGAGCGCCCAGAGGGCGACCGGCGCCAGCGGCACCAGCAGGATCAGCGGCCCGCCCGGACCGTGGGCGAATGGCTCGGTGTCGTCGGGGCCGAGCAGGGCGGCGGCCAGCAGGACCGGCCCGGCCAGCAGCGCCATCAGCCCCGTGACGGCCAACGTGACCATGTAGAGCGCCCGCACGCCGGCCACGACGGCCCCCTCCAGCTGCGCGACGGCCCTGGACACTGCGCTCGTCCTCATCCCGCGCCTCCCCTCCGGTCGGTGGCCCCGCGGCCCCGGTTGATCATCCGGCGTCAGTCTGCCGCGCCGTGACGTGCGGCGCTCTAGGTCTGCGCCCCCAATCCGGGGTGTACCTGGATACACCCCCGAGAGGCCGTCCAGACGGCTGTCCGCGCCCCGCCCCGGATTCGTAGCGTCATGTCCCGTCAGCCGGCCCGGACTTCCGGCGCCGGACCTCGAATCGTGGAGGGCCCGTGAACGCGCCGATCATCCGGATCCGCGGCGTCAGCAAGACGTACGACCGATCCGACGCCGCCCACCCCGCGCTGGCCGGGCTCGACCTGGAGGTCCGGGCCGGCGAGGCGCTGGCCGTGCTCGGCCGCTCGGGCAGCGGCAAGTCCACCCTGCTGAACCTGGTCGCCGGCCTCGACCGCCCGAGCGAGGGCGCCGTCGAGGTGGACGGCGTGGCCGTCCACGAGCTCGGCGAGGCCGCCCTGGCCGAGTACCGGCGGAAGCGGATCGGCATGGTGTTCCAGTTCTTCAACCTGCTGGACGACCTGAACGTCGAGGACAACGTGCTGCTCCCGGCCCAGCTCGCCGGGATGCGGCGGGAGCCGGCCCGGGTCCGGGCCGGCGAGCTGCTGGAGCGGCTCGGGGTGGCCCGGCACGCCAAGGCCTTCCCCGGTCGGCTCTCCGGCGGCGAGCGCCAACGCGTCGCGGTGGCGCGGGCCTTGATGAACCGCCCGCCGCTGCTGCTCGCCGACGAGCCGACCGGGGCGCTGGACACCGCCTCGGCCGCCGACGTCCGCGACCTGCTCCGGGGGCTCAACGCGGAGGGCCAGACGATCCTGCTGGTCACCCACGACACCGCGCTCGCCGAGGCCTGCGCCGACCGGACCATCGAACTGCTCGACGGCCGGCTGGTCCGGGACACGGCGGCCGTGCCGGCCCCCGGCGGTGCGCGATGAGCGAGCGGTGCGCGATGAGCGAGTGGTGGGGGTGCCCCCGGCCGGAGGCTGGGGGAGAGCGGATCACGGGAGGGCGCGTGCGGGCGAACGCCCCCGCCGGGCGAAGGGAGGCGGGCGCATGAGCGTACTGGGCAAGGTGGTTCGCGCCGGCGTCGGCCGCAAGCGGGTGCAGACCCTGGTCATGGTGCTCACCACGATGGCGGCCGTGACGGCGTGCATCCTCGCCACGGGCCTGCTGGTCGCCTCCCAGGGCCCGTACCAGCGCACCTTCGCCGACCAGCGCGGCGCGCACCTCAACGCGCTGTACGACCCGGCCAGGGCGAGCCCCGCCCAACTCGCCGCGACCGCGCACGCCCCCGGCGTGACGGCCTCGGCCGGCCCCTACCCGGCGCTCACCGTCCAGCCGCGCGCCGGTGACGAGCTGCGGATCCCGCCGGCCGGCAGCCTGCTCCCGCCCGTGACGCTGGTCGGCCGGGCGAAGGACGGCCCGCTGGACGGTCTGCGGATCACCATGGGCCGCTGGCTCGCCGGCCCCGGCGAGGTGGTGTTCCTGGACGGCCACTCGCCGCTGGGCGTCGGCGACAGCATGCAGTTCCCCGACCTCCCCGGGCACCCGGTCCTCAAGGTCGTCGGCCTGGCCGCCTCCCCCTCCTGGAGCGCGGACGGCTGGATCGCCCCCGAACAGGTCGCCGGGCTCACCGCGCCCGGTGCGGCGCCCGCCGCCCAGTACCTCTACCGCTTCGCCCACGCCGACACCGACGCCGAGGTGGAGGCGGACCGCGCCGCGCTCGCCGCCGCGGTGCCGGGCGGCGCCCTCGCCAGGGCCACCTCGTACCGGCCGGCCCAGGCGGAGGCCAACCGGACGGCCGCGACCTTCGTCCCGTTCGTGACGGCCTTCGGGGTGCTCGGCCTGGCCATGTCGGTGCTGATCATCGGCGTCGTGGTCAGCGGCGCCGTCAGCGCCGCCACCCGGCGGATCGGCATCCTCAAATCCCTCGGCTTCACCCCGTCCCAGGTGGCGCGCGCCTACGTCGGCCAGGCACTGATCCCGGCCGGGGTCGGCACGGCGCTCGGCGTGCTCGGCGGAAACCTGTTGTCCGTGCCCGTCCTCGGGATGGCGCACAAGGCCCTGCGCGGCGGCCTGCTCGGCATCCCGCTCTGGGTGGACGTCGCCGTTTCGGCGGTGGCCCTGGCGGCCGTGGCGGGCACCGCCCTGGTGCCCGCGCTGCGGGCCGGCCGGCTGCGCACGGTGGAGGCGCTCGCGGTCGGCCGGACGGCGCCGGGCGCCCGGCGGGCAGCCTCCCGCGGCGGCCCGGGTCCGGCCGGGGCGTCGGGTCCGGCCGCCAGGATCCAGCAGCTCATCGGCCGCCTACCGGTGCCGCGCGCCCTGAGCCTCGGGCTGGCGACCCCGCTCACCCGGCCGGGCCGCTCGGCGACCACGGCCGCCGCGGTGGTGCTCGGCACGGCCGGAGTCACCCTGTGCGTCGGCCTGACGCTCTCGCTCGGCTCCTTCCAGGACGGCCTCCAGGCCGGGCGCTCCGGCAAGGTCGTGCTCCAGACCCCGATCGAGAGCTCGACGAAGGCCCCCGACCACGTGGACGAGGCCGCCGCGACCAGGGCGATCACCGGCCGCCCCGGTACCCGGGCCTGGTACAGCACCGCTCCGACGCCGGTCGCCGTGGCCGGGAACACCGGGCGCACCGCGGTGATCGCCTTCACCGGGGACGCCTCCTGGGGCGGCTACCAGCTGATCTCCGGCCGGTGGTTCCAGGGCCCCGGCGAAGTGGTCGTCGCCACCGCCTTCCTGCGCGCCAACCAGGTGCGCGTCGGCGACACCGTCACCCTCACCGACCACGGGCGCAGCACCCCGGTGCGGATCAGCGGTGAGGTCCTGACCACCAGCGACCAGGTGTTCGTCGACCGGGCCGCACTGGCCCCGCTCGGCACCGCCGTCCAGGCCGACGCGGTCGCCTTCCAGATCGACCTCACCCCGGGCACGGACGCGAAGGCGTACGCGGACGGGCTCGACGACGCCGTCCGGCCGCTGGGCCTGAGCGCCGAAGCGGGCGGGCAGCAGATCAGCATCGTGATGCTGGCCATGAACACCCTCGCCGGGACGCTCACCCTGCTGCTGGCCGTGGTGGCCGGCCTGGGCGTGCTCAACACGGTGCTGCTGGACACCCGGGAGCGGGTGCACGACCTCGGGGTGCTCAAGGCGCTGGGGATGTCGCCCCGGCAGACGGTCGGCATGGTGCTCACCTCGGTCTGCGGCAGCGGGCTGACGGCCGGGCTGATCGGGGTACCGATCGGGATCCTGCTGCACCACCAGGTGATGCCGGCGATGGCCCGCGCCGCCGGGGTCGGGGTGCCGGAGGCGGACCTCACCGTGTTCCACCCCTCGGTGGTGGGGCCGCTGATACTCGGCGGCCTGGTGCTGGCGCTGCTCGGCGCCCTCCTCCCCGCCGCCTGGACCGCCCGCACCCGGACGGTCACGGCGCTGCGCACCGAGTGACGGCGGGGCGGGGCGGTAGGGAAGGCCCGCTCCGCCGGTGACTCAGACCAGCCGTGCCGCCGCGTACGCCTCCAAGGCGGCCCGCTGGTACGCGGCCAGGCCCGGGGTGATGGCCTCGTACGCGGCGCTCCACTGGGCGTTCTCCGTGCAGGAGCGCGCGATCGCGCGGAACTCCTCGACGGAGACCGTCCGGAGCGCGCTGAGCGCCCGGTACTCGGCGTCGATGTGGTTCTGCACGGGCTCGGCGTCCGCCGGGTGGCCGGCCGTCAGCAGCTCCGCCAGGCGGATCATCCGCGCCGTCCGCTCGCGCTGTCCGGCCTCGACGTCGGCCTGGCTCATCGCGGCGGTGGCGCGCCGCGCCGCCTCGGCGTGCTCGGGGAAGTCCCGCAGGCTCTCCTCGACGTCGCCGGGCTGGATGCCCTCGAACAGGTTCTCCGGTCGGTTGATGCTGGTCATGGGTGTGCCGTCCTCTCGGGAACGTTCCAGGTCGGCGATCGTGCGGGAGACGGTGGCGGCCAGGGTGTCCAGCCGGTCGCGCTCGGCGAGCAGCCGGTGCCGGTGGTCCCGCAGGGCCTCCAGCTCGTCCACCTGGTCGCCCAGGATCCGGGCGATCTCGGTCAGCCCGACCCCCAGCGCCCGCAGTACGAGGATCTGTTGCAGCTGGAGCAACTGCCGTTCCTCGTAGTAGCGGTGGCCGTTGGAGCCGATCCAGGCCGGTGGCAGCAGTCCGATCTCGTCGTAGTGCCGCAGGGTCCGGGCGGTCACGCCCGACATCCGGACGACTTCCGCGATCGGCCAGGCCGCTGCCATGCGCCGTCTCCCTCGTTCACGTTCGCTTGGGCCAGGGCCGGTTCCTCCGGCCCTGGTCACGACGGTAGAAGCTGACGCTGCGGCAGCTTCAAGCCCCGAGACCGTCCCGGGGCTGGAACCAGTCGAGGGACTGCCCGTGCGGTCCGGTGAAGGCCACCGGCCGCTCGTCCAGGGCGAGCGCGAACAGCCCGGATCCGACGGGCGCGGGGTGGGGGAGACGTCGCTCGACGGTCGGCAGCACCGAGACGGCCTCGTTGGAGATCCAGTGCCCGGGCAGGCCGCGCATGGTCACCGCGAACTCCTCCCGCGCCTCCGGGGGTAGGTAGGCGAGCACCGCGCTGTGGAACACCACCGGCGTGGCACCGGCGGGCACCTGTGCCACCAACTCCCTCACCGTCGTGTTGAGGTCGCCGCGCACCAGGTGCGGCGGCTCGGCCCGGGCGACCTGGACGGCGCCGCGCAGCCGCTCCAGCCGGTGGGCCTGCTCGGGCCAGACCAGCGACTCCAGCCAGCGCATGTCCTCCTCGTCCCGGACGTCCAGCGGGTTGAGGTCGATTCCGGCGCGCCACACCACCTCGGGCAGCCGCTCCCGCAACGACGCCGACAGCGGTACCGGCCCGCGCACCGCGCACTCCAGCGTCACCGGGCTCTCCTGGGCGCCGAACTCGATCGCCGGGCCGCCTGCTTCGCCCGCTTCGCTTACTTCGCCCACCTCAACCGTGTATCGGTACCGATACCGGTCCGGGTAGAGGCAGAGCCCCGCCGAGGCCCCCACCTCGATCAGCGCGAGCGGCTGCGGCAGCGCCGCCAGCAGCGGCAGCAGGGTGGCGCACCGGCCGGCCTCGTTGGTCTGCGTCCGCCGTCGCAGCATCGTCGCCGCAACCTCGTCCCAGTGCGCCGACACCCAGGTGCGGAAGGCCGGATAGCCGGCCGTCACCGGTCCGCCGAGGTGGCGGACCGAGCCGAACAGCAGGTTCGGCTGCCGCTTCGCGGCCGGCAGCCCGTCCAGCAGGGCGCACAACTCATCGTCCCCGGCGGCGCGTTCGGCGAGGCCCTGGTAGCTCGCCGAGTTGCCGCGCGCCTCCCGCTCCGCGAAGGCCCGGTAGAGGTCCCCGATAGCACTGTCCACGTTCCGTACTTCCTTTCTCTTCGACTCTCTTCAGCTCTCTTCAGCTCTCTTCAACGAATTGGCACAGCCTTGTCCGTGCCTTTCCGGTCGGGCCGGTGGTCCTACGGCTGCGCCGCCGCCCGCAGCGCGGACACCAGCGCGCCGAGCGCCGGCTGTCCCCAGGCGCCCTCGCGCACTGCGGCGTGCAGCGCACGGACCGGCTCCGGGCCGCGGAGCCGGCGCACGGTGACGCCCGGGTGGCGCTGGGCGAGCCCGAGGGCGGGGACCAGGGCGACGCCCAGTCCGGCCGCGACGAAGCCCTGCGCCGTCGCGTAGTCGGCGCTGTCCACCGCGACGGACGGCCCGAACCCGGCCGCGTCGCAGGCCCCCCGGACGACCTCCCGGCACGGGCCGGGCGGCTCGGCCCCCACCCAGGGCTCGTCCGCGAGCTCGGCGAGGTCCAGGACGCGTTTCGCGGCGAGCCGGTGGCCCTTGGGCAGCACCGCCCGGTACGGGTCGTCGCGCAGGTGGACCAGCCGCAGGCCCGGGTGCGCGGCGCCGTCGGACCGGACCACCACCGCGAGGTCGGCCCGGCCGTCCAGCACCTCGGTGAGCGGGTCCTCCGGGTCGGTCATGCCGAGGTCGAGTCGTACGCCCGGGTGCGTCCGGCGGAACGCGGCCACCGCCGGGGCCACCAACGCGGCGCCGGCCGTGGCGAAGTAGCGCACGGTGAGGCTGCCGCTGCGCCCGGCCCGTAGGTCGGCCAGCGCCGCGCCGGCCTCCGCGACCTGCCGCTCGATGACGGCGGCGTGCCCGGCGAGCAGCAGTCCGGCGGCGGTCGGCCGCACGCCGCGCCCGACGCGTTCCAGCAGGGCCGTCCCGGTCTCCCGCTCCAGCGCCGCCACCTGCTGGCTGACGGCGGACGGGGTGTAGCCGAGCGCGCCGGCCGCCGCGCTCACCGAGCCGTGGTCGACCACGGCCCGCAGGACCTGCATCCGTCGGACGTCGAGCACCTCATTCATGTAGCTCAGCTTAAAGGTGGTGAAGAACATTTCGCTTGTGCTACCGGATCCCGTCGCGGGACCGTCGTCGAACGCCCCGACACCCCCTGACACCCGCCCCCTGACACCCGCCCCCTGACACCCGCCCCCCGACACCCGCCCCCCGACACCCGACATCGACACACCCGACACCGTCACCTCGACAGAAGGAGCACCGCCCGTGCTGCGGATGGCCGTTCTCGCCCTGTTCTGGGGCTCGGGCTTCCTCTGGATCCGGCTCGCGCTCCAGCACGGGCTCACCCCCGTGCAGATCACCGTGCTCCGCTCGGTCCTCGGCGCCGCCGTCCTGCTGCTGCTCGCCCGTTCCGCCCGGCAGCGCCTGCCGCGCGGTGCCGCCGTCTGGCGCCGGCTCACGCTGGCGGCGCTGCTCTGCAACGCGCTGCCGTTCCTCCTGACCGCGTACGGCGAGCGCGGCGTAGGTTCCGGCCTGGCCGGGGTGCTGCACGCGACCACCCCGCTCTGGTCCCTGCTGGTCGGTCTCGCCCTCGGCACCGAACGCGCCCGCGGCCCGCTGCGGTCGGGTGGTCTGGTGCTCGGCTTCGCGGGCGTGCTGCTGATCTTCTCCCCGTGGCGGGACGGCGGTGGCCTCCCCGCCCTGCCCGCACTCGCCCTGCTCGGTGCGGCGGCCAGCTACGCCATCGCCTTCGCCTACATGGCCCGTGCCCTCACCGGCACGGGAGCGGCCCCGTTGGCCCTCTCCGCCGCCCAGCTCACCGCCGCGGCCGGGCTGAGCACGCTCGCGCTCCCGGTCGGCGGCTCGCTCGACCCGGTCGCGGGCGCCGATCCGCTCGGACTCGTCGCCGTCGCCGTCCTCGGCGTCGCCTGCACCGGGCTCACGTTCCACCTCAACTACCGCCTCATCGCCACGGAGGGCCCCACCAGTGCGGCCACCGTCGGCTATCTGCTGCCGGTGGTCTCCACCGCGCTCGGCGCGCTCGTCCTCGGCGAGGAGCTGACGATCCGGACCGTTGCCGGAATGATCGTCGTACTCGCCGGTGTTTTCCTGACGAAACATCACAGGGCCCAGGCCCCCGCCCTCGTGTCGACCCCCACCGCTTCCCGCGACTGAACGGACCATGCACCCCCACTCCCTCTGGCGAACCGCCGACTTCCGCACCCTCTTCACCGCGACCGCCCTCGCCCAACTCGGCACCAACGTCGGCTACGTCGCCGTCCCACTGATCGCCGTCGAGGCGCTCGACGCGGGCCCGGGGCAGGTCGGCGTCCTCGCCACCCTGAGCACCCTCGCCTTCCTGCTCATCGGCCTGCCCGCCGGCGCCTGGGTGGACCGGATGCGCCACCGCCGCGTGCTGATCGTCGCCGACCTGGTGAAGGCCGCGCTGTACGCCTCCATCCCGCTCGCCTGGTGGCTGGGCGGGCTCACCCTCTGGCAGCTGTACACGGTCGCGCTGCTCACCGGCTGCGCGACGGTCTTCTTCGACGTCGGCTCGCAGAGCGTGCTGCCCCGGTTGGTCGGTCGCGGGCACCTGGTGCAGGCGAACGCCGCCGTCGTCGGCCTGATGGCGGTCGGCAACGTCGCCGGGCGCGGCGCGGGCGGCCTGCTGGTCCAACTGCTCACCGCGCCGTTCGCGATCGTCGCGACCGCGCTCAGCCACCTCGGCTCGGCGCTTCGCCTGATCGGGCTGCGCCGCACCCCCGCCTCCGAACCGATCGCCGACAGGGGCAGGGGCGAGGGCGGGGACGGGGACGCCGACAGGGGCAAGGGCAAGGGCAAGGGCAGGGGCGAGGGCGGCGGGCTCGGAGCGCAGATCGCCGAGGGGCTGCGGCACGTCCTCGGCAACCGGGAACTGCGCGCGCTCGCCCTCACCGCGGCCCTCACCAACCTGGGCTTCCAACTCGTCAACACGCTGCTCCCGGTGCTGTTCGTGCGGGAACTGGGCCTTTCCGCCGGGGCGTTGGGCCTGTTCTGGGCGGTCGGCGGGGTCGGCATCCTGCTCGGCTCGCGCTGCGCCCGCCCGATCGCCGCCCGACTCGGCTACGGACGTACGCTTGGCCTGGCCGGCGTCTGCGTGGCGCCCGCCGGGCTGCTGGTGCCGCTGATCGGGCACGGCCCCTGGCTGTTCGCGGCGGGGGCGGGCTGGCTGCTGGTCTCGCTCAAGACCGGGATGGACAACGTCCTCGGGGTGAGCCTGCGCCAGCGGATGACCCCGGACGCGCTCCTCGGCCGGATGAACGCCACCTTCCGCTTCCTGCTCACCGGCGCGCTCGCGATCGGCTCCGCGCTGTCCGGGCTGCTCGGCGAACTCGTCGGCCTGCGGGCCACCCTCTGGTGCGGCGGAGCCGTCCTCGCGGTGGCCTTCCTGCCGGTCTTCCTCTCCCCGATCCGCACCCGCCGCCGGCTCCCCGAAGCCGAAGCCGAAGCCGAAGCCGAAGCCTCCGAAGGCCCCGTCCCCGCGCAGACTCCCACCCAGCTCCCCGCGCAGCCCCGACAGGCCTGAGACCTACCAGCCCGGCCCGTGCCCCGGCTGCCAGTCCAGCCCCAGGTGCGGGCGCGGGCGGTGGATCCGCAGCAGCGCGGTCACCGACCAGACGACCAGGGTCAGCAGGGCGTAGAACAGCAGCAGCGCCCAGAACGGCGTGGTGGACATGCTCCCGTCCTCGAACCGGCACCACGCGTCCGGCGGCAGCCAGGACGCGCCCGTCTCCAGCAGCCGTCCGCCGCCGGGTACCAGGCCCTGCTCGCAGCGCTCGCCGAAGTCCAGTGACCGCACGTACAGCAGCCCGTACAGCGAGCCCGCCGCCGCGAGGGACAGGACGGCGCCGAAGGTGAGTAGCACCGCCCGCCGTCGCCCGGTCGCCGTACGGATGTTCGTCACCGGGGCAGCGTACCGGCGCCCCAGCCGGGGCGCCCCGTGATCACCCGAGCAGGCCGCCCATGTGCGCGTCCTCGGCGAGCAGCCGCCACGAGCACCCTGGCGAGGCGAACGCCTCCGGGTCGACGGCCTCGACGAGCCGGTCCACCACGGTGCTCAGCAGCGACTGCGGGTCGAACACCGCCCAGGTGTCCCGGGCCCGCCCGCAGTCCCAGCGCTCCCACTCGGCGCGCAGCCGCTCGTACGTCCACAGCGCGTACAGCAGGGCGGACAGGTCGCGGTTGAGGTAGGCCTCCGGCTGGCCGTCGTCGTACCAGTCCGGCAGCTCCAGGCGGCCGGTGACACCGTCCAGGGCGATCGTCAGATCCGTCGGCCAGTCCCCGAGGGCCAGGAACTCCCGCTGGTACGGGCGCTCCTCCTCGCCGTCGAAGTACTCCGGGTACGCCTCCGCCATCGTGACCAGCGGTTCCTCGCAGACCCCGAACATCGCCCCGCCCAGCGGCAGTCCGATCTCGGTCAGCAGCCGCCGGGTCGGCTCGTGCACCAGCCCGGCGGGCAGTTCCTGCGCCCGGTAGCGGTGCACCAGGCCCGCACCGCCCTCCTCGCCCGTCAGCGCGGCGAGCTCCGCCACCAGCTCCGGGCCGACCTCGTACGCCGGACCGCCCGGACCGCCCGGCAGCGCGCCCCAGCCCAGTGCTCGCACGAGCAGCGCCGTGCCCCAGTGTGCGGGCGGCGTCGCGGACCGCCCGAACAGCCCGGGGTCGATCTCCCGCATCCGCCGTTCGGCCCCGGCCGTCACCTCGGCGACCACCGCGGGGCCGCGCCGCCCGTCCAGCGCGTCCGCCCGCCGGGCCGACTCGGCGACCGCCTCCACCTCCCGCACCAGCCCGGCCAGCGCGGGCAGACCGGAGGCCAGCAGGTCCCGCCGCGGGCCGGGTTCGCCGAGGAACACCTCGCCGGTCGTTCCGTCGAGCAGCACCAGGCCGCCGGCCGCGGCGAACGGCGCGCAGTACTCCGTCTCGCCCAGGACGAACAGCCGCTCCGTCTCCGGCAGTGCCGCCAACGCCCCGCCGCCGAGCACCCCGAAGTCCAGGAACGCCCCCGAGAGCGGCAGCCCCTCCCGGATCAGGAACTCCCGGCTCCCCGGATGCACCACCCCACTCGGCAACCCGTCCGCCGCCACCCGCGCACACCCCGCGTCCCCCATGCCCCCCACGTCCCCCCGCCCTCCACCGCCCCGACCCTTGACCCCCAGACCCTAGCCGCCCCATCCGACACCAGAGCCGGCAAGCCGCCGCAAGCCGCCGCAGGGCTCCAGCTGGACCAGAGCGGACCAGAGCGGACCAGGGCGGACCAGGGCGGACCAGGGCGGACCAGGGCGGACCAGGGCGAGCCGGTTTCCCGGATCCGCCCCCCACCCCACCCGGGCGCCGTACGGGGCGGGTCAGACGAGCCCGCCGGCCTCCTGGGCGGCCCGCTCCACGCGGGCGTGGTGGGCCTGCCACCAGGCCGCGTCGCCGGGGGCGGTGTTGATCCCGTCCGGGCGCTGGCCGGTGGTGCCGTCGACGAGTTCGCGGAGGAGGTCGGCGTGGCCGGCGTGGCGGTGGGTCTCGGCGATCATGTGGACGAGGACCCGGTGCAAGGTCTGCTCGGCCCGCCGGCCGAACGGTATCCGGCCGATCGCGTCCAGCGGCAGCGCCTCGATAGTGGCGTCGGTGTGCGCCCAGACCCGGCGGTAGCGTCCGGTGATCTCCTCCGTGGTCTCGTCCGCCCGCGCCCACAGGTCGGCGTTCGGCTCGGCGTCGCCGGTGAACCACAGCGGCGTCGGTTCGGGGAACGGCCGCCCGAAGGTGTCGCCGAAGTACATCGCCTCGGCCCCGGTGACGTGTTTGACCAGCCCCAGCAGATTGGTCCCGGTCGGGGTCAGCGGGCGCCGGAGGTCGTATTCGGAGAGGCCGTCGAGCTTCCACAGCAGGACGTCGCGGGCGTCCTGGAGATAGATCCGGAGGTCGGTCCTGGGATCGGTCTTGGGATCGGTTGCCGTCATGGCATCAGTCTGTTGATCGCGTCGGACCTGTCCACCGAATTCCGCGCACCCAGGGGCCGGCAAGGGGAACTACGGAGTGTGACGGGTGGGGCGGGGAGGGTGTGGACTTGAATCTTTGCGAACGAATGTTCGATCCTGGGGTTGTGTCCGTTTTCGAACCTGTTTTCGATTCCATCGCCGAGCGACCGACGCTCCGGCCGGTGGCGTCGGCCGCCGTGCCGGCGGAAGGGCGGGCCGGGCGGGGCGTGGTGCCGGTGGTGCCGGCGCTGCGGGAGGTGCTGCCGGACGGCGGGCTGCGGCGGGGGACGGCGGTGTCGGTGGCGGGCGGGGACACCGGGCTGCTGCTGGCGCTGGCAGCCGGGGTGAAGGAGACCGAGGGCGGCTGGGCGGCGGCCGTCGGGCTGCCGGACCTGGGGCTGGCCGCGGCCGAGGGGTACGGGCTGGACCTGCGGCGGCTGCTGGTCGCGGACGACCCGGGGCCGCACTGGGCCGAGGTGGTGTCGGTGCTGGCCGGCGCGGTCGAACTGGTCATGCTGCGCCCGGACGGCCCGGTGCCGCCGAAGCTGGCCACCCGGCTGGCGGCGGTGCTGCGGCGCAGCGGCTGCGTGCTGCTGGTGGCCGGGCCGTGGCCGGGGGCGGCCCTGCGGCTCGGGGTCCGGTCCGGGCGCTGGTTCGGGCTGGGGGACGGTTACGGGCAGCTCGCCGGGCGGCAGGTGGAGGTGGTGGCCGAGGGGCGCGGTTCGGCGGTGCGCGGGCGGACCGCCCGGCTCTGGCTGCCGGACGAGCACGGCGCGGTACGGGCGGTCCCGGACAGACCGGTCCTGGACCGGCCGCCCCTGGAGCGCCCCGTCCTGGAGCGCCCCGTTCCGGGGCGGCCCGGGGTCGTCGGGCAGCCGCTCGAACGGGTAGCGGTGGTGTGAGCGATGGCGGACGACAGGACACCGCGGGTGCTGGTGGTCTGGTGCCCGGACTGGCCAGTGGCGGCCGTCACCGGCGACGACCCGGTGGCGGTGACCGAGGGCGGGCGGATCCTCGCCTGCTCGGCGGGTGCCCGGGCGGCCGGGGTGCGGCAGGGGCAGCGGCTCAAGCTGGCCCAGCGGCTCTGCCCGGCGCTGGAGCTGCGCGACCGCGACCCGGAGGCGGAGGCCGGCCGCTTCGAGCCGGTGGTCGCGGCGGTGGAGGCGTTCACGCCCCGGGTGGAGGTGGTCCGCCCGGGCCTGTGCGCGATCCCGGTGAAGGGGCCGGGCCGCTACTTCGGCGGTGAGGAGGCGTTGGCGGCCAAGGTCCGGACGGCGGTGGCGGACGCGCTGGCGCGGGAGCCGGTCCCGGACGCCGCCCCCGGCGCGGTCTCCGTGCCCGGTACGGACGCCACCCCCGCCACCACACCCCCCGCCACCCCTGCCGCCACGCCCCCCGCCCCCACCGGGACCGAGCACCCCCCGCCCCCGCCCGCCCAGGTCGGGGTCGCCGACGGCCTGTTCGCCGCCGTGCTCGCCGCCCGCGCCGGAGTGCTGGTGCCGGCCGGGCGGACGGCGGAGTTCCTCGCGCCGTACCCGGTGGGCGTGCTCGGCGACGAGGCGCTGGCGGAGGTGCTGGGGCGGCTCGGCCTGCCGACCGTCGGGGCGTTCGCCGCGCTGCCGCCCGAGGCGGTCGTGGACCGCTTCGGCCCGGCCGGGGCGGTGGCGCACCGGCTGGCCCGGGGCTTGCAGCCGCGTCCGCTGGTGCCGCGCGACCAGGAGCCGGACCTCGCCGTCGAGCAGCGCTTCGACCCGCCCGAGCCGCTGGCGGAGCCGCTGGTGTTCGTCGCCCGCACACTGGCCGAGCAGCTGCACCAGCGGCTGGCCGGGGCCGGGCTGACCTGCCGCCGGGTGGCCGTCGAGGTGGCCTGCGCGGACGGGCGGACGGCCTCGCGGCTGTGGCGGCACGAGGGCGGGCTGTCGGCGACGGCGCTGGCCGAGCGGGTCCGCTGGCAGCTCCAGGCCTGGCAGGGCGCGGGCACGTTCGCCGCGTCCGGGGAAGCGCCCGACGCCGGGTTCGCCCTGCTCCGGCTGGCCCCCGACGGCCTCTCCCCGGACCAGGGCCGTCAGTTGGCGCTGTGGGGCCAGGCGGTCGCGGACGACCGGGTGGAGCGGGCGGTGGCCCGAGTGCAGGCGGTGCTCGGACACGCCGGGCTGCGCCGGATCGAGCCGGCCGGCGGGCGCGGTCCGGGTGAGCAGGCGGTCAAGGTGCCGTGGGGCGAGCCGTACGAGGCGGCGGGGCCGGCCGGCGCGCCCTGGCCCGGGCGGCTGCCGGACGTGTGGCCGGCGGTGGTGCTGCGGGAACCGGTGCCGGTGCGGGTGCTGGACGAGGCCGGGCTGCCGGTCACGGTGGACGGCCGGGCGGGGGTGTCGGCCCGGCCGGCCCTGGTGGTGTTCCAGGGTGGACGGCCGGGCCGTGGGGGACAGGGGCGACAGGAGCGGGTGGACGGCTGGACCGGCCCCTGGCCGGCGGTCGAGTACTGGTGGGACCAGTCGCTCGCCCGCCGCCGGGCCCGGTTCCAGGTCGTGCTGGGCGGTGGCCGGGCGCTGCTGCTCACGGTGGAGGGGGGCGCGTGGTACCTGGAGGCTGGCTACGACTGACGGCCGCCGGCCCGAGGGGGGGATCCGAGGGGGACCCGAGGGGGGAGAGGTGACGAACCGCGAGAACGAAGGCGACCCCCGATGGGCTTCACCAGCCACCCCACCCTCCCCTGGAGCGAGCTGCACCGCCGCCTGACCGGCGCCGTGCCGGACCGTACGGTCGTCCCCCTGCGCCGCCCCGCCCAGGAGGAGCCCGCCCCCGGAGTCCCCGGAGCCCCCGCCCCCGGAGCCCCCGGCGACGGCGGCGAGCCCTGGGCCGAACTGCACGTCCACTCCGCCTTCAGCTTCCTGGACGGCGCCAGCGACCCGGAGGACCTGGTCGCCGAGGCGGCCCGGCTGGGCGTGGAGACGCTGGCGATCACCGACCACGACGGCCTGTACGGCGCGGTCCGGCTGGCCGAGGCGGCCCGGGGGACGGGCGTGGCCACCGCGTTCGGCGCCGAACTGACGATCCGTCACAACGGCGCAGAGGTGGAACACTTGCTGGTCCTGGCCCGAGACCCGGCCGGCTACCGCCGGCTGTCCGCCGCGATCGCCGCCGCCCAGCTGGCCGGCGGCGCGAAGGGCCGCCCGGCGTACGACCTCGCGGCACTGGCCGGGGCGCACGACGGGCACTGGGCGGTGCTCACCGGCTGCCGCCTCGGCCGCGTCCCGGCAAAACTCGACGACGGCACGGCCGGGCACCAACTCCGCACCCTGACCGATGCGTTCGGCCGCGACAACGTCCACGTGGAGCTGATCGACCAGTGGCTTCCCGGCGACGACCGGCGCAATGACGCCCTCGCCGCGCTCGCCGCCGAGCAGGGCCTCCCGGTGGTCGCCTCCACCAACGCCCACCACGCCGGCCCGGCCCAGGGCCGGCTGGCACAGAGCCTGGCCGCGCTGCGCGGGCGCCGCACCCTCCAGGACGCGGTCGGCTGGACACGGGCCGCGGGCACCGCGCACCTGCGCTCCGGCCGGGAGATGGCCGCCCGGCTGGCCCGCTTCCCGGGGGTGCGGCGGGCCACCGCCGAACTCGGCCGTTCCTGCGCCTTCGACTTCACCGGGCTGGACCCGGAGCTCCCGGGTTTCCCCGTCCCGGAGGGCGAGAGCGAGATCAGCCACCTGCGCGCCCTGGTCGCCGCCGACGGCCCGGTCCGCTTCGGGCCCGGCAACGCCGCCGCCCGACGCCAGCTGGCCCTGGAACTGGACGTCATCGACGACCTCGACCTGGCCGGCTACTTCCTGATCGTGCACGACATCGTCGACTTCTGCCGGAGCCAGGACATCTGGTGCCAGGGCCGCGGCTCGGCCGCCAACTCGGCGGTCTGCTACGCCCTGGGGATCACCGCCGTCGACCCGGTCCACTACAAGCTGCTGTTCGAACGCTTCCTGTCCACCGCCCGGGACGGGCCGCCCGACATCGACCTGGACATCGAGAACCGCCGCCGCGAGGAGGTCATCCAGTACGTCTACCGCCGCTACGGCCGCGAGCACGCCGCGCAGGTCGCCAACGTGATCACCTACCGGCCCCGGCTGGCGATCCGCGACGCGGCCAGGGTGCTCGGCTACCCGCAGGGCCAGGTGGATGCGTTCAGCCGGCAGACCGACTTCCGCTCCGCGCCCGGCGCGGACGCCGTGATCCCCGCCGACGTGCTCTCGCTCGCCGGCCAACTCCACGGCCTGCCGCGCCACCTGGGCATCCACTCGGGCGGCATGGTGCTCACCAGGGAGCCGATCGGCGAGATCTGCCCGACCGAGTGGGCCCGGATGCCCGGGCGCTCGGTGCTGCAGTGGGACAAGGAGTCCACGGCCGGCGCCGGGCTGGTGAAGATCGACCTGCTCGGCCTCGGCATGCTCGCCGCGCTGCACGACGCCTGCGACCTGGTCGCCGAGCACCACGGCCTGCGCTACGACCTGGCCACCATCCCGGACGGCGACGCGGGCGTGTACGCGATGCTGCGCCGGGCGGACACCGTCGGCGTGTTCCAGGTCGAGTCGCGGGCCCAGATGGCGACGCTGCCCCGGCTCAAGCCGGACCACTTCTACGACCTGGTGGTCGAGGTCGCGCTGATCCGGCCCGGCCCGATCCAGGGCGGCTCCGTCCACCCGTACCTGCGCCGCCGGGCGGGCGCCGAACCGGCCGGCTGCCCGCACCCGTTGATGGAGAACGCGCTCGGCAAGACCCTCGGGGTGCCGCTGTTCCAGGAGCAGATGATGCAACTCGCCATCGACTGCGCCGGGTTCACGCCCGCCGAGGCGGACCGGCTGCGGCAGGCGATGGGCGCCAAGCGCTCGCACGAGCGGGTCGCCCGGCTGCGCGAGCGGCTGCTCGGCGGGATGGCCGAGCGCGGCATCCCCGAGGAGGTCGCCGAGGACGTCTACGGCAAGATCGAGGCGTTCTCCAACTACGGCTTCCCGGAGAGCCACGCGATCAGCTTCGCCTACCTGGTGTACGCCAGCGCCTGGCTCAAGTACCACTTCCCGGCGGCCTTCACCTGCGCCCTGCTGGCCAACCAGCCGATGGGCTTCTACTCGCCGCTGAGCCTGGTCGCGGACGCCCGGCGGCACGGCGTGCGGGTGCGCGGGGTGGACGTCAACGCCAGCGCGCCGCGCCCCACCCTGGAGCCGCACCGGGGGCCGACGCCGGAGCCGCCGCTGACCGCGGGCCGCCCGCAGCCGGCGATCCGGCTGGGCCTGGAGACGGTGCGCGGCATCGGCGCCCCGCAGGCCGCAGCGATCGCGGCCGGTCAACCGTACGCCGACCTGGAGGACTTCGCGCGCCGTACCGGTCTGCCCGCGCCGGCGCTGGAGGCGCTGGCGACGGCCGGCGCCTTCGACTGCTTCGGACTGACGAGACGTCAGGCGCTGTGGACCGCCGGTGCGTTCGCCGGTATCTCGGCCGCACTGATCCCGGGGACCACCCCCGGGACGGAGGCGCCGCCGCTGCCCGGCATGAGCCCGGTCGAGGAGACCATCGCCGACCTGTGGGCCACCGGAACCTCCGCCACCAGCCACCCGCTCCAGCACCTGCGCGCCCGCCTGGAGCGCGGCGGCGCCCTGTCCGCCGCCGAACTCCCGGACGCGGCACCGGGATCGGAGGTGGTGGTCGGCGGCCTGGTCACCCACCGGCAGCGGCCGCCGACGGCCGGCGGGGTGCTCTTCCTCAGCCTGGAGGACGAGACCGGCCTGATCAACGTGGTCTGCAACCGCCCGGTCTGGGAGTCCCAGCGCCGTACGGCCCTCGACCGGGCCGGCCTGCTGGTCCACGGCCGCATCGAGCGCGACCGCGGCGCCACCAACCTGATCGCCACCCGGCTCACCCCGCTGCGGATCGGACTCTGAGCGGGGCAGGGGGGTGGCCTCCAGGCCTGCCGTCCGCACCGCCGCAGATGGCGACCCGGTCGGCTCAGGCGGGCGTCCGCCCCTTGCCCGGGGCGCCGGCGAAGACCTGGGCGATGGGGAGCCAGGCGGTCGCGGTGGGGCCGGTGGCGGTGAGGGCGAGGTCGTCGCGGTGGCGGCGCTGGGTCACCAGGAGGCAGAAGTCCAGGGCCGGTCCGGTCACCCGGTCCGTGGCGCCGTCCGGCCCGAAGGTCCACAGGCCGCCGTCGGGCGCGGTCAGTTCGAGCCGGACGGGCGAGTCGGGGGCGGGCAGCCCGTGCAGGGTGAACGCGAAGCCGAGGGTGCGCAGCCCCAGGTGGGCGATGTGCCGCAGCCGGGCGGTGGGCTCGCGGGCGGCGCCGAGCGCGTCGGCGACGTCCTGGCCATGCGCCCAGGTCTCCATCAGCCGGGCGGTGGCCATCGAGGCGGGCTTCATCGGCGGGCCGAACCACGGCAGCCGGGTGCCGGTCGGGGTGGCGGCCAGTGCGGCCGACACCTCCTCCCGGCCGGCGCGCCAGCGGGCGAGCAGGTCCGCGGGCGCGGCGGCCGCACCGCTCGCCGCGCCCTCGTCCACCGGGTCGGCGCCGACGGCCGGCAGCGTGCCGAAGCGCTCGTCGCGCGCGGCGGCGAAGCCGTCCGCGTCGCGCGCGGCCAGCGCCGTCCAGTCGTCGGTCCAGGCGAGGTGGGCGATCTGGTGCGCGATCGTCCAGCCCTCGGCGGGCGTCGGGCGCGCCCAGCCGGCCGGGTCCAGCCCGGCCACCAGGGCGTCCAGCGCCGCGCTCTCGGCCCGCAGGTCGTCCAGCAGCGCGGTCAGGACGTCCGCCGCGGGCGTCGTCGGGGTGTTCGGGTCCGTCATCGGGTTCCCTCCTTCCGGGTCCGGCGCGTTACCCGCCGGTAAGCCACGGCCGCACCCTACGCCCGGCCCGGCCGCCGCGCCCGCCACTCCGTCGAAGACGCGGGGAACACCCACGTCAGCACTCTCGCCAGCGGCCGTGCCGCGTGTGACAATCTCGCGATGACAAGGGCGAAGACGGGCCCCGGGGCCGCGGACACCCTCACCACCCCGGCGCACCCGGACGATCCCGGGCTCGCCGCCCGCGCCGCCGAGTTGGTGCGGGACGCCGTGCTCGGCGACCTCGCGCGGCGGGTGGTGGCCGAGTGCGGGGCCGACGTCGGACTGGTCGGCGTGCCGCAGCCGCCGTCCGGGCCCCGGGGGAGCGACGCGGGCATGGTGCTGCGCCACTGGGCCGGCACCCGGGCCGACCTGCTGCACGACCGGGCCGTCCCGACCGGCACCGGCCTGGGCGGGCGGGCACTGGCCGAGCGGGCGCCCAGTTGGGTGCCCGACTACCGTGCCGCCACCACGATCTCGCACGACCACGACGCCGCCGTCAGCGCCGAGGACCTGTACGCGATGCTCACCGTGCCGCTGCTGCACGGCGACACCGTGTACGGCGTGGTGTACGCGTCGCTGCGCGCCGTCGTCCCGTTCGGGGACGTGCGGATCGCCGCCGTCGGCGAACTGGCCGCGACCGCGACCCGGGCCCTGGCCGGGGCGGCCGCCTGGCGCTCCGCGCCGCCCCGACGGGCCGCCCCCGTACGGCCGTTGACCCCGCGCGAGCACGAGGTGCTGCGCTGGGCGGCGACCGGCCGGACCAACCCGGAGATCGCCGCCCGGCTGGGCCTCACCTGCAACACCGTGACGGGCTACCTGAAGTCCGCGATGCACAAGCTCGGTGTTCGCAACCGCACCGAACTCGCCCTGGCGGCGCGCGAGTCCGGCCTGGTCGGCCGGTGAGCGCGCCCGGTCGGCCGGTGGCGGGCCTCAGCCGACCTGCCGATCCCGCCCCGTCCAGTACGGCTCGCGCAGCCGGAACTTCTGTAGCTTCCCGGTGGCGGTCCGCGGCAGGGCCGCCCGGAACTCCACCGAGGTGGGCGACTTGTAGCCGGCCAGCCGCTGCTTGCAGTGCGCGATCAACTCGGCCTCGGTGACGGCCTCCTGGCCCTCTCGGAGGACCACCAGCGCCTTGACGGTCTCGCCCCACTTCTCGTGCGGCACTCCGATCACCGCGGCCTCGGCGACCGCCGGGTGGCCGTACAGGCAGTCCTCCACCTCGATCGAGGAGACGTTCTCCCCGCCGCTGATGATGACGTCCTTCTTCCGGTCCGAGATGGTCAGTTGGCCGTCCTGGCCGAGGACGCCGCCGTCGCCGGTGTGGAACCAGCCGTCCCGCAGGGCGTCGGCGGTGGCCGCGGGCTGCTGCCAGTAGCCGTCCAGCACGGTGTTGGAGCGCACCAGGACCTCGCCGGAGGCGTCGACCCGCAGCCGGGTGCCGAGCGCCGGGGCGCCCGCCTGCACCAGCTTCTCGGCCCGTTCGGCGGCGGGCAGGGCGTCCCACTCGGCGCGCGAGCGGTTGACCGTGACCGCCGGGGAGGTCTCGGTCAGGCCGTAGAGCTGCATGAACTCCCAGCCCAGCTCGGACTCGACCTGCTGCACCACCGAGGTCGGCGGCGGCGCGCCGGCCACCACGATCCGCACCCGGTCCCGGCCCGGCACCGGGCCGTCCCACTCGGCGGCCGCGTCCAGCACCATCTGGACCACGGCGGGCGCGCCGCTGAGGAAGGTCACCCCGTGCCGCTCGACCCGGCGCAGGATCTCCGCGCCGTCCACCTTGCGCAGCACGATGTGCCGGGCGCCGAGCCCGGTGAGGGCGAACGGCAGGCCCCAGCCGTTGGCGTGGAACATCGGCAGGGTGTGTAGGTAGACGTCCCGGTCGCCGACGCCGTAGTGCAGGCCCATCAGTACCGCGTTCAGCCAGATGTTGCGGTGGGTGAGCTGAACGCCCTTGGGGCGGGCGGTGGTTCCGCTGGTGTAGTTGATCGTGGCGGTGTCGTTCTCGGCGATTTCGTACCGCCGGGGGGAGTTGTCGAAGTCGTGCAGCAGCGCGTCGCTGTCCGCGCCGAGCACGAACTTGTGCTTGGCCGCCACCCCGTCCAGCGCGTCGGCGAGTTCGGGGTCGACCAGCAGGACGGACGCGCCGCTCTGCTCGACGATGTACGCCACCTCCTCGGCCTTCAGCCGGAAGTTCACCGGGACCAGCACCCGCCCGTGCCCGCTCACCCCGAACAGGGAGGTCAGCAGCCGGGCCGAGTTGTGCGACACGACGGCGACCCGCTCGCCCGGCCCGACGCCCAGCCGGTCCAGCCCGGCCGCCTGCGCCCGGGCCAGTTCGGCGACCCGGCGGTAGCTCAGCTCGCCCCAGGATTCGGCCGGCTGCACCGGCTCGTCGACGATGCCGACCCGGTCGCCGTAGACCAGCTCGGCCCGGTCGAGGAAGTCCATCACGGAGAGTGGAATCTGCATGCGCCCACTGTCCTCTCCCGGCCGCCCGCCGGACACCCCCGATCGGGGGTATCACCTGCGGAAGGGCGGAAGGAGAGTGAAAGTCGGGCAGAAGGAGAGCGAAAGTCGGGCGGAAGGGGCGGATTCCGTCTGCTGAGCCCGTCGCGAACAGACGGGTGGCCGATGCGGTGGGCCGGCCGGCCTCCTGCTGGGAAGATCGCAGCGAACGGCCACACACCCACGGGGAGAAGCACCATGAGCGACCGACGACCCGGGCACCCTCCACGAGGCCGGGGGACTGCGGTGACCGCCCCCGCCCCCGCCACCGCGCACCCGAGGGCCGAGGGCCTGCTGCTGCGCCCCTTCGAGGACGCGGACGCACCGGCCCTGATAGCGGCGTACCGGGACGAGACGCTGCGCCGCTTCACCCGCGTCCCGGTGGGTAACGCCGAGGAGGCCGCGCACTGGCTCGGGTTGCAGTACCGGGGCCGGGCGGAGGGCCGCCGGTACAGCTTCGCGGTGCTGGAGCCCGGCACGGGCGAACTGCTCGGCAACGTCGCGCTCAAGCGCGGCACCCCGGGCGGGGAGGCGGCCGAGGTGGGCTACTGGACGGCGGCCGCCGCCCGCGGCCGGGGGGTGGCCCCGCGCGCGGTGGTGGCGCTCACCGCCTGGGCCTTCGACGTGCTCGCCGACGATGGCCTGGTCCGGATCGACCTGCTGCACCAGGTGGACAACCCGGCCTCCTGCCGGGTCGCGGAGAAGAGCGGCTACGCCTTCCAGGAGGTGCTGACGGCCTTGCCGCCGGAGTTCCCGTCGGACGGTCACCGGCACTCCAGGAAAAGGCTGGACGGAACCGAACACGGCAGGTCAGAGTAGCCGGATGGGATCTCTGGTACGACACGTGACGATCGACTGCGCCGACCCGTACGGCCTCGCGCAGTTCTGGGCCCAGGCGCTGGACGGCACCCTGGCCGAGGACGACAACCCGGGTGACGAGGAGGCGGTGGTGCAGTCCGCCGGCGCCTCGCTGCTGTTCATCCGGGTGCCCGACGGCAAGTCGGTGAAGAACCGGGTCCACCTCGACCTCCAGCCGCAGGACCGCAGCCGGGACGAGGAGGTGGAGCGCCTGGTCGCGCTCGGCGCGACGGTGCTCGGCGACCACCGCACCCCGGACGGCAAGGGCTGGGTCACCCTGGGCGACCCCGAGGGCAACGAGCTGTGCGTCGAGCGCAGCCAGGCCGAGCGCATCGCCACCGGCAACGCCTGAGCCAACGCCTGAGCCAACGCCTGAGCCAACGTTCGGGCCACCGCCTGGGCCACCGCCTGAACGAACGGCCGCCGAGTCCACGAGGACCCGGCGGCCGTTCGTTTCGCCCCGCCCGGTGCACCCGTCACACGACAGGCCGATGTCTCGGGCCGTCGCAGTAGAACCGTCCGATAATCGAACCTGGCTGATGCCACGTCGCGGCGATTTTCCCCGACCCCGCCACCCGAGAGACAGGCAGGTACCCCATGGCCAGGATCGCCGTGATCGGCGCCAACGGCACCATCGGCAGCGCCGCCGTCGCGGAGGCGGCCGCGCGCGGGCACGAAGTCACCGCAGTGGTCCGCGACCCGGACCACTACCGGGGTGAGGCGGCCTTCGTCGAACGCGCGGACGTCCTGGATCGGGCCCAGGTGGCCCGGGTGGCGGCCGGCCAGGACGTCCTGGTGAGCGCGGTCGGCGGCGGCGACGGCCCGGGCCACCTGGCGCTGATCGAGCCGGCCGCGCGGTCGCTGGTGGAGGGCCTGCGCTCGCTCGGCGACGCCGCACCCCGGCTGATCGCGGTCGGTGGAGCGGGCAGCCTGGAGACCGCGCCAGGGGTGCGGGTCTGGGACGCGCCGGGACTGCCGGAGCCGGTGCTGGAGATCATGCACGCGCACGGCGCGGCGCTGGACTACTACCGGGCGGTCTCCGACGTCCGCTGGACGGTGCTCAGCCCGGCCGCCGAGATCGGCCCGGGGGAGCGGACCGGCCGCTACCGGACGGGCCTGGAGCAGCTGCTCACGGATGCTGCCGGGCGCAGCCGGATCTCGGTGCCGGACTACGTGGTCGCCCTGGTCGACGAGGCCGAGCAGCCCGAGCACATCGGCGAGCGCTTCACCTGCTGCGCGCTGTGACTCTCGGTTACGGTGAGCCCGGTCAGCCCAGCTGGATCGACCGCTTGGCGAGCCCCATCCAGAACCCGTCGATGACGCTGCGCTGGCTGCCGAGGTCGGCCTCACCGGCGCCGAGGGTGACGAAGAGCGGGGCGAAGTGCTCGGTGCGCGGGTGGGCGAGCCGCCCGGCGGGGGCCTTGCGCTCGAAGTCGAGCAGCGCGTCCAGGTCGTGGGCGTCCAGGGCGCGCCGGCCCCAGTCGTCGAACTCGGCCATCACCGAGCTGATCCGGCCGTCGTTGCTGAGCGCCCGCAGGTTGTGGGTGAAGAAGCCGCTGCCGACGATCAGCACGCCCTCGTCGCGCAGCGGGGCGAGCCGGCGGCCGATCTCCAGCAGTCGCTGCGGGTCGAGCGTGGGCATGGAGATCTGGAGGACGGGGATGTCGGCCTCCGGGAACATCTCCACCAGCGGGACGTACGCGCCGTGGTCGAGGCCGCGGTCGGGGATGTCCTGGACGGGCGTGCCGGGGGCGCGCAGCAGCTTGCGGACGCGGTCGGCGAGCGCCGGTGCGCCGGGAGCGGCGTACTGGACCTGGTAGTAGTGCTCGGGGAAGCCCCAGAAGTCGTACACCAGCGGCACGGTGGTGACGGCGCCGAGGGCGAGCGGTGCCTCCTCCCAGTGGGCGGAGACCATCAGGACGGCCTTGGGCCGGGGCAGGTCGGCGGACCAGGCGGCCAGTTCGCCGGGCCAGACCGGGTCGTCGGCGAGCGGCGGCGCGCCGTGCGAAAGGTACAGGGCGGGCATACGCTCGGGGGCCGCGGTGCTCATGGCGTCCTCCTCCTGGGTCGAACGGAACGGGTGGCTCAGAAGAGTAGTTCAAATTTGAACCTCTACTCGCTGACCGTACACCTTCGTTCGAATTTGAACAACAGGAGTAGACTTCACCACATGTCCACACTGAACGAACCCCGCTGGCTGGACCAGGACGAGATGGCTGCCTGGCGGGGCTTCGTCGTCGCGAGCAACCTGCTCAACCGCCGACTGGAGCGCCAGCTCAAGGAGGACTCCGGCCTCTCGCACCAGCAGTACGAGATCCTGGTGCACCTGTCCGCGGCCCCGGCCCACGCGCTGCGGATGACCGAACTCGCCGACAAGCTGGTCACCTCCAAGAGCGGCCTCACCTACCAGGTCACCCAGCTGGAGCGGATGGGCCTGGTCGCCCGCCGCTCCTGTCCCAGCGACGTGCGCGGCGTCATCGCCGAACTCACCGACCAGGGGCGGGAGTCGCTGCGGCAGGCCGCACCCGGGCACGTCGCCCTGGTCCGCGAGCTGCTGATCGACGTGCTCACCCGCGAGCAGCTGGCCGTGCTCGCCGAAAGCCTCGGCGAGGTCAGTGCCCGGCTGCGCCTCGACGACACACCCTGAAGCCCTGAATCCCGGCCCCGAGCCCCTCAGTCAGTCCCCCCGCGCTGCTCCCCGCAGCAGCAACTGCCGCTCCCGTTCGGCGATCTACCGAGCCGGAGCCTGAGCCTGAGCCTGAGCCCGGGCCGGCTGCGGGGCGCAGAGCAGGGCGGTCCGCAGGTCGAGCCGGTCCCGCAGCCTGGCCAGGCTGCGGCCGGTCAGCTCCTCGATCCGGCGGATCCGGTAGTGCACGGTGTTGACGTGGATGCACAGCGCCTCGGCCGTCCGCGCCCACGAGCCGTCGTGGTCCAGGAAGACCGCCAGGGTGCCCAGCAGCGAGACGCTGTTCTCCCGGTCGTGGGCGGCCAGCGGGGCCAGCAGCCGGACGTGGAAGGCGGCCGTCACCTCCGGCGGGATGCTGCGCAGCAGTCCGTCCAGCGAGTCCAGTTCGGCGGCGCTGCCGACCGGGCCGGCCGAGCCCTCCAGGACGTAGCGGGCCTGCACCAGCGCCGCCCGCAGTGCGGCGGGGGCGGGCGGGGCGGCCGGGCCGACGCCGACCCGCAGGGTGCGCCCGCCGGTCAGCCGGCTCTGCAGCGCGGGCCGGGCCCGGCGCAGCCGTTCGGCGACCTGCTCGACCGGCGCGGCGACCAGCGCGGCGGACCGCCCGTCGCGGTCGGTCCCGGCGGCGTACGGCGCGCCGAGCGAGTGCAGTGCCTCGGCCAGTGCGTGCGCCGCCCAGGCGGCGGGCGGGCCGTCGCCCGGCGTGGCACCCGCCTCGCCCGCCCGGCCGCCGTCGATCCGCGTGGTGACCGCCACCAGCGACTCGGCCCCGCCCAGCCCGCAGGCGGCGAGCGGCTCGGTGAGCCCGGCCTCCCCGGCGAGCGCGTCCAGTAGCCGCCCGGCGGCCCGGCGCCGCGCGCTCGCGTCGGCGTGGGCACGGGCGGCGAGCGGGGCGAGCAGTTCGGCCAGGGACTGGAGCACCGGTTCGGCCGCCGCCGAGCGCAGGTGCGGGCGCAGCCGCCAGCCGTCGAACGGCGAGCCGTCCTGGGGCCCGACGGGCAGCCCGGTGTCGCCGCGCCCGGCGGGCGGGACGGATGCGGCGGTGGTAGGTGCGGCATTGGCGGGTGCGGGTGCGGGTGCGGCGGCGGGTCCGACGGTGGCGGTGACGGCCCGGCCGCCGGCGGTGGTGATCGAGCAGTCCGGGACCCCGAGCCGGCCGACCGCGTGGGCCAGCACCTCGCCGGCCCCGGCGTCCGCGTGCAGCAGGTCGAGCAGCTCGTGCCGGACGGTCTCCGGGATTGCTGCGGTGTCCTGGGCGCCGACCCGCAGGTCCCCCCAGAGCCGCAGGTAGACGCGGTCGGTGACGGCGCGGAAGCTGACTCCGGCGGGCACCGTCAGCAGCGGGATGCCGTGGGTGCGACAGGCGTCGGCGAGGCTGTCCGGGACGCTGCCGTGGGTGCCCTCGCCGGCCAGCAGCGCCGCCACGCCCGCGCTGCGCAGGGCGGTGGCGAAGCGCAGCGCGTCGGAGGCGTCGGCGGGCCGCCACCAGACCAGGCCGGTGAGGACGAGTTCGCCGGGCTGGAGGTAGCGGGCCGGGTCCTGGAGGTCGGTGGAGCTGAGCCCGGTGACCGGGCGGTCGAGCAGGTCCGGGGTGCCCCAGGCCAGGCGGATGTCCAGGTCGTCGAGGTGCAGCAGGTCGCCGACGATCATCTCTCGCTCATCTCGCTCTCGCTCATCTCGCTCTCGCCCTTGCGTGCCGCGCCCGGCTGTGCCTCGCAAGTGCAAGGTTCAGATGCTCTTGGGCATCGTAAATGCAAGTCATGCGGCAGTGATTCTTCTTGTCGGATCATCCAGCGTGGGCCCCTCGGCGGGTGTGCGGAACCAGTCGTCCGCCCGATTGCGGTGCTGCTTCCAGCGGTTTCCGCCGGCTTCGATCGGCTTCCGCCGGTGCGGGGCGCGTCGAGCCGTCTCCTCGGACATGCCCGCCCGTGCCATCGCAGCTGCTGGCGGAAAGCGGCTTCACCCATCGCAGATACCGCTGAAATCATCCTTTCGGTGCCGCAGCTGCGAATGCCCGGGCCCTCCCTCGGGTAACCCCCTCCCGGGTCGCGGCGGCGCGGCCCGGGAGGAGGGAACGCCATGACCCCGTCGAGCCCCACCGTCCGGTTGCACGGCCACTTCGACCGGCCCGCCGAGCTGTCGGTCGACCAGCTGCGCGCCCTCCCCGCGCACCGCGTCGAGGTCAGCTTCGACTGCCTGGCCGAGGGCGAGCAGCGGCACGACTACGAGGGGCCCGCGCTCTGGGACGTGCTGTGCGCGGCCCGGCCCCGGATCGACTTCTCCGGCCGCAAGCAGCGGCTGCGCTTCCTGCTGTCGGTCAGCGGCGCGGACGGCCACCGGGCCGTCGTCTCCTGGGCCGAGATCGATCCCGACTTCGGCGGCCAGCGGATCCTGCTGGCCACCAGCATGGACGGCGCCCCGCTGGACGCCGTCGGCCCGCAGCTCGTCGTCCCCGACGACCACTGCGGCGCCCGCTACGTCAGCGGGGTCACGGCCGTGTGGCTCGGCCCGCTGGGTGAACCGGAGGCCTGAGCCCCGGCCGCGGGCGGGCCTTGGCCCCGCCCCGGGGCCCGCTCTCGGCGAGTGCTTCGCGGTGGAGCATCGTCGCTGCTCGGAGGGGGTGCGGTCGATCGCGGGGAATACCGGAAAACAGCTCGCCGGATGCCTGTTTCCGTGCCAACATGCCCCATATGGGGACGATTCTGCACGGCACCCTGGTGACCCTCCGCACCGCCGACACCGACGACATCCCGGCGCTCGCGGCCATCCGCGGCACGCCCGAGGTGTTCGCCCGTTGGCGGGGCGGTGACGACCTCGCCGACGCCGTCGCCAGCGACCTGGAGGAGCCCGACACCGAGACCCTCGCCGTCGAGGTGGGCGGGAAGATCGTCGGCGCCATCCAGTGGTACGCCAACAACGACGACGAGTACCGGCACGCCGGCATCGACATCTACCTCGACCCGGAGGTCCACGGCGTCGGCCTCGGCGCCGACGCCGTCCGCACGCTGGCCCGCCACCTCGTCGACCACCACCACTACCACCGGCTGATCATCGATCCGGCGGCCGACAACACGGCCGCGATCCGCTGCTACGCGAAGGTCGGCTTCCGCTCCGTCGGCACCATGCGCCAGTACGAGCGCGGTCCGGACGGCACCTGGCACGACAACCTGCTGATGGACCTCCTCGCGGACGAACTCCGCTGACCGGTGCGCCCGCGCGGTGGTGGGCGGCCCGGCAGCGCCTCGACCGAACCGGAGCGCGCGTGACGCGGAGTCAGATCGCGGCTGCGCCCGCGGTCGCCCGCTCCGGCGCCGGGCACCCGCAGGTGCGTCGCAGCACCAGCCGGGCCGGGAAGGTCCGCGCGCCGGTGGAGCGCCGCTCGGCCCCGCCGAGGACCAGGTCCACCGCGGCGCGGGCCATCTCGTCCTGCGCGGTCGCGACGGTGGTCAGCGCCGGGCCGGCGATCACCGCCTCGGCGATGTCGTCGAAACCGGCCACCGCGAGCTGCTCCGGCACCCGGATGCCCAGGTCGTCGGCGGCCCGCAGCAGGCCGATCGCCTGGTCGTCGGTCGTGCAGAACACGGCGGACGGCCGGTCGGGCCGGGCCAGCAGGGCGAGCGCCTCGGCGTGCGCCCGGACGCGGTCGAACGGCGCCGGCACCAGCCGCCCCTCGGTCGCCAGCCCGGCCTCGGCCAGCGCGGCGGCCCAGCCGGCCGTCCGCCCGGTGACCGGGTCGTGCGGGCTGAGCGCGAGGGTGCCGCCGAAGCAGTGCACCTCGGCGTGGCCGTGCCCGAGCAGGTGCCGGACCACCTCGCGGGCGCCGCCCTCGTCGTCCGCCACCACCGCGACGCCGTCGGCGGTCTCCGCCCGGTGGTGCAGCAGCACGACCGAGGTGCCGTCGCCCACGTCGAAGCCGGTGAGCCCGGGGGTGGCCGGGTCCTGGGTGACCAGGATCAGCCCGTCGACCTGCATGCCGAGGAACGCGCGGATGTAGTGCGCCTCGCGCTCGTCCACGTAGTCGGAGTTGCCGATCAGCAGGAGCCGGCCGTGGTCGGCGGCGGCCTGCTCGACGGCGTGCGCGAGCCCGGCGAAGAACGGCTGGCGGGCGTCCGGCACGACCATGCCGAGCAGGTTGGTCCGCCGCCGTGCCATCGCCTGGGCGACCCGGTTGGGGCGGTAGCCGAGCTCCTCGACCGCCGCGAGCACCCGCGCCCGGGTCGCGGGCGCCACCGGCCGCGGCCCGTCGTTGATCACATAACTCACGACCGCCGTGGACGTCCCCGCCACCCGCGCCACATCGTCCCGTGTCACCCTCGCCATGCCCGCGAGCCTACACAGCGCCTCCGACGGCTCCGGGCTGCCGTCGCCGCCGGACGCCCGCCGCGGTCAGTACGTGTGGTCCGCGGTGATGTCCGCCGAGAGGCCGAGGGCCTGTTCGGCGGGTCGCCCGCGCAGCGCCAGCAGGGTCTGGGCCAGCGCGTCGACGGCGGCCAGGTGGGCGAGCCGGCTGGCCGTGGTCTCCAGGCCGAAGACCAGGTCCTGCCCGCCCGCGACCAGGGTGTGGGTGGCCGTCTCGGTGAGCGGTGAGCGGGCGTAGCTGGTGAGTGCGACCACGGCCGCCCCGGCCGCCCGGGCCCGGCGCGCGGCGTCGATCACCAGCGGAGTGGCGCCGCCGTGGCTGACCGCGAAGCAGACGCCGCCGGGCGGGAGCTGGGCGGCGGCCAGCTGGGCGGTGAGCGGGTCGGCGGGGGCGTCGACGCGCAGGCCGAGCGCGCGCAGCCGGTAGGCGAGGTCGAGCACCACCGCGCCGGACAGTCCGGAGCCGACCAGTACCACCTGGCCGGAGCCGGCCAGCACCTCGGCGGCCGCCCGCAGGTCGTCGGCGGTGAGCGTGGCGGTGATCCCGTCCAGGGCCGCGCGGGCGGCCCGCAGGGTGTCGGCGAGGGCCCGGGCGGCCGGGTCGCGCGCGTCGTCGGCGGGGGCCGGGGCCGTGGCGGGGGAGTGCCGGGCGGCGGCGATCTTCAGCTCCTGGTAGCCGCGGAAGCCGAGCCGCTGGCAGGCCCGGACCACGGAGGAGGGGGCGGTGCCGGCCAGTGCGGCGACGTCGCTGACGCTCAGGTGCACCAGGCCGGCGCCCCGGTCGAGCACCACCTCGGCCACCCGCGCCTCGGCGCCGCGCAGGTCGCCGAGCCGGGCCCGGATCCGCGCGGCGAGCTGGGACTCCAGGGGCGTCATGTCGGAATGTCCTTCCATGGCGCTAGGGTAGCGTGGAATTTGGTTCCAGGCCGTGCCGGATCGCCGGAAGGCCGTCGGAGGGGAGCTTCGCCATGTCCGAGATCGTGCCGGCCGTGCCGGTGGCCGTGCTCGCCGCGGCCGGGCTGCACGCTGTCTGGAACGGCCTGGCCCACCGGATCGCGGACAAGCTGGTCGGCTTCGCGCTGATCAACCTGACCTACACCGCGTGCGCGCTCGTCCTGGTGCTGCTCAACCCGCTGCCGGCGGCCTCGTCCTGGCCGTACCTGCTGGCCTCGGTCGCCGTCCAGACGACGTCGACGGTCCTGCTGCTACGCGCCTACCAGCTGGGCGACTTCGGGCAGATGTACCCGATCGCGCGCGGCTCGGCGCCGCTGCTGGTGGCCCTGCTGTCGGCCACCGTGCTCGGTCAGCACCCGGGCGCGGGCGAGCTGCTGGGCGTGGTGGTGATCTCCTGCGGCCTGATCGGGCTGGCCTTCGCCAAGGGCGTCCCGGGGCGGGCGCAACTGCCCGCGCTCGGGGCCGCCGCCGGGACGGGCGTGATGATCGCCGTCTACACGGTGCTGGACGGCAGCGGCGTCCGGCACGCCGGGACGGTCGGCGGTTATGTGGCCTGGCTGTTCCTGTTGCAGGGGCCGACGCTCGCGCTGATCGCCTGGGCCCGGCGCGGCCGTTCGCTGCTGACCGGGGTCGGCAAGGTGGTGCCGGTGGGGATCGCGGGAGGCGTGCTCTCGCTGACGGCCTACGGCCTGGTGGTGTGGGCGCAGTCCCGGGGGGACTTGGCGACGATCGCGGCGCTGCGCGAGACGAGCATCGTGATCGCCGCCCTGATCGCCACCGTGGTGTTCCGCGAGCGGCTCGGCCGTCTGCGGCTGAGCGCCAGCCTCACCGTGTTGGCCGGGATAGCCGTCCTGGAGCTGGCCCGGCCGTAGGCCCTGTCCGGCCGATCGCGGGCCGATCCCCCGAGACCGGCCGGACAGGGCCCGGTGGCCGTCAGCCCTTCTCCGGCACGATCACGGTCAGCGCGGTGCTCAGCAGCTCGAAGCCCAGGGACTCGTAGAGCCGGCGGGCCGGGTTGCCGTCGGTGACGGCCAACTGCACCTCGACGAGCCCGCGTTCGGCGGCGTCGGCGAGGGCGCGGCGCAGCAGGTCCGCGCCGAGGCCCCGGTAGCCGAGCTCCGGGTGCCGGAAGACGTCGGCGATCCACGGCAGGCCGCCGCGGTCGGTGAGGACGATCCCGGCCACCACCCGGTCCTGCGCGTCCACGGCGAGCAGGCTGGACGGCAGCACCGGCCCGATGACCTCGCCGGCGAGCAGCGGGGCGATCCGTTCCGCCAGCGCCTGCCGGTCGTCGCCCGCGAAGTGGTCCGGGTGCCCCGGGGCGAACGCGGCCCGCCAGGCCTCGAACAGGTCCTCGGGCGCGCGGTCGCAGGGCACGGCCCGCAGGCCGCCGCGCAGCGGGGCCCCGGTCCAGTCGGCGGGCGGCGGGTCGGCGACCAGGTCGCGCCGCATGGCGTGGGCGTGCCGGAGCACGGTGGCGCCGTGCTCCAGCAGGGCGAGGCCGAACTCGGGCGTCCCGGAGACCACCCACCCGGCCATCTCGGTGCGCACGAACTCCACCGGGTCGATGCCGCCGGTCTCGTCCACCACCTCCAGCAGGTCGGCCCAGGGCCGGCCCTCCCGCTCGCCCGGGAGGTAGCGCACCACCGGTACGCCCTCGCCGTTACGCCCGATCATCAAATCCGTCTCGGTCACACCAAGCCCCATTCGTACGGTCGTTCGTCCGCTGTCATGGTCGACGAGAGCGCTCCCGGGGGCAACCGAATTGTCAGGCCACCACCGCGGCGCGGACGCAGAGCACGTCCGGCAGGTGGGAAGTCAGCAACAACCAGCTCTCGCCCTCGTCGTGGCTGCCGTAGACGTCGCCGGTCCGGTTGCCGAAGTAGATCCCGGCCGGTTCGGCGTCGTCGGTGCGCAGCGCGTCGCGCAGCACGATGCCGTAGTGGTCCTCGCCGGGCAGGCCGTCGGCGAGCGGTTGCCAGCTGGTGCCGCCGTCGGTGGTGCGGAAGACCCGGCAACGGCGGTCGGGCGGGATGCGGTCGTCCGCGCCGCCGAGCGGGAACAGGTAGGCGGTGTCGCCCCGGCGCGGGTGGGAGGCGACGGCGAAGCCGAACGCGGCGGGCAGTCCGTCGGCGACGGAGCGCCAGCTCGCGCCCCAGTCGTCGCTGCGGTAGACACCGCCGTGGTTCTGCAGGTACAGCCGGTCGGGGTCGACGGGGTCGGGGGCGATCTTGTGCACGCACTGGCCGAACTCGGGGTACTGGCCCTCCTCCGGGAGGAACTCGGCGCGCAGACCGGTGTTGGCGGGCTCCCAGCTGTCGCCGCCGTCCTTGCTGCGGTAGACGCCGCCGGTGGAGACGGCGACCAGCAGCCGCTGCGGGTCGCGGGGGTCGGTGACGACGGTGTGCAGGCCCTGGCCGCCGTAGCCGGCGCCCCAGTCGGTCCGGTGCGGGTGGTTCCAGAGCGACTCGACCAGGCGGAAGGTCTCGCCGCCGTCCTCGGAGCGGAACAGCGCGGCGGGCTCGGTGCCCGCGTAGACGACGCCGGGGGCCTCCGGGCCGGCCGGCTGGAGCTGCCAGACCCTGGTGAGCGAGGCGCCGGTGGCTTCGGGGAAGCGGATCGCCGGCCGCGGCGGCTCGTACCAGGTGGCGCCGAGGTCGTCGGAGCGCCAGACGGAAGGCCCCCAGTGGCTGCTGTCGGCGCCGACCAGCAACCGGGTGCGGCCGTCGCGGCGGTCGATGGAGACGGAGTAGATCGCGTTCATCCGGAAGTGCGGCCCGCTGAACTCCCAGTCCAGCCGGTCGCGGCTGCGGCCGAGAAAGAGGCCCTTCTCGGTTCCGACGGCCAACAGCACTTCGGTCATGCCCCACACCACCTGGTGACGAGTACGGCCCCCCGGGACGGCCCCCGGCGCCCAGTGTCCCGCCGTCCACCGGTGGCCACATCTCGCCGCGCCCGATCACCCGGAAGGCCCGCTCACCAGGAAGGCCCGTGCGTCCGGCTCACCCGTGCGTCCGGCTCACCCGCCCGGCTCACCCCCGGCAGCCCTCCAGCAGCCGCAGCCACACCTCGCTGATCGTCGGGTAGGAGGGCACGGCGTGCCAGAGCCGGTCGATCGGTACCTCGCCGACCACGGCGACGGTCGCCGAGTGCAGCAGTTCGGCGACCCCGGGGCCGACCAGGCAGGCGCCGACCAGCACCTCGCGGTCCAGGTCGAAGACCACCCGGGCCCGGCCGCGGTAGTGGTCGCCGTACAGCGAGGCCCCGGCGACGGCGCCGAAGTCGTGGTCGACGGCCTTGACCCGCAGACCGGCCCCTTCGGCCGCCGCCAGGGTCAGTCCGACGGCGGCGACCTCCGGATGGGTGAACACGACCTGCGGCGCGCCCGCGCTGTCGGCCGACGCGGCGTGCGCGCCCCAGCGGGAGGTGTCCAGCGCACGCCCCTGGGCGCGGGCCACGATCGCCGCGCCCGTGATCCGGGCCTGGTACTTGCCCTGGTGGGTGAGCAGCGCCCGGTGGTTGACGTCCCCGGCGGCGTACAGCCACTCGCCGTCGACGCCGAGCACGGTGCAGCTGTCGTCCACCTCCAGCCAGCCGCCCGGCTTCAGCCCGACCTGCTCCAACCCGACGTCGGCGGTGCGCGGGGCCCGTCCGGTCGCGTACAACACCTCGTCCACGGTCAGCCGCTCGCCGCCACCGAGCGTCAGGACCACCGGCCCGGCGCCGTCCGCCCGCTCCAGCGCGGTGGCCTCCGTCCCGAACCGGAGGTCCACCCCGGCCTCGCGCAGGCCCTCCGCGACCAGCTCGCCCGCGAACGGTTCCATCCGCGGCAGCAGGTGGTCGCCGCGCACCAGCAGCACCACCTCGGAGCCGAGCGCCCGCCAGGCGGTCGCGAGCTCCACCCCGACCACGCCGCCGCCGACCACCGCCAGCCGCCCGGGCACGGCCGGAGCGGCGGTCGCCTCCCGGTTGGTCCACGGGTGGGCCTCCGCCAGCCCCGGCACGCCCGTGGGCAGCACGGGACGGCTGCCGGTGCACACGGCTACGGCGTGCCGGGCGGTGAGCACCCGTTCGGTGCCGTCCTCGGCCTCCACGGTGACGGTCCGCACGCCCGCCAGCCGGCCGTGGCCGCGCACCAGCTCGATGCCGGCGTCCCGCAGCCACTGCACCTGGCCGTCGTCGTTCCAGTGCGAGGTGAAGGAGTCCCGCCGGGCCAGCACCGCGGCCGGGTCCAGCCGCCTGCCGCCGACCGCCTCCCGGGAGCCCGCCACCGCGCGGGCCTCGGCCAGCGCGGCCACCGGGCGCAGCAGCGCCTTGCTCGGCATGCAGGCCCAGTACGAGCACTCGCCGCCGACCAGTTCGGCCTCAACGACCACCGTGCGCAGCCCGGCGGAGGCCGTCCGGTCGGCGACGTTCTCGCCGGTCGGGCCGCCCCCCAGGACGATGACGTCGTACTCCTCGGCGCTGCTGGTCATACCCGGTCCTCCGTGGTGTCGATGGCCACCCCGGCCCGCAGGGCCAGGGTGACGGGCATGTGGTCGCGGACGTCGAGCAGCCGGGCGCGCCGGGCGTCGGCCGGCGCGCCGGTGAGGGCGACCTTCCGGGAGGTCGGCCCGCGGCTGCCGTTCGTCTCGTACCCGAGCCTGACCCGAACGGCCTCCGGCGGCCACTTCTCGCGCTCCGCGTGCATCCGCAGGGGCTCGCCTTCCCGTGGGATCCGGCCCCCGGCCGGACGGGCGCCGGGCCGCGTGCCCGGCGCCGTGCCCATCCTGCGACGCCGGCGGGGCTTCGCGCAGTCGAACCCGCCGACGGGCCCGAGTCGAGGGCGGGTGGGAGCCGAGGGCGGGTCAGAGCGCCGCGAGCTCGGCCAGCACCGCCGCCGTGTCGGCCGGGCGGGAGAACATCGGCCAGTGCCCGGTGGGCAGTTCGCGCAGCTCCCAGTTCGGCCCGTCGAGCCCGGCGAACCACGGGTGCCCGGCCGTGATCATCGCCTGCACCTGGGCGAGCGGGAAGGAACAGGTCACCAGCGCCTGCGGCAGCGCGGCCGAGGCGCCCGTCAGCCGCAGCCGGTCCCGGTACGCCCCGGCCGGGTGCGGGGTGGCCCGCTCGCGGATCCGGGCGAGCGCGGCCTCGTCCAGGCCCTCCACGTCGGCGCCGTCGGCGGCGAGGTCGGCCCAGGAGGGCATCGGGAGGCGGCCGTCGACCACCGAGGCATCGGCCGCCGCACGGTGGTCGGGCTGCCAGAGGTCGTACAGCGAACCGCCGTCGATCATCGGGCCGCTGTCCAGGTAGACCACCCGGCGGATCCGCTCCGGCATCCGGTCCGCGATACCGCCGGCCGGGGCGCAGGCACCGCTGTGCGCGACCAGCACCACCTCCCAAAGGTCCTCGCGGACCAGCAGGTCGGCCAGCGCGGCGATGTGCTCCGCCAGCCCGATCGGCTCGGCCTCGCCCGCGCGCTCCGCCAGCCCGGGCAGGGTCACGGGGTGGACGGTGTGCCCGGCGGCGCGCAGCGGCGCGGCGACCTCGTCCCAGGCCCAGGCGCCGAGCCAGAAACCGGGGACCAGTACGAACGTGCTCATGGTGGGTCGCTCCTCGCGGTCGGGCGGGATCTCCGTCGCGGACGACTCTAGGACCGACCCCGGCCGGACTTCGTCCGGATTTCCGAGCGGCCGGGCCCGGGGAGCGTGACTCCCCGGGCCCTCGGACGAACGGACGCCCGGACGCCCGGGCGGGTCAGGCCTGGCCCCCGGCCGCCTGCTCCTGCGCCACCTTGCGCTTCACCTCGGCCATGTCCAGCTTCCTGGCCTGGCCGATCAGGTCCTCGAACACCGACTCCGGCAGCGCACCGGCCTGCGAGAAGACGAGCACGCCCTCACGGATGATCGCCAGCGTGGGGATCGACTGGATCCCGAACGCGGCGGCCAGCTCCACCTGCGCCTCGGTGTCCACCTTGGCGAAGACGAGGTCCGTGTGGCGCTCGGCCGCCTTCTCGTACACCGGGGCGAACTGGCGGCACGGCCCGCACCACCCGGCCCAGAAGTCGATGAGGACGAAGTCCTGGCCCTCCGGACCAGGGACGATGTCGTCGAAGTTCTCCTTGGTCAGCTCGACCGTGCTGCTCATCTCGCGATTCCTTCCCTTCCGGAGGCGGCGCTACCGATCACGTGCTCGCGACAACCGCGCGCCCCGACGGGGTATTCCGCGGCCGCGCGCCGGTGGCCGCCTCTGCCGGCAGCTGCCCGCGCCGGTTCAGCGCCCGGGCGCCACACACCGTGCGGAGCGGAAACCCCACGGGCGGGAGACCTCGTACACCGCCAGCCGCTCGACCCGGGCCGGCCCCTGCACGCCGGGCCAGCGCGGGTTCGGCGTGGCGTCGCCGATCAGGTGCTGCCGTTGCCAGATGCGGTTCCAGCCGACCCGCAGGGCGGGCTCGAAGCTGTGCCACCGTCCGCAGGGGCACGGCTGCCGCACCCAGGCGCAGGTCCGGCAGAGTTCGGCCAGGCCGTGGCCGGTCGAGCGCGACAGCACCGGCTCCTCGTCCCCGCAGGCCGGGCAGCCGGGCAGTTCGGCGCCGTCCAGCAGCGCGTTCTGCCGACGGACGTAGTCGGGCAGCCGCAGCGGCGGGTGGAGGAAGGGGTCCGCCCGCCAGGCCGCGTCCGGTGCGCCCCACCAGGGGCGGTTCCACCACACCGGCTCGGGCGGTTGCCGCCGCCCGGCCCGCTTCTCCGCCCGGCGCCGCGCCGCGTACTCCTGCGCCCCGGCCAGCCACAGGACCCGTGCCTCGTGCAGTTCCTCCACGGCCCGCACCAGCGAGTCCGGGTCGGCCTCCAGCAGCCGGGGCATCCGGGCGCTGAGCGTGAGGTGGTGGTAGGTGGCCCGGAAGCCGTACGGCGCGAAGCAGGTCAGGCAGGTCCGCAGGGCGTTGAACCGGCGGCGCGCCGGCAGCCGCTCGTCGTGCACCCGGGCCCGGTGGGTCAGGAAGCTGGTCACGGCTGCCCCGCGGTGACGTCGGGGGCCGACTGTGTGCGCATCACCGGGTGATCATGTCGGACGGCCCGCCCGTCGGGCCAAGGCGTTACCCCGCGTCCGCCGCGATCCGGGCCAGGACCCGGCCGCAGCGCCGGGCGAAGGCCCGTTGCGCGAGCGGCAGCAGCGGCCCCGCCAGCCGGGCGTACCGGGCGACCGGACGGCTGAAGGCGGTCACGCTGAACCAGACCGCCCCGTCCGCCTCCAGTTCGACCAGGAACGTCTCCTCGCCGCGGGCCAGATGGCCGGCCCGGGTGCCGTAGGTGAAGCCGTACCGGTCCGGGCCGTCGACGGTGGCCAGCACCCGGTTGGGGGCGCCGGCCCGGAGCGGGCCGACGCCGATCGCGCAGTGCACGGCGACGCCGGGGGCGGCCTGGTCCGCGTCGGCGTCGATCCGCACGCCGGCCAGCCGGTGCATCCGCCAGCCGAGCAGGGCGGCCCCGGCCACCTCCAGGGCGGGGCGGCCCCGGCCGACGAGCGCCCGGTGGCGCAGGTGGCGGTACCCGCCGGGCAGGTGGCCGGTGGCGCTGGCGCCCTGCTCCGGGTAGCTGAGGTCGGTCATCGGTGGTCCTCCGCGGTGGTGATCCGGCGCCAGGCGAGCAGCGAGCAGAGCGCGAAGCCGAGCGCGTTGCCGACGCCGTGGGTGGCGGCCATCCAGGCCAGGGTGGGGTGGGGGAGCCCGGACGCCTGGCCGAGGGCCCACCACAGGGCGAGCAGCATGGTGAGGGCGAGGACGGCCGAGGAGGCGGTGAGCAGCCGGGCGGTGACCGGGTCGGCGGCGCGCGGCCGCAGGTCGCGCCAGGTGACCAGGCCGACCAGCCACATCCCGGTGGTGAGCACGCAGGCCCCGGCGAACTGGACCCAGGTGCCGAGGAAGTACCCGGCGAGCACCAGCAGCGTCCCGGCCGGCACGCTGAGCGCGGCGCAGCGGGCGGCGCCGGAACCCGCCCGGGTGCTGCGGCAGACCAGCCCGGCGACGAGGGCGGCGGTGAATCCGGCGTAGTGGAAGTGCGGGACGGTCAGCGCCAGGACGTGTGGTTCGAAGTCGAACAGCGGGTAGCCGGAGCGCTCGGCGACCAGGGCGGTGCCGGCCACCGCCGGGGCGGCGAGCGCGGTGAGGACGGCGAGTTCGGCGGGCGCGAGCGAGCGGGTCCGGCGCAGCCGCAGCGGTGCGTGGAGGGCGACGGCCAGGGTGCCGAGCGCGTAGAGGGCGGCGCTGCCGGTGGCGAGGCCGCCGCGCGGGAGCCAGAGCGAGAGCGCGCCGGGGACGGCGGCGAGCGGCCAGAGCCGGCGGACGCGGGCGAGGCCGGGTTCGCCGATCAGGGCGAGGCCGAGCGGGACGACGGCGCCCATACCGAGCAGGACCAGCAGGTTCACCAGCTCCGTCGTGCCCTTGCCCATGCCGGAAGCGCCTCCTTGAACGCGTTCAAATCTTGGTCGTCGACGACTCTACGCCGCAGAGTTGAACGCGTTCAACTCGCCCCCGGTCCGCCTGCCCTGGTGTTCACGGTGGGTGCGGCGCACTCTGGAGGAGTAACCGATGGAGGTGATCCGCCATGCAGACTCTGGTCGGTTGGCACATCGAGATGGAGTTCCGCGAGGACGGCCCGCGCACGACCGCCGCGGCCATGCTGCGGCTGCGCGACGGCAGGGAACTACGGGCCCACGGCTACAGCAGCCGCCACCCCTCGGACCCGGAACAGCTGCGGGTCGGCGAGGAGATCGCGGGGGCCAGAGCCCTCAACGACCTGGCCTCGCAGCTGCTCACCAAGGCCCACGGCGAGATCCAGGAGGTCAGCCCGGTCCCGACCCACCCGTTGACGTGAGCGCCCCGCACCCGGACGGCGGCCACGCCGGCGGCCGGGAGCACCGTCCGCGCATCCCGCTGATCTGCCCGCGCTGCGGGCACGAACAGCAGGTCGTGCCCGGCGGCCCCGACCGGGCGGTCAGGGTCGTGCACGTGGCGACGGGCCGGGAGGCGTGCGAACCCGGGGACCTGGCGAAGGCGCCGGACGACGGGCCCTGACAGCGCTCCCCGGCAGCGCGAACGCTTCACCACGCGAACGGCGCCGGGGGCCGGGCCGGTCCGTGCCCGGTCCTGCCCCCGGCGTCATCAGGTGGCCCGACGGGGTCAGTTGACGCAGTACGTCGTCGGCAGCTGCCACTCGGGCCCGACCAGCCGCTGCTCCAGCTCGTTGAGCGTGATCCGGATGCCGACCGTCCCGGCCAGTCCGACCCGGAACCGGCTGCGGGCCAGGGCGATCAGCGCCGTCAGGCCGTACTTGTTGATCAGCGAGGTGCGGTAGCGGGCGGTGTCGTCCGGGTCGCAGAGCCGTGCGCGGGCCGGCACCGGCCGCCCGGTCGGGCGCCCGTGGGAGTCGCACGGGCCGACCAGCACCCGGGGGTGGCGCCGGATCCGTTCGGCCTCGCCGGAGTGGGCCGGGGTCCAGACGCCGAGCGCCGTGCCGTCGGGCACCACCCAGATCTGCGAGTCCTGGCGGGTGCCGTCCTCGCCGAAGGTGGTGAGCAGGAGGTATCTGTTGTCGGCGAGCTGGTCGGATCGGTCGTGCATCTGTCCTCCCTCTGGCGTGGGGACCGGGGCCGTGGGTCAGTGCCCGTGGCCCTCGGTGATCTCGCGGTACTCCTCGGCGGTGGGCTTGGCGATCCGGGCGTGTTCGCCGTGGAATCCGCGGGACAGCCGGGCGCGGGTGCGGGTGAGCACGCCCGCGCTCCGGGCGACTCCATTCTCGTCGACGGGGGCCGGCAGTTCGAGGGGGCGGGGCTGCTCGTGTGCGGTGAGCCGGTGCAGTTCGGCGGGCGCGAGCCCGGCGTGCACCTCGGTGAACTCGCCGTGCGGCAGGCGCTTGACGACGCCGGTCTCGCGTCCGTGCAGCACCTTGTCGCGGTCGCGGCGCTGGAGGCCGAGGCACCAGCGCTTGGTGATGACGAAGACGGCCACCGGGACGGCGAAGAAGCCGATCCGCACCGCGTAGGTGATGGTGTCGAGCGACAGGTGCAGATGGGTGGCGATGAGGTCGTTGCCGCCGCCGGCCAGCATCACCAGGTAGAGGCTGATCCAGGCGGCGCCGAGCGCGGTGCGGACGGGCGCGTTGCGCGGCCGGTCCAGCAGGTGGTGTTCACGCTTGTCGTCGGTCACCCAGCTCTCGACGAACGGGTGGACCGCGATCGCGCCGAGGATCACCGGGAACAGCGTGAACGGGATCAGCACGCCGAGGTTGAGGGTGTGCCCCCAGAGCCCGACCTCCCAGCCGGGCATCACCCGGATCAGGCCCTCGGCGAAGCCCATGTACCAGTCGGGCTGGGCGTCGGTGGAGACCTGGTCGGGGCGGTACGGGCCGTACGCCCAGATCGGGTTGATGGTGGCGACGGCGGACATCAGCGCGACGATGCCGAAGACCAGGAAGAAGAACCCGCCGGCCTTGGCCATGTAGACCGGCATCAGCGGCATGCCGACGACGTTCTTCTCGGTCTTGCCCGGGCCCGCCCACTGGGTGTGCTTGTGGTAGAAGACCAGGATCAGGTGCGCCACCAGCAGGCCGAGCATGATGCCGGGCACGAGCAGCACGTGGACGGTGAAGAACCGCGGGATGATGTCGTGCCCGGGGAACTCGCCGCCGAACAGGAACATCTGGAGGTAGGTGCCGACCAGCGGGATGGCCAGCAGCACGCCCTCGATGAACCGGATGCCGGTGCCGGAGAGCAGGTCGTCCGGGAGCGAGTAGCCGAAGAAGCCGTCCAGCATGCCGAGGAAGAGCAGCAGGAAGCCGAAGACCCAGTTGACCTCGCGCGGCTTGCGGAACGCGCCGGTGAAGAAGACCCGCATCATGTGCACGAACATGGCCGCGACGAAGACCACGGCGGCCCAGTGGTGGATCTGCCGGATCAGCAGCCCGCCGCGGACCTCGAAGCTGATGTCCACCGTCGAGGCGTAGGCCTGCGACATGGGCACGCCCTTGAGCGGCACGTACGAGCCGTCGTAGATCACCTCGCCCATGGAGGGCTTGAAGAACAGGGTCAGCCAGACGCCGGTCAGGATGATGATCAGGAAGGTGTACAGGCAGATCTCGCCCAGCATGAAGGACCAGTGGTCCGGGAAGATCTTGCGCAGGTTGGCCCTGGCCAGGGTGTGGATCCCCAGCCGGCCGTCCGCCCAGTCGACGGCCCGCCGCCCCCGTCCTGGGTTCTGATTCCGGGTCATGTGCACGCACCTCGGTCGGAAGGAAGTGGGGATAGTTCCCCGCTTCTCGCTGGGGCCACCATAATCGGGGAGCGGTCCCCACTTCTACCCGGGGTCGCTGTGATCCAGACCCCGAATGGCCGACCCCGGAACCGTCGACCCCGGAACCGTCGACCCGGAACGGCGAGCGGCCCGCCCGGAGCCCCAGGAAGGGGACACCGGACGGGCCGCGTACGCACCCGAGCAACCCGCAGGCGTCAGTGCACCAGCACCGGCACCTCGTCGTTCTTCGCCGCACCGGCACCCGACGCCGACGCCGCGTCCGGGCGACCGGCGTTCACGAGGGTGAAGGCGATCGCGGAGGCCGCCACCAGGATCCCGAAGGACACCCAGATCGCGGTCGTGAAGCCGTGCACCATGCCCTGGAACTGCAGGGTCTGGGCGGCGGCCGGCGACGCGGCCGCCGCGGCGGCCGCGTGCGAGGCCAGCCAACTGGTGGTGGCACTGGCCGCGATGGTGTTCAGCAGCGCGGTGCCGATGGCGCCGCCGACCTGCTGCGAGGTGTTGACCATCGCCGAGGCGACGCCCGCGTCGCGCGGCTGGACGCCGTGCGTGGCCAGGCTCATCGCCGGCATGAACGCGGTGCCCATGCCGAGGCCCATCAGGACCAGGCCGGGCAGGATCAGCATCGGGTAGGAGGTGTCCAGGCCGATGTTGCTCAGCAGCAGCATGCCGATCGAGGCGACCAGGAAGCCGGGGGCCATCAGGAACCGCGCCGGGACGCGGGTCATCAGCCGGGCGCCGATCTGGGTCGAGCCGGTGATCATGCCCGCCACCATCGGCAGGAACGCGACGCCGGTCAGCACCGGGCTGTAGCCGCGCACGAGCTGCAGGTAGTAGGTCAGGAACAGGAACAGGCCGAACATGCCGATCACGGCCAGGCCGAGCGACAGGTACACCCCGCCGCGGTTGCGGTCCAGCACCACGCGCAGCGGCAGCAGCGGGGCCTTGACCCGGCGCTCCACCAGGACGAACGCGGTCAGCAGCACGGCGGCCGCGACGAACAGCGCCAGCGTGCTGGCGGCCGTCCAGCCGCTGGACTCGGCGCGGGTGAAGCCGTACACCAGCGAGACCAGGCCGGTGGTCACCAGCAGCACGCCGGGGACGTCCAGCCGGTTGCGGTTGCGGCCCTCGGCGGGCTCGCGGATCACCAGGACGGCGCCCGCGGCGGCGACGATGGCGAACGGGACGTTGACGAAGAAGGTCCAGCGCCAGTTCATGTACTCGGTCAGCAGGCCGCCGAGGATCAGGCCGATCGCGCCACCGCCACCGGCGATCGCGCCGTAGATACCGAAGGCCTTGGCGCGCTCCTTGGCCTCGGTGAAGGTCACCGCCAGCAGCGACAGCGCGGCCGGGGCGAGCAGTGCGCCGAACACGCCCTGGAGGGCGCGGGCGCCGAGCAGCATCGCGGTGTTGGCCGCGGCGCCGCCGAGCGCGGAGGCGAGGGCGAAGCCGGCCAGGCCGACCACGAAGGTCCGCTTGCGGCCCCAGAGGTCCGCGATCCGGCCGCCGAACAGCAGCAGGCCGCCGAAGGCCAGCGCGTAGGCGGTGATCACCCACTGGCGGTTGCCGTCGGAGATGCCCAGGTCCCGCTGGGCGGACGGAAGGGCGATGTTCACGATGGTGGCGTCCAGGACGACCATCAGCTGGGCGAGGCCGATGAATATCAGCGCCTTCCAGCGCCGGGGATCGGGCAGCGTCGCCGGTCGGGCGTCGGTTTCAGGCATGGGGGTACTCACTTCACGGTGCGTGGCGTGCGACAAGGGTCGACCGCCGTACGGGGACGGCTGGTCGCCGTACGGGGCGTCGGTGCGGGGCGTGCGGGGATCGGCTCCTGGCGGGCCGGTGGTCGGCCTGGTCCGGAGGGTCGGTCGGTCGGTCGGGGTACCGCTGGTGGGTCAGTGGTGGGGTTGGAAGTCCTCGAAGGTCGCGGCCCGGCCGGGCAGCACCGAACGGGCCGGCGTGCGCAGCCCGTCCAGGAACAGCTGCAGGTGCCGGTGGACGAAGTCGTCGAGCAGTTGGCAGGACGTCCCCGGCAGCGGCCGGGTCAGCTGGCTGATCGCGATGAACAGGTCACCGTGGTCGACGTCCGCCCGCAGTTCACCCGCCGCCCGGGCGCGCTCCATCAGACCGCCCACGGCGGCCGTCAGACGCTCGCGGGCCTCGGTGAGGTCCGGGTCGAACGGGTCGACATGGCTGGTGAACATCGGGCAGAGCGCGCCGAGCTTCTCCGCGACGGTCGCGTGCGCGAACCGCTGCAGGGCGTCGAACGGGACGCCGTCAGGGGCGTCCGCCTCGACCGTCGCCGTCTCGGCGAGGGCCAGGATACGGCTCTTGACGAGCAGTGCCACCTCGCGGACCAGCGCCGAGCGGTCCGGGAAGTTCCGGTACAGCGTGGCGTTGCCGACCCCGGCCCGCTTCGCGATCTCGTCCAGCGGCACGTCCGCGCCGTGCTCGACGAAGGCGTCGCGAGCCGCCAGGACGATCCGCTCCCGGTTGCGGGTCGCGTCAGCGCGCAGCTTGGGCGCACGGACGTTCTCCACGGGTCGGACCGGCTCGGTGGCGGCGGTGGTCACGGCGACTGCTCCTTCAGGATACCGGGGAAGTTCTCCCCGCTTCTGTCTACGAAAGACCAAACGGGGATTCCTTCCCCGGAAATTTCGCCTTTCCATGTGACCTGGGTCACATTTACCCGCTCTGGTGTGACCGGGAGGGCCGGGCGGTGGGCGCTATCGTCGGAATCCAGATGGCCCGTGACCACTTGCCGGTGTGTTCGTTGCACCACAGGGTGCCCAGGCGAAGGAGGAAAGCCCGTGACCGCGATCTCCGACCGCCCGCAGATGCTGCCCGAGGAGTTCGAGGAGTTCGCTCGTCTTCTGGCTCGAACTGCCGAACGCATCCGGCCGGAGCTCATCAACGGGAAGCTGGGGGTCAAGCCCGTGCCAGGCGGCGACCACGGCCGAATGATTCAGTGGCTGCTGCGGATCTGCATTCAGGCTCGGCCTGAGCTCTATCTGCACGATCAGGGGCTGAAGATCCAGGGCTACCGTGGCAGTTTTGCCCGCCCGGACGGCACGTTGGCGCACGCAGACGCCTTCGTCGGCACGGCGGAGTGGGCCGAGACCAGCGGCGTGCTGATGGTCGCCGAGGTCACCTCCTGCGACTCCGATACCAATCAGCGGGACCGTGTCGAGAAGCCTCGGGCCTATGCGGAGGCCGGCATCCCCGTCTACCTGTTGATCGACCGCGACTCCGCCGAGGTCACCGTCCACAGCCAGCCCGACGGCGTCCGTTACGAGACCGCGCAGATCCTCCCGTTCGGCAAGACCGTCCACCTCCCCGAGCCGGTGGGGATCTCGCTGGACACCGAGCCGCTCAAGAACTGGGTGTGCTGATCCCGGCCATGCCTCCCGGAACGCGCTACGCCCTTCGGCCTAGGCTGTGGGCGTCCCGGGCGGCCGGTGGGCCGTGGGAGTCGGGAGGGGCCCGGCGGCCGGGTGGCGAGGAGGTCCGCGATGGGCAGCGGTGAGACCGCCGAGGTGCGCTGCGTGGCGGCCGTTCCGTGCTGGGTGAGCCTGACGGCCCGGGACCTGGAGGGGGCGAAGGCGTTCTACGGGCCGCTGCTCGGCTGGGAGTTCGAGCCGGGGCCGGACCGCTTCGGCCCGTACCTGCACGCGGTGACCGGCGGGGAGGCGGTGGCCGGGCTGGGGGTCGCGGGCAGCGACTGGGCGATGCCGGTGGCGTGGACCAGCTACTTCGGTACGGAGAGCGCGGACGAGGCCGCCGACGCGGTGCGCGAGCGCGGCGCGACCCTGGCGGTGGGCCCGCTGGCCTTCGACGCCGGGCGGGTGGCCTTCGCGGCGGACCCGGCCGGGGCGGTGTTCGGCATCTGGGAGGGCCCGCTGGGCCGGGCCCGGCGGCTGGACCTGCCGGGCGCACCGGTCTGGATCGAGCTGCGCACGCCGGACCCGTTCGCGGCGGCCCTGTTCTACGGGCAGGTGTTCCGCTGGGACGGCCGTGACCCGGAGCGGTTCGACGTCCGCTGGGAGCACGACCGGGTGGTGCTGCGGGCGGAGGGCCACAGCGTGGCCGCGCTGGCGCGGGAGCAGGCGGGCGGTGCGGCGGGGCTGCCGCCGCACTGGGAGGTGTCCTTCGCCGTCCCGGACGCGGACCGGGCGCTGGCCCGGGCCGTGGAGCTGGGCGGTTCGGCGGTGGGAGCCGCCTTCGACTCCCCGTACGGGCGGGTGGCCCGGTTGCAGGACCGGGAGGGCGGCCGCTTCGCGGTGATCAGCCCGAAGAACTGAGGCTCACGGCTCGGCGGTGCCTGCCTCGGCGGTGCCTGCCTCGGCGGTGCCTGCCTCGGCGGGCCCGGTGGCCTCGGCGTCTTCGGCGTCTTCGGCGGTTTCCGCGCGTTCGGCCCGCAGCCGGTCGCCGAGCGCGGCTCGGGTGGTGGCCGGCAGGGCCTTGCGGGCGGCCGGGAAGAGCTGCTTCTCCTCGACGGCGAGGTGGCGCCGCAGGGTGTCGGCGAGGCCGCGCAGCAGGGTGTCGAAGGCCGGGTCGGCCGGGCCGAGCCCCTGGAGGTCGGAGAGGTACTGCCCGATCGCCAGGTGCTCGTGGATGCTGCCGAACACCAGCGCCCCGCCGTCCGGCACGTCGTGCTGCACGAGCGGGAAGAGGTGTTCCTCCTCGGCCGCGCAGTGGGTGAACAGCAGGTCGGTCAGCCGGGCCAGCAGGTCGGTGCGCTCGGCGGCGCCGGTGGGTGCCTGCTCGATCCGGTCGAGCAGCTCGGTGACCGCCCGGTGGTCGGCGGTGAACTCGCCGAGGATGTCCGGCCTGCGGCTCATGGCGTGCCCGCCTCTCGCACGGATCGCGGCCCCCGCTCCTTCCAGTATCCGGCGTCCGGCACCACGCCGGTCGCCGCAGGTCAGGGCCGGTCGCGCCGCCCGGTGAGGGCGAGCAGGCGGGTCTGCGGACCGGCGTCGTCGGGGACGGGCAGGGGCGGGTCGAACTGGCCGCTCCCGGAGAGGTCCCCGTAGCCGGCGAACTCGCCGAGGGCGAAGTCGACGAGTTCCGCCGGGAGCCGGGTGCGCCGTCCGATGGCTTCGGCGAGGTCCCAGCTGTGGATGACCAGGTCGGTGGTGAGCTGGTCCAGGTAGTACTGCCCGGAGACGTCCCCGAAGGAGAGGTGGACGGTGAGTTCGGTGGCGCCGGGGACGGCGAAGGCGTCCCGGGCGGCGTCGGCGGCTTCCGTCCAGGTGGTGACCGGGTCGTCGCCGAGGACGTCGCCGTCGAAGCGGCCGCCGACCTCGGAGATGGTGGCGCCCATCAGCAGTTCGGGGATCCACAGCTGTTCGCCGGTGAGGTGGTTGACGAGCTCGCGGACGGACCAGCCGGCGCACGGGGTGGGGGCGTCCCACTGGCGGGGGGTGATCAGCCGGACGCGTTCGCCGAAGGCGGCGAGGGCCTCGGGGTAGGGCGTGCCGGGTTTCGCGGTCCGCCGGTGCTGCCTGCGTTGAGCCATGTCTCCACCCTGCCCCGGGCGGGGTCCGGCCCGCGAGTTGTCCACGATGCGTCAGTTGTTCAAATTCGAACTCCAAGGTACGGTCGAGGAGTGGCCGGTTCAAATTTGAACAACAGCCGCGGGACGACCCGCCCGGCCGCGCCACCACACCCCTACGACCGATCCCGATCGATGGAGACGCGCATGCCGAGCAGCAGCCCGAGCACGACCGCCCCCACCACCACCGTCCTCCCGGGCCGGGTGACCCCCGACTCCGCGACGACCTCCCCGCACGCCTACGACGCCGGACTCCTGCTCCTGCGCCTGGCCCTCGGCCTGACCATGGCCGCGCACGGCAGCCAGAAGCTGTTCGGCTGGTTCGGCGGCGGCGGGATCGACGGCACCGGTCAGTTCTTCACCATGAGCGGCTACCCGGCGGGCAACGCCATGGCCGTGGTCGCGGGCCTCACCGAGACGCTCGGCGGACTCGCCCTCGCCGTCGGCCTGCTGACCCCGCTGGCGGGCGCCGCGATCGTCGGCACGATGGTCAACGCGATCGCCGTCACCTGGGGCGGCGGCTTCTTCGCCCCGAAGGGCAGCGAGTACGAGCTGCTCCTCACGGCGGGTGCCGCCGCGCTCGCCCTCACCGGCCCGGGCCGCTACGCCGTGGACCGCTTCCTGCCGGTGCTGCGCGCGCACCGGCTGGCGTACGGCGCGGCGGCGGTCCTGGTCGGCCTGGTGACGGCCGGCGTGATCCTGCTGCTGCGGAAGTAGTCGAGCGGGGCGTCAACCCCCAAACGCAGGGGCCGTGGTGGCGATTCGCCATCACGGCCCCTGCGTCGTTCCCCCGCCAATCGCTCACATGAGCGGGGCTATCCAACGTCATGTGATGTGTGCCATGGTACATGTCACACTCCCCACCGTGTGCACGACGGAGCCGCCCACGAGGCGCCGTCGCCAACGGTCCTCACCACCCCACCGGCCGCACCCCCAATGCGGCCGACGACGGCCCGGAGGCCCCCACGTGAGTTCCGCGCGTCTGCTGCGACTCCCACAGCTGGCAAGGCTGTTAGTACTCGCCCTGACCATGTTCCTGACGATCGGCCTGTTCGCCCCGCAGAGCAAGGCCGCCCCCGCCGCCGCTCCCGGCGGCGGCGCGTCCGCCCCCACCACCCCCGCCGGACCGGCGCCGCAGCCCGCCGCCGGCGCCCCCGAACGCGGCCACACCGACCGGCAGTTCGCCTCTGCCGACCAGCGAGCCCCGCTCCCGCTCGACACCCGGCCGGCCGAGGCCCGGCCGACCGCCAAGGCCTTCGCCCTCGGCGCGGCGGCCGCACAGCCCTGCAATGTCGGCGACTTCACCGGCCGGACGGGCGGCGACCTGGTCCAGCACATCAAGGCCGCCGACATCCAGTGCATCAACGGGCTCTTCCAGCTCACCGGCGCGGACGCGAGGGGCGCGTTCCGTGAGGAGCAGATGACCACCGTGGCGTACGCGCTGCGCGACGCGTCCGGCAGCTACCCGGGCGACAACTCGACCTCCGTCGAGCAACTGGTGCTGTACCTGCGCGCCGGGTACTTCGCGCAGTGGTACCACAAGGACGACGTCGGCACCTACGGCACCGCCCTCCAGACGGCGATCCGCTCCGGGCTGGACGCCTTCTTCGGCGGCGCGCACGTGCGGGACGTCGCCGCGGGCAACGCGCCCATCCTGGGCGAGGCCGTCACCCTGATCGACAGCGCGCAGGAGAACATCCGCTACCTCCCGGTGGTCAAGCAGCTGCTGAACGACTACAACAGCGCCACCTGGAACCCGGCCGGCATGGCCTGGGCGGTGAACCCGGTCTTCACGGTGCTGTTCCGCGGCCACCAGGTGACCGGCTTCGACGCGGCGGTCGAGGCCGACCCGAGCGTGCTGGACGCGCTGTCCGGCTTCGCGACCCGCAACAACGACCAGCTCGGCGGCGACTTCGGCGTGCTGGTCTACAACGCGGCCAAGGAGCTGACCCGCTTCCTGAAGGACACGGCGCTCCAGCCCAAGGTCCGTCCGCTCGCCAAGTCGCTGGTCGCGCAGTCCGCGCCGAACGGTCGCACCGTCTACCAGTGGGCCGCGGTCGCGGACGGGGTCGGCTACTACGACGCCGCCAACTGCGCCTACTACGGCACCTGCAACGCCTCCGACCAGCTCAAGGCGGGCGTGCTGACGGTCAACTACACCTGCAGCCCGAGCATCAAGCTGATCGCCCAGGCGCTGGACAACACCCAGCTGGGCACCGCCTGCACCAGCCTCACCGGCCAGGACGCGTACTTCCACTCGGTGGTGCGCGACAACGGTCCGGTCAAGGACGACAGCAACACCACGATCGAGGTCGTGGTCTTCCACTCCTCCTTGGACTACCAGGTGCTGGCCGCGGCCATCTACGGCATCGACACCAACAACGGCGGCATGTACCTGGAGGGCGACCCGGCCAAGGCCGGCAACCAGCCGCGCTTCCTCTGCTACGAGGCCGAGTGGGCCCGCCCGTCGTTCGAGATCTGGAACCTCAACCACGAGTACACCCACTACCTCGACGGCCGGTTCGACATGTACGGCGACTTCAACGCCGGCATGACCACCCCGACCGTCTGGTGGGTCGAGGGCTTCGCCGAGTACATCTCGTACTCGTACCGCAAGGTGACCAACGACGCCGCCATCGCGGCGGCCGCCCAGCACACCTACAAGCTGAGCGACCTCTTCGACACCGCCTACGGTGACCAGGACCGGGTCTACCGCTGGGGCTACCTCGCCGTCCGCTACATGCTGGAGCAGCACCGCGGCGACCTGGACTCCGTCCTCGCCAAGTACCGCGCGGGCGACTGGGCCGGCGCCCGCACCCTGCTCAAGACCACCATCGGCACCCGCTACGACGCCGGCTTCGACAGCTGGCTGACGGCGTGCGCCAACGGCGCCTGCGCCTCCGGCGGTGGCACGCCCACCCAGCCGCAGCTGCCGGAGTGCGCCGGCACCGACATCCGCAAGCTGGACGCCAACTGCGCCCGCAGCAACATCGCGGCGACCACCGGCAACTACGCGCACTTCTACCTCCTGGTGCCGGCCGGCACCAAGCAGGTGAAGGTCACCACCAGCGGCGGCACCGGCAACGGCGACCTCTACTACAACCCGGCCTCCTGGGCGTACACCGACGCCAGCACGGCGCACTCGGCGGGGCCGGACAACTCCGAGACCCTGACGATCACCAACCCGCCGGCCGGCTACGTCTACTTCAGCCTCTACGCCCAGCAGGGCTTCAGCGGGGTGAGCGTCACGAGCGAACTCTGACCGGACGCTCGTCGAGCGACCGAACACGGACAGGTGACCGCCCCGGCGGAGCGCTTCGGCGCCCCGCCGGGGCGGGTCCGTTCCCGTCGGCGGCCAGGTGTACTGACCACGGAGGTCGGTGACAGGGCCTATTCGCCGATCCGGACCAGCGCCAGGGTGATGTTGTCCGGCCCGCCGGCCGCGATCGCCGCCTTCCAGAGCTCGAACGCGGCCCTCCCGTCGGCGCGGTCGGAGCCGTCGTGCGGCCGGGCGAGCAGCGCGGCCAGCTCCTCCTCCGGCACCGGGTCGGTCAGGCCGTCGCTGCACACCAGGTAGCGGTCGCCGGCGGCCAGCGGTGCGGCGCGCACGTGCGGCTCGACGAAGGTCAGTCCGAGCGAGCCGCCCAGGGTCTGGGTGACCACCGAGGTGGTGCGCCGGCCGGGCGGCAGCGGCGGGCTGTCGTCCACGCTCACCCGGCGCAGCCCGTCCGGGGTGACCTGGTAGACCCGGCTGTCGCCCACGTTGAAGGCCACCGCCCGGTCGGGCAGCAGTACCAGGCCGGCCACCGTGGTGCCCATCGCGGCCAGCTCGGGTTCGCCGGCGGCGGCCGCGTACACCGCCCGGTTGCACTCCTGGAGTTCCTCCCGGACGGCCTCCTCGCCGTCCAGTCCGGTGCCGTCGGCGGCCAGCCGGCGGGCCACCAGGGCGCTGGCGACCTCGCCGCCGGGGTGGCCGCCCAGGCCGTCCGCCACGGCGACCACGCAGGGCGGGCCGAGCGGGAACAGCAGGGTCTGCGGGTTGCCGGTCACGGTGGCGCAGAGTGTCCACGGCCCGACCGTGAGGCTGTCCTCGTTGTGCTGCCGCACCAGGCCCTCGTGGCTCAGCGCGCTCACCGCGATGTACGTCGCCATCGGTTCGCCGCCCTTCCGGAGCCCCCCCTCAATTGTGGGCGGGAATAACGATCCGCACCCGGGTGCTAAGGTGGTTGAAAGTTTAACGATCCGCCCCGAGAGCCCCGTGCGCCCCGAGCGCCCGGGCGAGGGGCCGACCTGGAGTGTGGTGAGCAGCATGCAGTTCGGAATCTTCACCGTCGGCGACGTCACCCCCGACCCGACCACCGGCCGCACCCCGAGCGAGCACGAGCGGATCAAGGCCATGGTGGCCATCGCGCGCAAGGCCGAGGAGGTCGGCCTCGACGTCTTCGCGACCGGCGAGCACCACAACCCGCCGTTCGTCCCGTCCTCGCCGACGACCATGCTCGGCTACATCGCCGCGCAGACCGACCGCATCATCCTCTCCACCTCGACCACGCTGATCACCACCAACGACCCGGTGAAGATCGCCGAGGACTTCGCGATGCTCCAGCACCTCGCCGACGGCCGGGTGGACCTCATGATGGGCCGCGGCAACACCGGCCCGGTCTACCCGTGGTTCGGCAAGGACATCCGCCAGGGCATCCCGCTCGCGATCGAGAACTACGCGCTGCTGCACCAGCTGTGGCGCGAGGAGGTGGTGGACTGGCAGGGCCGCTTCCGCACCCCGCTGCAGTCCTTCACCTCCACCCCGCGCCCGCTGGACGGCGTCGCGCCGTTCGTCTGGCACGGCTCGATCCGCAGCCCGGAGATCGCCGAACAGGCCGCCTACTACGGGGACGGCTTCTTCGCGAACAACATCTTCTGGCCCAAGGAGCACTTCCAGAAGCTGATCGCCCTCTACCGCGAGCGCTACGCCCACTACGGCCACGGCACGCCCGAGCAGGCGTACGTCGGCCTCGGCGGGCAGGTGTTCATGCGGCGCAACTCGCAGGACGCGGTGCGGGAGTTCCGCCCGTACTTCGACAACGCGCCGGTGTACGGGCACGGGCCCTCGCTGGAGGAGTTCACCGAGCAGACCCCGCTGACCGTGGGCAGCCCGCAGGAGGTCATCGAGAAGACGCTGGCCTTCCGCGAGTCCTTCGGCGACTACCAGCGCCAGCTGTTCCTGATGGACCACGCCGGCCTGCCGCTGAAGACCGTGCTGGAGCAGCTGGACCTGCTCGGCGAGGAGGTCGTACCGGTGCTGCGCGAGGAGTTCGCCAGGAACCGCCCGGCCGCGGTGCCGGACGGGCCGACGCACGCCGCGCGGGTCGCGGCCCGCGACGAGGAGTCCGCCGACGGGAAGTCCGTCGACGGGGAGATCGTGGAGGTGGCCAAGTGAGCGCGTACCGGCTGGTGGTGGTGAGCGCCGGGCTGAGCAAGCCGTCCTCGACCCGGCTGCTGGCCCACCGCCTCTCCGAATCGACGATCCGTCAACTGTCCGATGACGGACGGCAGGTGGACGTCACGGTGGTCGAACTGCGCGACCTGGCCACGGAGATCGCCCACCACTTCGTCACCGGCTTCCCCGGCGCGGCGCTGCGCGGGGCGATCGACGCGGTGACCGGGGCGGACGCGGTGATCGCGGTGACACCGATCTTCACCGCCTCCTACAGCGGCCTGTTCAAGTCCTTCTTCGACCTGGTCGACCACGACGCGCTCACCGGCAAGCCGGTGCTGATCGCCGCCACCGGCGGCACGCCCCGGCACTCGCTCGCCCTGGAGCACGCCGTCCGGCCACTGTTCAGCTACCTGCGCGCGGTGGTGGTGCCGACCGCCGTCTACGCGGCCACCGACGACTGGGGCGCGGCGGGGGACGGGCTCACCGACGGCCTCCCGGGCCGGATCGACCGCGCGGCGGGCGAACTGGCGGCACTGCTGGCCGGCCGCGGCCCGGCGGCGCCGGCGCTGCCCGAACAGGTGGTGCCGTTCGCCGAGCAGCTGGCGGCCCTGCGGGTCTGACAGCCGGGGTGGAAGGGGCGGGCGCGTGACGGCGCGTCCGCCCCTTCCGCGTGCCCACCGGCCGCGGGCGCCCCCGAACGGCCTCGGCGGACGGCGCGTCCGGGAGGGCCGTTCGGGGGAGTGCCGCCCGCGCCGAATGGTCCGCTATGGGGTGTAATCGTACGCATGATCAGATGTCCGTTGGTCCGTCACGCCGCTGGTCCGTCACACCGTCGGCCCGCCCGGTCGGCGGCAGCCGCGGCACGCTGACCACCGGCCATGAGCGGGACGCCGCCCGGCCTCCCGCGCCACCGTGGAGGAACCCTCGCCATGCAGGCCGAACCGCAAGCCGTGCTCTCCCCGCTGACCAGCGCGGCGGTCTTCCTGGTCCTCACCGTCGAGCCCGGCGGCGAGGACGCCGTCCGCGACCTGCTGCCCGACCTCGCCGGGCTGCGCCGCGCGGTCGGCTTCCGGGTCCCCGAGGGGGGCCTCACCTGCGTCACCGGCGTCGGCTCGGACGCCTGGGACCGGCTCTTCGACGGCCCCAGGCCGGCCGGCCTGCACCCCTTCCGGGAGGTGGCCGGCACCCGTCACCGGGCCCCGGCCACCCCCGGTGACCTGCTGCTGCACCTGCGGGCCGCCCGGATGGACCTCTGCTTCGAGCTGGCCGGCCAGCTCACCGGCCGGCTGGCCGGGGCGGCCACCGTGGTGGACTCCGTCCAGGGCTTCAAGTACTTCGACGACCGGGACCTGCTCGGCTTCGTCGACGGCACCGAGAACCCCGAGGGCCGGGCCGCCGAGACCGCCGCCGTGGTCGGCGCCGAGGACCCGGACTTCACCGGCGGCAGCTACGTCATCGTCCAGAAGTACCTGCACGACCTGGACGCGTGGAACGCGCTGAGCGTCGAGGACCAGGAGCGGGCGGTCGGCCGCACCAAGCTCACCGACATCGAGCTCGACGACGCCGTCAAACCGGCCGACTCGCACGTCGCGCTCAGCACCGTGACCGGGCCGGACGGCGAGGAACGGAAGATCGTCCGCTACAACATGGCCTTCGGCTCGTTCGACCGCGGCGGCGAGTTCGGCACCTACTTCATCGGCTACGCGCGCGATCCCGAGGTGACCGAGGAGATGCTGCGCAACATGTTCGTGGGCCGCCCGCCCGGCACCACCGACCGGCTGCTCGACTTCTCCACCGCCGCCACCGGCTCGCTGTTCTTCGTCCCGACCGCCGACTTCCTCGACGCCCCGCCGCCCGCGCCGTCGGCGCCCCCGGTGCGGACGACTCCGCCCGCTCCGCCCGCGCCGAGTGCTCCCCCCGCGAGCGGCTCGCTCGGCATCGGCAGCCTGCGCGGCACGCCCTGAACCGGACCTCCCGACAAGGACCCGCACCATGAACAACCTGCACCGCGACCTCGCCCCCGTCTCCGCCGCAGCCTGGGCGGAGATCGAGGAGGAGGCCCGCCAGACCTTCAAGCTCCACATCGCCGGCCGCCGCGTGGTCGACCTGAACGGCCCCGACGGCTCCACCCTCGCCGCCGTCGGCACCGGCCACCTGACCGGCATCGAACCGCCCGCCGACGGCGTCCAGGCCCACGCCCGCGCCGCCCAGCCGGTGGTCGAGCTGCGCGTCCCCTTCACCGTCCGCCGCGAGGCCGTCGACGACGTCGAGCGCGGCTCCCGCGACTCCGACTGGCAGCCGGTGAAGGACGCCGCCCGCACCATCGCCCTCGCCGAGGACCGCGCCGTCTTCGAGGGCTACCGCGCCGCCGCCATCGAGGGCATCCGAGCCGGCTCCACCAACCCGCCGGTCCAGCTCCCCGAGGACGTCCGCGAGTACCCCGAGGCGGTCAGCCGCGCCCTCACCGCGCTGCGCCTGGCCGGCGTCGGCGGCCCCTACTCGCTCCTGCTCGGCGCGGACACCTTCACCGCCGTCAACGAGACCAGCGACCACGGCTACCCCGTCCACAACCACCTCGCCCGCCTCCTCGACGGGGACATCATCTGGGCCCCCGCCATCGAGGGCGCCCTCCTCCTCTCCACCCGGGGCGGCGACTTCGAACTCTTCCTCGGCCAGGACGTCTCCGTCGGCTACCTCTCCCACGACGCCGACACCGTGCGGCTCTACCTCCAGGAGTCCCTCACCTTCCGCGTCTACACGGGAGAGGCCGCCGTGGTGCTGGCCGCCTGAGGGCGTCCTGAGGCCCAGCACACACCGGGAAGGGTACTGAGTTCCTTTACCAGGGGTACTGAGTGCCGTATCCTCTTCACGGAGCCTCCGACACCAGTCGAAGAGCGCCGACACGGTATGCCGGTCCAGGTGGCGCCCACGGCGCGCAGGGCGCGGCCGGGCCGGGATTGGCACTCAGTACCCTCGGCATGACGTGAGGCCATCGACCAGCGCGACCGTGACAGGAGAACCACTCATGAGCTTGAGGATCGTCGTCTGTGTGAAGTACGTGCCGGACGCGACGGGTGACCGTCGGTTCGCGGACGACCACACCACCGACCGGGAGGGTGTGGACGGCCTTCTGTCGGAGCTCGACGAGTACGGCGTGGAGCAGGCGCTGCGGATCGCGGCGGCGAACGAGGGTGCCGAGGTGACGGTGCTGACGGTCGGGCCGGACGACGCGAAGGACGCGCTGCGCAAGGCGCTGTCGATGGGTGCGGACAAGGCCGTGCACGTGAACGACGAGGACATCCACGGTTCGGATGTGATCGGGACGTCGGCGGTGCTGGCGAAGGCGTTGGAGAAGACCGGGTTCGACCTGGTGATCGGTGGGATGGCGTCGACGGACGGTTCGATGGGTGTGCTGCCGGCGCTGCTGGCGGAGCGGCTCGGCGTGGCGCAGGTGACGCTGCTGTCGGAGGTGTCGGTCGAGGGCGGTGTGGTGCGGGGCCGTCGTGACGGTGACGCGGCGACGGAGCTGGTGGAGGCGGCGCTGCCGGCGGTGGTGTCGGTGACGGACCAGTCGGGTGAGGCCCGGTACCCGTCGTTCAAGGGGATCATGGCGGCGAAGAAGAAGCCGGTCCAGTCGCTGGACCTGGACGATCTGGGCATCGAGGCCGACGAGGTCGGTCTGGCGGGTGCGTGGACGGCGGTGGAGTCGGTGGCGGCGCGTCCGGCGCGGACCGCGGGCACGGTCGTCAAGGACGAGGGCGAGGGCGGCAGGCAGCTCGCCGGCTTCCTCGCCGACCAGAAGTTCATCTGAGCCGGCCCGGCCGAGCCACCCACCCCCTGCCACAGCGAAACACGGAGACATTGAGCAATGGCTGAGATTCTCGTCCTGGTGGACCACGCCGACGGTGCGGTCCGCAAGCCGGCCCTCGAACTGCTGACCCTGGCCCGCAGGATCGGCGAGCCGTCCGCGGTCGTGCTCGGCGCCGGTGTCGCCGCCGCCGACCTCGCGGCCAAGGCCGCCGAGTACGGCGCGGCCAAGGTGTACGTCGCCGACGGCGCGGAGTTCACCGACCAGCTGGTCGTCCCGAAGGTGGACGCCCTCACCCAGATCGCCAAGGCCAACGACGCCGCCGCCGTCCTGGTCACCTCCTCCGGCGAGGGCAAGGAGATCGCCGCCCGCGTCGCACTGCGGCTGGGCTCCGGCATCATCACCGACGCCATCGACCTGCGTGCGGGCGACAGCGGCCCGATCGCCACCCAGTCGGTGTTCGCCGCCTCGTACACCGTCGACTCGCGCGTCAGCAACGGCGTGCCGGTCATCACCGTCAAGCCGAACGCGGTGGCCCCCGAGGCCGTTGCGGGCGCGGGCGCGGTGGAGAACGTGGCGGTGGAGTTCACCGGCAACGCGGCCAAGGTCACCTCGCGCACCCCGCGGGTCTCGACCGGCCGTCCGGAGCTGACCGAGGCCGCGATCGTGGTCTCGGGCGGCCGTGGCGTCGGTGAGGCGGCCGGCTTCGGCGTCGTCGAGGAGCTCGCGGACGTGCTGGGCGCGGCCGTCGGCGCCTCGCGTGCCGCCGTCGACGCGGGCTGGTACCCGCACAGCAACCAGGTCGGCCAGACCGGCAAGCAGGTCTCGCCGCAGCTGTACGTGGCCAACGGCATCTCCGGCGCCATCCAGCACCGGGCGGGCATGCAGACCTCGAAGACCATCGTGGCCGTCAACAAGGACCCGGAGGCCCCGATCTTCGAGCTGGCGGACTACGGCGTGGTCGGCGACCTGTTCGCCGTGCTGCCGCAGCTGACCGCCGAGGTGAAGGCCCGCAAGGGCTGATCCCCGCACACGGCAGTGGGAGGGCGTGGCACCGGGTACCCGGTGCCACGCCCTCCGCCGTGCGGTGGACGCTATTCGGCGAAGGCCGCGAGGTGCTGGGTGAACCCGCCCTGGACGGGCGGCAGCGGGCGCGGCTCGACGTCCACCGGCGGCTGCGGCCCCTCCATCGGCAGCAGCCGCAGCTCGGGCTGGTCGGAGCCGGGGGCGGACAGCAGCCGCACCCGCGTCCCGACCGGGACGGTGCTGCGCAGCCCGTCGACGATGCACCAGACGTCGAAGCCCTCGGCCATCCGGATCAGGGACTTCTGGCGGACCAGCGGCGTCCGGGCCTGCTCGACCTCGCAGCGCCGGACCACGCCGGTGCCCTCGCTGGGCTCCAGCCGCAGCTCGGTGGAGCCGCAGGTGGGGCAGAGCAGCCGCTGGAAGGTCGGATTGCAGCACCACGAGCAGCGCTGGAAGTACAGCGTGGTGCTCCGGGTGTCGGCATCGATGGCTGAGTGGACCACGCTGTCATCTCCCTGCGCTCGGACCGGCTTGTTCGGCAGAAGTTCGGCAGAAAAAAGGATAGGGAACTCAGTGCCGCCATGTGAAGGCACTGAGTTCCCTTTTTGCCGCGTGGGTGCATAATGAAGGGTACTGAGTACCGTCGTGAAACAGGAGTGGCGATCATGAGCCAGGAGTTCGATCTCTTCCGTATCTCCGAGGAGCACGAGATGCTCCGTGAGGCGGTGCGTTCGCTGGCCGAGGCGAAGATCGCTCCGTTCGCGGCGGAGGTGGACGAGCAGGGGCGGTTCCCGCAGGAGGCGTTGGACGCGTTGCGGGGGAGTGACCTGCATGCGGTGCACGTGCCGGAGGAGTTCGGTGGTGCGGGGGC
>NZ_JBIVJF010000026.1:0-93860 GCF_044750105.1 Kitasatospora sp. NPDC088861
AAACTCACCCCCCCCCCCCCCCGCCGTCCGCCCCTGCTTGTGTGACGCCCGGGGGGGGCGGCCCCCGGGGGCCCGGGGGGGCGCGCGCCCCCCCCCCCCCCCCCCCCCCCCCCCCGCGACTCGCGGGACCGGAGCGCCGCCTCCCCAGCGGCCCTGCGAAGCCGGGGGCCGTCGGGGGCGGTCAGCCGGCGACGGCTCGCCAGGCGGGGCCGTCCCCGTCGAGGTGGACCCGGCCGAACACCACGTCCGCGAAATGGACGCCGAAGCCGATCGTGCCCGGTCGGGCCAACTCGGCGACCAGGCGCCGGCGTTCCCGCGCGGCCCGGTCGGGGTCGAGGTCGGCGGCGGCCGACCAGTCGGGGTGGTCCACCTGGACCGGCGAGTGCATGGCGTCGCCGAAGGCGATCAGCCGCTCGCCGCCCCCGGTGATGACGTAGGACGCGTGCCCGGCGGTGTGACCGGGGGTGAGCAGCACGTGCACGCCGGGGAAGATCTCGTCGCCGTCGAGGACGGTGCGCACCTGTGGTGCCATGGCCTGGAGGATCTCGTCGGTGATGCCGCGCGCCGCCAGGAGGTGGCGGTGTGCCCATTCGGGTGCGGCGACCAGGAGGTCGCGGCCGGCGAACGCGGGCAGGTCGCGGTCCGGGGCGGGGTGCCAGGCCCAGCCGATGTGGTCGAGGTGCAGGTGGGTGATGGCGACGGCCTCGATCGTGGCCGGCGGACGGCCCAGTGCGGCCAGGTTGTCGAGCAGCGCACCGCCGTGGATGGCCCCGCGCGGATTGCCCGGCTGCGCCGGAATCGACTGCGGGCCGAAGCCCGTGTCGATCAGCAGCGCACGGTCGCCGTGCTCCACCAGCAGCGCGCCGATGCCCGCCGCCAGGTTGCCGGAGTCGTCGAGGTACTCGGGGTGGGCGGCCCAGTCCTCGTCCGTGCTGCGGGGGAACCAGCCGCGCGCGCTGAGTTCCACCGCCCCGTCCGGCACGTAGGTCACTTTCGTGTCGCCGAGTCGCAGTGATCGTGTCAGCGCCGGTCGCCGCAGTCGCTCGGCCAACGGCGTCCGGTCCGTGCCCTGTTCCGTCGTGGTGTCCGTCATGGTCGCTCCTTAAGAACGGTTGGCGGTCCGGGAGGACCGGGTGCGGCGCCGGCCCGGTGGCGGGTGTGCCGGGCAGGGCACGGCCCGCGGATCGAGTGGGCAACCGTGGTCGGCGGTACCGGCCGCGTCGGCGGCGGTGACCCGCGGGTGTCCAGTTCACTCCGGTTGGAGCTCGCGATCCAGCAGCACTTCGAGTTCGCGGCGATCACGAATCGCGATCGTCGCGCGCCGCCTCCCGACAGGCCTCCAGCAGGAAGCGCACGCGCTCGGGGGCGGCGGCTCGGTGCACCGCCAACACGGTGGGCAGGGAGAGCGCCGCCTCTGCGCTCCGCGCCCCGGCCGGGGAGCGCACCGGCAGGAAGGCCACCTGGCCGGCGCGCAGCTGGTGGGCGTGCGCCGCGTACACCACCGTCCAGCCGGCAACACCCGCGCCCAGCGCCGCAAGGGTGTCCTGGAGCGAGCTGTGCGGTGGTCCGGGCGCGGGCTCGAACCCGGCGTCCCGGCAGGCAGCCGTGACCAGATCGACCAGCGGCGGGTTGCTCCGGCGTTCCGTCAGGTGAAGCGGTAGCTCCGAGAGCCGGGCGAGGTCGACCGCGTCCGCCCCGGCCAGCGGGTGGCGGGCCGGCAGGGCGACCACGAGTTCCTCCCGCCACACCGGGATCAGCCGCACGCCCTGCGGCGCCGCCACCTCCCCGCGTACGAAGGCCGCGTCCCACTCCCGGTCGGCGACCCGCCGCAGGCGTTCCTCCGGCGCCGCCGAGGCCAACTCCACCCGGGTGCCGGGCGCGATTCGCTCCAGCGCCTCCAGCACCCGTTCCAACCGCACGCCCATTCCCCGGCTCGTCCCGACGCGCAGCACGCTCTCCCGCTCGGCGACGAAGCCGCCGACCAGGTCCAGGGCCCGCTGTCCGGCCGCCAACACCTCACGGGCGCCGGGCAGGAACGCCGCCCCCGCGGCACTCAGCCGCACGCGGCGCCCCGAGCGGTCGAACAACTCGACGCCCAGCTCGCGCTCCAGCCGGCCGATCTGCTGGCTGACGGCCGACTGCACGATCATCAACCGCTCGGCTGCGCGACCGAAGTGCAACTCCTCCGCCACCGCCACGAAGTACCGCAACTGACGAAATTCCATGACCTCGACCGAACCGGGAGCAGGGCACCGCCAGGCTACGGCAAGCACCAGCGCCCCGGTCCGACCGCTCACCCCACCCGGTCCCGGGGGGCCTATCCCTGGGCGGTGGGGCGAACGACGATGTCGCCGACGTCGACACCGTCCGGCTGCTCGATGGCGAAGGCGATGGCGCGGGCCACTGCGGCCGGCGGGAGGGCGATCTCCATCAGCTTGTCGATCTGGGCCTTCGCAGCCGGGTCCATGTGCTCCGCGAAGTCGGTGCGGACAGCGCCGGGTGAGACGACGGTCACGCGCAGGTTGGCGCCCGCCTCCTGGCGCAGGCCCTCGGAGACGGTGCGCACGGCGTTCTTGGTGGCGGCGTACACCGACTGGAGCGGGACGATGCGCAGTCCGGCGGTGGACACGGTGTTGACGAAGTGCCCGAATCCCTGCTCCCGGAAGAGGGGAAGGGCCGCGGCGATTCCGTACAGGACCCCTTTGAGGTTGACGTCGATCATCTGCTCCCAGTCCTCGACGCGCAGGTCGTCGAGGGGGGAGATCAGGCCGATCCCGGCGTTGCTGACGAGGACGTCGAGCTTGCCGTAGCGCTCGCATGCCAGCTTGACGAGGCCGGGGAGGTCCTCGCGCCGCGTCACGTCCGTGCGGATCCAGGCAGCCTCGCCACCGGCCTGTTCGATGCGGGCGGCCAGGGCCGCGAGACGCTCCGGACGGCGTGCCCCGAGGACGACCTTCGCGCCTCGCTCGGCCAGCAGAAGCGCGGTCGCCTCGCCGATGCCGCTGCTGGCGCCCGTGATCGCCACGACCTTGCCTTCGATTCCCGGCATGCTCGCCTGTCCTTCCAGAGTGCGGATTGCGGATTGCGGTGTGTGGAGTGTGGAGTGCGGAGCAGAGGGGGCGTCCGGGCAGGTCGGACCATGCCCTAGAGTGAAAGTGGAGGCTCCGCCACTTCGCCCAGGTTAAGTGGCGGAGCCTCCACTTAGCAACGGAGAAGGGAACGAGCCGCCGATGACCCGAGAGGCAGGGCGCCCGCTGAGGGCCGACGCGCAGCGCAACCGGGACAAGATCCTGGCCGCCGCGGTGCGCGTGTTCAGCGAGGAGGGGCTCGACGCCCACTTCGAGCGCATCGCCAGGGAAGCGGGCGTGGGAACGGGCACGCTCTACCGCAACTTCCCGACCCGAGAGGCGCTGATCGAGGCGGCGTACCGCAACGAAGTGGCCCGGCTGTGCGAGGCCGCCGCCGGCCTCCTGGCGACGATGCCGCCCGCCGAGGCCCTGCGGGTGTGGACTCGCCGCTTCATCGACTACGCCACCGCCAAATACGGCATGGCCGACGCCCTGCGAGCCGTCGTCGCCTCGGGCAGCAACCCCTACGCCGACAGTCACGAGATGATTCAGGGCGCCCTCAACTCCCTGATGGAGGCCGGTGCCGCCGCCGGAACGATCCGCTCCGACATCCGTCCGACCGACATGTTCGCCGCCCTCGCCGGAATCGCCCTCACCTCGGCCAAACCCGAGCAGCGCGAGCAGGCCGAACGCCTCCTCGACCTCACCCTGGACGGGCTGAAATCCGCGCCGCCCCAGCTGCCCGGACACTGACGACAGAACCCGGACGTCACCTCGGCCGGTGCCCGGGTGTGGTGGCGGAACGGGACCGCCCGGTCGCCGGCTCGGGTGAGGCGGCGACCGGGCGGTCGGGGTGTGTCGGGGTGGGTCGGGGCGGGCGGTGGGCCGTGCCTCGGGGTCAGGCAGCGGCTCGTTCGGGCTGCTCCGCCTGGCGGTCGGCGGGCTGTCCGGTGGTGGCGGGGGTGTTCTCCCGGGGGGCGGGGAGTGCGGCCATGATCGCGGCGGAGATCACGATGGTCGCTGCCCAGGCGAGCCCGTACCTGCCGACCGGGGTGTCGGAGAGCGGGCCGGCGAACCAGTCGCACTTGGTGAAGGCGAGCCCCAGCAGCAGGGCGAGCACCCAGGACACCATGGCCTGCCAGCAGAAGCCGCCCGTGTACCAGTAGCGGCTGTTCCTGCTGGTGTCCATGAGCCCGGCGGCGTCGTAGCGCACCGCGCGTGAGCGGCGCCGGAACATGTCCACCGCGTAGACGCCGATCCAGGCCGAGAAGGAGACGGCGAGCAGGATGAGGAAGGTGATGAAGGAGCCCAGGAAGCTCTTGGCGACCAGCATCAGCAGCAGGCCGCCGACCAGTGAGATCACGGCGTTGATGCTGACGGCCGTGGCGCGCGGCAGCTTGACGCCCATGGTCTGTGCGGTGAAGCCGGCCGAGTACATGGAGAGGCTGTTGATCAGCAGCATGCCCACGATCGCGGTCAGCAGGTAGGGCACGGCCAGCCAGGTCGGCAGCAGGTCGCCGAGGAAGGAGACCGGGTCGGCGGCCTGGGCCAGGCCGGGCGAGGCCACCGCCATCACGGCGCCCATGAGCACCATGGGCACCATCACCAGGCCGGCGCCGGAGACCGTCACGCCGACGATCTTCCTGCCGGAGGCGGCGTGCGGGAGGTAGCGGGCGAAGTCCGGGCCGGTGGGGACCCAGCTGATGCCGCCGGCGGCGATGGTCCCGATGCCGGCGATCATCATCGCGGTGGTGCCCGCGGGCTTGGCGAAGACCTCGCTCCAGTGCATGGTGGCGACCAGGTAGCCCAGTACCAGCACGCTGAAGACACCGAAGAGGTACGTCGACCAGGTGTTGCAGACGTTCAGCGCCTTACGTCCCATGCCGGAGACCAGGAAGGTGCAGGCGACGAAGGCGAAGAGCGTGATGACGATCAGCGCGGTGTTGGTCTTGACGCCGAAGAGCAGGTCGAGGACGGTCAGTACGGCGTAGGCGCCGGTGACGGCGTTGATCGTCTCCCAGCCGAACCGGGCGATCCAGAGCACGGCGCCGGGGAAGAGGTTGCCGCGCACCCCGAAGGTGGCCCGCGAGAGGGTCGCGCCCGGCGCCCCGCCCCACTTGCCGGAGACCGACAGCACGCCGACCAGGCCGAACGAGATGAGCGCGGCGCTCGCCGCGACGATCAGGACCTGCCAGAAGTTCAACTGGTTGAACACCACCAGGGCGGCGCCCATGGTGAGCAGCAGAACGCTGATGTTCGCGGCGACCCAGGTCGGGAAGAGCTCGCGGACTCTGCCCCCGCGCTCGTGGTCGGGGACGGGTTCGATGCCGCGGGTTTCTATCGCGCCGCCGGTCTCGGCGTTCGACGGGTTGTCCATGAGGGTGGCTCCGTGCGTGTGAAGCGGAGATAAATCGAACAAATGGGGCATTTATGGAACTCTTCGCGCGTAGCGCGGGAGTTGAGCCATCCTACTTTGTCCGCTTCGGTTCCAGGTCGGCCCGGTATCGGAGGGGAGGGCGCCACCCCCGCCCGCGCCCCCTCCGCAGACGCCGCAGACGCCGCAGACGCCGCAGACGCCGCAGACGCCGTGAACGCCTTGACCGCCTTGAACACCGGAAATGCCGCGAACGCCTCGAACGCCGCGAACGGCGGGCCCGGCCCACGGCCAGGCCCGACGCGCTCGCGGCGCCGCCGAGGAGGAGATCGCGACCGGGATGCGCCGCCGGCCCGGGAGCGCGCAGGCCCGACCAGGCGCCGCCTGATCCAGGCGCTCAGCGCGCACCCGGGGGGTCTCACCTGGCGAACAGCGAACTGCCGCTGACGACGCGGGTGGTGCCGTCGGCGAGGGTGACGGTGACCGTGTCGGGGACGGCGCGGTGTGACATGGTCCCGGGCCACCAGGCGGTCCAGCGGCCGTCCGCCACGGTGACCTGGAAGGTGCGTCCGGCGACCTGCATGGTGATCGCCTTCACACCGGCCCCCGCGGAGCCCTGCGCGTAGTTGAACATGGCGTCCCCGTCACCGTGGGAGCCGCCCGTGTCGTACGTGACCGCATCGGCCGCCACGTTCTTCACCGGGTCGATCGCCTCCCACAGGCCGCTGGTCTCCGAGGCGACGTAGCAGAGCATGGTCTTGCCGCCGCGGTTGACGACCATGGAGGCGACCTTGCCCCGCAGGTCCGCGTTGGTGATCTTGACGGGTGCCCCGGCGCCCGGGCCGCCGGCCATCCGGTCCAGGCACCACTTCTCGGCGGTGGCGCCCGGGCCGGTCGAAGCGGCCAGCGGTGTCGGGACGCCGGTCCAGCTGGCCAGTTCCGCAGAGCTCAGCGGCCCGCTGACGCCGCCCCGCGAGGACTGCGCCACGGCCACGGCCACGGCCGTACCCACGACGAGCGCACCGGCGAGGGTGACGGCCAGCCGCCGCCGAAAGCGCGGCCTGGCGGGGGCCGGGGCCGGGGTGGGGGCCGTGGTGGGGGTGGAGGTGTCGAGGTCGATCTGGCGCATCAGGCGCTCCCGGTGTAGGGCGTGGCGTCCTGCGGGGAGGTCGCGCTCGGCCGGCACGGGCACCTGCCCGAGCAGTTCCGCGCGCTCGACCGGCTCCGGCCGCTGTCCGGCGTTCACTGGTGTACCTCCTTCGGGGACGGGGCCGCACTCGCGGACCCACCCTGGATCTGGTTCCGGCCACGGCCGGGTTCCACTTTTTTCCGCTGCGCCCGGCGCTGGGCCGTCTCTGCGAGACGGTGCAGCCGGGTCCGGGCCCGGGACAGGCGTGAGCGTACGGTGCCCACCGGTACGCCCAGGGCCTCGGCGGCCTCCTGGTAGTCCAGGCCCGCCCACACGCACAGGGCCAGCACCTCGCGGTCCGGGCGGCGCAACCGCGCCAGCGACTGCTGCAGGGCCGCGATCCGCGCCGCGTCGTCGATCCGCCCGGCCACCTCCTGCGCGAAGTCGGGAACGTCCTCGCGGGCCGGCGGGAGCTGCGCCAGTACCTGCCAGTGCCGCCGGGCGGCCCGGCGCTGGTTGCTGACCAGCTTCGTGGCGATGCCCAGCAGCCAGGGCCGCAGCGACCCGCCCTCCGCCTCGACCCGGTCGTGCCGGCGCCAGGCCTCCAGGAACGTCAACGACATCACGTCCTCCGCCGTCGACCAGTCCCCGGTGAGCCGGAACACGTGGTTGTACACCGCGCGCGCATACGTGTCGAAGAGCTGCCCGAACGCGTCCCGGTCACCGGCCCGCACCCTCGCGCGCACTTCTCGATCTGAAGAGTCCACGCCCCCTATCTGGTGCCCCGCCCGCCCGGGTTCCTATGACCTGCGTCACGGCTCCGAGCTCGCACAGCTACGGCGAAGTGACAAGTAGCCCAGAGTGGCTATCGCAACTCTCTGCAATCGCCTTTCGGGGCCAATAGCGTGACGTAGAGGTGTCATACCGTCGGTAGCGCAACGGCTTCACGTCACGCTGCGAGCCTCGCCCGGCGAGCGGCGCGCAGACGGTACGCCCGGGACCGGCACCGCCCCGAGCAGAACCGCATGTCAATCCGATAGGTCGCCCCGGCGAAGGTGATCACCCCGTGCGCCGGGCAGGTCAGCAGCCGGATCATGCGCCTGTGTCCGCGATGCTCGGCCTCGGCAAGCATCTTCCCGAGCGTCCGGATCCGATCCGCAGCATTGTGAGCATCGGTTCGAGCGAGGCGGCCTGGTGGAGAAGGGGTCCCGGTGGGAACGGAAAGTCCGGGTTGCTGTCAGAACTTTTGACGCCCGGCGCTTCGGTCCTGGCCGGGGCCTCCGACTGTGTCTGATCATCGAATACCGGATGCGGAGAGTAGTTGCGTGAGTACGCTTGGTCCATGCTTACCGATCTGATCGAAGACCGCAGTGACGACTCCTACGTCCTCGAAATCCAGGACATCACCCTGACGCCCTCCTCTCCCGAACCGGGGAAGGAACTGCGGTGGGAGATGGCCGGCCGACTCAAGGAGCAGGTCGATCTGACCCAGGTGCAGTGCCAGGTCCAGGTGAAGCTGGGACTCGTGACGCTGCTGCGGAAAACGGCCACGCTGCCCGAGGTGCTGAAGATGCTGGGGGCGGAGTTGGAGGGGGCCACCCGGCCGCCCGCCGGGAAGTGGAAGCAGACCTGGACCTTCACGCTTCCCCGGGAGATCCCGATGGGGGACGTCCGGATCTACCTCCAGTCGTACACCGGGGGCGGGGAGGAGAAGGACTTCATGGACCTCAACCTGCGCATCGACTTCCGCCGCCGGTAGCCCGTACGCCCGCCGAACCGGTCCCGAACACCGCCCGCCACACGCCCCGTGTGGCGGGCGGCCACGCGCCAAGGTCGCACCGCCGCCAGCACCGCAGCTCGTCTTCGGACCGGTCGGCCGACCCGTCGTCGTGCTCCTGGTCGCGCTCGTCGGTCCAGGTGCCGAACGGGCCGGGCTCGCCGTGGGCCTCGGCGCCGAGCAGCGGCGCGCCGCCCTTGAGCCGGTGCTCGTCGGTGCTCGCCGGGGATCACCGGGTGCTCGCTTCGAGCTGGGCAGGGATGCCGGTGCGGCCGGCGCGCAGTTCGCGCAGGTCGAGGATGTGGTTGTAGAGGGTGCCGGGGCTGACGCCGAGCATCTTGGCGATCGAGGTGATGGAGTGCTCGAGGTGGGGCAGCAGGTCCCGGGCCACCTTCAGGACCAGGGCGACGGCGTGGGCGGGCAGCGAGACGAGCGTGCTGCTGTAGTACGGGGCGGTGGTGTCGGTGGTGCTCCGTTCGGTCACGGGTGTCCTCCCGGGGGTGGGCGGGTGAGCGCGAGGTCGCCGACCTGCCCGCCCCGCCGTGTCCCCCGGGTTACAGGAGCCGGAGGTGGTCCAGGGCGAGGTAGGCCGCGGCGGTGTCGGTCATCTCGCCCGTGCGGAGCACGCGGGTGCGGAACTGGGCCAAGGCGAGGGTGGCGACGTCGATGAACTCGGTGCGTTCTGGGGTCGGTTCGGCGACCTTGGTGCAGCCGGTGGCGACGAAGACGAAGCGGCGGGTGTCGGAGTAGGCGTCGTGCCAGTACGGCCCGACCACCTGGACCTCGCCCTGGTAGCCGGTCTCCTCCAGCAGTTCCCGGGCGACGGCGTCGGCCGCTTGCTCCCCGGGTTCGATGAAGCCGCCGGGCAGTTCGAACAGCACGCGGCCGGGGCCGGGCCGGTACTGGCGGGCGAGGATGACGCGCTGGTCGGGGGTGAGGGCGAGCACCGCGCCGGCCGGGCGCTCGCTCTTGAGGTAGAACTCCTCTTTCCTGCCGTCGGGCAGTTCGAAGTCGACACGGTCGACGGATCGGCCGAACTTGCTGAAGACGGTGGTGCGTTCGATCTCGCGCCACGACGCGGTGGTGATGTCGGTCGTCATGGCCAGGACTGTACGACTCTGGCCGGGTGCGGGTTGCCCTTTCCGCCTCCGGTTCCTGACGGCGGGTGGGGCATGTCCAGGAGACCACCGGATCGAGTGACAGTGCGAGGGCATTTCAGTGGGCAGTCCATGGCTTGGCCGATACGCTGAATCGTCTCCCTGAACCGAGAGTTGGGGGTGGAGCGTCATGGTGAACGCGCTGTTCAGGCGCGCGCGGCTCTCCCGGAATCTGACACAGCGCCAGGTCGCCGAGCGGGTGCGAGGGCTGGTCGAAGAGGCGACCGAGCGGGAATCGTCGTTTGACGCCGGCTACGTCTCGCGCATAGAACGTGGCCTCATCACCTGGCCGCACGAGCACTACCGGCAAGCCCTCTGCCTGGTCCTGGGAGCGGGGACAGCGGCCGAGCTGGGCCTGGGTCGCCAAGCAAGTCCACCACCACGATCACCACGATGAGGTGAGTTCCTCGAACCGCCGAGACGTTCTCGCGGTCGCACTGGCCGCCATGCTGCCACCCGCCCGGCCACTCTCCCGCCTGCGCAGGGGCGATGTCACCGCGATCACCGAGCGCACCAGCGTGCTGGAGCACTGGGACCGGACAGCAGGCGGCCGGGCGGTGCGCGACTTCGCACTGCGCGAGCTGCACGCCGCCTCCGCCCTCACCGACATGCGCCACGCCGTACGGTGACCGCCCCAGGAGCCCGGCAACCGGTTCCGCACCAGTAAGACGCGGCCGGGGTGGGCGCCCCCTCTACCCCGGGACCGACGGTGTCCACCCTCCAGCCTGAGCTAACTGGAGGTCGCCTGGTGCCTTGCAGCACCGGGTCCTTCAGCCGCCGCTTTCCTGCCATCGCGCGACTTCAGCTTGACGGGGCATCATCAGGGGTTCACTTTCGTTCGCCCGTCCGGCCTTCCCCTCGCCTGTAGCGTCCCGATGGCCAGGGCACCCTTGAGCTTGAACGCTCCGCTTCACACCCCGCCGTTACCAGCGACGCATGGGAGCACGGGGACGGGCCTTGGACACTGGCCCGAAGTTCAGCCGATCGACACCTCCCTCACGTGGCCGGCCTTCCTTACATGGTGCGACCTCGTGTCGCACGCTACAGAGAGCTACTTGTCACTTCGCCGTAGCTGTGCGAGCGCAGGGCCGTCAGGGCGATCGTGGGAGCGATGCGAGGATGGCGTCGAGGCCGAACTCGAAGACGTCCCGCTGGGTGAAGGTCGGGAAGTCGACGGTGGTGGCGTGCATCGCCGGGTACACCTCGGCCGGGAGGCGGGCCCACTGTTGGCGGACCCGTTCCCAGTGCTGCGGGTCCTCGTCCCAGGCCCGGCGGACGGGGTAGAGCGTGGCGCAGCCGAGGACGAAGCGGATCAGCGTGGCCAGCAGGCCGATCGCCGTCCGGTGGTCGACCCGCAGTCGCTCCAGGCGGGCGTAGATCTGCTCGGACATGCGGGCCTCGATCTCGCCGACTCCGTCGGAGGGGGTGTTGATCTGCAGGAGGACAGGGTGCGTGATGAACAGTTCGAAGTAGGCGTGCATCACCTGCCGGAGCCATTCGACGTCGTCGAGGCCGGGGTCGGGCCACCGGAATCGGCTCAGCAGCTCCGCGGTGACGGCGAGGAGGATCGCGTCCTTGTCGCGGAAGTGCGTGTAGAGCGACATCGGGCGGACGCCCAGTTGGTCGGCGAGCCGACGGATGGTCACCGCGTCCAGTCCGTCGCGGTCGATCAGTTCGATCGCCGCGTGGACGATGGCCTCGGGGCTGAGGGTGCCGCGGGGTGCGCGAGCGGGCGTTGTCTTGCGCCTGGGCGATGGCATCGGGGTTCCTGATTCGTTCGGGACCGCAGTTCCATTACTGTACCGTACGCTGTACTGTTCCTGGATCGAGACTGATTCCAGGAGGTCGGATGTCCACACATGCACTCCCCGCCACTGCCTACGACCGAGCTGAGCGGATGCTGCTGCACAACCGGTCCCGGCTCGCCCTGCGGGCCAAGGCGAAGCCCGTCTGGATCGGCGGCGGCGAGAGGTTCTGGTACCGGGTCGAGACCGAGCGGGGCGGCGAGTTCGTGCTGGTCGACCCCGCCGCCGGGACCCGGGGGCCGGCGTTCGACCCCGAACGGCTCGCCGCCGCGCTGGCGTCCGCCGCCGGCCAGCCGGTCCAGCCGTACGCGCTGCCGTTCCGGGCGATCGAGTTGGCGGACGGGACGGTCGCGTTCGACGCGTTCGACGCGCGCTGGACCTGCCGGCTGGCCGACTACCGGTGCGCGCGGGACGAGAAGCACGTCCAACCCGCACCGCTGGAAGTCGTCTCGCCGGACAAGAAGTGGGCGGCGTTCCTCCGCGACCACGACCTGTGGGTGCGTTCGGTCGAGACGGGCGAGGAGTTCGCGCTCACCGCCGACGGCACCGCGGATCGCAGCTATGCGGCCCAACCCGACGCGGCGGTCCCCACGCACCTGCTCGGCAAGCTCGGTCTTGCGGACATGCCGCCGGCGCTGCTGTGGTCGCCGGACTCGGCGCGCGTCCTCACCCACCGCACCGACCAGAGCGATGTCGCCCTGATGCACCTGGTCGAAGCCGTCCCGCCGGACGGCGGCCGGCCGCGCCTGCGCAGCTACCACTACCCGGTCCCCGGCGAGCCGATGGCCCGCGGCGAGTGGATCGTCTTCGACATCGCGTCCCGGACCGCGACACCCGCCAGGACCGACCCGTTCCTGCTGCCCTACCTGTCACCTGTCACGCTGAAGAAGGCGTGGTGGGCCAAGGACAGCGCGGCCGTCTACTACCTGGATCAGCCCCGTGACCTCCGGACGCTGCGGCTGCACGCACTCGACCCGGCGACCGGCGAGGTGCGCACCCTGGTCGAGGAGCACGGCGACACGCGGGTGGAGGCCGCGCAGGAGGTCGCCCAGAAGCCGATCGTGCACGTGCTCGCCGGCGGCCGCGAGACGCTGTGGTACTCCCAACGAGACGGCTGGGGGCACCTGTACCGCTACGAGGACGGGGCGCTGGTCGAACAGCTCACCCGAGGGCCGTTCGCGGTGCAGGAGATCGTGCACGTCGACGAGGCGGAACGGGCCGCGTACGTCGTCGTCTCAGGACTGGTCCAGGCCGACCCGTACCGACGGTCGCTGCTCCGGGTCGGCCTGGACGGCGGCGGGACCGCCAAGCTCACCGACGACGATCTGGACCACGTGATCACCGCGCCGGAACACGGCCGCTGGTTCGTCGACTCCGCGTCGACCGTCGACACCCCACCGAGGATCACCGTGCGTGACCGGGGCGGAGCCGTGCTGGTCGAGCTGGAACAGGCCGACATCACACCGCTGCTGGCCGCCGGCTGGACGCCGCCGGAGCGGGTCAGGACCCTGGCCGCCGACGGCGTCACCGAGATCTACGGCGTCCTCTACAAGCCCCACGGCTTCGACGCCGCGCAGCGCTACCCGGTGATCGACCACCCCTACCCGGGCCCGCAGACCCACCGGGTGGCGGCCTCCTTCGACCCGGGCGCCTACGGCTACGACGCCGAGGCGGTGGCGGCGCTGGGCTTCGCGGTGCTGGCCGTCGACGGCCGCGGAACGCCCGGCCGGGACAAGGCCTTCCACGATCACGCCCACCGCAACATGGGCAGCGCGGGCGCACTCGAAGACCATGTCGCGGCGCTGCGCCAACTCGCGGAAACGCGTCCGTGGCTGGACCTGGACCGGGTCGGTGTCTTCGGCCTCTCCGGCGGGGGGTTCACCACCGCCCGCGCCCTCCTGGCGTTCCCCGACTTCTACAAGGTCGGCGTGGCCGAGGCCGGCAACCACGACAACCGCCACTACCACGCGCTGTGGGCCGAGACCTACGACGGACCGTTCGACCCGGACGCCGGGGCCCGGCTGTCCAACACCGAGCTGGCCGGGAACCTGGTCGGCAAACTACTGCTCGTCCACGGCGACATGGACGACAACGTGACACCGCATCTGACGATGCGGCTGGTCGACGCGCTGATCGACGCGAACAAGGACTTCGACCTGCTGATAGTCCCCGGCGTCGAGCACAGCTTCCTCGGCCGCAACGGCTACGTCGCCCGCCGCCGCTGGGACTACCTGGTGCGCCACCTCATGCACCGCGAACCGCCGGCCGGCTACCGACTGGCGGACGTCCCGCTCTCCCTGGAACGGCTCGAAGTCCTCTTCAGCTGACGTGGAAAGGACCTTCCCCATGCCCACCTTGATTTTGTCGGGTCATATGGGAGCCACTGCTCCGGTGTGAACGGGAGCCAGGTGTAGGCCATTCGTGGCGGTGATGTACTCGACCCCGGTGGGTGTTCTTCGGCGAATTCGGGAGCCGTTCCGGCGAGATTGGGAGCCACTGATCGGGTGACCTGTTGGGCCCGGCTGGAGTGTCCATGGGGGGTGGTGGCGTCGGTAGGGTGTGATTGCGGGCCCAGGTCGCCTCCCTGACAAGTCGCGGCCGGGGCCTCACCCTGGATATGCGGAAGGGCTGGACCCGTGGGGTCCAGCCCTTCCGGCTGTGGCAGCAAATTGGACAGTGAGATTCGTTCTTCTGGGGTTAGTACTCCAGCCGTAGATCGTGATCACGGATGGGACGGTCAGGCCCGGGACGTTCCGAGGAATCGCAGCACGGCCAGGACGCGGCGGTGGTCCGCGTCGACCACGGGCAGGTCGAGCTTGGCGAAGATGTTGTTGATGTGCTTCGCCACGGCGCTCTCGCTGACCACCAGCGCCTGCGCGATGCCGGCATTGGAGCGCCCCTCGGCCATCAAGCCGAGCACCTCCCGTTCGCGGGGGGTCAGCCGCGCGAGCGGGTCGCTGTCGCGCCGCAGCAGCAACTGGGCGACGACCTGCGGGTCCAGGGCCGTGCCCCCGTCCGCCACTCGCCGGACCGCCGCCACGAAGTCGGCGACATCGGCAACCCGCTGCTTGAGCAGGTAGCCCACACCGCTGGTGTTCGCAGACAGCAGGTCAGCCGCGTACCGCTCCTCCACGTACTGCGAAAGCAGCACCACCGCCGTCCCCGGCCAGCGCCGACGGATCTCCATCGCCGCCCGCACCCCCTCGTCGGTGAAGCCGGGCGGCATCCGGACATCGATCAAGGCGAGTTCGGGCCGGTGCTCCGCCACCGCCGCCAACAGCCCCTCCGCGTCGCCGGCTTCGGCGGCGACCTGGAACCCGCCCATCTCCAGCACCTTGATCAGGCCGACCCGCAACAACACCGAATCCTCGGCGATCACCGCGCGCACGGCAGCTCCGCGGTGACGGTGGTGGGCCCGCCAACGGGGCTGCTGACGTGGAAGGCCCCGTCGAGGGAGCCGACCCGCTTGGCCAGCCCGGTCAGCCCCGTGCCGGCGGCGGCGTCGGCACCGCCCAGCCCGTCGTCGGTAACGCGCACTCGCAGCACCTCGCCGACCTGACGGACTATCACCTCCGCATGCATCGCGTTGGCGTGCTTCGTCGCATTGGTCAGCGCCTCAGAGATCACGAAGTACGCGACCGACTCCACGCTGGGCGCCACCCGCTCCTCCAGATTGACCCGCAGCCGCACCGGCAGGGGCGTGCGGGCAGCCAGCCCGGACAACGCCGCGTCCAGACCTCGGTCTTCGAGCACGGCCGGGTGCAGCCCCCGCACCAGATCATTGAGTTCGGCGATCGCCTCCTTCGCCTCCAGGTGCGCTCTCGCGATCACCTCGCGGTCATCACTCGGCAGGTCCGGGCGGGTGGCAAGGGCCAGACCCAGGTTGACCGCGAGAGACACCAACCGCTGCTGGGTGCCGTCGTGCAGGTCGCGCTCGATCCGGCGGCGCTCCGTGTCAACGGCCTCGATCAAGTCGGTCCGGCTCACGGCCAGCTGATCGACCCGCTCCTGGAGCCGCTGCGCCCGGCTGGGCCCGAGCAGGCCCAACGCCAGCCGCGCCTCGGCCCGGGCTACTGCCCGCGCGGTCCAGGGCAGGGCGCACAGGAGGAGGAGTCCAGCCGCTGTGTAGGCCGGCAGCTGGGTCAGGTAGCCGAACCAGTCCTGGCGGATTCCGGTTGGCAGCGCCCATGACCAGGCGTAGGCGATGACGCCCGCCAGGCACGCCGCTGCCACCGCGAGCACCAGCAGCTCCAGCAGCGCGAGCAGCGGGCCCAGCAGGAGGTGGTAGCCGATCTTGCGCCAAGGCCGCGTCGCCGCGAGCCACCGGGCGGTCGAGGCCCACGTCCATTGTTCCGGCGCGGTGGGGGTGAGCCGGGGGACGTCCACACCGATGAGCACCCGGTAGCGAGCCCGCTGAACGGCCGTCAGCACCGGGGTTCCGAGCAGGACCAGGGCGGCCGACATGGAAACCGTAAGGAGCCAGTTCCCCGTCCTGGCGGTAGTCGCCGCCGCCCAGGCCCACACGGGCACCAGCGCCAGGTGCGGCAGCACACCAGCGGCAAGAAAGCAGGTGTCCCGCCGCGCCCGGAGGACCGTGCGTCTCAGTCGAGCTGGAATCGTCATGGCACGACGCTAGGGCACCGCACGAGGACGGTGCCATGAAACCTGTACCCGATCTCATGGTGAACCTAGTACCAGCTGTAGATCTTGATCTCGGCCTGTGGGCGGACAGGATCTCGGGTCGGCAGGTCGGCTTCTGCTGGCCGCCGGCAGGTAGAGCGGGCCCGGTGGAACAGGTACTATGCCCCGGTGCGAACGCGCTGGTGATCAGCGCCAGTTCGCCTCCCGCGACGAACTGGCCGAGGCCATCGACACCTTCGTCTTGGCCTACGACGAACACGACGCCAAGCCCTACCGCCGGACCTACGACGGCAGCCCGCTCAAAGCCGCATGAACCCCCGAAGGATCAACGCGGCGCTGGACTAGGACTGGAAGGCTACTTCCGGATTGTTCGGCGAGGGGCCGTCCAGCAGCGGACTGTGGATCCCCTTCAGCGTCTGGTCGAAGAACGCCGTCACGTACTCGCGGGTGATCGCCACCCCGCGTTCCGGGGAGAGGGGCCCCGTCGGGAGCCCGGCCTGCTCCTGAAGCACGTCCAGGTCGGAGAAGCTGAAGTGGTCGGCGCCGACGACCGTCAGCCACTTCTTGTAGCCGCCGAGGGCGGCCCAGGCCCGCCCCGCGATGCCGTCGCCGCTGCCGGGCGTGTGGCCGTCGCTACCCAGCATGAGGAAGGGCCGGTTGATCTGGCCGGGCATCGGGACCGGGTGGAAGGCGCCGTCCATGTCCACTCCGGCCCGTACTCGCGGGTCGGCGATCATCGTGGCGGCCGCCGCCGCTCCGCCGAGGGAGTGTCCGGCCATGCCGATCTCGTGCTTGTCGATGAGGTGTGCCAGGCGCCACGCGGTGTTGCCGTGCGTCAACTGGTCGATCACGAAGGACACGTCCCGCCCGCGGCTGACAGCTTCGGCGTCGAAGTCGATCGTTTCCGGGTGATCGCAGATCGCGCACGGCGGCGTCTGGCCGTTCGCCAGCGTCTCGCCGCTGTCCTCGTAGGTGTGGCCGATGAGCGCGACGACGTAGCCGTGACTGGCCAGGTCGGTCGCGAGCGAGGTGAGCATCATGCGCGGGTTCTCGGCCGCGGCTGAGAGGACCACCAGCGGATGCTTGCCGCGTTGCGGCCGCGCGCCGTCGAAGGCGTGAGTGGTGACGCTGGAAAGGGTCTGCGGGGTGACGCCGTAGCTCGCCGGTATCTTCCGGCGCTCGGTGATTCCGGCTGCCTCGGCGAGGGTCATGTAAGGGGCCGGAGTCCCGGTCCCGGGGACGGCCGGGTAGACCATCGTGACGGTCAGTTGGCGGGGGCCGGACGACGGCACCCACGGGTCGAGGCGGCTCGTGTCGGTGAGGTGGATGATGTCCTCGCCGGCGGCGTAGGGGCCGGTCGGCGCGGGGAGCGTGCCGTGGAAGGACGGCGTGGACGCGGTGGCCGTGGCCGTGGCCGTGGCCGGTGCGGTGTCGAACGCGTGCGTGGCCACCGGTGTGGCCGACGGTGTGGTCGTGGCGGCGAACCCGGCGCCGGTTCCGGTGATGAGGGCGGCGAGCGTCAGCACCGCGACAGCGCTGATACGGCGATTGCGTTTCATGGGATCGACGCTAGGACACCTCGACGGGGGTCTGCCATGAGCCTGGCACCCGAATCCATGGTGGCACCAGTGCCACGGTTGCTGATTCTGTAGTCGGACAAGAGAAGCGCGTCGACGATGCCGTTCTCCTGGGTGAAGGTGGCGATGAGGGACTGTCAGGCGATGTTGTCGACCGCTGCCCACCCAGCCCCTGCCCACCCTCATGTCCACCCCCGGTGACGCCGACCCCGCCTACGTGCTCACGCAGAGATTCGTCCAACAGTGCGTCAGTTCGGGGCTGGGAAGAGGGATTCCTGGGTGGCCTGGTAGCGGTAGGACTCGGTGCCGGTCTGGATCAGGGTGCAGCGGAAGGTGATCCGGTCGGCGATGGCCGCGCAGAGGCGGGCGTCGCCGAAGGTCTTGTCCCATTCGGTGAAGGGTGAGTTCGTGGCGACCGCGGTGGCCTTGCGCTCCTCACGCTCGGTGAAGATCTGGAACAGCAGTTTGGCTCCCTTGCGGTCAAGGTTGAGGTAGCCGAACTCGTCCAGGCACAAAAGGTCGATCTTGCTGTAGCGGGCGATGACAGAGGACAGGCGGCGGCTGGCGTCGGCTTCGGCGAGCTCGTTCACCAGCGCGCTGGTGGTGGTGTAGCGCACCGACAGGCCGGTCTCGGCGATGGCGGTGCCGATGCCGATCAGCAGGTGGGACTTGCCGGTGCCGGAGTCGCCGATCAACACCAGAGGCCGGCCTTCGCGGACCCAGGTCGGGGACTTCAGGTCCGCGACGACCTCGGGGGTGATGTTCGGGTTCTTGGAGAAGTCGATCGCGGCTAGACGCTCGTTCAGCTCCGCCTGCGGTTCGACCGCAGGAGGCGGGACCAGGTGTTTGCGGCGGAACCGCCCGCCCTCGTGCTCCCCCCGCCCTTCTCGTGGGCACCGTCCTCGCCGGGCGCACAGTAGAACGCGGAGAACTGGTACCAGGACTTGAACGACGCCCACCGCGCCGACTCCAGCCTGGCGCGGCCGAACAGCACCTGCTTGACCGCCGGCTTCAAGTTGTCGTAGCGGATGTGCACCGACGGCACCCCGCCCAGCACGGTGAACGCCTCGACGTGGCCTTCCAGGAACGCCTCCTGGGACGCTGTCGCGTAGACCCGGTGCACCGCCTTGCCCGAGTAGGAAAGCCGCAGCGTGAACAGCACGCACTTGCGCCGCTGCCCGGCCAGGTCCAGCCAGAAGTCCGCGAAGGCGACCTCCGCCTCCTCGCACGGCCTCTTCGCCTGCGGCACCATGCCATCGAGATGCCGCCGGCCCTCCAGAGCCTCCGCGCGGATCTGCGGGCGTCGCTTGGACACGTAGTCCCAGACCGTGGTCGAACGGGCCAACTCGAAGTCGTGCTCCGCAGCCAGACGCTCCATGATCCGCGGGATCGTGTGCTTCTGCTTCGCCGGAGCGTCCAGGTCCTCGCGCAGCATCGCGTCGATAGAGCCCTTCACCGGCTCCAGCGCAGCGTGACGGCCAGACGGCGCAAGCCTCCACGATTACTCCGAAAGCGGCATGCTCCACACCATCACATCGGTTGGCTCCCGATCTCACCGGAGAACCCCTGGCTCCCATTCACCCCGAAGCCGTGGCTCTATTTCACCCCGGTAAAAACACCCACCTTCTCTGCCCGGGCCCGGCCCTTCTTCTCGAACCGCGGGTAGCCGACGGCCCGGCCGGCGCGACGGCCGGCCAGCGAGTCGAAGTTGGTCGGCGAGACGGCGCGTGCGCTGCTGATAGCGCTCGATCAGGCCGGGAAGCTGCTCGTGGAACGTCTGCCGCGGGCAGCCCCGGCCCGGGCAGACCGTGCGCCGGACCCGCACGGCTGCGACGGCCCGCCGCCCGTCCACCGGCACGTCCGCGACCACCCGCCCGTGGAAGGCGTGCACCTGCCCCGTCGGCCGTCCGCACATCGGGCACGGCACCGGATCGTCCCCCGGTGCGGACGGCCGACCCCGGGCAGTGGAGGGCGATCCGTGCTCAGGCGGTCGCGTCGAGGGCCGGGGGCTGCCAGTTGTACGTCCGGGCGGAGCGGTTGAGCAGGGTGCGGGCCGGGAGGAGGCCGGCGAGGGTGAGGGCGGCGTCGCGCAGGCGGGTGGCGGCGGGGGTGCGGAGGGCGACGAGGCCGCCGATGCGGCGGGAGCCGGTGACGATGGCGGTGGTGCGCGGGAGGCGTGCGGCGGTGTAGGCGGGGAGGCTGGTGGCCGGGTCCGCGGCGGGGGTCAGGGCGGAGGCGAGGACGACGGCGTCCTCGACGGCCTGGCAGGCGCCCTGGCCCTGGAAGGGGCACATGGCGTGGGCGGCGTCGCCGAGGAGGGCGACCCGGCCCTGGTGGTAGGCGGGCAGGGGGTCGGAGAGGTCCCAGACGTCGTGGCGCAGGACGCGCCCGGGTTCCGCGAGCGCGAGGAGTTGGGGCACGGGCGCGCACCAGGTGCCGTACCTGCGCAGGAGCTCGGCCTTCTCGTCGCCGTCGGCGGCGCGGGCGCCGGCCGGGGCGAGGGCGGCGCCGTACACGTAGACCCGGCCGTCGGCGAGCGGGACGACGCCGGCGAGCTGTCCGCGTCCCCAGACCTCGCCCACGGCATCCGGCCGGCGGGTGGGGGACACGATGGTGCGCCAGGTGGTGAAGCCGCTGTAGCGGGGGCCGGGGTGCTGCGGGAAGAGCTGCGCGCGGGTGGCGGAGCGGAGGCCGTCGGCGGCGACCACCAGGGCGGCGGGCCGGTTCCCGTCGGGGGTCGAGACGACGGCTGGTTCGGTGGTGCCTCCGGGGGTGACGAGGGCGGCGGGCGAGTTGGTGCGGACGGTGCCGTCCGGAAGGGCGTCGACCAGGGCGGCGATGACGTCGGCGCGGGCGACGGCGGTGATCGTCTCGCCGAAGCGGGCCTCGAAGGTGGCGGTGTCGGTGCGGGCGAGCCAGCGTCCGGAGGGGTGGCGCAGGCCGATGGCGGGATGCGGGGTGGCGAGGGCGCGCAGGCGTTCGCCGACGCCGAGCCGGTCGAGGGCGCGCAGGGCGTTGGGGGCGAGGGCGAGTCCGGCGCCGACGGGTTCGAGCGAGGCGGCGCGCTCGTGGACGGTCACGGGGATGCCCTGGCGGTGGAGGGCGAGGGCGGCGGAGAGTCCGCCGATGCCGCCGCCGATGACGATCGCCTGATACGCGTCCATGAGTGAACCCCTCTCCCGACACTACGGCTGTAGTGACCACTTCCCGCACCGTACTACACCTGTAGTTGGGATGGGCTAGTGTTGACGTGAATGGGGTTCGGGCCCGCCCCGGGTCGAGACCCCCTGAGGAGAGAGGTCGTGATCGGATCCATGACACCGCCGCGCCCGACGCTGATCGCCGACGCCGCCATCGCCCTGATCGCCGAGCGCGGCCTGCGCGGGCTGACCCACCGCGCGGTGGACGAGGAGGCCGGACTGCCCGCCGGCTCGACCTCGAACCTCGCCCGGACCAGGGCCGCCCTGCTCGACCTCGCCCTCACCCGCATCGTCGAACGCGAGACCGGAGGCCACCCGCTCATGGCCGGCGGGCCCCCGCCGGACGCCTGCCCGCGCAACCTGCTCGCCCAGGGAGTGGCCGAGTTGCTGCACGAGGCGCTCACCACCGGGCGCAGCCTCACGCTGGCCCGCCTCGAACTCGCCCTGGAAGCCACCCGCCGGCCCGAACTGCGCGCCGGCTACGACCGGCTGGGTGCGCGCTTCACCGACACCGCTGCCGCCCTGCTGGCGCGGAGCGGCTCGGCCGACCCCGTGGCCGACGCCCAACGGCTGATCCGCTGGTGCGACGGGCTGCTGTTCAACGGCGCAGCGGGCAGCGGGCACTGGCACGTGCCGACACCGGAGGAACTGCGCGGCGAGGTCGCACGCTACCTCGCCGCACTGCTCGACCGGGGACTGCTCGACCGGGCCTGACCGGCCGGGACCGATCGACCGTCGCGGACGCAAGATCCCTGAACCACGGCAGCGGCCCAAAGGCTAGCGTGAGGCGAGGATCTTCGATCGAGTCCCATGAGCTGAATGAACGGCAGAGGGGTGCGGGGGTGCGAATGGCACTGGAGATGATCCCGGACCGGCCCGGTCGGGAGGTCGCCTTCGAGCCCAAGCTCGATGGGCTCCTTGCGATCTTCTGCCCTGACTGGGTGATGCCGCAGACCACGGCGGTGAGGGCAACGCTCGGCGGTGTCGTCACGGCGGTGGGGGCCGGTGGCTTCGCGGTCGTTCCGGTGGATCGCCGACCCCTTGAGCGGCAGCGGTGGTGACGTGCCAGCTGACGGGGAGGGTGAGTGGTGACTTGCTCGGGGATTCGTCGTCCCAGGCGGGTTCCTGTCCTTCGGCGAGGCGCAGTCGCGGGAAGCGGTCGAGCAGGGCTTCCAGTCCCACGGCCATCTGGGCCCGGGCCAGGTGCGCGCCGATGCAGTTGTGCGCACCCCGGCCGAAGGTGAGGTGCGGGTTCTCCGCCCGGCACAGGTCGAGCCGGTCGGCGTCGATGAACACCCGCTCGTCGCGGTTGGCCGAGGCGAGGACGGGCAGAACGGCGTCGCCCGCGCGGATCCTGCGGTCGTGCAACTCGATGTCCTCGACGGCCTGGAGGACCACGACGCCGTTCATGACCGGTATGTACCGCAGGAGTTCCTCCACCGCGCCGGGTATGAGGCCGCGGTCGTCGCGGAGCCGGGCGTACCGGTCGGGCGCGGTCAGCAGGGCCACCACGGCGTCGGCCAGGAACATGGTGCTCGTGCGGTAGCCGGCGACCAGCATCGAGAGCCCGAAGGTCACCGCGCTCTCCCCGTCCAGGGTGCCGGGCCCGCACGCGTGGACCAGCCCGGTGAGGACGTCGTCGGCGGGCTCGCGCCGCTTGCGGTCGAGCAGTGACGCGATGTACTCGCGCAGTTCGGAGGTGACCTCGCGGCCCTCGTCCAGGGTGACCATCGCCCCGAGGGCGGCGTCCGCCCTGGGCAGGAAGTACTCGCGGTCCTCGTAGGGGATGCCCACCAGCTCGCACATGGCCAGCAGCGGGAAGGGCTCCAGGAAGCCGCCGACCAGGTCGCCGGGCTGCCCGGCGGCCGTGAAGTCGTCCAGCAGCCCATCGGCCGACCGGCGCAGTCGCGGCAGCCGGCGCCGGACGGAACGGACGCTGAACGGCTCGGCCAGAGCGCGGCGCAGGGCCTCGTGGCGGGGGCCGTTCAGTTCCATCATCGTGATCAGGCCCGGCTCGTCGTCGTCGGCGGCCCGGTCAGGTCGGGGCGGCCAGTCGTTGATGGTCGGCCGGATCAGCCGGGGGTCCGCGATCAGGTCCCGGACGTCCTCGTAGCGGGTGGCGTACCAGGCGGTGGCGCCGATCGGCAGCCGGACCTCCGTGAGCGGGCACTCCCGGCGCAGCCACCCGTACTGCGTGGGCGGGCCCATGGTGCCCGGCGGCGGGAGGGGCAGGTCGATGGCGGGCAGGTTGATGGCGGGCGGGTCGGCGGCGGGTTGCGGCGGTGAGCTGCTCACTGGCGGTGCTCCCTGGTCGCGTACGAGGTGGTCGCGTACGAGGTGGTCGCGTGGGAGGTGGTCGCGTGCGAGGTGATCGCGTGCGAGGTGGCCGGTCGGGTCTCACCAGCTGACCGGTAGGGTCAGCGGTGACTTGGTCACGGATTCGTCGTCCCAGGCGGGTTCCTGTCCTTCGGCGAGGCGCAGCCGCGGGAAGTGGTCGAGCAACGCCTCGACTCCCGCGGACAGTTCGGCGCGGGCCAGGTGGGCGCCGAGGCAGTTGTGGGCTCCTCGTCCGAAGGCGAGGTGGCCCCCGCGGCCCGTGGTCGCGCCGGCCCGGTCCAGGTCGAGCCGGTCGGCGTCGGCGAACACCCGCTCGTCGCGGTTGGCGGAGGCCGGTACGGGGATGACGGCGTCGCCCTCGCGGATCGTCCGCCCGTGCAGTTCGATGTCCTCGGTCGCCAGGAGGATCACGGTGCCGTTCATCACCGGCATGTAGCGCAGGAACTCCTCCACCGCGCCGGGCATCAGCTCCCGGTCGTCGCGCAGGCGGGCCCACAGGCCCGGCCGGTCGAGCAGGGTGTGCACGGTGTCGGCCAGGAAGAAGCTGCTGATGCCGAAGCCGACGGTGAGCATGGACAGCCCGAAGGCCATCACGTCGTCGTGGGTCAGCTCGCCGTCGTCGCACCGGCGGACCAGCCGGGTCAGGACGTCGTCGCCGGGCCGGTCCCGCTTCCGGGCGATCAGTGCGGCGACGTACTCGCGCAGCAGGCCGGTGACCCGGCGCCCCTCCTGCGAGGTCACCATGCCGCCGAGGGCCGCGTCCAGCACCGGGAGGAACCGGTCCCGGTCCTCGAAGGGGATGCCGACCAGGTCGCAGAGCACGAGCAGGGGGAAGGGGTCGGTGAAGCCGGCGACCAGGTCGCCGGGCGGGCCGTCGTCCTCGAACGCCCGCAGCAGTCGCCCGGCCAGCCCGCGGATGCGCGGCAGGTGGTCGCGCACGGCCCGGGAGCTGAACGGCTCGGCCAGCGCCCGGCGCAGGGCCGCGTGCCGGGGGCCGTCGAGCTCGGCGATCGTGACCAGGCGCGGCCCGTCGTCCGCGGGTTGCCCGGGACGCGGCGGCCAGTCGTTGATGGTCGGCCTGATCAGCCGGGGGTCCGCGAAGAGCATCCGGACGTCCTCGTGCCGGGTGGCGTACCAGGCGGTCGCGTCCATCGGCAGCCTGACCCTAGCCAGGGGGCAGTTCTCGCGCAGCCGCGCGGACTCCTCGGGCGGCCCCATGGTGCCCGGCGGCGGGAGCGGGAAGTCCAGGACGTCCGGCTCGGCGCCGGGCCCCCGCGCACCGGGCGGCCGTGCGCTCATGAGTGCGCCCCTTCCGGGTGGCGGGGGCAGGGGCGTTCGATGTAACCGGTGGTGTAGAAGTACTCCAGGTAGCGGTCCAGCAGCTCCGCGTCGACGGGAGGGCAGTGCAGGCCCGAGGTGGCCAGGTCGTGCTCGACGTTGGCCCGCCCGACGGTCGGGAAGGTGCCCTCGAAGTACATCTCCTTGACGGACATGTCGGCCTGCTTGCAGCGGTCCACGCACAGCGAGACGAACGGGGCCGTGGGGCTCGTGGGGTGCTGCGCGACGTGGCGGACGAGCTCGCCCACCCACTCCTCGTAGGGGAGGCGGGAGATCCGGTGGCCGGCCCTGTCCATCCGGTCGAGCATGTCGCACAGGCTCGCGGCGCGGGGGTTGGTCATGTGGTAGGTCCGGCGGGTGGCGCGGTGGGTGGTGGCGATGTGCACCAGGGCGTCGGAGAGGAAGTCCACCGGGACGAAGTCCAGCGGCAGCCGGATGTCGGGGGCGAGCCCGGTCTCGCTGATGGTCTTGAACAGCGAGCAGATCGCGGTGTCGGTGTTGCACGCGCCGGTGTGCCGGTCGCCGGTGATCTCGTACGGACGGTAGACCGCCACCGGCAGGCCCTGGTCCTGGTCCGCGGCGTCGCGCAGCACCTCCTCGGCGACCCACTTGCTCTCGGCGTAGCCCATGGTGAGCCCGTCGGCGTGGTCGAGCGGCAGGTCCTCGTCGACGTGCCGTACGCCGGCGGTTCCGAAGCCGGCGAGCACCGCGATGGTGGAGAGGAAGTGCACCGGCACCCGGCGCCCGGCCGCCAGTCGGATGAGCTCCCTGGTGCCTTCCACGTTGGTGCGGCGCAGCGCGTCGTACGGATAGATGAAGTTGACCTGCGCGGCCGAGTGGATCACCAGGTCGACGGTGTCGGCGAGTTCGTCGGCGCGGCCCGGCTCCAGTCCGAGGCCGGGCTCGGCGAGGTCGGCGGGGAGGCACACGACGCGGTCGGCGGCTTCGGGGGTGGCGAGGCCGAAGCGGGCGAGGTTGCGCATCACCTTCTGCCGGGCGTGGGCGGGGGCCCGGCTTCGCACCGGGCAGCACACCCGGGCGTCGGTGCGGCGCAGTAGCGCGTCCAGAAGGAAGGCGCCGACGAAGCCGGAGGCGCCGGTGAGCAGCACCTCCGCGGGGTGGTGCCAGTCCGGCTCCGGCCCGCGCGGTTGCGGGAGGGTGAAGCCCAGCCGTGCCTCGGCGCGGAAGTCCACCGGGCCCGCGTCGGCGTTCACCCTGCCGGGCGGGCCCTGGACGGCGGCGACGGCGGCGGTGAAGTCCTCCAGTGTCGGGGAGCGCAGCAGGCTGTGGACGAGGGTGCGGCCGTGCCGGGCGTCGAGGCCGAAGGCGGCCAGCGTACGGGTGACGGCCTCGGCTGCCAGCAGGGAGTCGCCGCCGATGTCGAAGAAGCTGTCGCCCGGCGCCGGGTGCACACCCAGCACCACCTGCCAGATCCGGGCCACCGTGTCCTGCGGGCCGGACGCGGTGCCGTTCACCGTCGCCGGGACGGCCGCCTGCCCGGTCGCCGCCAGGCTGCGCAGCCGGGCGCGGTCGACCTTGCCCCCGGCCGTCACCGGGAAGCGCGCGAGTTCCACCAGCCGCGCGGGCACCGCGGGTGCGGGCAGCCAGGCGGCGAGACCGCTGCGGATGCGGTCCAGGGTCAGTGCCTGGCCGGGGCGGGCCGGGGTCACGTACCCGATCAGGGCGTCGCCCTCCCGTTCGACGACGGCCTCGCCCACCGCGTCGTCCGCGCGCAGCCGCGCCTCCACCTCGTCCGGCTCGATGCGGTGCCCGCGCAGTTTGATCTGCCGGTCCACCCGGGCCCGGTACTCCAGTACGCCGTCCGGGCGCCGGACCACGCGGTCACCGGTGCGGTAGAGGCGCGTACCGGGCTCGACGAGGTCGTCGACGAAGCGCTCGGCGGTCAGCCCGGGGTCGCCGAGGTACCCCAGGGCGAGCCCGTCCCCGCCGACGAGGAGCTCGCCTTCCTCGCCGGTGTCGGCGAGCGTGCCGTCCGGGCACAGCACGTGGCAGGTGGAGTTCTCCAGGGGGAGGCCGATCGGCACGGCCGTCGCCTCGGGAGGCAGGTCGTGCAGCGCGTGTGCGGTGGACACCACGCTGTTCTCGGTCGGGCCGTAGAAGTTGACCACGGTGGTGTCCGGGCAGGCGGCCAGTATCGCGCGGGCCAGTTCCGCGTCCATCGCCTCGCCTCCGGCCGAGGCGAACCGCAGGGACCGCAGCGCCGAGGGCCTGGTGCGCGCGATGTGGTGGAACACCCCGGTGGTCAGGTAGGCGATGCTGACCCGCTCGGAGAGCAGCAGCGATTCCAGGGCGGTCGGCGACAGCAGTTCCTCCTGGTCGGCGATCACGATGCAGGCGCCGGCGAGCAGCGCGGGCCAGATCTCGATCGTGGAGGCGTCCGAGGAGAGGTCGTAGGCGTGCAGAACCCGCTCACCGGGCCGCGGCCGCTGCCGGACCAGGTCGGAGGCGGCCAGCCGGACGATTCCGCGGTGCGGGATCGCCACGGGTTTGGGGCGGCCGGTCGAGCCGGAGGTGAACATCACGTAGGCGCAGTCCGCGGGGAGCACCCGGGCCTGCGGCACCGCGGCCGGGGCGGTCGGGGCCAGGCCACCCAGGTCGATGCGGGAACGCACGCGCCGGATACGGCGGGAGCTGCCGGGCAGCGTGACGACGGTGTGCACCCCCGCGTCCTCGGCCATCGCCTGCAGGCGCGCGGGTGGTGAGGCGTCGTCGAGCGGGACGTAGGCCGCACCGGTCTTGAGGATGCCCAGGAACGCGACCAGCGCCTCCGGAGAGCGGGCCCCGCACACCCCGACCGTGTCGCCGTACCGCACGCCGGAGTCGTGCAGCCGGGCCGCCACCGCGTCGGAGCGGAGCTTGAGTTCGCCGTAGCTGATGCCGCGGCCGTGCTGTACGGAGGCGATGGCCCGCGGGCGGTGCACCGCCCGGGCGTCGAACAGCTCGTGGAGGCAGCGATCGCGTGGATACGGCACCGCCGCGGCGTGCTCGGCCGTCTCCTGATGCGTCGTTGTTCGGGTGTTCATCGGGACGTCACGCTCTCTGCCGCACACGGACCGCGCGCGGGTGGCTACGGTTCGAACTCCTTGGCGAAGGCGGCGAAGTCGGCGGTCCGCCATCTCTCGGGCCTCATGCGGATGAGGACGTCGTCGGCCAGCTGCCGCCGGTTGGCGTCCAGGTACGCCGCCGCCGTGTCCGCGTCCAGATACCGGCAGGCCAGCTCCTCGCGTGCGGCCGGCGGCAGCGGGTCCTCGACGGCCACCACCGGCCCCTCCACGCTGACGTAGCGGTAGGGCGCCGACTCGACCTGCGCGCAGAGGCTGAACCGGCCCGCGCTGCGGATGAGCCGGGCCTTCAGCGTCGTCCGCCCGGTCTGGATCGTCACCAGCCCGCCGGGCCGGTAGGAGTACCAGAGCGGGACGAGCAGCGGTCCGCCGCCGTCGCGCGCGTCGTCCACCCCCAGGATTCCCACGTGCGGGCTTGCGAGGAACGCCTCCCGGGCTTCGACCGACATCCTGAGATCCACTGGTACCGCCTCGATTCGGCAGGAGCCGCATCCGGTATCGATTCGCGCAAGGGAGCGTGAGCCGGCGGGGCCTCGGGGCGGCCGGCGTGTGACCGCCGCAGGTCCGTGCGGGTCCTCGGTCCTTCTCGTCGGGTGCACACGGCCCTCGGGAACCCGGTGGGGCGGCCAGGGCCGGGCCGGGCCGGGCTCTCCCTTCCACATTTCCACCACACCCGGGTGGCTCGCATCCCGGCGGCCGCGCACGCGGTGCCTCCGCTCCCCCGCCGAAGAGCACGGCGGGTGCTCCGGGGGGATCCTGCCAGTGTCGGCCGTCAGGTGGTTCCCGGCTGGTTCCAGGAGAAGGAGGGGCACATGAGGGCGGCCATCCGGGCCGAGGGCCTGGTGAAGGACTTCGGCGACGTACGGGCCCTGGACGGGGTCGACCTGGACGTGCCGGAGGGGACGGTGCTGGGCCTGCTCGGCCCCAACGGCGCCGGCAAGAGCACCACGGTACGGGTGCTCACCACCCTGGTGCGGCCCGACGCGGGCAGCGCCCACGTGGCGGGGGTGGACGTGCTCAAGCACCCCGGCCGGGTCCGCAGCCTGCTGGGCCTCTGCGGCCAGTACGCGGCGGTCGACGAGTACCTCACCGGCCGGGAGAACCTCCAGATGGTCGGCGAGCTCTACCAGATGCGGAGCAGGGACGCCAAGGCGCGCGCCCGGGAGCTGCTGGAGTGGTTCGACCTCGACGAGGCGGCCGACCGGCCGGCCAGGACCTACTCCGGTGGCATGCGCCGCCGGCTCGACCTGGCGGCCGCGCTGGTGGTGCGGCCCCCGGTGATGTTCCTCGACGAGCCCACCACCGGTCTGGACCCGCGCAACCGGCTGGCGCTGTGGGAGGTCATTGAGATGCTGGCGGCGGAGGGCACCACCCTGCTGCTCACCACCCAGTACCTGGAGGAGGCCGACCGGCTGGCGCACGACATCGTCGTGGTCGACCACGGCCGGGTGATCGCACGCGGATCCGCCGACGACCTCAAGACCAGGACCGGCGGCGAGCGGGTGGAGGTGGTGGTCCACGACCGCGAGCAGATCGGTGCGGCCGTCGCGGCGCTCACCCCGTACGGTGGGGGCCCGCTCAGCGTGGAGCAGCACACCCGGCGAATCCTCGTGCCGGTGGACGGGGGCGCCCGGGTGCTCGCCGACGTCATCCGCGAGCTGGATGGGCTGGGCGTCCTCATCGACGACATCGGCCTGCGCAGGCCCACCCTCGACGACGTCTTTCTCTTCCTCACCGGCCACGCGGCCGAGGAGAACGAGCTGGGGAAGCCGCCTCGGACGGCTTCCGGGGCCGGGCGGCGCCGGTGGGCACGGAACGCCCGTGGGAACTCCCGGCGGGGGCTTCGGCGCTCCCACCGGAAGTAGTAACTCCAGTGATGGTCGAAGCAGTGATGGTCAAGGGAGTGGAAACCACGGGACAGCTGGATGGGAAGGTCGCCGTGGAAGCCGAGAGACAGGCTGCGGCCGCCGAACTCGCGGACGACTACGAACGTGAAGCCGTGGCCGCAGAGCTGGTTGCGCCGGTCCGCGCCGGGGGAGGAGGCGAGAGGACCGGGGGAGGAGCCTGTGGTGGTCCCACTTCACGGCCTGGATCCGCGGCCTGCTGGCCGGGAAGCGATCAGCCGGCGCCGACGATCAGCCGCCCGAGGCGCGGCGGAGGCGGATCAACGCCGTCCCGGCCGGTCCGGAGAACGCCGGAAGGCCGGACGGCTCGACGATCGTCGTGTGCCCGCGCAGCGGGCGGAAGCCTGCGGCGCTCAGCACGGCGAGGGTCCGCTGGTATCCCTGGGCGCCGTTCAGGAATTTCGGCGCGGTGGCCACCACGCAGGGCCCGCTGCCAGCGCGTGCCACGAGCTCGCCCAGCAGCAGCACGCCGAGACCGGGATCGTCCCAGCCGTCGTCGAACGTGAACTCGTTGACGATGAGGAGGTTTCCGAGGTCGCCGTACGGCCCTTGTCCGAGCATCTTGCGCAGCACCGTGGTGAACTCGGACCGGTCGTTCTGGTTTGTGAGCGCATCCCGGTGAACCGCGCTGATCACCTCCGACCCGCGCGGGATCGTGTTCTCCAGGTCGGCCAGGAGCGCCGTGCTCACCGACCCGCTGTCCATGGGGATCTGGCAGAGACCCAATAGGGCGACTTGGCTGAGACCGTCGTTCGGGGGACGCCGGATCTCGGCGGCATCCCGTTCCTGCGGGTAGCGGGCGAGCAATCGGTGGGTCTGCGAGCGTTCACCGGCTGCCAGGACCGGGCCGATCTCGCAGGTTATGGTGAGGTGCAGCCGATCAGGGTCACCAGGAAGCCCGGTGGACAGCGGAACTGTCGGGGTGTCAGTCACGATGCGCCTTTCTGCGGACCCGTACGCGAACCGGGCGATCCGCAGGCTGACAGAGGTGCGCCACGGGTGCCCGACGATTGGCAGTATCAGCCGAAGTCCACGGAATATGCCAGGGTGCCGACGAACGGCTCCCGGCCGCATGGGCCGGGAGCCCGGCCGGGGGCGGGGTCTGTCGGTAGCTCAAACCCGGGACGTAGGTCCTCCAGCCCGGGGCGGAGAGACCCCCCGCCCGCCCGTGTGCACGCCAGCGTACGGGCGTGGTTACGCAGTTCGTCGAGTGCGCCGAGGTCGTTGACGTTGACGATCTTGTCCTCGGCGCCGGGCGGGAGAGTCTTCCCGTCCGGGGTGACGGCGACCGCGGTGATTGCGCCGGTCCGGGTGCTGGTACCGCCGAGGTGTACGTCAACACGCTGAGGTCTTCGGCCGGTTCACTTGTCGAGGCGGTGTCCATGGACACCAGCCTGTACCACTGAACGACTGACCGCTCGGCCGGCCTCCCCGGTCAGCGTCTGACCGGGACGACCGGGGAGACCTGCGCGACAGGCCAGCGGGGGCCGCCCGGGCCGCCCTGCCACGCCCACTGTTCCTCGGGGGTGACGGTGATCCCGTAGTCGTACAGGTCCGGCGACCCGAGCGCCTCCCACTGGGACCAGGCGGTCATCACCTCGTCGCCGATCCGCCGCGGCCCGCCCTGGAACAGCACCGCGCCCCCACCACCGTCCGTGGACAGCGCCGCCCACGAGCGGTCGCCGTCGTGGAACCAGACGTTGACACCGTCCTCGTCCCGTCCCGTCAGAACGACGGCGTCCGGGACGGCGACGCGCACCGCGAAGCGCAGGTGCCAGTCGTCGGCCAGCGGCGCCGGATCGCGTTCCACCACCCGCCGCACCTCGGGCTCGCCACCACCGCGCACCGCCGTGTACGTGGCGTGGTCACCGCGCGTCGGAGCCGGCCCGCACCGGTCGGCCATGAACTGCGCCAGGCCCTGCACCCAGCCCGTCGCGCTGCGTCCGTCGTCGGCAACGGTGAGGGCGACGTGGCCGAGCCTGCCCCAGGGGTAGACGATCCGGCCGCCCGGCTTCGTCGCCTCCACCCAGTCCCACGGGACGGCCTCGACGGCGTAGGTGGCGTGGAGCCGGTCGACCCTGGCGCCGCCGAGCGGCCCCGCGTGGGTGGCGTCGCCGGCCAGCACCTCGGCGCCGACCCCCGCGGCCGCCAGGCGCTCGCGGGCGAACGCCGCCAGCTGCTCGTCGACCTCGGTCGACACCACCCGGCCGGGTCCGGCCTGCCAGGCCGCCAGAGCACAGGTCCAGCCCTGCCCGCCGCCGACGTCCCACACCGTGTGCCCGGGCTCCAGCATGAGGCTGTCCAGCATGTCCGCCACCACGCCGGGCGCGGACAGGCTGGAGGACGGCAGACCGTCGGTGACCTGGGTGATCGCCGCGGCGTTGACGTCGCCGTACAGCTCGTCGGCCCACCCGCCCGGATCAGTGGCGCGGTCCATCGCCACGTAGGCGCGATCGTCCCAGCGCCACAGCCGATCCGGTGCGAACAGGTCGCGCGGCAGCGCGGCCATGGCCTCCCGCAACCACGGCGAGTCCTGGGGCCACGCCCCGCCTTGCTCCATCGCCGCGTCCATGCGCACCCGACGCTCCACCAGATCGGCGTCGGGGCTCACGACTTCTTGTGCTTCCCGCCCGACGGCGGCGCGGGAGGCACCTGCCCGTCCTGGTTGCCCGGCGGCGGGCTCCCCTTCTCAAGCGGCGCCGGCGGCTTCTGGTGATCGCCCATGCTGCTCCCCCTTCCTTCCGCGTACACGCTGACTGGCCGACCATCCTGGCGCAGCCCGGCGCCGGCCGGTAGACGGCGTGCGGTCGCACTTCGAGGGCGTGCGGGTCTCGGGCGCGCGCATCCCGGGAGCGCGGCCAGGTACGGGCAGAACCGGAGCCCGCCGTGCCGCAGACAGCTCCCGCCGGGCGCCTCGCCGCACCGGAAGTACGGCGACGGAGCCCGCCGGGTTGCGGCAAGTCGTCAGCGGCAGTGGGCCGCACCTGTCATCGCTCTCATGCTGCTGGCGGAACAGGCCCGCGAGGAACGGTGGCCTCGCTGGGCAGCGGGACTGGTGCCCGGTGTGCGGCGGCATCCTCCAGTCCGGGTTCGGGACCGGCTCTCGCTCAGATCGCCGGCCGCGTGGGATGCTGCCTGGCATGATCGACTCTCCTGCTACCGAAGCGCCGGGTGGGGCCTGGTCGTTCGCGGCGGCGCGTGAGCCGGCCGAGTTCCCCGCCGCCGGGGTCCACGGTGTGCCCGGTGTCTGGCACGCCGGGGACAGGGGGCGGACCCTGTGCGGGATTCGTGGCCGGTACCTGTCGTTCTTCCTGCACCACTTCCAGCCGCAGGACCTGGCCTCGTGCCGGAAGTGCCGGGCGCTGGCCGAGGCGGCGCCGACGCGGCCGTGCGGGCAGGAACGCCTGCACGACCTGCTCCTCCAGGAAGCCGACGACGGGCCGCTGCGGACGGACCTGCTGGCCGCGCTGCGCCGGGGCGCGCGGATCGCATACTGGGGCACCGGCCCGGCACGCGACCTCACTCGGTCCTACGCGCGGCTCGACCAGATGACGGAGGAGGCCGGCCCGGCCGCCGAGGCACTCGCGGCGGCCGGCACCTCCCTCACGCTGGCCCGCGTCGAGGACACCGACCAGCAGTACCTCGTCGTCCTGCCGTACGACGGCCGCGCCCGCATCGCCCGCGGTCCGGCGACCGTCCCTCCTACCGCTTCGCCCAGCCCTCCTCCGACGCCACCAGCAGCGCCGGGCGACGGGCGGGACGGCCCCTGAGGCCTGTCCCGGCCCCGGTCAGCGTGAACCCGTTTCAGGGTCGCGTTGGCGGCCACTGCGACACAATCTCAGGATGATCGGCAACCGGATCATCCGTCGCACCGATCGAACCAGCATGCGATTGCCTTCTTCAGCAACTCCACTCCGACAGCCCTCCACCCAGCCGACGTCGCCCAGGTGTCGACGCGGCTCGGGGAGATCGACATGCAAGCGATCCTCCGTTCGGTCGTGGACAGTGGTGCGGGCTCCACATTCGGCCACGGGTTCATCGGCGATCCGACGGAGTACCTGCTGGCCCACTTCGGCGCGCTACGCGGGTTCTACGAGGAAGCGGCCCGGAGGCGCCTCCTTGTCGTGCTGTGGTGGGACTGACTCACCTTCTCGTAGAACCGCGGTGGCCAGAGCAGTGCCGTCGGCCGTACCGAGCGCAGCACGTCCCGGTAGTCCTCGATGGGGCAGTACGTGACCACCGGCCGGGTGAGCAACGGCGCCGAGAAGTGTCCTGTTGCCTGTACCTCGTCGGGTGCAGCAGCATGTCTTTCGTGCTCGGACTGTACCGGGGCGCGAAAGGGGAAAGGGCTCTCACTCATGTCCACATTCCTTCTGATACACGGTAGTTGGCACAGCGGGCGCTGCTGGGAGCGGGTGGTGCCGCTGCTGGAGGCGTACGGGCACCGGGTGTTCGCGCCGTCCCTGACCGGCTGCGGGGACAAGGCGCACCTGCTCGGACCGGAGGTGGGACTCGACACGCACGTCGACGACGTGGTCGGGCTGGTCGCCGAGCAGGACCTCGACGACGTCGCCCTCGTCGGCCACAGCTACGCGGGGCTGGTGATCTCCTCCGTGGCCAACCGGATCCCGGAGCGCATCGCACACCTCGTCTACCTCGACGCGCTGGTCCCGCAGGACGGCGAGTCCGCGGTCGACGTCCAACCCGTGGGGCGGCGGATGATCGAGCTCGCCGAGAAGTCCGAGAGCGGCTGGCGCGTCCCCCCGATGCCCGAGCTGCCCGCGCCCCTAGGCCTGTTCGGCGTCACGGACCCGGCGGACGTGGCCTGGCTGCGTGAGACGCTCACGGACCAGACGGTGCGCTGCCTTCGGCAATCCGTGCGACTGGACAACCCGGCTGCGGACGCGATCCCGCGCACGCACATCCACAACGTCGGCCCCACGCCGCCGGGCATCACCCGCCGCCCCGTCCCCCCGATCCAGCCCAACGGCTCCGCCGCGCAGGTCTGGGAGCTGCCGACCGGCCACGACTGCATGATCACCATGCCGAGGGAACTGAGTGAACTGCTCCTCAAGCTCGCCTGAGTAGTACATCGTTGACCGGAGGTGATCTCGGTCTGCGGGTCGGGCATCGGGTCGGCGTGGATCCGGGGGAGATCGGGCAACTCCGTGGTGAGCCGGCCGCGCGGGTGGGGCTTCGTCGCAGGTCAAGCTCGCTGTGGGTCTACTGCTGGTCGTCCTTGAGGGCTTCGGTCATCTGCTCGTCGATGGCCCTGATCTGGTTGCGGTAGGGGTGGAGGGTGGCTTCGATGCCGCCGCTTGGTGCTGTCGGCAGCGGGGCGGGGCACGGGCTCAAGCTTGAGCCTCGTGGTCGCGATCAGCCGTCGTGGTGGTCCGCCTGCTCCTTCCTGTGGCGTGGGAGTCGGTGGGACTCGACCGGTCGTCCGCCGGCGAGGTGCTCGGTGACGATGCGGCCGGCGACAGCCGGGTCGATCTTCCCGTACCAGATGTCGTCCGGCTGCACGCTGGCGACGGGGGCCTGGTTGCAGGGGAACTGGCACCCCGTCTGGGTGACGAGCACGTCGTCGTCGCCGAGGCCGTGCTCGGTCAGTTTCTGTACCAGGGCGCGTAGTCCCTCCTCCGCGCCCTTGGCCGCGCAACGCGGGCCGCGGCACACCAGGACCTGGTGCCGGTGGCCGGGGACTTCCTCCCAGGCCGCGGACGTGAGGCCGGGCTCCTGGCCGGTGATGGCCCTCGTCACCGCGGCCACCGCGGGGACCGCGTCCGGCGAGTCGGCGAGGCGGGTCGCGACGAGGAGTTCGGGACGGTGGCCCGCGCGCTCGCGCCACCAGTACGCCGCGATCCGCCGTAGCCAGGACTGGGCCGGGCCGGACGCCGCGAGGCGGACGCCGATCACGACCACGGTCTCGGCGCCCGCGTCGGCCAGCCTGGTCAGCTCGGCCGACAGGGAAGGGTCTGCCTGCTGCAGGAACGCGATCGAGGCCTGGTGCGACGCCGCTGTCCGGAGGAGTTCGTCACGGCGGACGGCTTCCCCCATCGACATGCCGACCAGGAGCGTGGCACTGCGGCGGGCGAGCGCGCCCGGGACGGGGCGGGTCATGGTGTTGTCCCTTCGGGGAGCAGTCCGTTCCACCGGATGTGCGGTCTGTCGTGCCGGGGGTGTCGTTCCACGGTGACGTCGACGCCGTAGACGTGCGCGATCGTCGGCGAGGTGAGCACGTCGGAGCTGGGCCCGTGGGCGACCAGTCGGCCGTCGAGCAGGACGGCGACCTCGTCGCAGTAGGCGGCGGCGAGTTCGAGGTCGTGCAGCGCGGCTACCGTGGTGATGCCCAGCCCGCGTACGGTGCCGAGGAAGCCGAGTTGGTGGCGTAGGTCGAGGTGGTTGGTGGGCTCGTCGAGCAGGAGCACGCCGGGCTCCTGCACCAGTGCCCGCGCGAGCTGGACCCGCTGCCGCTCGCCACCCGACAGCGTCGGCCAGGACCGGTCGAGCAGGTGGCCGACGTCGGCTGCGGCCACGGCTGCGGCGAACACGGACCGCTCGTGGGCGTCGGTGGCGGAGTTCGCCGGCACGGGCCAGCGGCTGCGGTGCGGCGTGCGGCCGAGATCGATGACCTGACGGACCGGCAGCGACAGCCGGGTGTCCGCCTGCTGCTCCATGAAGGCCACCTGTCGTGCTCGTCGGCGGGCCGTGAGTGCGTGGAGATCCTCTCCGTCCAGGAGGACCCGACCCTCGCTCGGCCGGGTCAGTCCGGCGACCGCGCGCAGCAAGGTGGTCTTCCCGGCGCCGTTGGGTCCGAGCAGGCCCGTGATCCGGCCGGGGGCGAACGCGAGCGAGACCGCGTCCAGCAGCGTGGCTCCGCCGATGCTCACACGAAGTCCCTCCGTGCGCAGCTCGGCGGGGGGCGTCACCGTCACTGCCCCCTCCCGTCGGCCCGCCCCTGGCGCCACAGCAGCCAGGCGAAGAAGGGCGCTCCGAGCCCGGCCGTGATGACGCCGACGGGGATCTCCCGGTCGGGGAGGACCGAGCGCGCCACGATGTCGCTGCCCACCAGGAGGGAAGCGCCCACCAGTGCCGACACGGGCAGCAGGAGGGCGTGGCGCGGGCCGCAGACGAGACGGACGACATGCGGTACGACCAGGCCGAGGAACCCGATGACGCCGGTGTGGGCGACCAGGCACGCGGTTACCAGCGCGGCGGTGGCGACGAGGACCCAACGGGTGCGCTCGACGTGGACGCCGAGGGAGCGGGCGGCGGTCTCGCCGAACGCGAAGGCGTCCAGGTCGCGGGCCGAGGAGGCCAGGACCGTGACACCGGCCAGCGCGACCGCGGTCAGGAAGACGGCGGTGGGCCACCGCACGCCGGCGACCGAGCCCAGCGTCCACTCCATGACACCGCGCGCCGCGTTGCGGTCCCCGAGGACCAGCACGACGAACGAGGTGTAGGCCCCGCACATCTGTCCCACCGCGATGCCGGCGAGCACGGTCCGGGTGGTCGGTAGCGACCGGGTGCGCGCGCCGGCCAGTGCCAGGACGACGACGGCGGCTAGCAGGGCACCGGCGAAGGCCGCCGTGGACACCGCGCCGGTGCCCACGGCGCCGGACACGCCGACGCCGAGGACGATCACGGTGACCGCGCCGGCGGCGGCTCCGTCCGAGATCCCGAGCAGGAAGGGATCGGCCAGGTCGTTCCCGGTCAGCGTCTGCAACACCGCACCGCAGACCGCGAGGCCGGCGCCGGTGGCAGCCGCTCCCAGAACCCGGGGCAGCCGCAACTGCCAGACGATCTGGTCGTCCAGCAGCGTCACGTGCGGGTTGCCCAGCCCGAGACGGCGCACCACGACGTCGATCACCGTCCGGACCGGCTCGTGTTGCGAGCCCACGGCGAGGCCGAGGAGCACGGTGGCCAGGAGCAGGGCCGCACCGATGGCCAGGGCCGCCGTCGCGCGGCCCGGACCAGGGGGCCGCGCGACGGCGGGGTGGGGCGCGGTCATGAACCCGGGTGCAGTCGGCCCAGTCCCGCGGACACCCGGGCGGCACCGTCGGCGAGCAGCACGCCGGGAGTCGACTCCGAGAACGGCACCACCACGAAAGCCTTGCGCTGTACGGCGGTGAGCTTGCTCAGCACCGGGTCGTTCTCCAAGTAGTCGATCTTGGACTGGGCCGTGTCCCAGCCGGCGTCCGCGACCACGATGGCGTCCGGGTCCGCCGCGACGACCTTCTCCCAGCTCACGTTCTGCCAGCCACCGGACAGGTCCCCGAAGACGTTGCGGGCGCCCACGGCATCGAGAACGAGTTGAGGTCCGCCGTGGCCGGCCCCGACGAACGGCGCCTTGGTGTCCGAGTCGTACCACAGGACCTTCAAGCCCTTGCCCGCGGCCGTCGCCGTGAACTCGGCCAGCTGCTGCTCCTGTTGCTGCTGGATCGCGGCGGCCCGCTCCGTGACACCGAAGACCTTGGCGACGTCGTTCAGTTCGCCCCACACCGCCTGCCAGGTCGTCGGCGGCACCTGGCTCTTGTCCGAGCAGCCGAACGGGGACAGGTACGACGGGATGCCCTGGCCGCGCAGTTCCCCCCGGGTGCCCGCGACCTTGTCGGTGAACGCGCTGGAGTAGGAGGCGTACAGGAAGTCGGGACGGGCCGCGAGGAGCTTCTCCTTCGTCGGGTAGTCCTTGGAGAGCACCGGGACGGAGTCGTAGGCAGCCTTCCACTTCTCCGGGATGGAATCGTCGAGGTAGGCGGTACCGGCCATGCGGGACTGCAGGTCGAGGGCCAGGGCCACCTCGGTGGCACCCTCGTTGAGCGTCACCAGCCGGTCGGGCGGCGCGCCGACCGTCACGGTGGTCCCGCAATTGTCGACGCTGACCGGCGCGGCAGTTCCGGTCGTCCCGCCGGACGTGGTGGGCGCGGGGGCGCCCGTGCAAGCTCCGAGCATGCCGATGAACAGGAAGGCCGCGACCGCCCGGCCGACACGTATCGGACCTGTGGGACGTACGGAACATATGGAACGGAACGGATACGGCAGACCGCTGGGCACGTGTTCTCCAAAACCCTCGTGGAACATGTAGCGCCGTGGCCGGTCTCCTGGCTTCCGCATCAACGCGCCGCGGCCGACCTTCCCGGACGGCTCTTCCAACCCGCCCAGTGGCCCTGACCGCTGGAAAAGCCGGTCAGCGAGGGCCGCGGAACTCCGCGGCAACAGTGGCGAGGGCCGCACCGGACTCAGACCGGTTTCCCGTACACCACGGCGATGGCAAGGTATCAGGCGTGGTCAGGTCGGTGCTGGCCAGCCCGTGGGATGATCGTCTGGACCGTTCCCGGGGTTGCGGGAGGGATCGGCCACGGGGCCCGGTCGGGGGTCTCAGGTGCGGGCGGCGGCGACGATCCAGTTCCTGAACTCGACGGCGTAGTGCCGCAGGTGGTGGTCCAGGACCTCGTCCGGGCACGTGACGGGGAAGTAGGGCGCCGCCACTCGGCCGGCGGGCGGAGACGCGGCTGGTCGTCGGCGTCGAGCGGATCGAGCATGCCGTCACCGACCCTGCTCGGCGGCGGAGGCACCGGGCCGTCGAAGGGGGGCCCGCGCACGCCCTCCCGCGGACCTGCGACGGGTGGTCAGGGGTGTGTTCCCCCACTTCGGGGGCAAGCGACGAGGCGGAGCGGCTCACCGAAAGGGTGTGTCGTGCCGGACAGAGCGCCACCCCTGGGGATAGTTCGTACATCACCAGCAATCACGCGGGCGACGGCCCGGCGGTCGTGCCCGCCCAGTGCCGGAGGAACGATGGACGACAAGCCGAGACGAAGGAGCAACGGCATGGCGAACGACCAGAACGACGCTACCGCGCGGCGCGACGAATCCCTCGCGGATCCGGTGGCAGGGCGGACAGGGTGGGACGAGGTCGACGCGCGGGCGGTGGACACCGTGCGGCTGCTGGCCGCCGACGCGGTGCAGAAGGTCGGCAACGGCCATCCGGGCACCGCGATGAGCCTGGCCCCACTGGCGTACCTGCTGTTCCAGAACGTCATGCGCCACGACCCCGGCGACGACCGGTGGCTGGGACGGGACCGCTTCGTGCTCTCCTGCGGCCACTCCAGCCTGACCCTCTACATCCAGCTCTACCTGGCCGGCTACGGCCTGGAACTCTCGGACCTGCAGGCTTACCGGACCTGGGGCTCCGCCACCCCCGGGCACCCCGAACACCGGCACACCCCCGGCGTGGAGATCACCACCGGCCCGCTGGGCCAGGGCCTGGCCAGCGCGGTGGGCATGGCGATGGCCGCCCGCCGCGAACGTGGTCTCCTCGACCCGGACGCCGAAGCGGGCACCAGCCTCTTCGACCATCACGTCTACGTGATCGCCTCCGACGGAGACATGATGGAAGGCGTCACCGGCGAGGCCGCCTCCCTGGCAGGGCACCAGGAACTCGGCGACCTCATCGTCTTCTACGACTCCAACCACATCTCCATCGAGGACGACACCGACATCTCCTTCAGCGAGGACGTCCCGGCCCGCTACGCCGCCTACGGCTGGCACGTGCAGACCGTGGACTGGACGCGCACCGGCCGCTACGTCGAGGACGTCGACGTGCTCCTGGCGGCCACCCGCGCCGCCCGGCAGGAGACCGGCCGCCCTTCGCTGATCATGCTGCGCACCGTGATCGGCTGGCCCGCCCCGACCAAGCAGGACAGCGGCAAGGCCCACGGATCCGCGCTGGGCGAGGACGAGGTCGCCGCCACCAAGCGGCTGCTGGGCTTCGACCCCGAAGAGCACTTCATCGTCGAGGAGGACGTCCTGGGCCGCACACGCGAGGCCGCCGACCGCGGCCGGCAGGTGCACGCCGAGTGGGACGAGAGGTTCGCGGCCTGGCGCACGGCGAACCCCGAGCGCGCCGTCCTGCTGGACCGACTGCGGGAGCAGCGGCTGCCCGACGGTTGGGCGGACGTCCTGCCGACCTTTCCCCCCGACGCCAAGGGCATGGCCACCCGCGCCGCCTCGGGCGAGGTCCTCACCGCACTGGCCCCGGTCCTGCCCGAGCTGTGGGGCGGCTCCGCCGACCTGGCCGGCAGCAACATCACCACCATGGTCGGCCAGCCGTCCTTCGTCCCCACCGACCGCCAGACAAAGAACTGGAAGGGCGGCCCCTACGGGCGCACCCTGCACTTCGGCATCCGTGAACACGCCATGGGCGCGATCCTCAACGGCATCGCCCTGCAGGGTCTGACCCGCCCCTACGGCGGCACGTTCCTGACCTTCTCCGACTACATGCGCCCCGCCGTCCGGCTGGCCGCTCTGATGCGACTGCCGGTCACGTACGTCTGGACCCACGACTCCATCGGCCTGGGCGAGGACGGCCCCACCCACCAGCCCGTCGAACACCTGGCCGCACTGCGTGCCATCCCCGGTCTGGACGTCGTGCGCCCAGCCGACGCCAACGAAACCACCGCGTGCTGGCGCACCATCCTCGAACACCGCGACCGCCCGGCCGGACTGGTCCTCAGTCGCCAGAACCTGCCCGTCCTCGACCGCGACAGCGGCGAGTTCGCCCCCGCACGGGAAGCGGCTCGGGGCGGGTACGTCCTGGCCGAGGCTCCGGGCGGCGCGACGCCGGACGTCATCCTCATCGCGACGGGCTCCGAGGTGCACCTCGCCCTGGAGGCCCGCACCCTGCTGGCGGCCGGGGGACTCGCGGTGCGGGTGGTGTCGATGCCCTGCCGGGAGTGGTTCGCCGCCCAGCCCCAGGACTACCAGGACCAGGTCCTGCCCCTGGACGTACGGGCTCGGGTGAGCGTCGAGGCCGCCATCGGACAGGGCTGGCGGGAGATGGTGGGCGACGCCGGACGGATCGTCAGCCTGGAGCACTACGGCGCGTCCGCCGACTACCAGCGCCTGTACACCGAGTTCGGCATCACCCCCCAGGCGGTCGCCGCAGCCGCCCGCGACAGCATCCTCGACACCCGGCGGGCACCGCGTCCCGGCGGCCACCAGCAGACCTCCACCCCGACCACAGGTGGCACCGGGGACCTCAGCCGCTCCGACACTTGAACGGTGGGCAGGAGGCCGATGTCCGCTTCGCGCGGCCCGGCACCGTTGGCACGCTCCTTGTGATCAGAGTGCCGTGGGGCTGGTGGCGGTGGCCGCCGAGACGTCGGGGTGGAGGGCGAAGACCCGGTCCAGTCCGACGATGTGCAGAATCCTGATGGTGTTGGCCGGGACCGCGGCCAAGGCCATGTCGGCGCCCTGTTCGGCGGCCACGTTGCGGACGGCCAGCAGAGCGGTGATGCCGCTGGAGTCGCAGAACTCCAGACCGGTCTCGCTGTTCCGCCCTCGGAGGAGGGTGGAACCACAGGACTGGTCGCAACCTCACACAAGCCCTCATTCCCGCACGTCGTGGCGGTTGGTGAACCAACGAGGTCCGCCATCCCGTTGAGGCATGTACCTGACCATCCTCCGATAGAGAGTTGGCTGCCATGACCTCCAAGCGTGTTGTCCAGTCCTCCGTACTGACCGCCGTCCTGGCGCTGAGCGCCGGCTTGGCCCTGGCTCCCGCGGCGCAGGCCGCCGGCCCCTCCGCCGGAACGACGCGGTCGGCCGCCCCAGTGGCGTCCGCCGCCTACGCGGTGCGCAGCACCCAGGTCACCCTGTCGAACCAGACCGGCAGCATGCTCTACCTCGGCTCGGCCACCCTGGCCCACGGGTGCTGGAGCGCCGGCAGTCCTCTGCCCCCGAGCTACATCCTGCCGAACGTGGCCCCCAGCTGGAAGACCGAGTCGTGCGGGTTCCTGACGGGCACCGAGGGGCAGATCGGCTTCGGCGTGGACACCTGGAGCGGGTTGATCCACTGGAGCAACCCCTACGCCGGGTCGAACGTCAACGAGTGCACTGTCGGTGCGGGTCTCACCTGCCAGGTGATCGGCGGCGGGGGGAACAACGCGGAGGTCACCTTCGTGGTGCGGCGCGCCTGAGGCCCGACCCCACCCGGTCGCCCGCCACCTGAACCACGAGTGCCTCCGGCAGGGCGGCCGAAATCGTACCGGCGTCCTGACCGGCCGCCCGCTCCCTATCCTCCCGAGCGGGTTGCGGTGCCGGATCGGTCCGGGGAGTGCGGCGCGGCCGCTCTGCAGGCGGCGACCTCGGTCGTCGGCTCCCGGGCGGCGCGCGGCGCGGTCTGGCTGCGCCGAACCGGTCGCGGGGGCTCCGTGCGACCTTGTCGCGTCCGCGAGCCGCAGCAGGGCTGCCGGGGCGTCACGTTCCCGGTCGTGGGCGGAATGGGGATCGGCTGCCGTCCCTGGGTCGAGCACCGCCTCAAGGGTGCTAACTTAGGCAAGCCTAACCAAGAAGCGCGACCACACAGCCCAGGGGGGCACCATGGCAGACCAACCGACCCGCCGGACACCGCAGGCCCGTGAAGCACAGGTGCTGCGCACCGAGCGGATCACACCGCACATGGTGCGCCTGGTCCTCGGCGGTGCGGGGTTGGAGGACTTCGACGCCACCGAGTTCACCGACCACTACGTCAAGGTGCTCTTCGCACCCGAGGGCGTGAGCTACCCGGAGCCCTTCGACATGGCGCGGATCCGCGAGGAGTTCCCGCCCGAGCAGCGGCCGATCACCCGGACGTACACCGTGCGGGCCTGGGACCCGGCCCTGCGCGAGCTGACCATCGACTTCGTGGTGCACGGTGACGAGGGCCTGGCCGGGCCGTGGGCGGCCCGCGCACAGCCCGGCGAGACGGTGCGCTTCCTGGGCCCCGGCGGCGGCTACGCCCCCGACGCGAGCGCCGACTGGCACCTGCTGGTGGGCGACGAGAGCGCGCTGCCCGCGATCGCCGCGGCGCTGGAGCGGATGCCGGCCGATGCCGTGGTGCACGCCTTCGTCGAGGTCGCGGACGCCGCGGAGGAGCAGAAGATCGTCTCGCCCTCCGGGGCCGAGATCAGCTGGCTGCACCGCGGCGCCCGCCCGGTGGGCGAGGCGCTGGTCGAGGCGGTGGGCGCGCTGGAATTCCCCGCCGGCACGGCATCCGCGTTCGTGCACGGTGAGGCGGGCTTCGTGAAGGAACTGCGGCGCCTGCTGCGCGTGGAGCGAGGCATCCCGCGCGAGCGGCTGTCGGTCTCGGGCTACTGGCGGTCCGGTCAGAGTGACGAGGCCTGGCGGGCGGCCAAGCGCGAGTGGAACGCCCAGGTGGAGGCCGAGCAGGAGTCGGCCGGCTGATCTACGCGGCCGGGCAGCCGCCCCTCCCCGGCCTCTGCCCGCCCCCGGCGGCCCCCCGCCGCCCGCCCCCCGCGGCCCCCCGCCGCCCGCACTCCCGCCTCCGTCGACGCTGTACACGGAATCGTTGTCCTCACCGCGCATGCCTCCGGCCCAGTACCGGTTTCATGATCACTGAGGGAGAATTCCAGAAGGCCAATTCGGCGCAGTCGACAGGGGGTTGGGCGATGTCGAGGCTCTTCGGCGGGCGGGGCGGCGGCAGGGGAGACGAGGGAAGCGGGAGTACGCAGGAGCTGGCCAGGTCACTGGCCCGGCAGGGGGCCTGGGGCGGTCTGTGGAAGCTGGTGCTGTCCCTCCCCTTCCCGCAGGCCGCGGCGGCAGCCGCCCACCTGAAGCCATCGCGGTGGCAGCCCCAGGGAATGGCGGAGCGCCAGCTGGCCCAGCTGCTGGCCGAGACCGACCGTCGTGAGGTGGCACGGGTCGGCGAGTCGGTCCACGCGTCGGCGTCGCGGGTGCTGCCGTCCGCCCTCAACGCCGCCGGCCCGGTCGGCTTCTGCCATCAGCTGCCGCTGGCCGCGATCAACCTGATCGGCGAGGACCTCCACCGGTGCCGGATCGTGACGGTGGACCGCACCGGCGTCCTGAACGAGTTCTACGAAGGCCCGACGAACCACGTGTCGCTGTGCTGCGTGGACGCGGGTACCGTGGTCGCCCTGCGCGACTTCGCCGGCGACGGCCACCTCCGGAACGCGGAACTCGTCGAGTACACACCCGGCGGGGAGACGGTCCTGGCCGGCGGCACGGCGCTGCTCGGAGCACGGGTGGAGGCGACGGCCGACGGTTTCGTGACGGGCCTGAGGCTGGTCAGGGCGGCGCTCGGGTTCTCCGGCGGCCAGGAGCTGCGGCTCGACCTGGCGGAGTTCGGCTTCAACCGCGCCGACCTGTTCGCCGTCGACCCCTCCGGCACCCGGATCGCGTTCGCCGACGGGTTCCGGATCCTGATCACCGACAGCAGGCTCGAACCGATGCACGAGTTCGCCGCGGACGACCACCTCGGCCACGGACCGATCAGCGCCATCGCGTTCACCGCCGACTCCCTGGTCACGGCCGGCCTGGACCGTGGCCTGCAGCGGTGGCAGGTGGTCGGCGACCGCCTGCGCCCGCTGCACCCCGCCTCGTTCCCACCACCCAGGGCCCTGCACAGGCTCAGCCCCGTGCCCGCCTGGGACCTCCTGATCGGGGACGGCGGCAACGAGAACTTCTTCTACGACCAGACGTCCCTGGACAGCCGGACCTCGCCGCCCTTCCTGGGCTCCCTCGACACCGGCATCGGGCACTTCGAGTCAGCACCGTACGGCAGGCTCGCCGTCTACGAGGGCGGCCTGTTCCCGCCGACCCGCGACAGCGCCGACGGCTTCTACTCCACCGTGGTCCTCGACCTCGACCACCCCCTGAACCTGCTGGCCAGACGGCTGTCGTCGCTCTCCCGCGCGGACGCCGACCGATCGCGCGCCACCCGCGCCGACGCCGGCCGCTACCCGCTGTCGGACTCCGCTCGGAACGTCCTCGACCGCATCGAAGCAGCCGCCGAACTGGTACCCGAACTCGCCCAGTGACCCCGCGATCGTCCACGTACTCGTCGTTGATCGCCGGAAGAGCTCTCTCGAACGCCCCCACCAATCTCATCAGGCCGCCTCGGGGCGGTTCGGCGAGGGCCCTTGGGGGTGCGGGAAGCGTAGCCGGCGGTGTCAGCGTCGAGCATGACCATGTCCTGGTCCTCAATGTCCAGGCCTCGGAACCTACCCCGCTGAGCCGTGCAACGATTCCCAGGTGAGAGTCCCTGATGCTCCTTTCCGTGAACGCCTGTTTGTCGAGGCGCTGGCCGTGCTGGCGGCCGATCCCTCGGCTCAGCTGACCTGGGTGGACGAGCAGGGCGTCTCGACGGATGAGGTCGCCCTGGACTTCGACCACGCCTTCCGCATGGCCGAGGGCCTGGTCGAGGACGGGGATCTCAGCCGCGAGGCGCTACGTGACCTTCGAGCGATCGATGCGATCTTCGCCGGGATGAGCGGCCGGGAGAACTCGGACCGGTGGGACAGGGAGGCTCTGACGGTCGATCCAGGGTGGATCGAAGCCCGGGAACTGGCCCGCCGGATCCTCATCGGGATGCTGGGCGAGTGGTGCCTGCCGATGCCGGAGATTCTCGTCGTGCGATAGCGGGCCCGGACCCCCCGCAGTAGGCAGCGAAGTCACCGAAGGGCAATTTCGTAACAGCTTGTCTTTGCGATGAATACTCAGAGTGACTGCTATATGTGGGGACATGACACATGAACAGCACTCAGCCCCTCCCGGACAGCGCCCGCGGCGCGTCCGGACGGCCCGGCTCGCCGCAGGGGCCCTGGCCCTGATCGTGGGCGCCGGAATGCCCCTGTGCCTGGACATCGGGACCCAGGCGCAGCCTCGGGCCGGCGGCTCGCCCCTGGTCAGCGAGACGTTCACCCAGGCCGCCGCCCCGGAGTTCACCGGCGTGGGGTCGGCCTGTCTCACCGGCGCGCCGGCTGCCGCCGCGCCCGGCCCCGGGGACCATCCGCTCGGCGGCTGCCCGGGCGGCGTGGGCCAGGTGCCGCCCCCCGACGGAGCGCCGCACGGCTATCTGCGGCTGACGGACGCGTCCAACGACCAGGCCGGCGCGGTCCTCTACAACAACGCGCTGCCCGCCAACCAGGGCCTCGATGTCACCTTCGACCAGTGGCAGTACGGGAGCACGACCCCGGCCAACCCCGCTGACGGCATCTCGTTCTTCCTGGCGAACGGCGACGGCGCGCTGACCCATCCTGGCGCCTTCGGCGGCAGCCTCGGGTACGCGCAGAAGCTTCCCGACGACGATCCCACCGCCACCTTCCTGCCCGGTGTGGACCGCGGCTACCTGGGCGTGGGGCTCGATGTCCTCGGGAACTACTTCGGCGACTGGGAGCACCGCGGCAACGGCTGTCCCACCCGCTCGCCCGCCGGGACGGCGTTCCGCGTCCCAGGCCCCGGGGCCAACATGGTCACGGTGCGCGGCCCGGGCGACGGGATCGAGGGCTACTGCTTCCTGACCGCCACCACCAGCAACTTCAGCACCACCGCACCCTGGCCGTCGACGCTCCCGGGCATCCTGCAAGGGCCGCTCACCGCGCTGCCCCCGGGTGCCACCCCCGTCCAGGCCGAGACCGCGCTCGAACCCTCGCGCCGCCGGGTCCATGTCGAGCTCACCCCGACGCCCGACCCGGTGCTCACCGTGTCGGTCGACTTCAACGACGGCACCGGCTCCCACCAGGTGCTCAGCACACCCGCCCCGCAACCGGTGCCCGCCACCTACAAGTTCGGGTTCGCGGCCTCCACCGGTCTGTTCACCGACGTGCACCTCATCCGCAACGTGGTGGTGAGCAGCAACCAGCCGCTGCCGCAGTTGAACCTCGTCAAGCAGGTCCGGCAGCCGCTGCCCGGTGACCTGGTGGCCGGGACGCGGGTGCCGTACGACTTCGTGGTCACCAACTCCGGTGCCACGGACATCACCGGCCTCGCCGTCAACGACCCGAAGGTCGGCCCGGTCACGTGTCCCACGACGACGCTCGCGAGCGGTCATACGGTCACCTGCACTGCCACCCACACCGTCACCACCGCCGACGTGACCCACGGTTCCATCGACAACACGGCCACCGCGACCGGCACTTCGGGCGGCCGGCCGGTCTCCTCGCCGCCGTCCTCGCAGAGCGTGCCGATCGAACGGCCGCCCGGCCTCGCCATCGAGAAGCAGGTGCAGACGCCCGGCCCCTACACGGTCGGGCAGACGGTCACCTTCCGCTACACCGTCCAGAACACCGGGGGCGCCGAGCTGACCGGCGTCCACGTGACCGACGACCACGTCGCCGACATCACCTGTGCCTCGACCACGCTCGCCCCGGCGGAGAGCCCGGGCGACCGCACCACCTGCCACGGCACGTACACGATCACCGAGAACGACGCTGCGGCCGGCTCCGTCACCAACACCGCCACCGCCACCGGTACGGCGAACGGCCAGCCGGTCACGTCCCCGCAAACCCAGCTGACGCTGCCGATCGGGGCGCCGCACCTCACCCTGAAGAAGCGGGTGCTCTCGCGCGGCCCCTACGCCGTCGGCGACACGGTGGAGTACTCCTACACGGTCACCAACACCGGCAGCACCGACCTGCACGGCGTGCTGGTCAACGACGACCGCATCGCCGGCGTCAGCTGCGAGGCGACCACGTTGACGCCCGGGGCCAGCACCACCTGCCACGGCACCTACACGATCACCCTGGCCGACATCGAAGCCTGTAAGGCGGCCCACCACCGCGGCGGCGCCGAGAAGGGCTGCGACCTCACCAACGTGGCGTTCGCGGCGGCCACCGATCCGCACGGGAACCCGATCGTCAGCGAACCCGCCAAGGCCACCATCACCGTGGGGGAGGAGAAGGACTCCTACTGCCACAAGCACCCCGGGCACGGCCACTGCCGCAAGGGGCTCACCGAGCCCGTGTCCGACCAGGAAAACGACTGACGATACCTCGCCACCTCCGGCCCTCGCGTCCCCTTCCCGCTCGGCGTCTTCCCGGTCGGCGTCTTCCCGCACCGCGTTCACGCAGCGCTTCGTCTGGCGTCCGGGCCGGTCGACGTTCCACCTCTGCGGCGGGGCCTCGGCGCAGAGGACGCAGACGAAGTCCTCCTCGCGCACGATGCTGAGCTGCTGGCAGGACGGGTGGCGGCGGAACACCACCTCGTGCGGGAAGCCGGACGGGCGAACGACCCCGGCCCGCCGCCGGCCCGCCACCGGCCTGCCGCCGGCCGTCCCGGCGGTGCCCGCCGCCCTGGGGCGCGGTGTCCCGGGGTGTCGGGTCGGTCGGGTTGACCACCTGTTAGCGTGCGCGAATGGAAGATCTGGGAGCTGTGGTGTGGCCGCCTGAGCCGGTCAGGACCGGGAGGCTCGTGCTCCGTGCGTCCGAGATCCGGGACCGTGCGGCGTTCATCGAGCTGCTCGCCTCGCCGGAGGTGCACGCCTACCTCGGTGGCCCCCGGCCGCGTGACGAGCTTGAGCGCGAGATGCCCGGGGCGCCCGAGCGATGGCCCGGGAGTTTCGTCGTCGACCTCGACGGGTCGATGATCGGCCAGATCCTGCTCAGGAGGGCGACGGGGCACCGCCGTCCGGCTGCCGCGGGGAAGATCGATCTCGGCTACCTGTTCCTGCCGCGGGCGTGGGGATTCGGGTACGCCGCCGAGGCGTGCGCGGCGGCACTCGGCTGGCTCGCCGGCGCGCTTCCCGGCGAGCCGGTGGTGCTCACCACCCAGAGCGCCAACGCGGGCTCGATGCGCCTGGCGGCGAAGCTGGGGTTCACCGAGGTGGAGCGGTTCGAGGCCTGGGGCGCCGAGCAGTGGCTCGGCATGCGCTCCCCGGCCACGTCGTCCGGTTGAGTCTGCGACGCAACCGCCGGGGAGCACCCGCCCACCTGCGCGCGGGAGGGACCCGTGGGTTCTCGGCCGGACGCCGTCAGGAGTCGGCGCACCTGGCCTTCTCTCGTGGCGGGGAGGGGCGCCTCTCGCGCGTCCAGGCGGGCATGGGCCCGGCGCGCGCGTGTCGGTAGTGGCCGTCGCGACGGGTGCGCCGTCCGCGAACTGGCGCGGAGCAGCACCGGCCCCCTGTCCCGGCACTCCAGCAGGCTCGGCATCGAGGTCCGGCTGGAGTACCGGGACAGGGGACCGGTACCGCGCGCGCGATCAGGCGTTCTGCGCCCCGTTGAAGACGTTGTAGGCGTCGTCACGGTAGTAGGCGCTCACCGCCCACCACTTGCCCTGCCAGCTGTTGCCCGTGACGAAGTCGCCGGTCTGAACGGCCGAGCCGTCGTTCTGGTCGTAGTTCACGAAGAACGGCCCGCCGCTGGCACCTCCGCCCAGTCCGATGCAGTTGTCGATCCGCGCGGTGGGAGGCTGCTCGGGGCCGGCCACCGGCTGGCCGCCGCACCAGAGCATGTGCTCCCGCTCGGCGGGGACCACTCCGGGGATGCCGATGATGTGCGCGTAGTTGTTGATGTCCCGGTTGAACCCGATGCCGGTGGCCCCGACGACATCCGCGATGTGTCGGCCGTTCAGCGTGTTCAGCACGAGGAAGGCGATGTCGCCCTGCGGAGCGGGGGCGTCGACCCAGCCGGCCGCCCGCCAGGTCCACCAGCCGTAGGGGGCGTTCCCCGCGTCGTAGCCGGGAGCGAACTTGAAGTCGTGCCCGCCCTCCACGCAGTGCCGGGCGGTGGCGATGACATCGCGGTTGGCGCTGGAGACGACGTTGGCGGTGCACACGCCGTCCCCGGTGAGCAGCCGCCCCGTGGTGCCCCAGACGCTGGCCTTGGCGCCGGCCATCGCGTCGGCGTTGGCCTTGGCGCCTCCGTTCGGGCTGACGGTCGGTTCGGTCGCGTGGATCGTCAGCGGCTGGCCGTCGAGGGAGCTCTCCTTCTCGGGCGCCCAGCTCGTACTGCCGGCATTCGCCGGGTTGATCAAGACGTGGCTCTTGCCGCTGACCCGCTCGATCGGCTTGGCGTCCGTGGCCGGTGCGGCGGACGAGGCCGGCACGGCCATGCCGAGGGCTGCCACCGATGCCACGACTGCTGCGAGGAGACCGCGCATGCGCATGGTTGTCCTTCCTTCGCTGTGGGGTGTGCTGTCTGCTGTCCCGTCAGCTTGGAGGCGGCATGTCAACAACGAGTCAACAACGTGTCAATGGCCGGCGCGGCGACCGGCGTCGGCGACCGCGGCCCAACGCGGTGATCACCGTCCTCGGCCCGCCGATGCCGCCCCTGCTGCCGGTGGCCCAGCTCTACGCGCACGCGATTCCCTTGCTGCCGTGCCCTGAGGGCGCGGACCTGCTGCAGGTGCTGTGGTGTCCGCTGAACCACGAGCCGTCGTGGTTGCCCGCGGTCAGGGTGGTGTGGGGCTCCTCCGCGCAGGTCGACGCGCTGCTGACCGATCCGCCGCTGCCGGCTGACGTGGAGAATGACGGCGACTACGTGCCCGAGCCGTGCGTGCTGCACCCGGAGGTGGTGACGGCGTACCCGGCACCGCTGGAGCTCGGGGCCGACCTCGCGGACCGGATCGGGGACTGGTGCGAGCGGGAGTTCACCGGCACCGATCCGAGGTACCGGTACGCCGAGGAGTTCCGGGCCTACTACCAGTACGAGCTGTCGGTCGCCCCTGAGCGGAAGGTCGGCGGGCGGTTCGACCGGTGGGTGAGCAGCAAACGGCGACGCGGGCGAGGACGAGTCCGGTGTTTGTCCGGCGGCGGCGGCGGGCCGGGCGTCGTGCGGAGCGGTCGGGGACCAGGCCTCGCAACTCACCCAACCCGTACGGCCCTTCCACCGCCACGGCCCCACCAGCACCGGGACCGTTCATCCCATGGCCGTCAATCCGCCTCTTGGTCCCAGGGCGGCAGCTTGGTGGTCGCAGGCTGTCCGAGGTGGTCGCGCAGTTCGTGCCTGCCCAGATCCGTGAGGGCGAGGGCACGGGTGGTTCCGATCCGGGTCAGCCACCCGGCGGCCAGGGCGTGCCCGCAGATGGCGGCGCCGACGGCCCCGCCCAGGTGCGGGCGCCGTTCGGTCCAGTCCAGGCAGGCGCGTACCAGCGGTCTGCGGGAGGCGTCGGGCAGTGCGATGCCCAGGTCGTGGAGCCAGGCCGCCCCTTCGGCGGTGAGCGACGGATCGGCTCCCCACGCCAACAGGCCGAGGCCGGCCATCGAGTCGGTGACGGCCAGGCCCAGTTCTCCGGCCAGGTGGTCGTAGCAGAGCCGCGCGCGGGCCAGGGCCCGCTGCCGCCCTGAGCCCGACAGCGAACGCGGCCTGGGGGCGTGGCGCGGCGCGAGTGCGGCGAGGCTCTCGATCAGGGCCATCACGCGCGGATCGGCCATCCGCAGGTAACGGTGGCGTCCGTGGCGTTCCTCGGCGAGGAGTCCGCCACGTACGAGCACGTTCAGGTGCTCGGTCGCGGACGAGGCCGCGACACCGGCATGGCGGGCCAGTTCCGTGGCCGTCCAGGCCCGGCCGTCCAGCAGGGCCAGGCAGAAGTCCGCCCTGGTGCCGTCGGCCAGCAGCCTGGCCACGGCGGCCAGGTCCACGCCGACGTCCCGGCCCTCGCGCTGATGGTCCATGTCCCCGATTGTCGTCGATCTCGCTTCGGGCCCGGCCGAAGCGTCCACGCCCTAACGTCCCGTACCGGCCGAGGCCACCGCGCCCTGCGCCCGCACGCCTGCCGCCAACCGACCTGGGAGCCCCATGCCTGCCACCGACAACACGCCATCGAACCCCCGGCCCGGCATCGGCCTCACGGTCACCGACGCCCCGAAGCCCGCCGACGTATCGCTCATCTCCGACGCCCTGGACCGGTTCAACACCGACTCGACATCCGTCGACGACCGCCGCCCACTGGCCGTCCTGGTACGTGACTGCGTGACCTCCCAGGTGATCGGTGGCCTGACCGGTCGCACCTCACTCGGGCTGTTCTTCCTCGACCTGTTCTTCCTGCCGGCCGAGTTGCGCCACGGTGGCCTGGGCAGTGAGATCCTGCGCCGGGCCGAAAGCGAAGCCCGCGCACGCGGCTGCCGCACGGCGGTCCTGTACACGATCAGCTTCCAGGCTCCCGGCTTCTACGCGAAGCACGGCTGGCGACCCCTGGGCGAAGTCCCGTGCGACCCGCCGGGCACCAGCAGGGTCTTCATGACAAAGGACCTCGACCCGCCGTCAGCCGCCTGAATCCGCAGCACCGCGGTGCTGCATGCCGTGTTCTGCCCGCTCCTCAAGGACCGCGGTGGCGGGTGAGCATGCGGCCCCTGCCCCGAGCAGCCGACGGGCTGGCCCCCGCGGCCGGCAGAGCGGCGGCGGGGGCCTGCCGTCAGGTCGCCTCCGTCCGTCGAGGTACTCACGCGTCCCTGGCCTGACCTCGTCCATTCCCGCCCCTTCCTTCTCACTCCTGTGGCACCTGTTGCCCCGGACGATACGCACCGCCGCAGACAACCCCCGGTGCCGCGGCCCGCCCGGCGCGGCCGGTTCTGACCGAGCCGCAGGGCCGCAGGCGTGCAGGCCGGTTACGGGGAAGCTTCCGAAACGGGAACCGTTTCCAAAAACCCCGCCATCGATCGGTCAAGGTCTGGCGGAACGCGGCCGTAGCGACCGCCCGCTGCGCCAGGGTGGGCGCCATGAGACTCCTGAAACCCCGCCTTGCCCCGCGCGCGGGCCGGACGCCGTTCCGCGCGCTGCCGCTGATCGCGCTGGTCGTGGCCGGCGCGGTGATATCCCTCGGTACGGTCGTCCCGGCCGCGGCCGCGACCTCCCGGGTCGACCTGAACGTCCTCGTCGTCACCGACGGCAACCCGTGGGTCGAGGGCATCCACAAGCAACTGGTCTCCGAGGGCGTGCCGACCACCGTGGTCGACCTCACCAGCAGCAACCGCGCGACCCTCACGGCGTCCTTCCTCGCCGACGCCCTGGCCGACGGCACACCGCACGGCCACTTCGAGGGCGTCGTCCTGCCCAACGACGCGCCGAGCCAGCTCTCCGCCGCCGAACTCTCCGCCCTCACCGGCTACGAGCAGACCTACCACGTCCGACAGGTCGACTCCTACGTGTGGCCGGGCGCCAACACCGGTCTGAGCACGCCCTCGTGGACCGGTTCGCTCGACGCGACCACCGCCACCGCGTCCTCCTCCGCCCGGACCGACGCCTTCCGCTACCTCAACGGCCCGGTGCCGTTCGAGGGCACCGCGGGCGGCAGCGGCTCGTACGGCGCGCTGGCCACGCCGGTGCCCGACAACCCGACCACCGGCTCGCACTTCGAACCGTTCCTCACCGAGACGGTGCCCGGCACCTCGACGCAGGGCGTGCTCGCGGGCGTCTACACCAGCGGCGGCCGCCAGCAGTTGGTCCTCACCTTCGCGTACAACTACGACCAGCAGCAGTTCCGGCTGCTCGCACACGGAATCGTCGACTGGGTGACGCGGGGCGTCCACCTGGGCTACTGGCGCAACTACTTCTCGGCACACATCGACGACCTGTTCAACGCCAACTCCCGGTGGAGCCAGAGCGGCAAGTGCACCCCGGGCGAAGGCGACTGCGCCGCCGGCGTACCGGACACCACACCCATCCGGATGGCCGCCTCCGACGTCACCGACACGGTGAACTGGCAGCAGCAGAACGGCTACACCCTGGACTTCCTGTTCAACGCCGGACCGGGTGTCGAGTACCAGCAGGAGCAGGGCGGCGACGACCCGCTGAGCGACGCGCTGCTGGCGAACAAGAACAGCTTCCGGTGGGTCAACCACACCTACGACCACCCGTTCCTGGGCTGCGTGCAGGACTTCTCGGTGATCCCCTGGCGGTGCCAGACCGACGCCTCGGGTGCCATCGAATACGTCGACCAGCCCACCATCAGCTCCCAGATCACCCAGAACATCCAGTTCGCCCAGGCCAACGGCCTCCCGTTCCGGCCGAACGAGCTGGTCGCGGGCGAGCACTCCGGCACCGTGATGCTGCCGCAGCAGCCCGACGACAACCCGAACTTCCTAGCCGCGCTGAGTGCCGACAACATCCAGTGGCTCGGCGTCGACGCCTCCCGAGAGAGCGGGCAGCGTCAGATCGCCTCCGCGCTCGGCACCCCGCGCCACCCGGTCAACGTGTTCTACAACGTCTCCACCCAGGCCGACGAGGTGAGCGAGTACAACTGGCTCTACACCTCCAAGGCGAACGGCGGCAGCGGCAACTGCGAGGCCAACCCGGCCACCACGACCTGCATCGCACCGCTGGACCCGAACACCGCCTGGTCGAGCTACGTCCTGCCGCTGCAGGTCAGGATCACCCTCGGGTACGTGCTCTCCAACGACCCGCGGCCCTTCTTCATGCACCAGTCCAACCTGACCGACGACAAGCTGGCCCTGCAGACCCTCACCGGCATCCTGTCCACCTACCGCACCTGGTTCACCGCGGACACCCCGGTGGTCAACCAGACCCTCACCGACTCCGGGACGGTCCTCCAGCAGCAGGCCGGCTGGCAGCACGCCCAGAACACGGGCTCGGCCACCGGCTACATCCAGGGCGGCGTGGTCACCATCCAAGGGACCTCCGGCACCGCCGTGCCGGTCACCGTGCCCGCCGGCACCACCGTCACCGGCGGCGCCACCTTCGGCGCCGCGTACGGCGGCGAGCAGTCCGCGAACACCACGCTCGGCGCGACGGCGACCGCACTGACGCTGCCCACGAACGTGTTCGGTACGGTGGCCGATTCGACCCCCACCGGCCCGGGCGCGGAGCTCGCCTCCTACGCCAAGGGCTCCCCGCACGACGTGCGCCGCGACGGCGACGCCATCGTCATCACCGACCCGACCGGCACCCACGTCCTGCCCAAGCTCGCCGGCGCGCCGGAGGAGCAGCTGCACATCGGCGACCACCACCACAACCCGTACAACGCCGTCCCGAAGGCACCGGCCAAGAAGTAGCCCGCACCCCGTACCGCGCACCCCGTACCGCGGCGGCGGGCCGCACGAGCGCTCCCCGGCCCGTGCGGCCCGCCGCCCGCCGTCGGCCCGGCTACGCGGTGCCGACGGTGAGCCGGGTGATGGTCCCGACCACCTCGGTGTCGGTCGCGTCGAGCAGCGAGGCCCGGACGGCCGCCGTGTCACCCGCGACGTAGCGGCTCTGGTTCAAAGTCGTGACCGGGACGGTCACTTGGACATTCGCGCCCGTGCAGTTCGGGGTGAAACGGGCGTAGCCAAGGGCGCCGGACGTACGGTCCTCGGCGGTCACGGTCGCGGACGCGACGAGACCGCCGGCGACGCAGGAGTACGCGATGGTGACGTTCACCGTCGCCGAGGCGCCACCGGAAACGGTCGCGCCGTCGACCCGCACCCCGGTGCCGGCGTGCGCCGGGGCCGCACCGAGCACCGCCCCCGCGAGCAGTGCGGGTACGCCGAGCACAGTCACGATCCTGCCGTTCATGATGTCCCTTCCAACGCCGATCGCTGCTCCCACACCGTCGACGACGGTACGGACCGGCCGGACGGCAAGTCGATCCCGGAGTCCTTCCCCGGGGTGATACGCCGGGACCGGCACCACCGGCACCACCGGCAGCGTCAAGGCACTACCTGAAAAGACTTGACTGTACATCATCTATCAACCCTGGCCGGGCAATTGATCAAAATCGAGGCGTCACTCCACCTGACCTCGGCGGTCGGCGCTGAACCCGCCCTCCGCCCGCGCGGCCCCTCCCAAGCGGGCTGCCCACGCTGCCCGCTACTGCCTCGGCGCGCTCGGCGAGTTCGGGTGTGTTCGAGGTCGCGGCCGCGGACCAGCGGCGGATCACTCCCCAGGTTTGACCCACTGCGACCGCCAGGCCGGCGGGTCGAACGGGTCGGCGAAGTACTGCGTCTCCCGCACCACGCGGCCTGCCGAGAACTCCATGATGCTCACGGTCTGCGTGGGTTTGCCGTCATAGGTGAGCACGAACTCGGTCACCCAGAGGTCGCCGGATCCGAGGATCCTGCGCACGGTGAAGGTCCGGACCGCGGGATGTTGGGTGCGCAGTGCCTGGATGTTGCTCCTGCCGCGGATGACCTCGCCGGACTGCGGGTACTCGACGATGACGTCGTCGGCGTAGATGTCGTGTTCCGCGTCCGCGTCGCCGCTGTTCGATGCGGCCCAGTGCCGGTCCAGCAGGGCCCGGGCAACCGTCGCTTCCACCGTCATGGCTCCTTCGCTCGGAACACCACGCGTCCGATGTCCTGCGACGCGGGCGCGTGCCTGGGCCGGATCGCCCCAGGACTGGTCACTTGAGGATCTCCAGCATCCGGTTCCCGAGGACCGCGGCCGAGGCCGGATTCTGTCCGGTCACCAGGTTGCGGTCCTCGACCATGTAGGGCTCCCAGACCGGACCGCGGCTGAAGTCGACCCCGACCTTCGCCTTCACGTCGGTCTCCAGCAGCCATGGTGCCCTGGAGGCCAGTCCGACGCCGTCCTCCTCCTCGTCGGTGAAGCAGGTGATGTGGTAGCCCTTGAACGGCGACTCGCCGTGGATCCTGGTGGCCAGCATCGCGGCGGGACCGTGACAGACGATGAACAGCGGCCTGCCCGAGGCCAGTTGCCGGGTCAGCAGCCGCCCCACGTCGGCGTCCCACGCCAGGTCCGCCATCGGACCGTGACCGCCCGGCAGGTAGACCGCGTCGTAGTCCTCCAGGCGCACGTCCGACAGCTGTAGCGGTCGACGCAGCACCTCCGCGGAACGGATGACGGCCTCCAGCTCCAGGGCGCTGTCGTTCCCACCGACCATCTCGGGGCGCAGACTCATCATGTCGACGGTCGGCGTCACACCGTTCGGCGTCGCGACGACGACCTCGTTACCGGCGTCCGTGAGGATCTTGTACGGGTTCGCGAACTCCTCGGCCCAGTAGCCGGTCGCGTGCCGCGTGCCGTCCTTCAACACCCAGTAGGTGGCTCCGCTGACGATGAAAAGCACCGTTGCCATGGCAGAGATCCCCTCTCGGACACATGCCAGGAGTGGGTTCGGCGGGGTCCCCACGACGGGATGTCCCACGCAACCGACCCGCCCCGCCGGTTTTCGCCCCTCGCCCCACGCAACCACGCTAGGCAGCTGCGCCGACCGCGCGCAACCCGGTGCTCCGTCGGCGGTAGCGCCCCCGGTCACGGACACCTCCGGTCACATGTCCAGGACCACGTCGGCCGGGGGCGTCGAGCAGCAGATGAGCGCGCTTCCCGTGGCGGGGGGCTCCAGGGGCTGCGGGGCGTACTCGACGTGGCCGGAGAGGAGCGCGGTCTCGCAGGTGTGGCAGATTCCGGTGCGGCAGGACCAGCGTACGGGCACGTCGCACGCCTCGGCGAGTCCGAGCAGCGTGCCGTAGTCAGGGTGCCAGGGGACGATCAGCCCGGTGCGCGCGAAGGCTACGGACGGTCCCGGGCGGCCGGCGGGAGGAGCGGCCGGTTGGTGCGGTGCCCGGGCGGGTCCGGTCAGCACACCGGGGGTGACGGCGGACGTGGCCCCGAAGACCTCGGTGTGGATCCGGGAGGACGGCAGGCCGCAGGCCTGAAGGGCTCCGGTCATGTCCCGCATGAACGCGTTCGGTCCGCAGATGTAGGCGTCGGCGTCCGGAGGCGGCCCCAGGCCGCGGATCCGCTCGGGACTGAACCGCCCGCTGACCGTGTAGTCGACACCCGGGCGGTCGGCGCCGGACGGACGGCTGTAGGAGACGAACGACCGGCCTGCGGGCAACTGGGCGAGCAGTGCGCGCACTTCGTCGGCGAACGGGTGGTTCTCGCCGTCCCGGGCCGCGTGCAGCCACCACACCGCGCGCTGCGAGTGCTCCGCGGCCAGGGCGTGCAGCATGGCCAGGACCGGGGTGGCGCCGACACCGGCGGACAGCAGCAGGACCGGAGTGTCCGCGTCCGCGAGCAGGAACGTGCCGCGCGGGGCGGCGACATCGAGGACGTCACCCACCTTCACGTGCTGGCGCAGGTAGGTGCTGGCGACACCGTTCGGCTCCTGCTTGACACTGATGCGGTACGTCTCGGCGCCCGGTCCGCCGGAGAGCGAGTAGTTGCGGATGACCGGGGAGGCCTGGGGGTTCAGCCGCAGGCGGACCGTGAGGAACTGCCCCGGCAGAGCGGCGGGGAGGGGCTCGCCGTCGACCGCCGCCAGAGTGAGCGAGAAGATGCCCGCGCTCTCCGGCTCGATGCGGGAGACTTCGAGCCGACGGAACCCGGGCCAGGCCGGCGGCGGGCTGCTGGTGGTCAGCCCGCGGTTTCCACCCGCGGCGCCGGAGCCGCGGTCCGCGTCGTCGAGCAGGGCTCGCAGCGACGTCTTCCAGCCGGGGCTCAACGCGGTGATGCGCAGGGCCCGTTCGAGCTGTGGCCGGGCGTGGCCGGGCAGGTAGAGCAGCGCGTCGATCTCCGCGACGGTCATCTCCTCGGGGCCCGAGGCGATCTTCACGATCTCGTCCCCGGCCCGCACCCGCCCTTCGGTCAGCACCCGCATGTAGAAGCCTGGGCGGCGATGGGACACCAGCAGGGCGGCCATCTGCGGCTCGCCGAGCCGCAACCCCACGCGGTAGCACGTCACGCGGGGTTGGGTGACCTCGAAGACCGCACCGCCGATCCCGTAGCGGTCACCGATGCACACCTCGTCGTCGGCGAGTCCGTCCACGGTGAGGTTCTCGCCGAACTGGCCGTACGTGAAGTCGTCCCGTTTCAGGTGCTCCTGCCAATGGCGGTAGGAGCTCAACTGGTAGACCAGTACGGCACGTTGCTCGCCACCGTGCCCGGTGAGGTCACCCTGCCCGTCGCCGTCCAGGTTGAGCCGGCGCGCCATCACGGGCCCGGCGACGGGGTGCTTCCAGATGCCGGTGCGGGTGGTCCTGCCCTGCCAGGGGACGTCCTTGGGCATGCCGACGTTCACGGCGATCAGAACGGCCATGACCTGTGCTCCTCCCGCGCTCGACAGGCCGGTTCCTCCAGCGTCGTACGGTCGGCCGCCGGCCGCACCCGAAGAACTCTGCGCGGCGCCGGGGCGCGGCGACGAGTAGAGTGAAAACCGGTGGGCGCCGCCGCCGGACGTGTGCCGCAGGCGCGGGTACGCCGCCGTCGTCGAGGCGATCATGAACCTCGACGATCATGCACCTCGAACAGGCCCCGTTCGTCACCGGCGAGATCCTGTGCGTCGACGGCGGCCAGAGCGCCGGCTTCTGAAAGAACCGGGATCGGGAGCGATCGACCTATGCGCACTCGCAAGCAGCTGACCCCGCTTGGCGCTGTCGGTGCGGGCCTGGCGGCGGGAGTGGTCGGCACCGTCTGCATGGACGCCGCGCGGTTCCTGCGCCAGCGCCGGGCCGGTGGCGAACGCAACGCCCTGCACTGGGAGTTCGCCCCGGTCCGCACCTGGCAGGAGGCGCCGGACCCAGGGCAGGTCGGAAAGCGCCTGGTCGAGGCCTTCACCCGGCGCGAGCTGCCGGACAGCGCGGCGTTCCCCGTCAGCACGTTCATGCACTGGGCTTACGGAGTGGGCAACGCGGCCTTCTACGGCGCCGTCAGCGCCTCGCTGCGCAAGCCCCACGTCCTCTACGGGCTCCCGTACGGTGCGCTCGTGTGGCTCAGCGGATACGTGGTGCTTCCGATCGCGGGACTCTACAAACCCATCTGGACATACGACGCCAAGACGCTGGGTGATGATCTGACCGCCCACCTCGCCTACGGCCTTGGCACCAGCAGCGCTTTCTGGTTGCTGAGCAGGGTTTCCGTGTTCTCACGACAGCTGTAGTTCGCGATCCGGCCGATGCTGGTGCTGGTCGGCGAGGTGGTGGCCGGGTCCGGGCATGATGACGGTACACATCGCGACCATGGCGAGGTGTGACCCAGGATCCGACCTGATCAATATCGCGCTGTTCACGCACTTCATCCCGTGCGGGGTGTGGGAGGCCGTCTACATCATCGAGGGCCTCCTCAAGAACACCTCCGAGGTCAAGCCGACCACCGTGCACGCCGACACCCAGGGCCAGAGCGTGCCCGTTTTCGCCCTGGCGCATCTGCTGGGCTTCGATCTGATGCCCAGGATCAGGAACTGGAAGGGCCTGACCTTCTACCGTCCGTCCAAGCAAAGCGAATACGTCCACATCGACTCCCTGTTCGGCGAGCCGGGCAAGAACGTCATCGACTGGGATCTGATCGAGTCCCAGTTCCGGCACCTGATGAAGGTGGCCGTGTCCGTGCGGGAGGGCGCCATCTCGTCCTCGACGCTGCTCAAGCGGCTGCGGTCGGGCTCGCACAAGAACTCCACCTACACCGCCTTCCGCGAGGTCGGCCGCGTGATCCGCACGGTGCAGCTGCTGCGCTACCTCTCGGACGCGCCGCTTCGCCGGCGGGTGACCGCGGCGACCAACAAGGTCGAGTCGTTCAACCGGTTCTCCCAGTGGGTCGGCTTCGGCAATCAGGGCGTCCTCGCCGACAACGACCCCATCGAGCAGGAGAAGGCGATGAAGTTCAACGCCCTGCTCACGAACGCGGTGATCTTCCACAACGCCCTGGATATCGCGGAGATCATCCGCCAGCTCCTGGAGGAGGGCTGGGAGATCGACCCGGAGGACCTGGCCCACATCTCGCCGTACCTGACCGAGCACATCAAACGATTCGGCGAGTACTCCACCCACGAACTCGGTATCCAGCCCGAGGCGTACGACCCGAAACTCGACGTCGACTTCACCCAGCTTCGGGACCAGGACCCGGCCGCCTCCGGCTTCAGCACAGCCGCCTGACCGTCACCTCTGTGAAGGACCCTGTCATGCCCGTTGAGCAGTACGGCCCTCCGCCTCGCTCGCATTCGGCAGGAGCTGAGCGTCACGCCGGCGGCCGGGCGAGTTTGGCGGCCACGGCGTCGAGGACCCAGTCCAGGCCGGTCGCGAAGGATGCCTCGGCGTCCACGTCCGTGCCCTCGTACACGGCCTTGGTCAGCGCCGGGAAGCGGCCCGTGGCCAGCATTCTCGTCAGGTGCGGGCCGCGGGCGCGCTGCCAGTCGTGCTTGGACAGGCCCGTGGCGCGCTCGGCCCGCAGATTCGTGATCTCGCGCCTGATCGCGCCCGTGAAGTAGGCGCTGACCGTCTCCACGGCGCGCATGACGGTGTCGATGTCGGCGAGGCCGTCAAGGGCGGACAGGGTGGACTCGGCCACGGCGAGGCCGTTCGGGCCGAAGGCCGGGCGGCCGCCGAGCAGGTCGGCCAGCCATTCGTGACGGAGGGCGGCCTGCCTGGTGCGGTGGGCGAGGACGCCCAGCGCCTCCCGCCAGTCACCGGGCTGTTCCTCGGGGAGAATCTCGGCCTGGACCTCGTCCACCATGAGGTCGAACAGCTCCTCCTTGGTGGAGATATATCCGTACAGCCGCATCGGGCCGGCCTCCAGCCGGGCGGCGACCTTGCGCAACGACACCGCCGCAAGGCCGCCCTCGTCGGCCAGCGCGATGGCGGCGGCGACGATCCGCTCCCGGTCGAGCGGCACGGGGCGAGTCGGCGGCTCCGGCCGGTCCCACACGGTCATGGTCACTCCGAACTGTTGCGATGCATCGTAATGAGCAAATACAGTGTATCGATATGAGACATCGTATCGCTGTGGTCGGGAGCGGCCCCGCCGGCCTTACCTTCGCCCGCGTCCTGCACCGCCATGGCCACCCCGTCACCGTCCTCGAACGCGATCCCGCCCCCGACGCCCGCCCCCCGGGCGGCACCCTGGACCTGCACGAAGGGCTGGGCCAGCTCGCGCTGGACAAGGCGGGGCTGCTGGCGGAGTTCCAGGAGCTGTCCCGTCCCGAGGGACAGGCCATGCGCATCCTGGACACGGACGGGACCGTCCTGCGCGACTGGCAACCCCGTCCAGATGACCGGGCCAATCCCGAGATCGACCGCGGGCAACTTCGTGACCTGCTGCTCGGGCCTCTGGACGTTCAGTGGGGGCGGGGCGTGACGGAGGTGGTGCCGGGGACCCGGGATGGCGTACTGGTCCATTTCGCGGACGGGCGGCAGGAGACGTTCGACCTCGTGGTCGGCGCGGACGGCGCCTGGTCCCGGATCCGTCCGGCGGTCTCGTCGGTGACGCCGCACTACACCGGCGTCACCTCGGTCGAGACCTTCCTCGACGACGTCGACACCCGCCACCCTGACCTCGCCCGGTTGATCGGCGACGGTTCCGTGGCTGTGTACGGTGTGAACCGAGCTCTCGTCGCCCAGCGCAACAGCGGCGGCCACGTCAAGGTGTACGCCCAGTTCCGCGCGCCGCTGGACTGGCACACGAACCTGGACCTGGCCGACGTCGACGCCGTGCGATCGAGCCTGCTGGCTCTGTTCGACGGCTGGGCCGCTCCCGTCCTCGACCTCCTCCGCCACGGCACCGCTTTCGTCCACCGCCCCCTCTACGTCCTACCCGTGTCCCACACCTGGGTCCACGTGCCCGGGGTGACGCTCCTGGGCGACGCCGCCCACCTGATGCCCCCCTTGGGGGCGGGCGCGAACCTCGCGATGCTGGAAGGCGCCGAACTCGCCGAGTCCATCGCCACCGGCCCTCGAGATCTGGACGAGGCCGTCCGCGCCTTCGAGGAACAGATGTGGGCACGGGCCGGCAGGTGGGCGAAGATCACGACGGCCGGTCTGGAACGCCTCGTGAGCCCGGACCCTGCCGAAGCCCTCGTCCTCTTCGACCAAGTCCAGCCATCCTGACTGCCAAGCGCGAGAGCACCAGTATCAATAGCTCGCCACGGCTTCACGGGAAGGTACGGCACCGTCGCGGTCCCTTCCGGCAAAACCACCGTTAGACGAACGCACGGACGCCTGTACCGAACGCAGCCCTCAGCCCGCTACCGCGAATCCGGTCCGATCCTCCTCGCACACATAACTACCAGGTGCGCGAAGAGTGATGGGCTCCGGCCGGGACGTCCTGTCCGTCCTCCGTGTCGTCAAAGGATCGAATGGCGACAGGCGCGGCGGACGTCCAATGAACCCGGGCTTTCCGGGGCCCGGCGGCGGCGCAGATCCAATCAGATCCGATGACGGATGATGACAGGGTTTGCTGACAGCTAGGGTCGAATGCGACCACCACAATGGGGAGCAGCATGGCCAACCTGGTCTACAAGCGGGTGTCGACCGACCAGCAGTCGACCGACCGCCAGAACCTGGTGCTGGACGAGGCCGGGATCGAGGCCCCGGTTGTCTTCGAGGAACAGGCCGGGACCTCCAGCCGCCTTCATCCGCTGGAGCGGCCGAAGTTCGGCGAGCTGCTCGCGTACGCGCGGCCAGGCGACGCTGTGCACATCTCCGAGATGTTCCGCCTGGTGCGCGGCACCGGGCACATCCTCGACGTGCTCGACGTCCTGCACCGCGACCGCCTCGCCCTGCGCATCCACGATGGCGCGTTCTCCGCGATGGACCTCACCGCCCGCCACCCGCGTACCGGCGAGCTGCTGTCCACCGTGAAATTCATGGTGCAGACCCTCGCCGCCGCCGGCGAACTCCAGCGCGACCTTCAGCGCGAACTGACCCACGACGGGCTGCGGGCCGCCGAGGCGAAGGGCAACAAGGGCGGGCGCCGCCCCGCCGTCCCGGCCGCGAAGACCGACGCCGTACGCACCGCGTACCTGGAACGCCGGTCCATCGCGGCCCTCGCCCGCGAGCATGATGTCAGCCGCGGCGCCATCCGCACTGCCGTCGTGGACCTCCTGCCCGAGTACACACCCGCCGACCCAGGCGCCCCGGCCCCGGAACTGCCGATCGTCCTCGACATGCCGGGCAAGGTCGCCGACTTCCTCCGCGCCGCCGAGTTGGAGCCCGTCGAGCGCGTCACGCTCGACCAGGGCGTGACCGTACGGCGCGGCCAGGGCTACACCCTTCGCGTCACTGCCGTGCCCGCGGTCCACCGCCAACTCCTCGACCGCTGCCAGTCCCTCGACGGCACCACGGCGGTCCCGGCCCAGCGCAAGGCCCGCCGCGAGTACGAGAACCGTGTCAACGCGCTCCCGGTTGCCAGCCTGCGTTGAACGGACCGAGCACCACACCCACCAAGATCAAGTACTGGCGGCTTCTGGGCTTACCTCGGCGCTACCCCTTGTTGTGAGGAGAGGTGAACCTGCGGATGAGCGCCCGTACTCGTGGACAGGGCGATCTGCCGTGGTACGGGGTCAGCCGTCAGTGGCCGGTGGCCGTGTTCAACAGGGCCACGGGCGGTGCCGTCGTCACCGGTGACCGGGGCACGTCACCTGCACCCGCAGTGACGCCCTTCCCGCCGGGGTACGACCTGCGCTGCGACCACCGCGAGCACTGGTGGAGCAACCCGGGGTCCGGCGGGGCGAAGCACCGGCCACCCGCGCGGTGGCCGGTGCTTCTTGCCGTCCGGTGAGGGGCCCGAAGGTGTGACCTGGCCTGCTTGCAGTGCTCGCTCCTGGAGCGCCCTGGGCGGGGCCGCCGGCCCGGTGCGGATGCGCGTTGGGCCATTGGTGTGCAGGGTGGATGGGTACGGTCCGGGCTGCCCGGCGGCGGCAGTCCGTCCAGCCGTGGATGCGCTCGGTGGGCGGGTGATCGCCCGGCCGCCGGTGAACTTCCCGGGAGCGCCGTCGATGACCGAAGGAGACACCATGCCCACCTGGAAGGTCCTCCGCCGGGCTCTGGCCCCGACCGCCCTCGCCGCCGTGTTGGCCGCGCCGTTCACGATGCCGTCGCCGGCGCTCGCCACGGGGGCCCTCGCCCCGCAGGTGGTGGCCGCTGTCGCGCCGGTCTCGTTCGTCGGCCTGCCCGACCGGCCGCTGCCGTCCGACCACGCGGCGCACCCGATGACTGTCACCTACCGCAACGACTCGTCGGCGGACCGGACCGTCGCCCCGCAGATCCTCGTCGAGTCACCGGACGACGGGCCCTTCCTCGCCCCGACGGACATCAAGCTCGAGGTCCTGACCGGCGGCCACTGGAGGACCGTGCGGCTGGCCAGCCAGACCGGAACGCTGTACACGGACCTCACCCGGGCGAAACTGGTCCTCCACAGTCATCACACCCTCACCCAGCGGTACCGGCTCACCGTCGTCAAGGCCGGCCCGGGCACGGTCCAGCCCAGGATCGCGCTGTACGCCTGAAGCCCTCGGGGCTCCCTCGGGGCTCCGCCAGCCGCATGGGCCGCATGGGCCGCGTCGAGATGCGAGATGCCCGGCGACTCACACCCGGCCACGAACGACGCCGGGGCGTCTTCGGAGCGGGGTATGCGGGCGGGACGGGCGTCTCGGTGGCCCGGCCGGGATCCCGTGACGGCTTCGCGCCCTGCCGGACCGCCGCCCTGCCGGCCAGGGGGCCGCCAGCTGTGGCGACGCCCTGTGGTGCCGTTCCCGCGTCGGCCGGGTGTGGTGGCGGTCTCAATGGCGGCCGATCGGCGGTGACTCGGCGTGGTGGCGGCGGGCCGGTCGGTGATGGCGCCGGGGCTGGGGCCGTGAGTGCGCTCACATGCGAATGCGGCGTACGACGACGGATAGTGGTGTCCGTTTTGCACTATTTTGCAACTGTTTGGTGGGTTATTGAGGGGTGTTTGCGCAGGCGGAGCGGGGTCGGCGCGCTCCGGGCGGCCCGCCTCTCGAACCAGTGCCGGTCGCTTCGCTACGACGGCGGATCGTAGCGGAGGGGTCTTGGCGAGCGCCGATCCGGTCTGGCAACTTGGCATTCATCGCCAGCCACACCGGCTCCTGTCCCACCGGTGAACGGCTTACCGCCGAGTCACACCCCGCGACCGTTCGGCCCCTGTCCGGCCACGGTCGAGGCGGGGAGTGACGCCGGCCCAACTGATTGAGGTCTTGCTCTATATGCCCGCTTTCAAGTTCCGTATGCGTACCACTGCCGTGATTCTTGCCGGTGCCGCCGGTGTGACCGCCCTGGGTGCCGCCGTGGTCCCCGCCGTCGCCTCGGCCGCGGACGCCTCCCCGCAGGCCATCGCCGCGCAGATCGTGCCGGCGGACCAGCTGGCCTCGTTCAGCCAGATCATCTCCCACGAGTCGGGCTGGAACGTCACGGCGACCAACCCGAGCTCGGGCTCGTACGGTCTGGGCCAGGCGCTGCCGGCCTCCAAGATGGCCTCGGCCGGCGCGGACTGGAAGACCAACCCGTCCACCCAGATCAAGTGGTCGCTGGACTACATGAACACCCGCTACGGCAGCCCGAACGCGGCCTGGAACTTCTGGCAGGCCAACCACTGGTACTAAGCCGACCACTCGGCTTCCCCTCACCCCGGGGGCCGGACAGGGGCAACCGGAGTGACCCACGAGGGCCTGTTCCCGCGCATCTGCGCGGGAACAGGCCCTCGTGCCGTCTCCGGGCCGTTCGAAACACACGATCGGCAGCAGCGCACCTGTGCCGGCGCCTGCCGTGGCGGCACGGCGACGTACCACTTCCGTGACGGCTGCCGGGAGGTGTTCGTCATCGGCACCGGCCACGCCGTGTGGACGCGTTGGACCCGCCCCTCGGGGACGTCGGTTACGGGATGCTCATGAGGCCGTCGAACCGCGGTGACACAACGGTCAAACGGCGCGAAAAGAGGTCTCCTAGCTTCTTCCGCATGACCTACGAACACCGAACGTCCCATGACCACGACACCCACGCCGTTGGCCGCGGCCTGCGCCGGGGTGGCATCCTCTGCGCTGCCGTCCTCGCCGGCGCCCTCGCCCTGACCTCCTGCGGAAGCTCCCCGGCCGAGGACGGGGGTGGCCCGGGGCCGGCGAAGGCCGGGGCCGGCGCGGAGCGGCCGTCGTCGGTGCCCGGCGCCGGAGGGTTGAAGAAGCCCTCAAGGATCCTGTGGATGGGGGACTCCATCGCCGTCGGGGAGGCGCTGCCGCTGGCCGCCGCGCTCAAGTCCACCGGCATCGAGCTCACCTCCGTCGCCGCCGACGGCGGCGGCGCAGCGGTCGGACCGGTGGCGATGTCCAGCGGCGACGTCGCCTCCCGGCTCGCGTCGGTCCGCCCCGAGCTGGTGGCCTACCAGATCACCACCTACGACTGGGGCGGCCCGCAGGCGCAGCAGCAGGCGTACGAGAAGCTGATCGACACGGTCAAGGCCGCGGGTGCCCGTCTGGTGATCGTCACCACTCCGCCGTTCGACACGGGCGATGACTTCTACGCCCCGCACAGGGCCGACATCGAGTCCGCTCCGGGGGCGGCGAAGGCGGCCGTCGCCGCGCACCCCGGCGATGCCTTCTTCCTCGACGCCTCCGCCTTGTGGGGCACCGACTTCAAGGCCCCGCAGGCGCAGCGTTCGAACGACAGGACGCACTCCTGCCAGCAGGGCACGGCGAAGTTCGCGCAGTGGTTCACCACCGAGGTGGGCAAGCTGGCCGGGTTCTCGCCCGCCGATCCCAAGAGCTGGGCCAACGGCGACTGGACCAAGTCGGATGTGTTCGCCCAGCTGAACTGCGCCTGAGCCGGTGTCCGAGATGAAGACCGTCTCGCCGGCGGCCCGGCGGTGGAACGCGCGCGTGTCCCGCCGCCGGCCGGGCCCGGGGACGGCCGCGCGCTCCGGCTCCCGCCGCTCCCACGTCCCGGCCCTGGACGGCCTGCGCGGGCTGGCCGTCCTCGGGGTCCTCCTGTTCCACCTCGGGGACTTCCCCGGCGGGTTCCTGGGGGTCGACCTGTTCTTCGTGCTCTCCGGCTTCCTCATCACGGGGCTGTTGCTGCGGGAGGCCGGGGAGAACGGCGGCCGGATCGACCTGGCGGCCTTCTGGGGCCGCCGGGCCAGGCGGCTGATGCCCGCCCTCGCCCTGGCCCTGGGCTCGGCGATGGTGCTGGCCTCCGTGCTGGGCACGGCGGCCATGGCCCGCTTCGCGCACCAGGACGCCCCCTGGGTGGTGGCCAACCTCGCGAACTGGCATTTCATCGACGCGCAGGTCGGTTACTTCCAGGCGAACCCGACCCGGGTGTTCACCCACCTGTGGAGCATCGCGGTGGAGGAGCAGTTCTACCTGCTGTGGCCACCGCTGGTGCTGCTTCTGTTGCGGCTGCGCCGGACCGCGGGTGCCGTCGCGGTGGCCGGCGTGGCGCTGGTCGGTGCGCTGGTGTCCGCGGCGCTGATGGCGCTGCTCGTCGACCCGATGGACACCACCCGGGTCTACGAGGGCACCGACACCCGGGTGTTCGCCCTGCTGCTCGGCGCGCTCGCGGCCACTCCGGCGGTGCGGCTGCGGGTGGCGCGGTTGCCGGGGCCCGCCGCGGGCCGGCTGGCGCTGATCCCGGCGGGCCTGCTGGCCGCCGGGTGGGCGCTGGCCTCGGGGACGGGGCAGCTCGTCCTGTTCCGCGGCGGGTTGCTGTTGCACTCGGCGGCGGCGGCCGCGCTGATCGCCCTGCTCGCGCACGTCCCGGCGTCCCCGCTGGGCAGGGTGCTGAGCTGGCGCCCGCTGACGGTACTGGGCGGGCTCTCGTACGGCCTGTACCTGTGGCACTGGCCGCTGATCCTGCTCCTGGACCACGCTGGTCCCCGCCTGGACGGCTGGGTTCGGACCCTGTGGCTGGGCGGGCTGGCGGTGGCGGTCGCGGCATCGTCGAAGGCACTGCTGGAGGACCCCGTCCGCTACCGGGCCCGCTGGGCCCGCGGCCGCCCCGGGGTCCTGGCGGCCGTGAGCACCCTGGGCGCGCTCGCCGCACTGTGGCTGGTGCTGCCGCTGATCGCGCCGACGGCGCCGGGTGCCGTCGTGGACGTCACCCAACTGTCCCTTCCCTGAGGCGCGGTGGCCGGATCCGCGCTGTGCCTGCGTGCGTTCGGGCCGGGCTTCGGGACCTGTCCCAGACCGTCGCGGGCGGGCGGGCAGGCAGACAGGTAGGCAGCCGGTGCCGGTGATCCGGCTCCGCTGGGCCCGGGCGGGCGGGCGTCCTTACCGAGGCGCGTGGCGAGGCCTCGTGCCACCTTCCGGGTCGGGTTCCGTCGGACTCAGCCGGTGTGGTGGAGGTCGCACTGCGCGAAGACCGGTCCGGGGGCGTCGCTGCTGACCACGGCGATCCGGGGGGCGGTCGCGGTGGTCGCGGGGGCGTCCTCGGCGGTGCAGACCAGTTGCTGGATGGCGTAGGGGCTCAGCGCGGAGGTCGGCCAGGACAGGCGCAGGGTGACGGTGCCGTCCTCGCCGGTGGCGGTGACCTTGCCGGAGGCGGGCAGGGCGGTGCCGAGACCGGTGGGCTGCTCCGTCCGGGTGGGGCCTGCCATGAGGGCGTCCAGGGTCTGCTGGAGGCCCTCGCGTTCGGTGCCCGGCCTGATCGTCAGGCGGATTCCCTGGGGGCTGAGGAAGTACAGCCGGGTGCCGGACTCGATCCCGGTGGCGGGCTTGCCCGACTTCACCGCGCCCGCCGTGTCGGGGATCGTGCAGCCGCAGGCCGTGAGGAGCAGCGCCGCTGCGGCGGTCGAGCGGAGGCGGATGGTCATGGGGCGTCCTTCGTCAGGGGTCCGCGGGGCAGGACGAGGGTGAACACCGCGCCGCTGCCGGGGGCGTTGGCGGCCTCGATGAAGCCGCCGTGCAGGCGGGCGTTCTCCTGGGCGATGGCCAGGCCGAGCCCGCTGCCCTCGGAGCGGGTGCGGGCCCTGTCGGCCTTGTAGAAGCGGTCGAACAGGTGCGGGAGTTCGGCGGGCGGGATGCCCGGGCCGCGGTCGGTGACGGTCAGCACCAGGTCGGATCCCGGCCGCGGGCCACGGGTGGTGAGGGTGAGGCGTACGGGCGGGCGGCCGTGGCGCAGGGCGTTGCCGGCCAGATTGGCGACGATGACGTCGAAGCGGCGCGCGTCGAGGCGGACGGGCAGGGCGGCGGGCAGGTCCAGCTCGATCCGGTCGCTCCAGCCGCGCAGGTCGAGGGTGGCGCGTACGGCTTCCGCGGCGTCCACGTCCTCGGTGCGCAGCGGGGCGGCGCCGGCGTCCATGCGGGAGATCTCGATGAGGTCGTTGACCAGGCGGGTGAGGCGGCCGGTCTCGTTGCTGATCATGCGCAGGGCGGTCGCGGTGTCGGCGGGCAGGTGTTCGGCGTCCTCGTCGAGGATGTCGGTGACGGCGGCCATGGCGGCCAGCGGGGTGCGCAGTTCGTGGGAGACGTCGGCGGCGAACCGGCGGCCCTGGCTCTCGACCGCCCGAAGCTCCTCGATGGTGCCCTGGAGGGTGCGGGCGGTGTGGTTGAACGTCTTGGACAGCTGGGCGAGTTCGTCGTGACCGGAGACGGCGAGGCGGGTGTCGAGCCGTCCCTGGGCGAGGGCCTGGGCGGCGTCGCCCAAGGCGCGGACGGGGCGCAGGACCTGGCGGGTGGCGAGCAGGGCGAGGCCGGCGGCCAGTACGGCGGCGAACACGCCGGCGCCGGTGGCGGCGGCCAGCAGCGTGCTGGTGGCCTCCTGTTCGCGGTCCAGGGGCAGGAGGGCGTAGACGGTCAGCCCGGACAGGTCGCCGGCTCTTGCGGCGGGGCTGGCGGGGCTGGCGGGGCTGGCGGGGCCGGCGGTGGTGTGGGTGGTGTGGGTGACGGGGACGCCGACCGCGAGCCAGGAGTGCCCGTCGGCGGTGAATCGCTGGAAGGCGCCGTGGCCCGAGCCGACGGTGTCCTGGAGGGCGGCCGGGATGGTGACGGCGGCGGTCCACTCGGAGTGGGCGGCGCCGTAGCGGGCCAGGACGTGCCAGTCGCGGAAGCCGCCGGTGCCCGAGAGCCGGAGGGACAGGCGGTCGAGTTCGGCCTGGGTCGGGGGGAAGGGCAGGGCGGGGGCCAGGACGTCGACGCGGCGGCGCAGCTCGTCCAGGGCGGTGTCCTGGGTCAGGTCGAGGGTGGAGCCGGTGGCGGCCTGGTAGGTGAGTGCGGAGGTGGCCAGGGCGCTGACGGCGGCGGTGGCGACGAACGCGGCGAGCATCCGCGGACGCAGCCCCAGGACGGCCCGGCGCCACCGGAGGAAGCGGGAGGCGTCGGCGCGGTCCGGCCGGTCGTCGGCACGGGCGGTGCCGTTCGCGGCATCGCGCGTCCGGGTTTCGGCCGAGGGGTGCTCCGGTGTGTGCGGCGGGGTGGTCACAGGGGTCCGAATCGGTAGCCGAAACCGCGCACGGTCTGGAGGTAGCGGGGCGCGGAGGGGTCGTCCTCCAGCTTCGCGCGCAGCCGGTTCACCCCGGCGTCGACCAGGCGGATGTCCTCCTGGCGGCCCAGGCCCCAGACGGAGTCCAGCAGCTGCTCCCGGCTGAAGACCCGGCCCGGCGCGGCGGACAGCTCCAGCAGCAGGCGCAGCTCGCCGGGTGCCAGGGGCAGCGGGGTGCCGCGTTTGGCGACGGTCAGCGCGGCCCGGTCCAGCACCAGGTCGCCGTGCACCTCCCGCACCGCCTCGGCCACCCCGGGCGCGGGGGACACGTTGGTGGTGCGGCGCAGGACGGCCTTGATCCGGGCGTCGAGGACCCTGGACTGCACGGGCTTGACCACGTAGTCGTCGGCCCCGTACTCCAGGCCGAGGACGGTGTCGATGTCGTCCCCTCGCGCGGTCAGCATGATCACCGGGACACTCCCGTGCGTGCGCAGCCGCCGGCACACCTCGAAGCCGTCGATCCCGGGCAGCATCAGATCCAGCACCACGATCTCCGGAGGCTCCCGGAACACCTGCTCCAGGCCGTCCTCGCCGGTGGCGGCCATCCGCACCTCGTGGCCCTGGCGGCGCAGGCCCAGGGCCAGTGCCTCGCGCACCGACGCGTCGTCCTCGATCAGCAGTACCCGTGACATATCCACCAGTATCCGGCCCTCCGACCTGCGCAGGGGGCCGTGGGGCAGGGATCGGCGAGGTTGTTGCGAAACGCTCATACGCAGCTCACAGGCCCGGAAACCGCGCGACGGACGGTGGTTCCGTCGCCGTGGCCGACGCCGCCGAACAGTCGCCACCCCCGCCAACGCGTGAGGAACCCCACGTCCAACGGCTACACCTTCAGCTTCCCCGAGCAGTGCCCCCGCCCTGCGGATCTGCTGCTCCGCGCCCGGGCCCCCGGGCCCCCGGGCCGGCGGATCAGGTCGTGGGGAACTCGACCCGGACCCGCAGTCCGCCCGTGCCGGCGGGGACGGCGGTGACGACGGCGTGATGGGCGCGCGCGATGGAGGCGACGATGGACAGGCCCAGGCCCGCGCCCTCACCCGGGCTGTGCCGACGCTCCCGGAGGCGGCGGAAGGGCTCGAAGAGATAGGGGACGGTCTCCGGCGGCACCTGGGGACCGGTGTTGGCGACCTCCAGGACACCGTCGTGCACGCCGACCTCGACCCGGCCGCCGTCGTGGTTGTAGCGCAGGGCGTTGCCGACCAGGTTGCGCACGAGGTGTGCCAGCAGCACCGGATCACCCTCGACGGACACGGGGGCGGTGTCGGTCCGGACGGTGACGCGGTTCTCCCGGGCTTCCTGCGAGGCGTCGCACTCGGCGGCCACCGCGCGGGCCAGCTCGTCCAGTGCGACCGGTTCGCGCCGGTCCAGCCTCTGGTCGGAGACGGACAGCAACAGCAGGCCCTCGATGAGCCGTTCGCTGCTCTCGGAGACCTCGATCAGTTTGCGGCGGACCCGGGCGACGGCGGCCGGATCCTCGGTGGCCAGCCCGATTTCGGCCGCGGCCCGCTGCACCGCGAGCGGAGTCCGCAGTTCGTGCGCGGCGTTGGCCGCGAACCGCTGCTGCGCACCCACCAGTTGTTCCATGCGGTCGAGCATGGCGTCGAAGGTGTCGGCGAGCTGTTTGAGCTCGCCCGGGGGTGCGTCGAGGGCGATCCGCTCGTGCAGGTTCTCACCCGAGAGCCGCCGCGCCGTGTTGGTGATCACCGCCACCGGGCGCAGCACCCGCCCCGACATCCACCAGGCGAGCGCCACCGAGATGACGGCGAAGGCGGCCAGAGCGATCAGGGAGACGGTCAGCAGCTGGTTCTGGGCTGCCTGCTCGGCGGCCTGGGTGACGACCTTGACGGCCTGGAAGTGGGACTGTCCGCCGTCGGCGGGGGCGGTTCCGGGTGGAGCGTTCGCGGGTGAAGCGGTTCCCATCGTGAGGGATTTCGCCGCGGCGGGGTCCGGGGTCGCCAGTGTGGCCAGTCGCGGTTCGACGGCGACGGCCGTGCTGATCGAGGTGTACAGGCCCTCCCGGACCAGGAAGTTGACCAGGAAGATGAGCATGGCCCCGGCGAGGACGAGCAGCCCGCCGTAGAGCATGGTCAGCCGGCCCCGTTCCCCGCCCGGCAGCCGCGGGCGTGGTCGGCCGGGCAGCGGAGGCCGGTTCAGGCCGACCGCGGCGAAGCGCCTCATGCCGGGACGCCGATGCGGTAGCCGTGGCCGGGCACGGTGTCGATGACCGAGGGCTCGCCGAGCTTGGCGCGGAGTTTGCTGAGGACGACCCGGACCGCGTTGGTGCGGTATCCCATGTTCCGCTCCCACACCTGCTCGATCAGGTCCTCGCCGCAGACCACGGCGCCCTCGGCCTGCATCAGCACCTCCAGGACGCCGAACTCCTTGCGGGACAGGGCGAGGTAGCGGCCCTCCCGGAAGGCCTGGCGGCGAGCGGTGTCGAGGGTGATGCCCGCACGTTCGATGACCGGCGGAAGGGCGGGGTGGGTGCGGCGGCCGAGCGCCAGGACCCGGGCCAGCAGTTCCTCGTAGGCGAACGGCTTGGTGAGGTAGTCGTCCGCGCCCAGGTCCAGGCCGTCGACGCGGTCGCGGACGGTACCGGAGGCGGTGAGCATCAGCACCCGGGTCAGCAGCCGCTGCTCGACGACGCTCTGGCACACCTCGTCGCCGTGCGCCCCGGGCAGGTCGCGGTCGAGTACGAGCACGGCGTAGTCGGTGAGCCTCAGCCGCTCCAGCGCGTCGGCGCCGTTGTACACGACGTCGACGGCCAGGGCGTCGCGCCGCAATCCCTCGGCGATCATGTCCGCCAGGAATTCCTCGTCCTCCACGATCAGTACACGCATGACACCAGGTGTACCTGAGACCCACCTTTCGTCGCCGTAAAGGTCTCGGCTGACAGCGGCGAAATGCGGGTGCGTGCCAGCCTCTGCGTGGCCGGAGTGGTCGGCCACTCGTCATCGGCCACTGGTCATCGGACACGGAGGAATTCCATGCGGAACCACATGCGGAACCACAGGTACGGCGCGGCGGCCGCGCTGGTGGCGGGGATCGCGCTGTTCGCCACGGCCTGCGGCGGAGGCGCCACGGGCTCCGGCGGGGGCGGCGGCTCGGACTCGTCGGGCACGGGCGCGGCGGCGGACCAGGCCTACGAGCACCGTAAGTGTCTGCGCGAACACGGCGCCCAGGTGAAGGAGCCCGAGCCGGGCCAGGACCCGCGGGCCATGGTCCTGGAGGGCGGCCAGGACAAGATGGCGGAAGCCCTCAAGGCCTGCGGGGGAGTCGGTGGCGCGGGTGGCGCGAAGATGTCCCAGGCCGACAAGGACAAGGCCCTCGAATTCGCCCGGTGCATGCGCGGTAACGGTGTGGACATGCCGGACCCGAAGTTCGACGGCGACTCGGCGATGTCGGGATCGGCGATGAAGATCCCGGAGGGCGCCGAAAAGGACAGGTTCGACCAGGCGAACAAGGCGTGCAGTGGTCAGAATGCGCAGTGAGCGCGGGCGCAGCCGCCGGACGTACCTGATCGCCGTGCTGGCCACCTCGGTCACGCTGGCGGGCGGGGTCACGGCCCTCTCGCAGACCGGAGGCGGCGGCAACGCCGGCGTGGACCGCACGGACGGGCTGCCGCCGAGCACGGGCTCGGTGGAGCGGCAGGACCTGAGCAGTCGGACCAGGGTGGACGGGGTCCTCGGTTACGCCGAGGAGCGCCGGATCAACGCCGGTGTGCCGGGCACCCTCACCTGGCTCCCGGAGGCCGGCGCGGTGGTGAAACGCGACGGGGTTCTCTATGAGGTCGACGGCCGGAAGGTCCGGCTCATGGTCGGCGAGCGCCCGATGTACCGGACGCTGAAGGCCGGCGACGAGGGGCCGGACGTCAGACAGCTGAAGGAGAACCTCCGCGACCTGGGCTACGGCAAGGGGCTGGCCGCGGACGAGAAGTTCACCGCCGGTACGGCGGAAGCGGTCAAGCGCTGGCAGAAGGCCCACGGCCTGGCCCAGACCGGCGAGATCGGCCCCGAGCAGATCGCCTTCTCGCCCGCTCCGGTGCGGATCAAGAAGAACGACGCGGCCGTCGGCGACCAGGCAGCTCCCGGCAAGCCGGTCCTCACCGCCACCGGTTCCGAACGGCAGGTGCAGATCAAGATCGAGGTCTCCCGGGCCGACCTCGCCAAGCCCGGCACCCGGGTCGAGGTCGACCTGCCCGGCGGCGCCAGGGCCAAGGGCAAGGTCGCCTCCGTGGACCGCACCATCGGTGAGGACGGCAAGGAGCAGGGCTCCCCGGACAAGCCCGCCAAGATCACCGCCCGGGTGGTCTTCGACGACCCGGGGCAGGCGGAGGGCTTCGACCAGGCGCCCGTCACCGTCGAGCTCGAAGGCGAGGTCCACAAGGACGTGCTGACCGTACCGGTCAACGCACTGCTCGCGCTGTCCGGCGGGGGCTTCGGCGTCCAGGTCGTGGAGAACGGGAAGGTGCGCGAAGTCCCGGTCCAGCTCGGCATGTTCGGACAGGGCCGGGTCGAGGTCAGCGGGACCGAGCTGACCGAGGGGATGAAGGTCGGGGTGCCCAAGTCATGAGCGCGGTGGTCGAGTTGAACCAGGTCACCAAGGAGTATCCGGGCGGGGTCACGGCGCTGCACGGAGTGGACCTGCGCATCGGACGCGGCGAACTGCTCGCCATCGTCGGCCCTTCGGGGTCGGGCAAGTCCACCCTGCTGCACATCGTCGGCACCCTGGACCGGCCCAGCGCCGGATCCGTCACCCTGGCGGGCCACGACGTCGCCGCCCTCTCCGACCGCAGGCTGTCCGCCCTGCGCGCCCGGCACATCGGCTTCGTCTTCCAGTCCTTCCACCTGGTGGCCGGGGTCAGCGCCCGGGACAACGTCGCCGAGGGCCTGCTCTACTCGGGCCTGCCGCGCGCCCAGCGCCGCAGGCGCGCGGCCCTGGCCCTGGAGCGGGTCGGGCTCGCGGACCGGATGCACCACCGTCCGCACGAGCTGTCGGGCGGCCAGCGGCAGCGGGTGGCCATCGCCCGGGCGGTGGTCGGCGAACCGGACCTGCTGCTGGCCGACGAGCCGACCGGCGCGCTGGACTCCGCCTCGAGCGAAGCGGTGATGGAGCTGCTGTACGACCTCAACGCCGAGGGTGCCACCATCGCGGTGATCACCCACGACGGCGAGATCGCCGACAGCCTGCCACGCCGGGTCCGCATCCGCGACGGCCGCGTCGTGGCGGATCTGCGCACCGGCGCCGCAGACCCGGCCGATCGGGGTGGGGAGCGATGAGTCGCACACGGCTCTCCCCGGCCCGGCTCGGCCCCCGCGACGTCCTCCACGTCGGCTCGGCCGGCCTGCGCACCCGGCCGCTGCGGGTGGTGCTGTCCGCGCTGGGCATCGCCATCGGCATCGCCACCATGATCGCGGTGGTCGGCATCTCCTCCTCCAGTAAGGCCCAACTCCTCAGGCAGCTCGACCAGTTGGGAACCAACCTGCTGGTGGCATCCCCTGGGCAGGGGCTGTTCGGCGAGAAGGTGAAGCTGCCCGAGGAGTCGATCGGCATGCTGAGCCGCGTCCCCGGGGTCGAGCAGGTCGGCGCGACCGGGGACCTGGCGCAGTCCGTCAGACGCAGTGAGAAGATCCCCAACGACGAAACCGGCGGCATCACCGTGAAGGCCGCCACCGAAGGACTGCTGGACGTCGTGCGCGGCGCGGTCGGCTCGGGCACCTGGCTCAACGAGGCCAACGGGCGCTACCCGTCGACGGTTCTCGGACACGTCGCGGCCCGGCGCCTGGGCATCGCCGCCCCGGGCCAGCAGGTCCACATCGGCGGCCAGTACTTCACCGTCATCGGCATCCTCGACCCGCTGCCGCTGGCTCCCGAGATCGAACGGGCCGCCCTGGTCGGCTGGGACGGCGCCGGCGCGCTGCTGGGCTTCGACGGCCACCCGACCCAGATCTACGAACGGTCGACGGACCAGACGGTCGGCGCCGTCCGCGCGCTGATCCCACGCACCGTCGACCCGCAGAACCCGCACAACGTGCAGGTCACCGACCCCTCCGCGGCACTCCAGGCCAAGGCCGCCACCGAGGGGGCGTTCACCGACCTCCTGCTCGGACTGGGCGGGGTGGCACTCCTGGTCGGCGGCGTCGGGGTCGCCAACACGATGATCATCTCAGTGCTGGAGAGGCGCCACGAGATCGGACTGCGCCGCTCCCTGGGCGCCACCAGGGGCCAGATCCGTCTCCAGTTCGTGACGGAGTCCCTCCTGCTCTCCGGACTGGGCGGGCTGGCCGGCGTGGCCCTGGGCGCGACCGCCACCTACGCCTTCGCCGCCTCGGGCGGCCTGCCCTGGGTGATCCCCTTGTGGGCCGTCACCGGGGGCTTCGCCGCCACCTTGCTCATCGGTACGGTCGCAGGCCTCTACCCGGCCGTCCGGGCCTCCCGACTCTCCCCGACCCTCGCCCTCCACGCCGGCTAGCGGGCGGCACGGCGTGGGGTGCTCCTGGGAGCCGATCCACCCGACCTGCCCAGAACGTGTCCGGCCCCGACGTCTCCGTCGGGGCCGGACACGTTCTGCAAAACAATGAGGCCGGCCGGACCGGCACAGCTTCGATCCGACCGGCCCCATCGGGTCAGTTGACCTCTGTTACTTGACCTCTGTTACTGCGCCACCGAGGACTCGATGCCGACGCCGTCCTGCACGCCGACGAGTCGATCCGTGGGCAACTGGTCAAGGGCGCGATCCTTGAGAAGGACCAGAGCACGGGCGGGCAGAACTCGTCGCTGGGCTGCCCCACCACCCGAGAAGCCCCCTGACCAGCCTCGATGGCCGCGCGGGCAGCCGGTCGAAAGCCGCGAGGAATCCTGCCGCCCGGCTGCTGCCGCGCAGGGTGGATACGGAGAGTGCTGGATCACGGTGGTCGGCCCGCACGTCACGCGACAGGTCCAGGTCCAGGTGCTGGAGCGGCGCGGCCTCGTCCGTCGCGTCGGCGCGCCCAAGAATCCGACCTGGTACCACAACCTGGTCGCGCATCCGCGGGTCGAGCTCCAGGGCGGCGGCGTGCGCCAGGACATGACGGCCCGCGAGGTCGAGGGCGCGGAGCGGGAGCTGTGGTGGTCCCGCGCGGTCGAGGTCTGGCCGGACTACGCCGAATACCAGACGAAGACGGACCGGGTGGTCCCTGTCTTCGTGTTGGAGCCGGAGACCGCCGGCCGTTGACCCCGAACGGCTCGGGCGGGACCCGGACGGTCAGAAATCGCCCACCCGCCCGAGCCCTTCGACCTGCCGTGCCGAATCGTCGTACCTGCGAGGGTCTTCGAAAATACCGGCTGGGGTGTTTTTCCCTGCGGCGATAACGCGGACGGGAGTCCGGTCGGCGCTACCTGCGACCCGCCGGCCACTTCGGGGCGGTGGCCGCCTCCCGCTCCTTCCTTCCCTCCCTCCCTCCCTGCTGCGCGGACCCACCGGCGCAGCCGAGCCCTCGCCGCCGGAACAGACCACCCCACCGGCCGTCGACGTCATGGCGTAGCCCCGCGCGCTGTCGGCGGCCGCTACCGGCACCGTGGAGGGAGGCTTCCCGGGCTCGAACCCCCGAGCGGGTCCGGGAAGCCGTACCAACGGCAACGGCCCAGCACAATGCCCTCTCGCGCGGGGGGGGCAGCCGGAATTCCTGGCTCGATTCCGCCGCCGACGCCTTGCTCTGCGGGCGGGGTTCCGCCCGTCCACGCCGAACGGCCCGGCCTTCATGAGGAGGGTCGGGCCGTTGCGATCTCGGTTCGGGTGGTGGGTCAGCTGGTGGGGGTGCCGACGATGTTGGTGAGGTCGACGGTGGCCCATTGGCCGTTGGGTTGGAGGGCGGTGAGGTTGAGGTGTCCGCCGTCGGTCGAGCCGTGGGAGTAGATGGCGAGGGTGCCGTCGGGGTCGGTGGTGGCGCTGAGGGCGCCGTCGGTTACCGGGGTGCCGACTTTGTTGGTGAGGTCGGTGGTGGCCCAGTGGTTGGCGGTGTCCTTGTAGGTGATCTGCAGGTGGCCGTTGGCGGCGTTGGCACTGACCACGCCGGTGACACCGTTCTTCATGGTGAAAGCACTGGGCGCGCCACCCGCCGAGACCGGGGTACCGACGACGTTCGTGAGGTCGACCGTTGCCCACTGGCCGTTCGCATACCTGGCGGTCCCCTGGAGATGACCGTCGACACTGCGGGAGTAGATCATGAGGGTGCCGTCGGAGTCGGTCGTGGCACTGAGCGCGCCGTCGGTGGCCGGTGTGCCGGCCTGGTTGGCGAGGTCGGTGGTCGCCCACTGGCCGGCGGCGTCCTTGTAGGTGATCTGCAGGTGGCCGTTGGCGGCATTCGCGCTGGCCACACCGACGGTCCCGTTCTTCTGGGTGAAGGTCGCGGGCGCCCCACCCGCCGATATCGGGGTGCCGACGACGTTGGTGAGGTCGACGGTGGCCCAACTCCCGTTCGGCTGGAGAGCGGTGAGACTCAGATGCCCGCCATCGTTCGAACCACGGGAATAGATCGCGAGAGTGCCATCGGGATCCGTCGTGGCACGGACCGCACCCCCGGTGACCGGCGTACCGACCTGGTTGGTGAGGTCGCTGGTGGCCCACTTGTCGGCGGCGTCGCGATACGTGATCTGCAGGTGGCCGTTGGCGGCGTTGGCACTGGCCACGCCGGTGACACCGTTCTTCATCGCGAACGCACTCGGCGCGCCACCCGCCGAAATCGGAGTGCCCACGACATTGGTGAGGTCGACGGTCGCCCACTTGTCGGTCGGATACCTGGCAGTCCCCTGAAGATGACCGTCGACGCTGCGGGTGAAGGTGTAGGCCGTGCCGTCGACACCACTCACCGAACTACCGTCACCAACCGCCGGCACCCACGCCGAACCCGGCGCCGGGTCGTTGACGACGTTCTTGTAGCGCAGTGCCTTGTAGTCGCCGTTCGGGTGCGAGTCGAGGGACGCGGCGTTGATCGAGACCCCGGTCCGGTGCTTCACCGGTGTGCTGCCGAAGGAGTAGTACGAGAAGGTGGTGCGGGCGGCGTCGTCCCACTTCTCGAAGAGGATGACGTGGTCGTAGTACGAGTTCAGGATGTCGCCCGGCATCAGATCGCTGCGGCTGATCTGGTAGGTGAAGCTGTCCGCGAGGCCCTGCGTGTTGGCGCTGGTGCCGAGGTGCCAGGCCATCGAGACATAGCCCGAGCAATCCGTGCGGTAGGAGCGGCCGGAGGAGTCCGGGTACGAGCCGCCCTGGTCGTAGCCGATGGACTTGCCGTACCAGTACTGGGCACGGGCGAGGATCTCCGATCGGGTGATCTGGCCGCCGACCGAGGAGGTCGTCGCCGCGTACGAACTCCCGGCGGTGACGGCCGTGACGACCACGGCACCGGAGGCGGCGATGGCGGCGGCGAGCGTGACGCGCAGCAGCTTGGAGGCGTTCGAAGGCATGACAGCTCCAGCAGGCATGACAGCTCCAGCAGGGAGGAAGGGGTGGGATCGGGCCGTGCGTGGCGCTGAGCGCACACCGGGAGGTGACGGCTGCCCTGCAGGAGCAGCGGTCGGTGACACCTGGTCCGGTGTGCTGCCCCGGGCAGGTGCTCCCTGGCGGCGGTCACCAGTCTCACCACCGGTCAGGAGCCTCGAAAGGACCTTGGGCAGGCCGGAACCGGCCAGGCCCGTTCCGGCCTGCCCGCTCGTTCTCCTTCACCGGGTTCCGGCCAAGTGCTGCTCTACAGTGCGTCGTTGAGTGGCGTTGATCAGGAGGCGAGTCCAGTGAGGCAGAGGTCGCCCGCGCAGTCGAGGGCTGCACGGACCTCTCCCGACTCCACGGTGAGCTCGGTGAGCTCGGCGAACGTGGCGCACGCCGCCGCACCCTGCGCGACTACGTCCTTCCACCGCATCCCGGCCGCCGGTCCGGGGCGACCACACCCCCGACGGCACGGCCTCCCTCGCCCCGCGAAGCCACCCGCTGGATCATGGGCCACCCCGGCCACCTGCGCGAGGATGACCAGCAGCAGCTGAAAGCACTGCTCGCCCGTTCACCCGGGCTCACGGCCGCCGCCGGTCGCGTCCGCACCTTCGTGATCATCACGACCAACCGCGAAGGCGACAAGCTGCGGCACTGGATCGCCAACGTCTGCGCGGACGAGCAGGCCGGCCCGGCCGAGATGGAAGGTCGGGCCCAACTGCCCCGCGCTGGAGCCGTGGTGGAAAGCAGTGAGGCCCAAAACGCCTGTATCGGATGCCCCTACTTCTGGTGGACCCAGCCCAGATGCCACGCCTTCAGGAGATCCACGCCAACCTCGTCGACCGCCTCCAGGGGGCAAAGGAGCAGGGATGGTTCGGCGAGGTCGCCGCCATCGAGACACCCTGGCCGCCGCCGCGCAGAAGCTGGAGGCCATGTGCGAGCGTGCAGCGCAACCGTCTACCGTCCACCTCGGGATGCCCGACCTCCGTCGGGACGCCGACCGGAGCAGCGCCGATTCGGAGGACTGAGCGTCGACCGCTGGAACCCAAGACCCGTGGGCGCGGCGGACGCTCTCGTGCGCGCCCCGTGGGTGCTCCTGCACGCCGTCTACCGCGTGGCGTGGAGGTGCGCGAGGATGGGCGGCCGACCGTGTCCGGCACACGACCGAAGGGGCAGCAAAATGGGTGAGCACGAGAAGCCGCCGCCGGATCCTCAGAAGGGCACGCCGCCTCCCAACAACGCCGACGGCGAGGTCCCCCCGGCTCCGCCGTCCGACGGCAAGCACCGCAAGTAGAACCGTGGCTGACGAGGACTTGGCCGGGCGCCGGGCGCGCCTGGACGCGGAGATGGAGCGGAGCGGGGCGTGGCCGGCCGCTTCGCCGTGGCTGCGTGGCGCCTTCACCGCGCTGCCGCGCGACGCGTTCGCGCCGGACCGGCTGTGGCGGTGGGACAACCGGGCCTACGTGCCGCTCGACCGCTCGGCGGATCCGGACGGCTGGGCGGCCGAGTTGTACTCCGGCGTCTACTCCGCGGCCGTCACCCAGCTCGACGGCGGCCGGCCGTCCTCGTCGCTGTCCGCGCCCTCGGTGGTGGCGGACATGCTGGACAGCCTCAGGGTGGAGCCGGGGCACCGGGTGTGGGACGTCGGCACCGGCCAGGGCTGGACGGCGGCGCTGGCCGCCTGGCGGGCCGGGCCCGGCCTGGTCGTGACCACCGAGGTGGACGGGTACCTGGCCGAATCCGCGCGCGCCCGCCTCGCGGCCGCCGGACTCGACGCCGAGGTCACCCTGGGCAACGGCACCCGCAGCGGCCCGCCCGGCGGCGTCCCGGTCGACCGGCTCCACGCCACCTACGCCGTGGAGACCGTCCCCTGGTCCTGGGTGGCGGCGGTACGGCCGGGCGGACGGATCGTCTATCCCTGGGGGCGGCTGGGCCACGTCGCCCTGACCGTGGCCGACGACGGACGGTCCGCCACAGGATGGGTCCAGGGCCTGGCCCAGTTCATGGGCGACCGGCACGGCCCGGCACAGCCGAGCACCGGCAGCGCCGCCTTCGCGCAGGTGCGCGGCGGTACCGAGCCCGAGACCCGCCAGGCGCTGGACCGTGACTCGCAACTGCTGGACGACTGGGACCTGCGGTTCGCCCTGCGGGTGGCCGTGCCGGACGCTGTGGTGCTCACCGCCCGGGACGACGACGGCCTCAACGCCTGGATCCACGACGGCACCCGGTCGTGGGCGACGGTGACCGCGCGCGGTGACGGCGAGGCGCCGCTGCTTCTTCAGGGCGGACCGCGCCGCCTCGGGGACGAGGTGGTCGCCGCCTGGACCCGGTGGGAGGAACACGGCCGGCCGGGCCGCTACGACTACGGGATCACCGTCACCCCTGAGGAGCAGTGGGCATGGCAGGGCGGCCCGGGCGGCCCCCGCTGGCCCATCGCGCAGGCAGCCCCGGCCGGACGCTGACCGGGGCGGCGCGGTGGGGACACCGTCGCAGCGCCCCGAGGGCCTGCTCGGCGACGGCGCGTCCGGCGTCCCCCGGGCGACGGCCTCCGTTCCCCGTGGACAGCCCAAAGGAATCCGCGCGATCTCAACTCCTGCAAGCTGAAGGCGACTTGCGGAAGATGATCGTGTCCATCCCGCTGACCGACGACGAGCAGGCAGCCGTCGAGGACGGCCAGGCAGCCATGCACCGGCTACTCGACCGCCTCGCCGACACACCCACTCCGGCCGGCCCGACACCACGCGAACTGGACGTGCCGGTGACGGCCCGCCTCCTGCGGGTGGGGTGTCCGGAGGCCGGCGTGCCCAGGAGCGGCCCGAACTTCCGCCCTGAGCGGAGGCCACGCAAATTCACATGACAGCTGCGGCCGGCTCCGTGATCCTTTGCCGATGGCCGTAGAACCGAACCTTCTCAGTCTGAGCATCGTCTGCCCACCGCCCGGCGAGGGCGGCGTGGAGGTCCGCCCGTTCGTCAGCGGCCGGGATCTCCTGGCCGACCTGTCCCTCCGTAACAGGGAATCAGGCGGCCCCCCGTTCGTGGGATCAGGCCCCCGGTATCTCCTGGGCCGGGGCGGGCCGTTGCATGCCACTGGAACGCCCCACGAGGTTCGGCTCGCTCGATCCGGATGCGGCTTCGAGCGGTGCTGCAGTGCTCTGTACGTGACGGTCACGCGCGACGAGGAGCATGTCGTCTGGGCGAGCTGGCGCGACCCGGCCGAGCGGGGCTTCGACCTGCCGGAGTTTCGGTTCGCCGCGGATCAGTACGAGGCCGAGGTCCTGCGAGCTGAGGAGGACCGCAGCTGGGAGTGGCCGGCAGCAGTGGTTGCGACGCTGCTTGAGGCGGGGCTGAGGGGGCGCGAGGACTGGCTCGCCAGGTGGGAGTGCGAGTTGGAGGCCGTCTGGGCCTTTCGAGGGGAACCCGATCGGATCGACGTCGTCCTGAGGCATCCCCCTGGCCGGGACGAGGCGGATCTGCCTTGGGCCCAGTTCCTGATGACCCTCCCGATCTCCGCGGACGACCCGTCGGACCAGGCCGAGCACCTTGAAGCACAGCTGACCGCAGGCGATCCCCGTGCCACCGCCGAGCTCTGCGGAGGCTACAGGCCAGAGCAAGTGGGCTACCCGTGGCCGTAGCCGGCCGACCCGCTGTAGCGGGTGCGGCCCTGCGTGTCGATCCACATGTCGAGGTCGATGCCGGCCCGGCGGCTCGGGCCGACAACGCGGCCGCGGGGTGCCGGGGGTCGCGGGGAGGGGCTTCGCCGGGGTGACGGCCACGACCTGCTCTATCGTTCCCGTACGGATCGGGTGGGACAGGTGGGACAGGTGGGACGGGTGAGCGGCCGTGGGCCGGGGAGGGGGTGTGCGGTGTCGGGGCGTTCGGGCCGGACGGTCACGGTGTTGGGCGGTGGGGTGGCCGGGCTGACGGCGGCCATGGAGCTGGCGGAGCGCGGCTTCGAGGTGACCGTGGTGGAGCCCTCCGGGTGGGGCGGGAAGGCCCGTAGTGCCTCGGTTCCGGGGACGGGTACCGGCGGGCGGCTCGACCTGCCCAGCGAGCACGGGTTCCGGTTCTTCCCCGGCTTCTACCGGAGCCTGCCGGACACGATGCGGCGGATCCCCCTCCCGGGATCGCCCTCGGGCGTGGAAGGCAACCTGCGGGAGGCACCGCAGATGCTGTCCGCCCGGTCGGGGAGGATCGGGGAGACGGTCTCCGACGTGTCCCTGGCCGCCGGTCCGAGGACGCCCCTGCAGATCCTGCGGGCCCGGGGCATGAAGCTGGGCGCCGGGGGAGAGCTGAACGAGGAACTGCTGTACTTCGCCAACCGGCTGCTCGTCTACATGACCAGCAGCGCGCAGCGGCGGCTTGGGCAGTGGGAGCAGATGTCGTGGTGGGACTTCACCGCCGCCGACGGCGCCTCCGAGGAGTACCGGAAGGTGTGCGTCGTCGGGGCGACCCGTACGGTCGTGGCGGCCAGGGCGGAGGTGTGCAGCGCGCACACCGTCGGGGGGTTCCTGGAGGCCTTCGGTTACGGCTTCCTCGGCCGGGGCGAGGCCCAGGCCGCCGACCGGGTCCTGAACGCCCCGACCAGCACCGCCTGGATCGACCCCTGGGTGCGGCACCTGGAGCGGCTGGGGGTGCGGCTCGAACTCGGTTGGCAGGTGGAGCGCCTGACGGTGCGGGGCCGCGCTGTCGCCGGCGCCGTCCTGCGCGGCCCGGGCGGCCGGCGGCGGGAAGCGGCCGCCGACTGGTACGTGTGCGCGCTCCCGGTCGACCGGATCGGGACGCTGCTGGAGCGCGGCCTGACCGAGGCGGACCCGGAGCTGAAGAAGACGGCGGACCTGCGCACCGACTGGATGGTCGGCCTGCAGTTCTACCTCACCGAGCCCACCCCGATCACCCGCGGCCACGTCATCTACCAGGACTCCCCGTGGGCCCTGACCTCCATCAGCCAGGCGCAGTTCTGGGACACCGACTTCCGCGCCACCTACGGCGACGGGACGGTGGCCGACTGCCTGTCGGTCGACATCTCCTCCTGGGACACCCCCGGAATCCTCTACGGCAAGCCGGCCCGCGACTGCACCCGGGCCGAGGTCGTCGCCGAGGTCTGGGCCCAGCTCGCCGACGCCCTCAACGACGGCCGCCGCCGGACCCTCCACGACGGCCTGCTCCACTCCTGGCACCTGGACCCGGCCGTCAAGAACCTCGACGGCCCCGGTCCCGCCACCAACGACGAGGCCCTGCTGATCAACACCACCGGCTCGTGGACGCTGCGCCCGCGGGCGCGGACGGCCGCGGTGAACCTGTTCATGGCCGGGGACTTCGTCCGCTGCCCGGTGAACCTGGCCACCATGGAGGGCGCGAACCAGAGCGGCCGGGCGGCGGCGAACGCGCTGCTGGAGGCCGCCGGGCACGGGGCCGAGCCGGCCGTGGTCCATGCCCTGTACGAGCCGCAGGAACTGCGCCGCCTGAAGGAGGTGGACGCCGCGCTCTACCGGCAGGGTCGTGCGCACATCCTCGACACCCCGGCGCCCTGGTCCTCCCGCGCCGGGGGCGACCGGTTCAGTGCGACCGGTTGACGATCAGTTCGCAGAGCGCGTCGAGGTCGGCGACGGCACCGGCCACCGCGCCGGGGCCGTCGGCGAGGCTCCGCAGACGGCGTCGGGCCCCGTCCGCGTGCTCGGCGGCGCGCTCCACCGTCCAGCGCCGGCCGCCGGCCTCCTCCACCAGCCGGGCCAGCTCCGCCTCCCCGGCCCGGCCAGGGCCGGCCGACAGCGCGTAGCGGCGGGCCAGTTCGTCGCCCGCCGCGGTGTTCGAGGCCATCGCGGCCACCACCGGCACCGAGAGCTTGCGGGCCCGCAGGTCCGCGAAGACCGGTTTGCCCGTGACCGCTTCGTCGCCCCAGATCCCCAGCAGGTCGTCCACCAGCTGGAACGCCATGCCCAGGTCGTGTCCGAACGCGGCCAGGGTCTCGACCTGCGCCGGCCCGCCGCCGCCGTAGAGGGCGCCCAGCCGACAGGCGCAGGAGATCAGCGACGCCGTCTTGCCCGACACCATCTCCAGGCACTCGGACAGCTCGACGCGGGGCGCGGCCTCGAACAGCACGTCCAGGCTCTCACCGACCGCGAGCTGGATGAGCGTGTCCAGCAGGGCCGTCGACGCTTCACCGGCGACGGCTTCACCGGCGAATGCTTCGCCGTCGGGGCCTGCGAGCACCTCGAACGCCAGCATCAGCAGTGCGTCGGCCGACCGGGTCGCCGCGCCCGGCCCGAACACCTCCCAGGCGGAGGCCCGGTGGCGACGGAGCGCGTCGCCGTCCAGGACGTCGTCGTACAGCAGCGACAGGTTGTGCACCATCTCCACCACCACGGCGGCGGGCACCGCCCGCTGCGGGTCCCCTCCCACCGCCCGGGCGCAGCCCAGTGCCAGGGCCGCTCGAACGTTCTTGCCGCCGTGCCGCCGGTGAGGGGATCCGTCGCGGGTCCATCCGAACTGGTAGGCCGCCACCTGCCCGACCGCGCCCTCCAACTGTCCGACCCAGCGCCGCAGGTGCGCCTCACAGGTGGCAGCCGCGTCCTTGAGGACCGATTCGGCCCGCGCGCGATCCGACAACACCCGCCACCCCCTGCCTCCCGACCCGGCCGCCGCCCCACACCTTCGCGGCACCCGGGCGAGCCTACGCGACCGCGTGGCCCGGCGGTCCTGCGATCGGCCGAGGACCGGCAGAAGCGGACGGCGTGCGGGCGCGGCTGATGCCCCGAGGGGGCCGTGCCGCAGGTGTTCTTCACCGAGCCGGGGCCCCGCCCGGTCACCGGACGGGCTGATTTCGCCGGGTGGCTGACTGTGCGTGCCGACGGTGTTACGCTCCCGAGAGAAGAGAGAGCTGACTCTCACTTGTTGGGCCGGGACGCCGCTCATCCGCCCTGGTCCGGACGTGCAGGAGAGGGCGGTTCTGCCAAGCGTTCGCTGCTCTTGTGGCCTTTGGCCGGTGAGGAGACCACCATGACCGCCCCCGCACCGCAGTTACCCTTCGAGCGCCCCGACGCCCTGGACCTGGCGCCGCTGTTCGCGCGTCTGCGCGAGGAAGGTCCGATCACGAGGGTGACGACACCCGCTGGCGACCCGGCCTGGCTGGTGACCCGCTACGAGGAGGCCCGGGAGGTTCTGAGCGACGCCCGGTTCTCCCGGCTGCGCCCCGATTCCGAGGGCGCGCCGAGGATCTCGGAGTCGGCGCTGCACACGCGCCCCGCCCCCACGCCCGAGGAGGAGGACCGCGAGCACACGCGGATGCGGCGGATGCTGGCGCCCGCGTTCAGCGCGCCGCGGATGCGCCGGCTGGGCGAGCGGATCGGGGAGCTCGCCGCATCCTGCCTGGACGCGATGGAGGAGGAGCGCTCACGGGAGCCGGAACGCGCCGTCAACCTGCACGACCACCTGTCGTTCCCGTTGCCGGTGATGGTGATCTGCGAGCTGCTGGGTGTGCCGGTCGCGGACCGGGGCCTGCTGCGCGGCTGGTCGGAGCGGATCGCCGCGCTGTACGGCGGGGCCGACGGCGCCGCGGCCATGGCCGAGTTCGAGGCGTACGTGGCCGGCATCGCCGAGGAGAAGCGGAAGAAGCCGGGACAGGACGTGATCAGCGACATCCTGGCCGTGCAGGCGGAGGACCCCTCGTTCACCGAGGGGGAGATGACCCGGCTGGCGGTGGGGCTGCTGTTCGCGGGCCACGAGACGACGTCGGCCCGGATCGACCTGGGAGTCCTGTTCCTGCTGAGCGACACCGGCCGGCGGGACCGCTTCGCCGCCGAGCCCGAGACGCTGGCCCGCGCCACCGTGGAGGAGGTCCTGCGGATGGCCTCGCCCGGTGGCCTGGGCCTGACCCGCTACGCCCGCGAGGACGTCACCGTCGCGGGGACCGCGATCGCGCGGGGCGAGGCGGTGCTGGTGGCGATCAACGCCGCGAACCGGGACGGGCGGGTGTTCGAGGAGCCGGACACCTTCGACCCGTCGCGTTCCCCCAACGCGCACCTGGCCTTCGGGCACGGTGGTCACTACTGCATCGGCAACGTGCTGGCACGCACCGAGATGCAGGTCGCGCTGACCGCGCTGTTCCGGCGCTTCCCCGGCCTGCGGCTGGCGGTGGACGCGCGGAGCCTGCGCGACCACGCCGAACGGCTGGCGGGCGGCCTCAGCGAGGTTCCGGTCCTGTGGTGAACGGGGAGCAGCCTCGCGAGCGGCCGGTCGCGCGGGTGGAGGCGGACACCTCGCGGTGCGTGTCGTCGGGGCAGTGCGCGGTGACCGCGCCGCTGGTGTTCGACCAGGACGAGGACGGGCAGGTCTTCGTGCTCGTTGCCGAGCCCGGCGCACGGGCGGCGGAACTGGCCCGCGAGGCAGCCGCCATGTGCCCGGCCTCGGCGATCCGGGTGCACCCGGCGCGCTAGGCCCTCTCCGGCAGGATCGACCGGACAGGTCTAGCGGTCGGTGGTGTCGGCCGCCCCCACCGCGCGAGGGTGGCCGGCATCCGCCTCGGTGTCAGGGTGTGCGGGTGTGCAGTGCGGGGGCGGGGCAGGGCAGCGGGCGGGCCCCGGTGGGGGTGAGGCCGTCGAGGACGAGGGCCAGGTAGCGGCGCCAGCCGTCCTCGCGGGGTTCCATCGTCCACAGCACGGAGACCAGCATGACGACGATGCGGTGGAGGTCGTCGGGTACGAGGTCGGCGCGGATCGCGCCTGTGTGCTGACCGCGTGCCAGGAGGGCGTCGAGGGCGGCGAAGAACTCCTGTCCGGTCGCCGGGGTCAGTACGCCGGCGGAGCGGGCGGCGGCGAGGACGTTGTAGTCGCCGGCCACCGATTCCAGTGCCGCTTCCAGCACGCGGGCCAGTCCGGAGGCGGGGTCGGGGTCGTGGGCGGCAGCCTGGATGACGGGGCGGACGTTCTCGCCGAAGCGCTCGTCGAGTACGGCTCGCAGGAGCGCGGCCTTGTCGGGGAAACGGCGGAAGAGTGTGGCGGCTCCGACGCCGGCCCGGCGGGCCACGTCGTCGAGGAGGGCGTCGGGGCCTTGTTCGGTGAAGACCTCCCGGGCTGCCCGGATGATCTTTTCCGCGTTGCGGGCGGCGTCGGCGCGCAGTAGCCGGGGGGAGTCGAGGGCCATTGCGGCAGCCTATCCAAGGGGCGGCGCAACGGCGTCGGACGGCCGGGGCGCGTGGTGGTGTGCGATCAGGTCGACGGGGGGGAGCGCGCCGGGCGCGGGCAAGGCCGGGCCGTCGCGCTCCCCCCGTGGTTCAGGCGTCCAGGTGGGTGGGTGCGAACATCCGCAGCAGGGCGGGCAGGACCAGCACGTTGGGGCCCGGGGCGGCGAGTGCGGCGGCCAGGTCCCGTGCGAGGTCGTCGGGCGTGGTGAAGGCGGCCGGGACGCCGAAGGACTCGGCCAGGCGGACGAAGTCCGGGCGGGCCAGTTCGGTGGCGGTGGCCTCGCCGAAGGCGCCCGTCATGTACTCGCGCAGGATGCCGTAGCCGCCGTCGTCGATGATCAGCCAGGTGACGTTGAGGCCGAGTTGGCGGGCGGTGGCGAGTTCGGCGAGCGAGTACATCGCGCCGCCGTCGCCGGAGACGGCGAGGACCGGGCGGCCGCCCGTGGCCACGGCGGCGCCCAGTGCGGCGGGGTAGCCGTAGCCGAGGCCGCCGGCGCCCTGGGCGGAGTGCATCGCTCCGGGGCGGCGGGCGTCGAAGGCGGACCAGGCCCAGTAGCCGAGGATCGTCATGTCGAAGAAGACCGGGGAGTCGTCCGGTAGCGCGTGGCGAACGGATGCCAGCAAGTCCTGTTCGAGTTCCAGCCCCTGGCCGTCGATCCGCTCCTGGACGCGCTTGAGCAGTTCGGCGGTCACCGCCTCGGCCCGTCCGTCCGCTGTGGCGGCCGGTACCGAGTCGGAGAGGGCGGCCAGGGCGAGGCGGGCGTCGGCGTGGATGCCGAAGGCCGGGTGGTTGGCCTCCAGCTTGCCCGCGTCGGCCTCGATCTGGATGATCCGGCCGCGCGGCGCCAGGGTGTGGTAGTTGCTGGACAGTTCGCCCAGGCCGGAGCCGACGACGAGCAGGACGTCGGCGTCCTCCAGCAGGTCGGTGGTGTGGCGGTCCTCCAGCCAGGACCGCAGCGACAGCGGGTGCTCCCAGGGGAAGGCCCCCTTGGCGCCGAAGGTGCAGGCCACCGGGGCCCGCAACAGCTCGGCCAGCCGCAGCAGTTCGTCACTGGCTCCGGCCCGGACCACGCCGCCTCCGGCCAGGATCACCGGGCGTTCGGCCTCGGCCAGCAGCACCGCGGCCTCGGCGACCAGCTCCGGGCGGGGGACCGGCGGCCGGGGTTCGGCGCGCAGCCCGGTGACCGGGGGTACGGTCACCGGCGCGAGCAGGACGTCCTGCGGGATCTCCACCCACACCGGCCCGTACGGCGCGCTCAGCGCCGACTCCCAGGCGGCGGCCAGCGCGGAGGGGATCTGTGCGGGGGTGCGGGCGGTGTGCACGGACTTCACCACGTCGCGGAAGCTGGCCTGCTGGTCGACGAGTTCGTGCAGGTAGCCGCGCCGCCGTCCACCCAGTCCGGCCGAGGGGATCTGGCTGGAGACGGCGAGCACCGGCACCGAGGCGGCGGCGGCCTCCTGGAGCGCGGCCAGCGAGGTGAGCGCGCCGGGCCCGGTGGACAGGAACAGCGGGGCGACCGTCCCGGCGGTGCGGGCGTAGCCGTCGGCGGCGAAGCCGGCGTTGTTCTCCACCCGCAGTCCCACGTAACGCAGGTCGGAGCGGCGCAGCGCGTCGAACAGGCCGAGGGCGTGCTGGCCGGGCAGGCCGAAGACGCAGCGGGCGCCGAGGGTGGCGAGTGACTCGACCACCAGGTCGCCGCCGTTGCGGAGGTGCGTCATGCGCGCACCTCGCCGGTGGCGTCGTGGGACTCCGTACGGGCGTCGGCGCGGCTGGCCGGGCGTCCGTCGGTGCGGCCGCCCGCACCGGCTCGCGGATCCTGCTCCGTCCGTTCGCTCGCGATCTGGCGGGCCATCAACGTCGTCAGCTCGTAGGCGGTGTGCGAGGCGGCCACGGCGGTGATCTCGGCGTGGTCGTAGGCGGGTGCGACCTCGACCACGTCGGCGGAGACCAGGTGGCAGCCGCTCAGGCCGCGCAGGATCTCCAGCAGCTCGCGCGAGGTGAGTCCGCCGGCCTCGGGGGTGCCGGTGCCGGGGGCGTGCGCCGGGTCGAGCACGTCGATGTCGATGGAGATGTACAGGGGGCGGTCGCCGACCCGCTCGCGCAGTTGCTGGGCGACCTCGTCCACGCCGCGCCGCAGGACGTCGGCGGAGGTGACGATGCCGAAGCCGAGCTTCTCGTCGTCGGTGAGGTCCTGCTTGCCGTAGAGCGGCCCGCGGGTGCCGACGTGGGAGAGGGCGGAGGTGTCCAGGATTCCCTCCTCGACGGCCCGGCGGAACGGTGTGCCGTGGGTGTACTCGGCGCCGAAGTAGGTGTCCCAGGTGTCCAGGTGGGCGTCGAAGTGCAGCAGCGCGACCGGCCCGTGTCGACGGGCCACGGCGCGCAGCAGCGGGAGCGCGATGGTGTGGTCGCCGCCGAGGGTCATCAGCCGGGCGCCGGTGTCCAGCAGTTCGCCGGCGGCTGCCTCGACGGTGTCGACCGCCTCGTGGATGTCGAACGGATTGGCGGCGATGTCCCCGGCGTCGGCGACCTGCGCGAGTGCGAACGGCGAGGCGCCCTGGGCCGGGTTGTAGGGGCGCAGCAGCCGGCTGGCCTCGCGGATCGCGTTGCCGCCGAAGCGGGCGCCGGGCCGGTAGGAGACGCCGGTGTCGAAGGGCACGCCGACGACCGCGATGTCCGCGCGCGGGACCTGGTCGATCCGGGGCAGGCGGGCGAAGGTGGCGGGCCCGGCGTAGCGCGGTACGCGGGAGGAGTCGGTGGGGCCGAGGGGGCTGTGGGGGGCGTGGGGGTCGGGGGCGGTGCTCATGGCAGCTCCTGGAGTCGGTCGGGCGGGGCGCTGTCGGGGCGTTGTCGGGGAGTCGGCGTCGGGGAGCCGCGGGCGGGGCGTCGGCGTCGGGGCGTCGGCGGGCGGGGGTTGCGCCGGGTCGACGGGGTCAGTTCGCGTGGTCGGGGGCGATCCGGTCGGCGAGGCGCAGGAGGGCGGCCCAGGCCAGTTCGGCGGCCCGGTCGTCCTGGAGGTCGGATCCGTGCTCCTGGCCGGTCAGCTGGCGGGCGGTGAGCTCGGCGGTCTCGCGGGACGGCAGGACGAGCGGGCCGCCGCCGGCCTGGGCGGCGATCTGGATCTCGCACGCCTTGTCCAGGTAGTACATCCGCAGGAAGGCCTCGCCCGGGGTGCGGCCGACGGTCAGCAGGCCGTGGTTGCGCAGGATCAGTGCCGGGTGCCCGCCGAGGTCGGCGACCAGTCGCTCCTGCTCGGCCAGGTTGAGCGCGACGCCCTCGTAGTCGTGGTAGCCGACCCGGTCGTGGAACTCCATCGAGATCTGGTTGAGGGGCAGCAGCCCGTCCCGCTGGGCGGCGACCGCGCAGCCCGCCCGGGTGTGCGTGTGCAGCACGCAGTGGGCGTCCTGGCGGGCCGCGTGGACGGCGCTGTGGATCACGAAGCCGGCCGGGTTGACCGGATGGGGGGTCGGCTCCACCGGGTTCCCGGCCAGGTCGATCTTGACCAGGTCGGAGGCGGTGATCTCCTCGAACAGCAGGCCGTACGGGTTGATCAGGAAGTGCTGCTCGGGGCCGGGGACGCGGACCGAGATGTGGGTGAAGATCAGGTCGGTCATCCGGAAGTGGGCGACCAGCCGGTACACGGCGGCGAGTTCGCGGCGCAACCGGGCCTCGGTCGGTGCGGGCGGCACCGTCGGTCCGGACGGTCCGGACGGTCCGAGCGGGGCGGGTGGTCCGGACGTGACGGTCGGTGCGGTCGGGACGGTCGGTGCGGTGGGCAGGCCCATGAGGCTTCCTCTCAGAGGGTGTTCGATACCGATTTAGGCTGCTGCGAGAGGTTTCGGGCGGAGGTATTGCCCGATTTTGTCGGGACTGGCGGTCAGGCGGTTGGTCATGGAGTTGACCATGGCCCAGTGGATCATCGAGCGTGACCGGTCCGGCAGTTCCTCGTAGTCGCGGTG
>NZ_JBIVJF010000027.1:0-7056 GCF_044750105.1 Kitasatospora sp. NPDC088861
CCGCCGGGCCCCGCCCGGCCCCTCACCCCCCCCCCCCCCCCCCCCCCGGGGGCCCGCGGGGGGGGGGGGGGGGGGCCGGGGCCGGGCGGGCGGGGGGGGGGGCGGGCGGCCCCCCCCCGACTCCCGGTCACAGGCGGAAGGGGTTCCCGCCCTGCGCGGCGATCACGTACCAGGCGGTCGCCCCGGTGTGGAGGGAGGAGTAGTAGAAGTCGCCCTCCCCGGTGTCCAGGCCGTCGTGCGAGGCGGCGACGATGCCCTTGCCGTCCGTGTTGGCCGCGCCGCTCTGGGCCTTCTGCAAGGTCGCCATCAGGACCGCCGCCTTCGCGGCGTCGCCGTCCGCGCGGCGGACCTGGTAGGCGGCCAGCAGGTGGGCGGTGCCCTCGAACCAGACGCCGCTGGTGTCCTTACCGCTGAAGCCCACCCCGCTGTACGGGCCGTCGGTGGCCGCCATCCGCCCGGCCGCCCAGTCGACGGCGGGCGCGTAGGACGGGTCGAGGGTGGCCAGGTAGCTCCAGGTCTGCACGTCCTCCGGCTCGACGTCGTCGTTGGTGGTCACCCCGTCCAGGCCGGTGCCCGTCCACAGGTGGCCGTTGGCGGCCTGCACGGACTTCACGAACCGGAAGGCGTTGGTGGAGCGCTGCGCCCAGCCCGCGTCGCCGGTGACGCCGGCGAGCATGGCGAAGAAGGCGCCGGTGTCGATGTTGTGCTCCGTGGCCTTCCAGGTGAGCGGGACCATCGTCTGGCCGGTGCCGTCGTCGTTGCGCAGGCCGCCGGTGTAGCCGCCGGCGCCGCGGGTGTCCGCGGTGTTGTTCTGGATCCAGTTGGCGGCCTTCAACGCCCCGTCCAGGAAGCGCTGTTGGCCGGTCACCCGGTAGAGCCGGGTAAGCGCCATGCCGGCCCAGGCCATGTTCCCGGTGTAGACGGAGAACCCGCCGACGTACGGCTCGCCGGAGGGGGTCTTGACGAAGGGGTCCGGCTCGTAGGAGGCGCGGATGCGGCCGTCCGGGGTGATGTCGTGGGCCTGCGCGTACAGCAGGCTGTCGCCGAGCGCCGTGGCGTGGGCGACGTCGTCGGTTCCGCCGCGTTGCAGGAACGCGGTGATGACGAGCGCGTTGTCGTACGTGAAGGAGGCCTGGAAGCCGTCCGGGCCGAACAGCTTCGGGTCCTCGAAGTGCCCGCCCTGGTAGCTGCGGGGCACGCGCAGCGTGCTGCCGGTGCCGTGGGCGTCGAGGCGCTGGGCGAGGAAGGAGTAGGCCGCGTCCACGGAAGGCCCGGAGGGCTTCACCGGCGGCTGCTGGGACGGCAGGTGCAGACTGTCCGCGGGCGGGGGGCCGGGCGTGCTCGGCAGGTCGGCGTCCTCGTCGCCGACCGGCACCAGTTTGAAGAGCTGGTTCTCGTCGTTGTGGTCGCACGGGGCGTTGCCGGGTGTCGCGATGCTGTTCGGCACGCTCGTACCGGGCCACAGCGCGAGACAGTTCCCGCCCTTGATCTGGAGGTGGAAGTACCAGTGGCCGCCCTCCCAGTCCGACATCTGGAGTCCGACGTCGGCGGACTGACCGAGGTACTCGTTCGGTGCGGCGAGGTTCCGGAACATCCAGCCGCCGTCCGTCGTCTGGAGGAGTTCCCAGTCGGCCCGCGGGTCACCGGGCTGGGTGCCGACGAGCCGGCCGCTCGGCAGGTCGTAGGCCATCGCCGCGCCGTTGCCGTCGACCAGTTCGGTGTGGTCGTGCGGCTTGGGGTCGGAGCCCATCGCCACGCCCCCGCCGCCCCCGCCGAAGTCCTCCCAGCTCAGGTGCCCGGTGCTCCAGTCGCGAACGCCGATCTTGGCGCCCAGCATGGGGAGGGCGTCCTCCAGGCCGACGAACATGATGCCGCCCGCGCAGGTGGTCGCCATCGTCTTCCCCGGCGTCTTGCAGCTCCAGGTTCCACCCGTGGTGGCCGAGACGATGCCCAGGGCCGTGATGTTGGGCGGCGCCCCCGGCAGGTCCGGGCCGCCGCCCAGCACGACGGGGCCGCCGCTGTCACCCCTGCGGGCCGCGATGGACGAGTTGTCGGCGGCGGTGAACTGCTTGAGGGCCTTCCACCCGTACATGTAGTGGTGCTCGATGTCGCCGCCCAGGTTGTCGGGGCCCTTGGCGTAGTAGTCCGTCACCTTGGTGGTGACCTGGATGTTGCAGATCTCGCCCGATCGGGCGCCCTCGTTGCAGATCCAGTTCCCCTCGTGCGCCACCTGCGCGGCGCTCACCCACTTCTTGGTCTGCGAGATGCTGGACTGGTCGGCCGCGCCGCCCGTCCAGATCTGCTGGTCCATCGTGATGCCCGAGGACGGCTTGATGACGGCCGCGTCGAGGTAGACGGGCCCCCTCTCGTCCTGGCGGACGATGTGGGGCGAGATCCGGGTGCCGATCGCCGGCCCCTGTCCGCCCGTGTCGTCCACGCCGTACCGGACGTTGGTCTCGTTGTTCGGCATGAAGCAGTGGTCCGCGGTGAGCATGGCGTCCTCGCCGCGGTAGTTGATCGCGAACGCCGTGCTGCAGAACGGTGAGATGATCTGCGCGCCGCCGGCACCCGGATCGCTCCGGCGCGAGGGTTCGCCGAGGCTGATCGACTCCGTGCCGTTCGATTCGACCGTCACCGGAACGCTCACGGACGCCACCGCCCGCCGCAGCCGCTGTGCGTCGGCCTCACCGCCCACCACGGTCGCGGTGAGGCCGCTCCCGTCCTGCGGCATCGCCACGTCGGTGATCCGCACTCCGGCGGAATCGGCGATGCGCGTCACCTCGCGCGAGGCGTCCTTCAGGTCCTGCGCACTGTGCGGCGCCGACTTCACGTCGACACGCACCGGGCTGTGCGCGACGACCGCCCGGACCTCGGGCGTCAGCTCGCCGTGCCAGTAGACCGTGAGGTGCTTCGTCTCGGGGGCGGCGACCACGCCGGCGAGGGCCTGGCTGCCGATCCGACCCGACACCTGCTCCACGGCCGAAGCCGTCTCGTTCATCTGGCCCTGGATGGCCATCAGTTGATGCCAGGACAAGAAGGGTGAAGGGCTCCCGAAGGAGTTCGCCACGGGCGCGATGCCGGGAGCCGCGAGCACTCCCACGACGGCGGTCGCGGTGGCGAAGGCCACGAGCGGCCTTCGCCACCTGCCCCTGCGGCGGGCCGGATCTTCGATGTGGTGGACCAACGGGAACTCCCCGGGGCTCGAAACTGCGGGGCGCCTCGGCGCCCCCTCACCCGTGCCTACGGGTGGGGGTGAACGCGCAGTTCAGAGCGGGTGCGGGCCGGCCAAGAACGCTTGCCGGTCCGTGGTTCGGACGCCCGGACGCACGGATGCACGGATGCACGGACGCACGGATGCGCGCGAGGCGAGCGCTCACGCCGGCGAGGCCGTGGTGTGCTGGTCCCTCGTGTCCGCGTGCGAGCCGGTCCAGTAGCCGACGAGGTCCGCGTAGCGCGGTGAGGCGGCGAGCAGTTGCGAATGGGTGCCGCTCAGCGTCCGGTCGCCGTCCATCAGCAGGATGCGGTCGGCGCGCAGGGCCGAGCTCATCCGGTGCGCGATGACGACCACGGTGCCGCCGCGCCGCGCGAAGGCCAGCTCCGCCCGCGCCTCCGCACCCGGGTCGAGGTGGCAGGTCGCCTCGTCGAGCAGCACCACGCGAGCGTCCGAGACGTAGGCCCGGACCAGCGCCAGCAGTTGCCGCTCGCCGGCCGACAGAACGGCCCCGCCCACACCGAGCCGGGTGTCCAGGCCGCCGAGCCGGCCGATCAGGCGGTCGGCACCGACGGCGGTCGCGGCCCGGGCGAGCTCGGTGTCCGCGGCCTCGGGGCGCAGGTAGCAGAGGTTCTCCCGGAGCGTCCCGGTGAAGATGTACGCCTCCTGGGGGATCAGTACGACGTGGCGGCGCAGCCAGTCCTCGCCGAGCCGGTCCACGGGGAAGCCGCCGATCCGGACCTGCCCGGCGCCGGGCGTCGCCAACCCGGCGAGCAGGTCGGCCAGGGTCGACTTGCCGATGCCGCTGGGGCCCACCACGACCAGCACGGCGCCGGCGGGCACGGCGAGCGTGAGGTCGCGGATGACCGGCTCGGCGTGCGGGCCGTAACCGAAGGTCAGGCGGTCGATGACCAGGTCGGCGCCGGCCGAGGCGGCCTCGGCCGGGCCGGCTTCGGCGGGCGGGTGGGCAGGGTGGCGCGGGGCCGGTTCGGACGGGACATCGGCCTCGCCCAACCGCTGTAGCACCGTGTGGAGTTGGATTCCCCAGGAGCCGATGACATCGACCATCGAGCGCAGCGTGGGCTCGATGGTGGTCAGCAGGTAGCCGATTGCGCCGACCAGCGCGCCGACCGTCAGTCCGTGTCCGGCCAGCAGCCACGGGCTCATCACGAACACGGCCAGCACCGGCAGTTTTCCGCCCGCCGAGACGAGCAGCGCACTGACCGCGCCGGTCCGCGCGACGGCCCGCGACGCCGCTTCCCACTCGCCGATCAGGACGTCCAGCCGCTCCCGAGCCCGACCGCGCGCGCCGGCGGCCACCAGATCACGCAGGCCCGCCAGGGTCTGACCGGCCTCGGCGGCCAGTCGCTCGTCCGCGATCAGCAAGGCCCGTCGACGCCGGCTCAGGACGCGCAGCAGCGGCATGTACGCCGCCAGCGTGAGGACCACCGACACCCCGGCGATGGCCGCCACCGGCAGAGCGAGGGCCGCCAACCCCACCAGGGCCATCACCAGTGACACGCCGACCTGCCGGACCGAGCGCAGCAGCGCGGAGACCAGTGCCCGTACGGTCTCCACCTGTCCGGTGAGCCGGGCCACGCTCGCCCCGTCGGAGCGGGCCGTGCCGGCGACCCCGCGCCGGAGCGTGGCGGAGACCACCGAGCTCACCAGTGCGTCCCGCAACGGCTCGACCAGCACGCCCAGCCTGGGCAGGAGTTGGCGGGTCACAGCAGCCCGGAGCACCATGGCGACGCCCAGCACTGCCAGCCAGGCCAGGCCCACCAGCGGGCGCCCGGCCAGGAATCCCCGGTCCAGGGCCCGCGCTATCAGGAGCCCGGACAGCAGAACCGGCAACGCCTCCAGCACGGACAGCGCCAGCACCGCGGCGACGACGCCGCCGCGGCCGCGCAGATGGCGCCCCAGCATCCGCCAGCCGGGGCACGTGGTCACGGGATCGGACACGTCTCCTCCTCCACACTCTCCGAAGCCGCGGCGAACTGCGCCCGGTACTCCTGGTCGCTCCACAGCTCCGCATGCGTCGCCACGGCTCTGATCCGGCCGTCCGCCAGCCAGGCCACCAGATCCGCGCGGGCCGCCGTGGAAGCGCGGTGCGCGACCATGATCCTGGTCCGCCCGGTGAAGGCGCTGTGCAACGCCTGCGTCACCCTCGCCTCGGTCACCGTGTCCAGGCTGGACGTCGCGTCGTCGAGCACGACCACCCGGCTGTCCTGGGCGAACGCCCTCGCCAGTCCGAGCCGTTGTGCCTCACCGCCGGACAGCGGAGCAACCGCCAGGCGGGTGTCATATCCGTCGGGAAGCCGTCGGATGAAGTCATCGGCGCCGGCGGCCCTCGCGGCGGCCTCGATCACGGACTGCGTCGCCTCCGGACGAGCGAGCGCGATCGTGGCGCGGATGGTGTCGTCGAACAGCGCGGGCCGTTCGAAGGCGTACGCCACGCGGCGGGAGAGTTCATCCGCCGTGAACTCCGTCACGGGTACGCCATCGAGCAGCACCGCGCCCTGGTCCGGGTCGTGGAGCCGCCCGACCAGCGCGGCGAGGCTGCTCTTTCCCCCGCCCGACGCCCCGACCACGGCCAGCGCCGTTCCGGCCGGGATCTCCAGGTCGATTCCGTCGAGCACCACCCGGTCCCCGGCGAGCACGCGGACCCCGCGGAAGGAGACCGCACATCCGGCGGTGGATCCGTCCGATCCCCGCTCCCCCGCCAGGGTCACGGGCTGGCCCACGGCCTCGGCGACCCGGCGTCCCGCCGCGACCGAGTGGGCCAACTCACCCACCGCGTCGACCTGTTGGAGAAGTCCGAGGGCGATCGCGACGTACCCCGTGACGGCGACGAGCTCCCCCGAGGAGATCCGCCCGGCGACCACCCCGTATCCGCTCACGGCGAGGACGAGGATCTCGATCGCCGGCAGCAGCAGGCCCATCTGCCAGGCGGTGGCGCGTTGCAGATGCCACGTCAGCAGGCCGGTCTTCGACAGCTCGGGCAGCGGCTCCAGCACGCGGGTCGTCTCCGCTGCCACGGTGCCGCTCGCCCGGATCGTCCGGACGCCGCCCAAGGCCTCGATCAACCGGTCCGCGATCTGTCCCTGCAACTCCTGATAGCGCGTGAGCGCCGACGAACTCCGGCGGAAGAACAACCGCAGGACGACGTACACCGGCGGCAGGCCGAGCAGGAAGGTCACCGCGGGTCGCCAGTCGATCAGCCACAGGGACACCACGCCCACGATCGAGGTGGCCACCGACATGACCGTGTCGAGCACGGTGAGACCGGCGTGCCCGGACTCGGCGCAGCTCCCGACCAGCCGGCCGGTGACATCCCCCGCAGCGTGCCGGCGCTGCCCGGCGAGTCCCGCGCCCAGCACCCGGTGGACGAGGCCGCGGCGCAACCAGCCGGTGGCCGCCGCCCCACTCGTTCCCGCGGCCACCACGTGCACCACCGCGACGCCCGTCGCCACCGCGAACGCCGCCGCCAGGGCCGATACCGGCCCGGTCAGCGGACGGTGGGCCAGGGCGTCGTCGAGTGCCCGGGCCAGCAGGGCGGGGGTCGCCAGCGTCACCGCCGCATCCGTGATCGACGCCAGTACGGCGAGGGCGAACCAGCCCCGGGCCTCCAGGGCTGCCGCCGCCAGCAGGCGGGGGACCGATCTTGTCGACGTCGTCATCCTCTCCTCCAGGAGGGCAATCGGGACCGGTGGCCGGGGCCGATCAGGGCCCCGGCCACACATTGGTCACTGGCCGGTGTAGGTGCAGGTCCAGCTACAGGTGTTCTGGCAGGGCCGCAGACCAGCGGCCTCCTCCTCCCCGTCCAGCGCCTGCAGCGCATCCGT
>NZ_JBIVJF010000027.1:7152-92793 GCF_044750105.1 Kitasatospora sp. NPDC088861
TGGCCGGTGTAGGTGCAGGTCCAGCTACAGGTGTTCTGGCAGGGCCGCAGACCAGCGGCCTCCTCCTCCCCGTCCAGCGCCTGCAGCGCATCGACGTCAACGGTCATCGTGTTCACCCCCCTTCAGGCAGAAAACCCACCATCCGACCGACCCGACATCACTGGCCGGTGTAGGTGCAGGTCCAGCTACAGGTGTTCTGGCAGGGCCGCAGACCAGCGGCCTCCTCCTCCCCGTCCAGCGCCTGCAGCGCATCGACATCAACGGTCATCGTGTTCACCCCCTTTCAGGCAGAAAACCCACCATCCGACCGACCCGACATCACTGGCCGGTGTAGGTGCAGGTCCAGCTACAGGTGTTCTGGCAGGGCCGCAGACCAGCGGCCTCCTCCTCCCCGTCCAGCGCCTGCAGCGCATCGACATCAACGGTCATCGTGTTCACCCCCTTTCCTGAAGGTCGTCGCAGATGACGCCGGCCGTACCGGCGTCGCACGGCCCGAATGGCCGTGAGTCTCTGGTCCCGCGGTCCCGAGCGGTCCTCACGCGTTCCCGGGGCGCTGGGAGAGGAACTCCACCAGCTGCTCCCGCAGGTGCGCGCCCGCGAGGTTCTCCAGCGGGGAGTGTCCGCCGCCGGGTACTTCGGCGTAGCGGAAGTGGGTGCCCTCGCTGTGGCCGGTGTCGAGCAGCCGTTGCCGCAGCTGCCGGGACTGGTCGACCGGGATCGTCCGGTCGTCCGTGCCATGGACGATCATCAGTGGGGTGCGGATCCGGTCGGCGAGGGTCCACAGGTCGCGGGGGCCCAGTCCGTCCTCGACCTCGGTCCGGCCGCCGAGCCGGTCGATGAGCGCACGGACCGCGGGCGACGCCTGAGCGTGCAGCCGGGCGGCGGACAGGAAGGGGGCGACGACGGCGCAGCGGGACCACAGCTGCGGGTCCGCGGCAGCCGCCAGCAGGGCGAGATGGGCACCGTAGCTGACCCCGTACAGCATGGGCGGTGGCGCCGATCCGGGGCGCCCTGCGGCGAGGGCTCTGACCAGGGCGCGGATGTCGGCGAGGTCGGGTCCGCCCCAGGCGCCGTGCAGGGCCTCGGCGTGCGCGGCCCCGTAGCCGGTGCTGCCGCGCTGGTTCGGGGCGACGACGGCGATGCCGGCGGTGGCGAGCCGGTGCAGCACCGGCTCGTATCCGAGGTCCCAGGCCGCCTCGGGCCCGCCGTGCAGGGCGACCAGTACGGCGTCGGCGCTGCGCCAGTCGCCTTGGCAGACGGCCTCGAACTGCCCTGCGGGGCCGGAGAACCGCTCGACTCGCGAGCGTCCCGCCGCCTGGCTTCCGGCTGGGGCCCACTCCGTCGTGGCCTCGGGCGAGAGCACCGCGATCTCGGCCGGGCGGTCCGCCGTGGAGACCGGCACCAGCAGGCCACTGCGCCCCCAGCCGGCCACCTGCTGGACCGCCCCCGCCGCCAGCGGCACCTCCGTGAGCCGGTCCTGGCGCAGGTCGTGGACCAGCAGCCGGGCCCGGGCTCCGCGGAGCACTCGCAGGGCCACCCGCTCACCGGCCGGGTCGAAGGCCAGTGGCAGGACGGCGCCGTCGATGGTGTTGAGCCGCTCGGGGGCGCGCAGTCCGGCCGGATCGGCCAGGGATCTCCACGCCAGCCGGCGTCCCTGTGGCGTGTCGGTCGCCATCAGCAGCAGACCGGAGGACGGGCTTGCCAGCAGGAGGGCGTCGCCTTCCCGGCCGGGCGCGCAGGGCAGGTCGTGGTGGCTGCCGTCGGTGAGATCGACGAGTACGGTCCGGGAGCGGCTCTCGTGTCGCAGGGCCACGCCGAGCAGCCGTCCGCTGTGGTCCAACCCGCAGATGCGGCCGACCGTGCCGGGCAGGGCCGCGACCGGCTCCCACCGCAACGGACTGTCGAGCACCCGGTACAGCGTCGACCGGCCCGGGCTGTCGGAGCGGACCGCCAGCGCCAGGGTGCCCGGTTCGGCGGAGGCGACCAGACGCAGCGCGCGGCACTCGACGGTGAGGCGCTCGACGGTGAGGCGCTCACCGGCCCGCCCCGTCTCCGGGTCGGCCAGGACGAGTTCGTGCCGGCCGGCCGCACCACGCAGCAGCAGGAGTCTCCCGTCCTCGGTCGGCAGCGGCTGGGTCCGCAGGGACTCCTCCAGCGCGAGCGTCCGGCGCCGGGACGACGGCCCGTCGAACGACCGGTGCTCGGGCACCAGGCCGCCCCGCGAGCCTGTCGTCAGGCACGCAGCATGCTCGGCCGTCGCGGAGAAGGCGAAACTCGTCCGGGTGGCCGGCAGCGCGGGCACCACGGGCAACTCGGGCGCGCGGCTCGGAGCCGGGGTCCAGGTCACCATGCGCCGGCCTCGATCCCGACCGGCTCGTCCGTCGGCACGGAGAGTGCGAGGGAGTCGGGCAGCCAGAGCCGGGTGCCGCCGTGCCGTAGCCGGACCAGTGCGGCCAGCATGCCGGCCGTCCCACCGCTGTAACCGGCCGTCACCTCGGTGTTCGACTCGTCGGGCAGGAGCAGGAGACCGTCGCGCAGCGTGTGGCGCGCGTGGGCACAGGCGACGAGTTCCGCCGCCCGCTGGCGGTAGTCCGGGTCGTCCAGGGCGGCGGCCAGGTCCAGCAGGAACTCCGCGTTGCCCGCCAGTCCGTGGCAGGCCGCCGGAGAGAGCTGCCACCTCCTGCGGTACACCTCTGCTGCCGCCTGTTCGGCCAGGTTCCGGTAGCGCTGGTCGGCGGTGGCGGTCCAGAGCCTCACCAGGAAGGTCCCCACTCCCGAGGATCCGCTGCACCAGTAGGGCGGACGGAAGGGGGCGTTCTCGTCGTGGTCGCTCTCGGGCCACCAGGCCGCACCGTCGCCGGTCCGCGCTGCCGCCACCAGGGTGTCACCGGCGCTTTGTGCGAGTGCCAGGAAGTCGTCCCGTCCGGTGGCCTGGCCGGCCAGCAGGAGAAAGGTGCCGATTCCGGCGACGCCATGGGCGAATCCCAGGTGCTTGGCTCCCGCCATCGCGGAGTCGAAGTCCTTCGGAACGGGCCAGAGCGTTCCGGACCGGCCCGGTTCGGCGGCGGCCACCAGCCCCTCGGCGGCCTCGACCGCCCGGGCCAGGAAGTCCGGCTCGCCGGTGGCCTGCCAGAAGTGCAGCTGTGTCAGACCCGCGCCGGCCGCGCCGTGGCAGACGTCGGGGTTCGGCCAGCGCACCGGCACCGCCCGGGCCAGGCGTGCCGCGGTGTCGGCCAGCTTGTCGTCGTCCAGCAGCCGGGCTGCGTCCAGCAGTGCCCAGGCGGTGCCGGAGCGGCCGAAGTACAGGCCGGGGAGCTGTGGTTCGTCCAGCCGCAGACGGCCCGCCGTCCAGTCGGCCGCCTCGGCGACCCCGGACCTGAGCCGGGGGTCCGTCCGCGCGACGTCGGCCGCGGTGAGCACCGCCAGGACCCCGGCGGCGCCGTGCTGCACGTTGAGCGGGTCGTTGAGGGCGGCGAACCCGTCGGCGGGCCACAGCCGCGGCTGCCCGGCCGGGGTCATGGTGTCCAGCAGGTGGGTCAGCCCGTCGGCCAGGACCCGCTCCTCGACGTCCGCCGCAAGGACCGGGCGTGCCGGTTCCCCGGGAAGCTCCGGCCGGCCGGACCGCAGTTCGGCCAGGAGCTCGCGCAGCCGCTCCAGGCTCCACCGCTGATCGACGGACTCCGCCATCAGCCCGAGGATCGCGGGGGCGAACGGCCGCGCGACCGGGTTGTCGGCAAGGGCCCGGGACACCAGAAGGGCCAGACGCTCGCCGTTCGTGCGGGTTGTCGGGCGGTCCGCGGCGAGCACCGTCTCGGCGCCACTCGCCAGGTGGAACAGGACCGCGCCGAGACTGAACAGGTCCGAGGTGAAGTCCGGCGCCGGGCCGCTGTGTTCCGCGGCCACCACCTCGGGCGCGGCATACCCCGGGGTGTAGGCGCGCTGGACCTGGTCGCCCGGTCGAACGATCATCTCCAGGTCGATCAGCCGCAGCGCCCCGTCTCGGGTGAGCATGAGGTTGTTCGGGTTCAGGTCCCGCAGCACATGGCCGGCGGCGTGCACACGCTCGACGATCGTCACCAGCTGCTCGACCAGGTCCAGCAGGACGGCGCTGACCGGCGCGGGATTCGCCACCACCCAGTCCCGCAGGTTCTCTCCGTCCACGCGTTCCTGGACGAGGTAGAGATTGCCCCCCTGGGTGAACACGCCGAACGCCTGCGGGCACACGCCCAGGGGTGCCAGCGCCGCGTGCATCCGCGCCTCGTGCTGCAACAGGTCGCCGGCGTCCGTGCCGGCGACGGTCGACCCGACGTGGCGTCGGGCCTCCTTGATGACGACCTGCCGATCGGTCTCCCGGTCCGTGCCGTAGTACACCCCGCCCTTGTAGGTGTGCCGGACGGCCGAGCGCACCACGTAGCGGCCGTCGAGAAGGACGGCGGCCGGACGGCTCGCCGCCTGCGGCTGCGAACCGGGCTGCGACTGCGGCTGCGGCTGCGGACCGGGCTCCGGCCGCTGCTGCGGCCACGGCGACCGCGCCCAGGCCGGTGGCTTGAACCGCGCCAGGCGGAGGTCCCTGACCAGAGCGCCGTCGGGGGTGCGCAGCAGGGACTCGACGGTGCCGTCGTTGCCGAGCTGCGTCGTGCCGGTGAAGACGCCGTAGCGGTAGTGCACCAGGCTGCCGGGGCGGTACGGCCGGTCGGAGAGGATGCCCGGGCCGGGCAGCCCGCGGGTGGCGTGGTGGAGCTCCTCGGCGAGTGCGCGGAAGTGGTCGTCGTCATCCGGATAGACGGTGATGAACTTGCCACCGCCACCCCGGTCGTAGCTCGCGGAGACCAGTTCGGTCACCCGGTCGAGAGTGCCGGCGAACTTGAACGAGGCCCGCCCGGCGACCAGGACCTCTGCTGCCTTGAGGAGGACGATGGGCGCGGACAGCGGGGTCGCCGAGAGGTGCAGCTTCCACCCCTGCGCCGGGATGGTGCGGCCCTCCGGAGCGACGTGGCACCAGAACTCCCGCGAACCGACCGTCCAGCCGCGCGCACCCAGCCGGTGCAGGACCGACGCCACGAGGTCCGGGAGCAGGTCGGAGTCCTCGTCGCGGACCGCGCTCGGCGTCGCTCTCGTACCTGTCATCAGCGGGCCTCCTGCGGCGGTGGGGAGCGGCGGTGCGGGGCGGCGGCGGACCGCTCTGCTCCGTTTGCATCACCGATCCTTCCGGCGATCCGCCGGCCCGGCATCGGGGCGGCCCACGTAGGTTCCGGTCGGCGACCGGGCGAATCCGGCCGGCGGGCACGTAGGTTCCCGGACCGGGACGTTCATCGCCCGGTACCCGCAGGCCGGTCGCGGGGTCAGGCACGGGGTCAGGCACGGGGGGAGACCTCGATGGCCAACCGGCAGAGCGCCGCACGGTCGGGACTGCCGGTCTTGCTGATCAGCGTGGCCATGTGCTTCTCCACCGTGCGCGGCGAGATGGACAGCCGCCGGGCGATGTCCTGGTTGCCGGGCCGCTCCACGAGCAGGGCGAGGATCTCGTACTCGCGAGCGGTGAGGCCCTGCGCGCGCAGCTGGGCCGGGATCCGGTCCCACCCGCTGCGGCGCTGGGCGACCGTCGCGCCGCTGCGACGCAACAGGGCCCGACAGGCGCCCGCCACCGAGGGGATGTCGTGGTCGTGGAAGTACTCCTCGGAGGTGCGCAGCCATGCCACCGGCTCGCCCCAGCCGTCGGCGATCGCCGCCTCGGCGACCAGCCGCAGTCCGAGGTGATGGGCCATCGGGAAGAGCCCGGCACTCTGCTCGGCCCTACGGACGGCCAGGGCGGCCTCCTCGGCCCGCCCCTCCCGGCCCAACAGGACCGCGTGGGCCAGCAGCAGGAACTGCCGGTTCCAGACCAGCCCCGCCGCCGGGGCGGCGGCCACGGCTTCGTACTCGGCCCGGCCTGCGGTGCCCGCGAGAACGTCCAGCAGGGGGCCCAGCCCGTACCGTCCGGAGAGGTAGAAGACGTTCGGGTGCCGCTCCTCCCATGCCGCCGCGGCGGCGAGTTCGGTGACCGCCTGGATCCGGTCCTCCTCCAACAGCGCGCAGATCGTGCGACAGAGGCCGAGCATCACCGGGGTCAGGAAGGACTCACCACCACCGGACTGCCGGAAGAGCAGCAGCTCGTGCTCCATCTCGCGGCGGCGTCCCGCGTGCGCGGCGAGCGTCGCCGAGGTGAGCAGCAGGTAGCGGTGGGTCCCGAGGTCGCTCATCCGCGCGCTGGCGTCCAGGCAGCGGTCGATGGTCTCGCGCGCCTTCGCGCCGTTCCCGGTGAGCACCGCGTTCATCGCGAGCAGTGCCTCCACGCGCTGGGTCAGCATGATGGCACCCAGCCCTCGCGCGGCGTCCCGCGCCTGTTCGAGCGTGCGGGTGTCACCGGTCCGCATGAAGCTGTTGGCGCCGAGCCGCAGCGCGGCCTCGATGCGCCAGACCGGCAGGCTGTGGGTCTCGGCGACGGCCAGCATCCGCCGCAGGCACTCGTCCGCGTCGTCGAAGCCCCGCTCCCGGGCCAGCAGCGCGAGCAACTGCCAGGCCTGGCAGGCGACCACCGGAAGCCCCTCGCGCTGCGCCACCGCCGCCGCCTCCAGGGCCGACCGCTCGGCGTCGACCATCCGCTCGCCCTGGCCCGGGAGCAGGGCGAGGTGCCCCTCGACCACGGCCAGCGCGGCGGTCTGCTCGGGGCCGGCGCAGCTGTCGAGGAGCGCCCTGGCCGCCGCCACGTGCGCGATGGTGTCGGCGCTCCGTTCCGCGATCACGGCGGCCCAGGCGAGCCGGGTGTGCAGCGCTATCCTGCGGTCGGTGCCGAGAGACCCCGCCCCGACGGACGGCAGGGTGTCCGCCGAGGCGAAGGCGCGGTCGAGTTGACCGGCTTCGGCGAGGGCGGACAGCAGCGCCTCCGTGATGTCGGTCCGGTCCGCCTGGTCGGCGAGGTCGTGAGCGCGCTCCAGCAACCGGACCGCCGACCCCGACGTGCCGTCGGCCAGCGCCCGTCGGCCCGCCTCCGCGTACGCCAGCGCCGCCGCGGCCTCGTCCCCGGCGGCGAGACGGAGCCCCGCGACCACCTGACACCGGCCGTCGGTCAGCTCGGGATCGGCCTCCAGCAGCGACGTGGCGGCCTGGCGGGCGATGGCCGCGCGCTCCGCCCGGGGGAGGTTCGCCAGCAGCGCCTCGGCGGTGAGCGCATGCCGGAACGCGTACTGGTCCGTACCGGCCCAGTCGGGGACGAGCAGGCCTGCCTCGACGCCGGACCTGAGATGGGCGAAGAGGGTCTGTTCGTCGTGCCCGGTGATGAGCCGGAGCGTGCCGACCGAGAAGCGGGCGCCCAGGGTGGCCCCGATCAGCAGGAGTTCCCGCAGCGCGGGGTCCAGCAGATCGATCCGGTGCCCGTAGCTCTGGACGACGCTCTCCGGAACGGTCGCGGAGAGGTCGCGGACCACGTGCCAGCCGTCGGCCTCCAGGCGGAGCGCCCCGGAGCCGACCATCTCCTTCAACAGTTCCTCGATCAGGTACGGGTTCCCGTCGCCGCCCTCGGCCAACCGGTCGGCCACGGCCACCGGTACCTCGTCGACGGGAACGGCGAGGCAGCCGCCGGCGATCGCGCGGACGTCCGGCGCGGCCAGTGGGCGCAGTGGGAGAAGGGAAGCCGTCCGGCGCCGTTCGGCCGCGCGGGCCAGGTCGAAGGCGGCCCCGGGTTCGGGGCGCAGCGTGGCCAGCAGCAGCACCGGCAGTCCGGCGATGTTGTCGACGAGGTACTCGACGACGGCGATCGTCTCGGTGTCCGCGTCGTGCAGGTCCTCCAGCGCCAGCACCATGCCCGTCCCCCGCCCGAGGACGGCGAGCAGGCGCAGCAGCGCCTCGGCGAGTTCGACCACGCTCTCGGGGTAGCCGGGGACGGTGGTGTGCCGCCATTCCGGAACGACCCGGGCCAGGGCCGGACGGTAGGGTTCGAGCTCCGCGTCCTCGGGCGGCCCGCTGGTCCGGAAACGGGACGACAGCGCCTCGACGAGCGGGCGGAAGGGGGTTCCCGCGCTCGTCGGGCTGCCCCGGCCGCGCAGGACCGGCAGGCCCAGGTCGGCGGCCTGGCCGCAGCAGTCGCCGAGCAGCCGGGACTTGCCGATCCCGGCATCTCCCAGCAGGAACACGGCACGACCCGCCCTCTCTCGGAGCGCCGTCAAGGCGCCGCTGAGCTGGGAAAGTTCGGCTTCCCGGCCGATGGTGACCGACGAGGTTGTACGCATACCGCGCAGGTTACTGGAGGGTTGTGACGGTCCGACAGGAATGGATCAAGGGGGGTTTCTCACACCCGGCAGCCGGTGCGACCCTGTCGGAGGCACCGGCTGCCGGTCGGCGGATGCCGGCTACCGGCTCACCTCGGGGCCGCCGGTGAAGGTCATCGTCGGGAACTGGTGGGAGAACCGCACGCCGTCGTGCGCGGCGAGCAGAGCGGTGCGACGGGCAAGCCCGCCGGCCGCCCGGAGCCTGATCTCCCCGGCGGGGTGATCCACGGCTTCGCCCTGCCGCATGCCGGGCTGCTTCCACTGGCGGACCAGATCGGGGGTGTTCATGGTGTTCGGCCGTTCCTTTCCTGAGGCCACGGCGTCCACGATGACGACCGGGGCGTGATCGGCGGCTGCAGCAGCAGCGCCGAAGCTGTTCGTTCGGGGGCGGCGAGCCGCAGCAGACCGTGTCCGATACCGGCGAGCCCGGTCAGCAGGCCGGGTGTGCCGAGCCCTCCAGGGGTGCCGCAGCGCGGTCCGCTCCGGTCGAGCGTCTCCAGCAGCGCGCCCGCGCGCCGGTTCCGCACGGTGTGCCCAACGGAGTGCTCGGCCGTACCGGTGAGCAGTTCGAGGGCGCCGAGTTCACCGTGGCAGAGACTGTGGTTGGGCAGTGGGTCACCCAGCGCGAGCACCCTGACCGCGCTGTCGACGAGCTCCGTCGGCCCGGCTGCGCTGTCGGAGGCCGCCAACGCGATGCCCGGCAGGCCCGTGCACCAGGAGTGGTCCAGGTCCTGCCCGACCGCCGCCCGCAGGGCGGCCAGCCCCGCCTGCTCGTACCTGGCGCCGCCGCCTTCCGCCGCGAACCTGAGCAGAGCCCAGCCGATGCCCGCCGATCCGGTACCGAAGCCGGGGGCGGCGGGGAGGGGACGATCGGCGAGGCGGGCCGCGCACAGCTGCGCACCCTGCCAGGCTTCGGCGGAGCCGGTGGCCGCGTGCACCGAGAGCAGGGCCGCCAGGCCGCCGGCGGTGCCGTCGAAGACACCGGACGCGTCCTCGGCCCGGGCCGCAGCGGTGGTGAGGGCCACGGCCGGTCCGATCCAGCTGCGGATCTCGGCGTCGTCCAGGGTGGTGGACACCTGGGTGAGGCCGTAGGCGATACCGCCCAGACCGGCGAAGGCCCCGGACCCGACGACACCGAGTTCCTCCGGGTGCTCCGCAAGCCGCTCCAGCAGGCGGGGCAGCGGCCGCAGAGCACGGCGGGCCACCTCCGCGTAGCGCGCCTCGCCGGTGAGGCCGGCGAGTTGCGCCAGGAAGAGCGCCACCCCCGGGTAGCCGGCGCCCAGGTCGGCACCGGACGGTCCGACCCGCCAGTACCGGTCCGCGAGGAGTTCGAGCCCGAGCCAGTTGATGCGCGTCCCGCTTTGCTTCGCCCTGTCCACCAGCTGGTCGCCGATGCCCCGGGCGGCGGCAAGCAGCCGTGCCGGATCCAGGGCGGATCCGCGGGCGGGCCGGGGAGGAAGCCCGGGCGGGGCGCCGACGCCGTGGGCGGAGGCGGTGGACCTGCCGGCCATCGCCGCCCGGACTATCCACTCCTGCTCGTCGCGGTCCGTTCGGCCCATCGCCCGGATCTTGTCCGACACCCGGTCCAGACCCGGCCGGTCGAGTACGCCGGGCAGCCGGCGACCCGTGCCGCTCCAGAGGTCCGACGAACCCGGCCGGGTGGTGAACAACGGGATGTCGCCGTCCCACAGTTCGGCGATCTCCTCATCGAGCAGCGCGGGCCAACCGGAGGCTTCGAGCGCGTCCGTCCCCAGGAGGCTCAGGATCTCGTCCCGGTCCGCCGCGTCCCGCAGGACGTCGGGGTGGGTCGACTCGTCGAGCAGCGTCGCGTAGACGAGGCTGGCCCGGGCCACCACGCGCACCTCGTCCTCCGCGAACCCGCGCAACAGGCCCTGTGGTCCCACGAGTTCGTCCCGGCCGGCCTCGATCGCGCGGTATCCGGCGCGGAAGCCTGCGACGAGGGCCTCGGTGTACCCGGCCGGGTCCGCTTCGGCTCCGTCGAGCAGGGGGCGGTTCCCGGCGCCGGTGATCTCTCCGGCCCGGCGGACCAGTCTCATCTCGTCCGTACCGCCGGCCGCCCAGTCCACACCCTCCACCGGTGAGCGGCGCCCCGCGTCACCGCCCAGGCCAGAGACGTCGACCGCCGTCTCGTCGCCGAGCAACAGACGCGGCAGCAGGCCGCTGCGGTACACCGAGGACTCCAGCGCGCGAGCCGCCGGATCCTCCTGCGAGTCGGCCGGGACGCACGGATGGAAGAGGGTCTCGACGTCGACCAGGACGGGTTCGTCCTCGCAGGCGATCAGGTTCTCGAAGTGCAGGTCGGTGCCGTCCAGTGCGTACAGCAGCGCCAGCCACGCACCCTGCCGGAGGTAGAACCGCTCCAACTGCCGCTCCGCCGTGCAGGAGCCGGGCGCGACGAACTCCACCCAGCCGTACCCGTCACGCTCCAGCAGAGCGAGGACCCGCAGCCCCGGTGTACCGGGCCGCGCGTTGAACCAGCCGACCAGCTCGTTGAAGCGCCCGTGCACGCGCAGCGATCTCGGCTTGTACACCACCCGGGTACCGTCGGCGAACCGCAGCACCGCGACGCTGCGCCCACGGCGGTGCCCGTCGCCCGTGGTCCGTTCGACCGCGACCAACCGCCCGGGGTCGGCGCCGGCCAGCAGGGTGGCGACGATGTCGGCCCGGTCGGCGGCGAACCGGTCGAGCAGTTCCGCCAACGCCGAACCGCCGTGGCGGCAGGCCTGCGCCAGGAGGCGGGCGAGCACCGGGTACTCGCCCAGCAGCGCGGACAGCCCGTCCTGACGTCCGGCCAGAAGCAGGAAGCTCCGGAACCGGTCTGATGGTGCCGCGCCGTCGAGGCGGCCCGTCACCCTCGCGACGTTGAGCTCCAGCACGAGGGTGCGGGCGGCCAGTCGGGCCAGCGCACCGGCGAGCTGTCGGACGAAGTCCGCCCGGATGGCCCGGAGGTCGGCCACGGCGTCCAGCAGGGCGGTCGGGAGTCGCACTCCGGCCAGCTCGGCGAAGGGCGCCAGCACGGCCGCGAAGCCGGTGATGCCCGGCAGCTCCCCGGTCGGCACGCGCGGCGCCGACTCGGCGCGGGAGAGGGCCGATTCGGCGCGGGAGAGGGCCGATTCGGCGAACTCGGCCCACTCCGGCCGCTGGCCGCAGGGCAGTTCGGCCGCGGGTACGCCCCGCAGCCACCAGGCGCCGTCCGTGGTCTCCGCTGCTCCGACGTGCTTGTCGATCATGATTCTGAGCCTCCCAGCCGATGGCAGGCCCACACAAGCCGATTCCGTTGCCCACCGGACCATCAGGATCGAGCACCTGCTCTCGTGTCCGCCGCCCCTGTTCCTGCCTCAACTGCTGACTCCGGGTGGCCGGGATCGGCCGCCGCCCCGAGGGTCCGCGGGAATGGTACGTTCGCCCCATGACCCTATCTGGAAGATATAGCGAGGATCCTCACGCCGCCGACATCGGACTGCCGAAGCTCACGCCCACGGGATGGACGGTGCTCGGCTTCCTGTCGCTCAGCTCCCGCAACGGCTACCAGCTGCGGCAGGCCGTGCAGCGCTCCGTCGGACACTTCTGGGGTGTGAGCTACGGCCAGCTCTACCCGCAACTGAAGCACCTGGAGGCGAACGGCCTGATCGCCGCGGACGAGCCGGCCGCCGAGCGGGGCAGGCAGACCGTCTGGCAGCTGACCGAGCAGGGCGCGACAGCCCTGGACGGCTGGCTCAGCCTCCCGGCCCAGCCGGCGCAGCGGCGCGACGAGGGCATGGTCAAGCTGTTGTTCAGCGACCACGCCGGTCCACGGGCGATGTTGCGGCTGATCGAGCAGCGCCGCGACGAGGCACGCGGGCGCCGCGATCAGGCCACGGCGACCGTGCCCGGCGCCCAATGGCCCGAACAGACCGAGCGCAGCGCCGACACCGTCCCGGCCACCTGGCTGGTCCGTGCCCACACGATCGCCCTGGCCGACGCGGAACTCGCCTGGTGCGACCAGGCCCAGGCCCTGATCGCCGAACAACTCGGCGCCTCCAGCGAGTCCGACGATGTCCGCTGACCGCGACCTGCCCGGGCGGCGACCACGCGACGTGACCGTGATCCGGATGCTGCTGCTCTTCACGGGCGTCGCCACCGTACTCAACGGCCTACTGGAACAGAACCCGACCTACCCGGCCACCACCCGGGGTTTCGGCGTGTTGCTGGCCGTCTTCGGCCTCGGCTGCTGGTGGACGGTCTGGCGGCTGCGCCGGCCCGGAACACGGCTGTTCGGCCGGTTACTGGTGCTGCTCGGGCTGCTCGCGGCGATCCGGGTCTACCAGGCCCTCCGGTTCGGCAGCGCGCTGCCGGCGGCCGGACTCGTCCTGCCGCTGCTGGCCTACGGGCGGCTGCGCAAACCTGCGGTCCGCCGCTGGCTGGAGCAGGGCGCCGCGGACGGGCCCGCGACACAGCGCACAGCAGCCGGTCGGGCGCCGCTGCTGCGCCGATGGGTGGGGGCGCTGGGCGTGCTGGGTGTCACCGTCGCCGCGCTGGGCGTGCTGACCGGTGCGGGCGCCGCCGCCGCGCTGATGCCCTGCGCCTTCCCCACGCCCGCGGTGGGCGGATTGCAGCAGGACCAGACCACCGCAGCCACGAACGCCGACCCGACCGGGCGGGTCGCCGCGACCGACGGGGTGCCGCTCGCGTACCACGCGTACCTCCCCGCCGACCCGGTCGCGAGCCTGGTGTTCTACCACGGCTCGGGCGCCAACAGCGCGGCCGGGTACCTCCCGCTCGGCCGCGAACTCGCCGACGACCACCACATCGCGACGTACCTGGTGGACATTCGGGGCCACGGCGCCTCCGGCGGCCCGCGCGGTGACGCGCCGACGCCGGAACAGGTCTGGCAGGACACCCGGACCATGGTCGACTTCGTGCACCGGCAGCAGCCGAAACTGCCGCTCTTCGTCGGCGGCCACTCGGCCGGCGCCGGCCTGGTACTCAACAGCCTCGACCGGATCGACGACCAGGTAGCCGGCTACGTCCTCCTCGCCCCGGACTTCGGCCTGCACTCCGACACCGAACAGGTGAGCGGCGGCTCGAACTTCGCCACCGTCTGCCAGCGCGCCTTCGTGGTCAACGCGGTCAGCAACCACGTGCTCGACGGACACACCCCGGCGCTCGGGTTCGCGTACACGTCCCAGGAGGTCCAGTCAGCGAAGCTGGTCCCGCGCTACACGGTGAACATGGCACTGGCGCAGAACGCCGACGACAGCGCCGCCGTGCTGCGCGGCCTGACCAAGCCGCTCGGCGTGTGGATCGGCGCCCAGGACGAGGTGTTCAACCCGGCCCGGGTGATCGCCTACGCGGCACAAGCCGGCCGCCCGGCCGACGACACCTTCCAGACCGTGGCACATGACAACCACCTCGGCATCCTGACGGACGGCGCCGCCTCGATCGGCCCGTGGATCGACCATCAGGCCGGCCTCCGCCAGCGGTGATCCCTCGACGGCGGGTCAGGGCCTCGGCAGACCGGCAGCAGAGGAACTCCGCCTCACTGCCCGGGAGTTGCGATGACCCGCCGTCAGTCGTCGCGCCGGTCACCGGGGACCTCAGGACAACCCACGGCCTCGGGCGCCGACACCGCCCGAACAGCGGCCGCCCCACCGGCCGGTTCGCCACCTGGCCACCGCCGGGCGCTCGGACCGGATCAGCCGAGACGGGACGTCCCGAAACATCGAATTCGCACACCTCATCGCCCCCGGACGGGCAGAGTGGGAACCCGATCTGCCGAACAGTCGACCTGGAGGCTCCCGTGCTCGACCTCTCCCGCGAGGAACTACCGGAACGGCACCAGGAGTTGCTGGACGTCCTAGTGACACGGCATGACCTGGCCACCGAGCGCCGCCGTAACACCTCGTTCGTACTCCTCGACCACGACGGACGTCGCTTCGCCGTCTGTGAGTACGGAGCGCACTGGTACGAGGAAGGCGTACCGGTGCACCTGGCAGTCGACCTGACCACGGGCAGCCATGTGTCGATCACCGCCTACCGCGCCTCCGCCATGTGGCCGGGAACGTTCTGGTCGTTCTTCGAACCCGGCCGCGTCCCCTCCGACGACCCGGTGCGGGCCTGGCTGGCGACCCCGGCGGCTGCCCCCGGGCCGCGCCCGAGCGTCGCCGTGGCGTGGCCGGACCAACTCGAACGGTTCTGCGCTGCGGAGCTGGTCCGCACCGACCAACCCGAACTGCTCGCACAGGCAGAGCTGGTCGCGGACCCGGAACTTCCCGAGGACCAGACCACACTGGTCCGACGGCACTCGGCGGCGGCACTGCCGTACGCCGTGCTGTTCCGCCACGAGGACGCGCTGAGCATCGTCAACAAGCTGATCGGCAGCGGCCGGGGCTGCCCGCTCCCCGAGCTCTGAGCTTGGCGTTCGTCGTCGCAGGTCGAGTGACCTGCGACGATAAACGCCAAGCTCAGAGCGGGAGCGGAACTCAGGGTCTACCAGTCGGTGCCGATGTTGGTGCGGTTGCCGAAGGTGCTCTGGCCGGTGCCGGGGTAGAAGTACATGTCACCCGTCGATCCCTGGGGGGCCTGGACGGCGGCGAGGTCGGTCCTGCCGTCGGCGTTGAAGTCACCGCCGATGAGGTCGCGCATGATGTTCCAGCCGGTACCGGCGTTGATCGGCGCCGCGAAGGAACCGGCGCCGTTGCCCGGATAGACGTACAGATTCCCGTCGCCAGTACCGACCGCCGCGATGTCCGACTTACCGTCACCATTGAAGTCACCGCCGGCGAACTTGCCCAGGGTGTTCCAGCCGGTACCGGCGTTGATCGGCGCCGCGAAGGAACCGGCGCCGTTGCCCGGATAGACGTACAGATTCCCGTCGCCAGTGCCGACCGCGGCGATATCCGACTTACCGTCACCATTGAAGTCACCTCCGATGAGGTGGTCCAGGTTGTTCCAGCCGGTACCTGCCGACCACGGCGCGCCGAACGCGCCGGCGCCATTGCCCGGATAGACGTACAGATTCCCGTTGGCGGTGTTCACCGCGGCGAGGTCGATCTTCCCGTCACCGTTGAAGTCACCCGGTGTCACATTGCTGACCGTGTCCCAACCGGTACCGATCAGACTCCGCTCACCGAACGTACCGACACCGGTCCCCGGGTACAGATACATCTTCCCCGTCGCCGCGTCCACCGCCGCCAGATCGGTCTTCCCGTCACCATTGAAGTCAGCCGACGCAAAACCCGTCATCCCCACCGGAGTAGCCGGCGGAGGCGTGGTGTTGTCTTCAACGACCTTGTTGAGACGGAGGGCCACGTAGCTGCTTGCCGGGTAGCTTGAGATGTTTCCGCTGTAGACGTTCCCGTTCCCATAGGTCACGTCGGTCCTCGGGTTCGACTGGTGGATGTAGGTGAAGTCCCCGGTCGCCTGGTTGTTCCACCTCACGAAGAGCACGACGTGGTCGCTGATGTTGTCCAGCGCGTCGCCGGGGCGGAGTTCACTCTTGTTGATGCGCGTGCTCAGCGATCGGCTGTCGAGGGTATTGGTGGTCGGCGAACCGAGCCCGGTGGCCGACAGGTGCCAAGCCATCGAGATGAATCCTGAACAGTCGGTGCGGTAGGTATGGCCGTCGCCGTCCCCGTACGTCGCGCCCTGGTTGTACTGGACGTTCTGGGCGTCCCAGTACTGGGCGCGCTGCAAGATCTCGGATCGGTTGACGGGGCCTCCGAGGGAGGAGCCGGCCTGGGCGGGCGGCGCGGTCAGGCCCGCGGCGGCCACGGCGGCGATTAACGGAACGAGAACGGACACGCGGCGGAAGCGGCTGTTCTTGGGCATGGCTGTCTACCTCGATCTGGTGAATGGTGTGTGCAGGCGACTGGGTTGGGGGGCGGCTACCAGCCGGTGCCGATGTTGGTGCGGTTGCCGAAGGTGCTCTGGCCGGTGCCGGGGTAGAAGTACATGTCACCCGTCGATCCCTGGGGGGCCTGGACGGCGGCGAGGTCGGTCCTGCCATCGGCGTTGAAGTCACCGCCGATGAGGTCGCGCATGATGTTCCAGCCGGTACCGGCGTTGATCGGCGCCGCGAAGGAACCGGCGCCGTTGCCCGGATAGACGTACAGATTCCCGTCAGCAGTGCCGACCGCGGCGATGTCCGACTTACCGTCACCATTGAAGTCACCGCCGGCGAACTTGCCCAGGGTGTTCCAGCCGGTACCGGCGTTGATCGGCGCCGCGAAGGAACCGGCGCCGTTGCCCGGATAGACGTACAGATTCCCGTCGCCAGTGCCGACCGCGGCGATATCCGACTTACCGTCACCATTGAAGTCACCTCCGATGAGGTGGTCCAGGTTGTTCCAGCCGGTACCTGCCGACCACGGCGCGCCGAACGCGCCGGCGCCATTGCCCGGATAGACGTACAGATTCCCGTTGGCGGTGTTCACCGCGGCGAGGTCGATCTTCCCGTCACCGTTGAAGTCACCCGGTGTCACGTTGCTGACCGTGTCCCAACCGGTACCGATCAGACTCCGCTCACCGAACGTACCGACACCGGTGCCCGGGTACAGATACATCTTCCCCGTCGCCGCGTCCACCGCCGCCAGGTCGGTCTTCCCGTCACCATTGAAGTCAGCCGACGCAAAACCCGTCATCCCCACCGGAGTTGCGGGGCTCTGGCCGATGGCGTTGACGATCTTCTGCGCGTCGGCCGCCTGAACCTGGTAGAGGTCGGGATAGGCCGACTGCTGGACGCCTTGGCAGACCTCGCCGATCGGCTTGCTCTGCCAAGTGTTGTTCGGATACGTCGAGAGCATCGCGCTGATGAACTTGCGGGTCGTCGTCGCCGGATCGAGCCGCTGCGCGGTGGTGCCCCACGAGGCCCGCTGCTGGAACAGGCCGACACTGTCGTGGTCCTCCATGTTCGGGTTGTTCCGCAGGGTGGATTCCACGATCGCCGTGGTGATCGCGATGACCTCGGCCTGCTGCGGTAGTCCGTTGGCCCGCACGGTGTTGACGATGGCCCGGGCGCAGGACATCCGGTACGCGTTCATCGCGTTCCGCAGGCTGCCGGTGAGCTGTTGGTTCAGTTGGGCGGCGGCGGTGGTGTCGGCGGAGGTGATCGTGCCGCAGGACACATCGGGCAGGGTCGCGTGCGCGGGGCTCGTCGCGGCCATCGCCCCGCCGGCCAGCACCGCACTCACCACGAGGAGTTGCAGGGCATTGCGCACAGCCTTCTTCATCGTGAAATGTTTCCTTCGTTCGCGGGTCGGATGTGTCGTCGCCAGAGATCCGGGCCACGACAGGTCTCGAGGGCACTGAGGGAATTCGCCTCGACCGTGCGCCGGACAGGGCATGGACGAGCCCGGTGTGCAACACGTGAGAGCAGAGTGAGAACGCCCCGGTCCGGCGACCGCCCCGGCCGCGCGGCGCCGTCACGGCGACGGACGCGGCGCCCGGGCCGGTGACGTGCGGGTGGGCCCGAAGTGGGCTGCTACTGCCGGCCCATGGTGTCGATGCTCACAAGGGGCGGCGTCGGAAGCGGGGTGGCGGTGACGAGCGGGGTGACGAGGGCGGCGACCGCGGCGGCCTTCGCGATGCGGGTGCGGATCATGGCAGGGCTCCTTCGGAACACACGCGCAACAGGAGGTGGTCCGGATCCGGTGCGTCCCGCGGTGACGCTGCCCCGGTTCCTTTCGGCTGCTTGTCGCTGCCGTTGGGTACGATCCTGCCCTCTGGCCAGTGGCCCAACTAGGGGTCCGCGCTGGCCTGAACCGGCATTGGCCCAAGCCGTCCACCGTGGTCGGATGCGGACGCCCAGTGCCTCGGGCCGGCGCATACGACGGCAGGGCGATCGACGTTCCGGAATGCGGCCGGTGACGGTTCGGAATGTGGCCTTGAACGTTCGATCGTCAGGCTCGGCAAGCTATCTGACTGTTCATCAGCTCCATGCGCGGGTGCTCGCGGCCAAGGCGTTGACACCCGCGCTGCGCGGCGAAGGCTGGGACGTGCAGACATGGGTCAGCAGCTTGTCCGGGTCCCGCTCGACGGCGGTGGATCCATCCTCGTCGAGGCCGTGGACGGAGCGGCCGACCCGGTGAAGGCGGGCCGGGCCGGTGCCGCGATCTACCGGTGGGGCTGTCCACGGTGCTGGGCCCGGTCACCGCGACGGCGAGCACCGTGCTGGCCCGGTTGCGCGAGGCGGAGCCGGCCGAGGTGGAGGTCGGGTTCGGCATCGATCTCGCGACCGAGGCCGGGGTCGTGATCTCCAGGGCCGCGGCCGACCGCCATCTGACGGTGAGGATGGTGTGGTGCCGGGGGCGACAACGGCCCTGCGGCTGTCGGGCGTCGGCGGACTGACCCGTGGACGCCGAACGCACCGCCTACGGGGTCGGATCCGGGCCGGGCCGGCCCGTGGCGGTCGCCCGGGAGCTCGGCCACGACGTCACCGATCCCCTTCGCGTCACCCGTCGGCTCGGGGGCCGACCCGTCGGTGTACCGCTCGACGGCCTTCCTGAGGTACGAGGGGCTCCAGGCCCCGACGGCCCCGCTGACGTCGACGGCCGCCACCCCACCGACGGCACGCTTGAGCGGCGGCAGGACCTCGTCCGAGTGGTTCGCCCGCTTCGGCCGGGTTCTCCGTTCGTGCCATGTCGCGTCGTGTCATGTCGCGCACTGGAGCTGCCGTCCCGGCCGAAGGGCTCGGGCGGGTGGGCGGTTTCTGACCGTCCGGGCCCCGCCCGAGCCGTTCGGGGTCAACGGCCGGCGGTCTCCGGCTCCAACACGAAGACAGGGATCACCCGGTCCGTCTTCGTCTGGTATTCGGCGTAGTCCGGCCAGACCTCGACCGCGCGGGACCACCACAGCTCCCGCTCCGCGCCCTCGACCTCGCGGGCCGTCATGTCCTGGCGCACGCCGCCGTCCTGGAGCTCGACCCGCGGATGCGCGACCAGGTTGTGGTACCAGGTCGGATTCTTGGGCGCGCCGCCCTGCGAGGCCACCAGGGCGTACGTCCCCTCGTGTTCCACCCGCATCAGCGGGTTCTTGCGGATCTTCCCGCTCTTGGCCCCCAGGCTGGTGAGGACGACCACCGGCACGCCCCGGAGCGTCGTGCCCTCGGTGCCCCCGGAGCCCTCGTACAACGCGACCTGGTCGCTGACCCACTTCTCCGGGCTCGGCTGGTATTCGCCGCTAAGAGGCATGCTGTTCCCATCCCACTCGATGAGGACCCCCGACGGCCGACCTGGTGCCGTCCGCCCGAGGCCCTCGCTCCGTTCGGCCGCCTCCATGATTCACCACGAGGCCGCCGCCCGATAGGAGGCGACGCAACGGCGGGGCGCAACGGCGGGGCGCGCCGCCGCGGACCGGACGGGTGGTGATCGACGGTCAACGGCGCGGCTGCGGCCGTGTGCGGTCAGGTGGCGGGCGATGGCCTGTCGTCGTCGAGGAGGGCCAAGCGGGCGATGACGTCGTCGGCCAGCCTCGCGAGCAATCGGCCCAGGTCCCCGCGGTCCTGGTCCGACCAGTGCGCCGTCGCGTCCGTGAACCAGCCGATCATGGACGTCGCGTAGGCGTTCGCGGCCCTCGTCCCTTCAGCGGTCGCCTCGATGAGGCTGGCACGCCGGTCGTGCGGGTCGCCGACGCGATGGACGAGGCCGCGCCGCTCCAGCGCCTGGACCTGTCGCGTGACGTGCGGGCCGACCACCTGCATCCGTTCGGCGATCTCCCCGATGCGCAGCGGCCGGTCCGCCATGTGCAGGGTCATGAGCGCGCTCAGTGCGGGGCGGTCCAGGGCGAGTCCCGCCGCCTCGGCCGCCCGTTCGGCCAGGCGGCCGCGGGTCATGGCGTTGCTCAGCTGGGCCAGCCGGGGCAGGGCCGCCCAGACGGCTGCCGCCTGCTCGTCCGCGCCGGGGTTGTCCGGCGAGTCCGCGGTCATCGGACCACCACCTCCACTTGAATACCTAACTTAGGTATCTATATCCTGGGGCTGCGCCCGCTCTCGCGGGTGCGCTGTGCCGTCCACAAAGATACCTAAGGTACGCATCTTCGGCGTGGCCGCCAGGATGCGACCGCCAGGAGGAGAGCACACCGTGAACAACCACTCCGCGAACCGCAAGGTCCTCATCTCGGGCGCGAGCATCGCCGGCCCGGCCCTCGCCTACTGGCTCGACCGCTACGGCTTCGACGTCACCGTCGTCGAGCGGGCGTCAGCCGTCCGGGGCGGCGGGTACGCCATCGACATCCGCGGCGCCGCCCGCGAGGTCGTCGACCGCATGGGGCTGCTCCCGCAACTGCGCGAGGCCCACGTGGACACGCGCAAGCTCTCGTTCGTGGACGCCGACGGGGCGCCCATCGGCTCCGTCGCCCCCGAAACCGTCAACGGAGGCGCCGCAGGCCTGGACCTGGAAGTACGGCGTGGCGACCTGGCGAGCGCCCTCTACGCTCCGCTCCGCCACCGGGTCGAATTCCTCTTCGGCGACTCCATCGCCACCCTGGACGACCGGGCGGACCGCGTCGACGTCACCTTCGACAGCGGCGCCCACCGCACCTTCGACCTGGTGATCGGTACGGACGGGCTGCACTCCAACACCCGCGGGCTGGTCTTCGGCCCCGAGGACGCGTTCCACCACTACCTCGGCCACGTCTTCGCCGGTTTCACCCTCGCGAACGACCTGGGCCTCGCCCACGAAGGGATCGTCTGGAACACGCCAGGCCGGGCGGCCGTCCTCTACGCCCACGAACCCGCCGAGCGCGTACACGGGTTCCTCGTCCTCAAGCGGAAGGACGCCCCCGTCGACGCCTTCCGGGACCCGCAGGCGCAGCGCGAACTCGTCGCCGCCGCCTTCCCCGAGCACGGCTGGCACATCCCGCGCCTGGTGAACGCGATGCGCGAGGCCGACGACCTGTTCTTCGACGTCGTCAGCCAGATCCACATGCCCACCTGGTCCCGCGGCCGCGTCGCCCTCGCCGGTGACGCGGCCCACGCGACCTCGTTCCTGTCCGGCCAGGGCTCCAGCGTCTCGCTCGTCGGCGCCTACCTCCTGGCCGGAGAACTGGCCGGCCACACCGACCACGCGGCCGCCTTCGCGGCCTACGAGCGCAAGGCACGTCCCTTCGTGGAGCGGAACCAGGCGCTGGCCGCCTCCGGCGGCACCACCCTCATCCCCGGCACCCAGGACATGCTCGACACCCGCAACGCGGCCCTGCGCAACCCCACCAACCCGGCGGGCGCCGAGGGACGCGCCGCCCACAACGGCGTGATCCTGCCGGACTACGACCACGCCGGATGAGCGCGCCCGCGTGCCGGGCTCAGCGAGTTGGACGCGGTTCTGCCGCCCGGCGGCCACACCCTGCTTCGACGGTGCCGACCAGGTCGCCGTCCAGGTCGATGCCGAGCACGTCCTGGGTGAGGGGTGCGCCTGGTTGCTGGTGGCGCTAGAGGGTCACCCCTTGCAGGGACAGCACGATGGCCGCGCCGATGCCGCCCATCCCCAGGGCGACGGCCGCACTCCACCACCCGCCCTGGCCCCACCGGAACGAACGGTCCAGCGCCAGGCGTCCGGGTCCGATGGCGGAGACCGCGATCGCGATCAGCGCCAGGCACAGCGGGTACTCCATGCCGCCCTTGTCGGCCCACAGGCCGCCGCCCGAGCTGACGGACATCGCGTTGATCATCACCCCGATCACGGCGGCGGCGGCCAGCGGGGTGAACAGCCCGAGGGCGAGGCCCAGGCCGCCGCCCAGCTCCGAGGCGCCGCCCAGCGCGGCGAAGAGCACACCGGGCCGGTAGCCCAGGGCCTCGAAGCCCTTACCGGTCGCGCTCAGGCCGGCGCCACCGAACAGTCCGAAGAGTTTCTGGGCACCGTGGCCGGCCAGCAGCAGGCCGGCGAGCCGGAGTACCAGCAGGCCGACGTCGGCGGCGGACACCGGTGGCGGATGCGTGGAGGTCGGAGCGGCACTGCGGACGGAGGTCCGCAGCCGCTCGGCGGTCAGTTTCATGGCGAAGGTCTCCTCCCGCGCGCCGCAACCTCCGCGAGCAGGATCGCCTCTCCCGAGACGAGGCGCCGACGCGCAGATCAGATCGGCCGGGCGCGACTCGCGCCGCCGTCGACCAAGTCCAGGAACCGCCGGACCGGCACCGCCTCGCCGGAGGCATCCGTGCGTCTCACCGATAACCCTCCGAGAAGGGAAGCCGTGATCCAGCACTCTCTGTGTCCACTCTACGCGGCGACAACCGGCGGCAGGACTCCTCGTGGCGGCTGATGCTGAGCTCAGCGGAGCTCAGCGGAGCTCAGCGGCTGCCGCGCGGAGTTGGTCGAATGCGGCTCGCGTGTGGGGCGCCAGCTCGCCGGGGTCCTCGTCGCGGCTGGGGTCGGCCCACCGGGCGTAGCCGAGCCTGAACGCGAGGACGCCGAGTTCGGCGGCCACCTGCGCCGTGGGTTCCGCGACGTTCCGTCGCTTCAGCGCGTCGACCATCGCCGTGGCCATGCCGATGCACTTCAGCACGTTGCGCGCCTGCAACTCCGCGTTCGCCTCGATCGCCGCGTGCAGCAGCGGGCTGAGCTCGCGGTTGAACGACGTCATCTCGCCCGATGCGCGTTCGAGTCCGGCCGCGACGGCCGTCATCGGCGTCGCGTCCGCAGGGGCGCCGTCGATGCCCTCGGCCAGCAGGCGGCTGAGCGCCGTCTGTCCCATGGTGAGGATCTCGCGCTTGTCGGTGAAGTGGCGGAAGAAGGTGCTCCGCGTGAGCCCTGCCCGCTCGGTGATCTGAGCGACGGTCGTTTCGTCGTAGCCCTGCTCGGCGAACAGGCCGAGCGCAGCCACGACCAGGCGTTGTCGGGCATCGGGTTTCCATCGCGGCATAGTGCCAGTCTAGATGACGGGACAAGTGTCGCATCGCGTCGTACAGTGATGGGACAACAGTCGCATCACTCCTCGGAGCTCACCATGCGCGTCTTCATCACCGGCGGCACAGGCCTGATCGGCTCCGCCGTCGTCGCCGAACTGCTCACCGCAGGCCACCTGGTCACCGCCCTCGCCCGATCCGACGCCTCCGCGGCCACCGCGAAAGCCGCCGGCGCCGACGTGCTCCGTGGCGGGCTCGCCGACCTCGACGTGCTGCGGACCGGCGCGGAACAGGCGGACGGCGTCATCCACCTCGCCTTCAGCAACGACTTCAGCTCGCCCGACGCACTCGCGCGAGGGATCGCCGAGGAGAGCGCCGCACTCGCGGCCCTCGGCGACACCCTCGTCGGCACGAACAGGCCGCTCGTCACCGCGTCCGGCACGCCCCTCGTGGTGGGACGCGCCTCGGCCGAGGAAGACCCGCTGCCGCTGGACGGACCTGTCAGCGGACGCAGCCTGTCGGTGAACCGCACACTCGCACTCGCCTCACGAGGCGTACGCAGTTCGGCGGTACGACTGCCGCGCACGGTCCACAACCGGGGCCAGGGCGGGTTCGCCGGGCTGCTCACCGACATCGCCCGCGGCACCGGCGTCGCCGGCTACCCCGGAGACGGCGCGCAGCGCTGGCCCGCCGTCCACGCGCTCGACGCCGCCGTCCTGTTCCGGCTCGCCCTGGAGAAGGCCCCGGCCGGAAGCGCGTGGCACGCCGTCGCCGACGAAGGCGACGCGGTACGCGACATCGCCGCGGTCATCGGACGGCGGCTCGACCTTCCCGTCGAGCCGGTGCCGCAGGAGAGCTTCGGTCCCCTCGGCCCGATCTTCGCGGCCGACCAGCCTGCCTCCAGCGCTCACACCCGCACCGCCCTCCGCTGGGAGCCGACGCACCCGGGCCTGCTCGCGGACCTGGAGAACATCGAAGCCTGAGCTGTCTGCCTGCCTGCCTGCCGGACCGGCGGCCGCCAGGGGACCGGGCCCCGCTCGCCCGCCGAGCGGGGCCCGGGCCCACTCCTCGATCCCGCTGAGCACTGTGCGGCCGCCACGCGGACCGGGCCGCGACCGGAGACCGGCTCTACGGTGAACGGTGCTCTGCGACGGTTGGTGCTCAGCGGCGGAGCTCGGGCCAGCCGTCCGCGTTCGAGCAGGACTCGTAGTCGTAGCGGGTGAGGCGGTCCCACTCCGTCCCGGTCACAAGCTCGAACGCCTCCTCGTGCACGTAGAGCAGCGGTTCGCACTGTCGCGCGGTGAACGGAGCGAACCGTTCGGGATCGTGGAACACGCTCTCGTACACGTCGCGGCCCGCAGCCACGACCGCAGCTCGCGCGTACAGGAAGTGGTCGCTCGACTGAGGGAACGGCGAGCCGTCGGGCAACACCGCCCCGGTGATCGGCAGCGTCCCGAACTGCTCCTGGTCCAGGCGGTGGAGCGCCTCGGCGAGACGCTCACCGAAGCCGATGCTCCGGCCCAGCGGCTCGCGTGCGAGAACTTCGGTCAGGCGGCGGACGGTCCGGCACTGCCCGCCTCCCCTCCGCCCGGCCCGTCCGCGTCCTCGAACGGCTCGTCACTCCACCGGAACCAAGCCCTGTCGTCCTGGATGTGCAGCAGGAACTCGGCGACCGGGCCCGAGGGCGAGAGCATCGACACGGTGCTCGCGATCTCGTCGTACGCGTCGTCGAAGGCCTCCCAGTCCTCCGCCTCGGACAGCGCGAGCGAACGGGCGAAGAGCGGCTGGACGGCGGGGAACGCCGTTCCCGGCACGAAGCGCCCGTGGAGCCACGGGAAGTCCGTCTCCTCGACCACGATCTCGCCCACCGGCTCTTCCCGGCGCACCAGACGCCAGACCCCGCCCTCAAAACCCATCGCACACAGCCCTTGCCACCCGTTGCCGTCCTCTTCCGTCCGGCAGCATGCCAGCTGGCACTGACAGGCGACGGGCGACGGGCGACGGGCGACGGGCGACGGGCGACGGGCGAGGCGCATCCCCCCGTGGGGTGGGTCGGTGACGGCCGGATCAGCTGAGTACGCCGGCCGTTACGCGGGGCGGGCGGCCGCCGAGATCTGGCCGACCAGGACGGCGAAGGGCATGTCGAGGGCGGCGTAGAGGTCGCCGGCCTCGGGGGCGGCGTTGTCGGCCAGGGCCTCGACCATGAGGGTGGCGTAGTCGGAGACGGTGACGCCCGCCTGCTGCATGCGCAGCAGTCCCGCCTCGCGCTTGGCCTGGCTGAAGGTGCCGGAGGCGTCCACGGCGACGTACGCGTGGTGCCCGGCGGCCGTCGCGGCGATCGCGGGCAGCGCCGCGCACACCTCCAGGGACACTCCGGCGAAGATCAGTTTCTGCCGCCCGGTGGCCTCGATGGCCTCGCGGACCCGGCCGTCGTGCCAGGCGTTGACCGTGCTGCGGTCGATGATCCGCTGTCCGGCCGGCAGGGCCTGGACCAGTTCCGGGGCGGTCGGCCCCCACATGCTGTCGGCCGCGGTGGTGGTGACGACCAGCGGGATGCCGAGCACGGTCGCCGCGCGCGCCAGCGCGACCACGTTGTGCTTCAGCTCGCCGAGCGGGATGTCCCGGACGCCGGACAGCAGGCCCACCTGGTGGTCGACCAGGACCACGGCGGCGTTCTCCCGGGTGACCGGCTCCAGGAACTTGCTGTGCTCGCTCATCGTGCGCTCCTTCGGGTTGAGCCACGGCTCCATTGGCCACTAGTAGTCACCGATATTGATAGTCAAGATTAGTGACTACTTTGACGCTATACCCCTGTCCCCCGGGGCGCAAGCACTGGTCAGGGCGGGGCGCCGAAACGCCTGGGGTGTCGCCCGAGCCCACCGGGCGGGCGACTAAAGTTGCTGGTCACAGGGCGGAGCGCGGGGCGGGCCCAGAGACGGCGGAAGCGGGAGACGCGTTGAGCGGACACCAGGCGGCGGAACCGGACCTCGGCGTGCTCGCCGCCCGGGTGCTCTTCTCCGTCCAGCGCGAGCTGTTCACCGTGCTCGCCGAGCAGGGCTTCGACGACATCCAGCCCCGCGCCGGCGCCGTGCTCGCCTACCTGCGTACCGACGGCATCCGCGCCAGCGAACTCGCCCGCGCCTCCGGACAGCACAAGCAGGTCATCGGGACCCTCGTCGACGACCTCGAACGCCTGGGTTACGTCGAACGCAGACCCGACCCCGCGGACCGCCGCGCCAAACTGATCCACCCCACCGAACGCGGCCTGCTCCAGATGGAGGCGGCCGCCGCCATCATGCGCTCGATCGAGGAGCGCCACGAGAAGGCGCTGGGCGCGCGGGAGTACGCCGCCTTCAAGACCGCCCTCCACCACGTGGCCGATCTCCAGCGCGAGACCCGGCGTGAGACCCGGCGCGAGGCCCGGCGCGAAAACTAGGCAGTGCCGCGCCCTGTCGATCGGCGCGACCTGACGCCTCCATGGTCACGGACTTCCGCGCCAGGAAAGGGATTCACGAGCGGCCTGTCAGGAGGTGAGGACGGAGATCCCGTCTCCGAACAGTTTCAACCCGAGGACGAAGAACAGGACCGCCATCACGGCGACGTTGTGCTGAGCTGCCCAGTCCTTCCAGTTACCGAGCGTGGTCTGGGCTCGCTCTCCCCCGAGCACGAAGACTCCCAGTGGGGCCAACAGGCCGAGGGTGGCGATCACGACGAAGACCGCCAGTGAGGCGATCTGCTGCCCTACCGGCAGTCCGGCCGAACCGATCGCGGCGCCCGCGGCGATGGTCAGCGGGGCGTTCTTGGCGTTGAGCGCGGACAGGGCCAGTCCGAGTGCGAGGACCTTGACCGGCGTGAGGCGGTCGATCGCGCTCATCCACTTCGGCAGCTGGGCCTGCGACGGATCCTTCGGGCGCCGGTGCCACTGCCGGACGCCGAAGAGGACGAGGAGCAGGCCCAGAACGAGCTTGAGGACTCCCACCCAGGTGGCCGGGTGATCGTGGGCAGAGGCGCCTGCGGGGGAAGCGACCGCCAGCATCACCGCGCCCAGCGCCGAGAGCCCCAGGATCCAGCCGACGGCGAAGAGGACTCCGTTGAGGCGTCCCCGAGGCGTGGCGAGGATGAGGATGATGGCGATGATCGGCAGTGGGCTGATCGCGACGCCGGCTGCGAGACCCAGGACGTCACCGAGAACTTTGCCCATGATTGCCTCCAGACGGGAGTCAGAGCGCGTGACGACGAACCCGGCAGGCCCATGTTCCATGATCCTGCGCTCTGACGAAGCTGTCCTCGTGAGCTTCTCGGAGCTCTGAGGGCCTCGGCCTGCTCGTTGCCCGGTGGTGCCCCCGTCGCGCTCGGGTCAGGATGAAGAGGTGAGGGCGATGGCGCCTCATGTTCGGGCGGTTGGCGACCCTCGCACCGACCAACCATGGCCATGGCAGGAGGACGTCACGTTGACTTCCTCCCCCGGCTGAAGCCGGGGGATTCCCCTCAGCCTCGCGGCTGAGCCGCTGCGCGTGAGCGCTGCGGTCGGGATGTTTCCTGCTTCACCGACGACTGCCCGCCCGGAGTTCTCCGTTGAGGTCTTACACCGTCTCCACAGGCTGTAACCGCCAGTCCGGCGGCCAGGATGTTGCGTGCCGCGTTCACGTCCCGGTCGTGCTGTGCGCCGCAGGCGCATGCCCACTCGCGGACGTTCAGTGGCATCTTCGCGGCGGTCGCGCCGCAGGCCGAGCACAGTTTCGAGCTGGGGAACCACCGGTCGATGGTCACCAGGTCCCGGCCGTACCATTGGGCCTTGTACTCCAGCATGGACCGCATCTCGGTCCAGCCCGCGTCACTGATGGCACGGGCGAGCGTCCGGCTCTTGAGCATGTTCCGGACCGTCAGATCCTCGATCACGACCGTTTGGTTCTCGCGGACGAGTCGAGTGGTGAGCTTGTGCAGGAAGTCCCTGCGGCGGTCGGCGATGCGCGCGTGCACACGGGCGACCTTGAGCCGGGCCTTCTCCCGGTTGGCGCTGCCCGCGGCCTTGCGGGACAGCTCCCGCTGGGCCCTGGCCAGGCGTTCCCGGTCCTCGCGCTCGTACCGGGGGTTGGCGATCTTCTCCCCGGTGGACAGCGTCACCAAGCTGGTGATACCGGCGTCGATGCCCACGGCCGGGTTCACGGGCGCGGGCATCGACGGGCGGTCCTCGCACAGCAGGGAGACGAACCAGCGCCCCGCGCTGTCCTGCGACACGGTCACCGTGGACGGCGCAGCGCCCTGCGGCAACGGCCTGGACCACACGATGTCCAGCGGCTGGTCCATCTTCGCCAGCGTCAGCCGGCCGTCCCGGAACCGGAACGCGGAGGACGTGTACTCGGCGGACCTGCGGGACTTCTTCCGGGACTTGAACGTCGGGTACTTCGCCCGCTTCTGCCAGAAGTTGGTGAACGCCCCCTGCAAGTGCCGCAGCGCCTGCTGCAACGGAACCGACGACACCTCGGACAGGTAGGACAGTTCCCCGGTCTTCTTCCACCCCGTCAGCATCGCCGACGTGGCGTCGTAGTTGACCCGCTCCTGACGCAGCGTCCACGCCTCCGAACGGGCCTGCAACGCCATGTTGTAGACCTTCCGCACACACCCGAAGGTGCGCGACAGCTCAGCCGCCTGCGCATCCGTCGGATAGAAGCGGTACTTGAACGCCCGCTTCACGTGAGTCGTGGTCATGACTCACAACCTAGCGGGGCAATCTGTGAAGCTCGAATCCCGCACGTCACAGCACTGCGGTCCGCCCCGGGGGCGAAACGCAGCCACCTGACCCGCTACGCGGGCAGTCCAATTCCTCCCCCGGCTGAAGCCGGGGGTATCCACGGAGGTCCATGATGACCGCGACGACAGGCGCAACGCCATCGGCTCACCCCGAACGCCCGGGCAGGTCGGATGGGGTCTGCAGCGAGTTCACCGTCTTCACCAGGATCAAGCCGGGCCATGCGGATGCGCTGCGTGAGGACCTGGCCACGCTCGCCGACTCGGCGGACGACGAGAAGGTCCATGCGGCAGTGCGCCAGATCGGCACCTTGCACGACGCACGGCACGTGATCTTCGACAACGACACCCGGTTCATGTTCGCCAGCGTTTTCGACGGCTCCTGGGACACCTACATCGACGACTTCGCCCAGACGGTGGTCGGGTCCCGCTTCGACAGGATCTTCTCGCACAGCGAAGGGTTCCCCGGCGTCACCGATCCGGGGGCGAAGGACTGGTTCGTCGCCCACCAGGAGCCCGCGGGGGTCTTCGTCAGCGCCTATCCCGACCTCACCGTTCAGCAGATCTACAAGGACCACCGCGTGGACGACGCGTTCCAGGAGGTGCTGGACACCCCCCAGTTCCGGGCGGCGCTGGACAACCCGGCCAACGCGGAGTTGGTGGCCACGCCGGCGTTCCGGAAGCTGCTGGAGGAAGCCTCGGCATAGAACCCGGGCACGGCCGACGGTCGGAGCCCACCCACCATCGGTGGAGCAACTCGGCCGGTGCGAGTCGGCCGTTGCCGGGCTGTCCAGGCAGAGACAGATGCAGAGACAGGTGTGGAGACAGGTATGGAGAGGCACAAGCGACCATGAACACAGCGGACGGCAGCAGCGCGGCGGGCGTGCGCGTCGAGATCGACGACGTCCAGAGCGGGGCCCTGCGTCCACGGCCCGTGCCCTACGAGGGAAGGTTCGTCTTCCTGCGCGTGGATGACCGCCACGTCGGGCGCGCCCTGCTGCGCCGGCTGCTCCCGTTGACCTCGGGTGGTCTGCCCAGCGTGGACCCGAGCCGGGATGCCTGGGTGACCGTGGCGTTCACCTACCAGGGGCTGAGGGCCCTGGGGGTGCCCCGGGAGTCGCTGGACAGCTTTCCGCGGGCGTTCCGCGAGGGCATGGCCGCTCGGGCCGGGCTGATCGGCGACGTGGGCGAGAGTGCACCGGCCCACTGGGAGGCACCGTTCGGAACCGGTGAGGTCCACATCGCGTTGAGCGCCCTCTCCTCCGACGCGGCGCAGCTGGAGAGGGAGCTGGAGCGGGCCCGTGTCGCCTACGAGGACACACCCGGTGTCCAGGTGATCTGGCAGCAGGAGGTCCACCAGCTCCCGACCGGGCGTACCACCTTCGGCTTCCGTGACGGCATCAGCCATCCGAACATCGAGGGCGTCGGGCTGCCCGGCTCCAACCCGCAGGAAGCCCCGATCAAGGCCGGCGAGTTCATCCTCGGTTACCCCGACGAAACCGGCAGCCTGCCGCCCGTGCCCAGCCCCGACGTCCTGGGACGCAACGGGACCTACGTGGCCGTTCGCAAGATCCACACCGACGTGGCGGCATGGCGCCGGTACCTGCGGGCGAACAGCTCCAGCGCCGAGGAGGAGTCACTGCTGGCGGCGAAGATGGTCGGGCGCTGGCCGAGCGGGGCGCCGCTGACGCTGGCGCCGGAGCACGATGATCCGGAGCTGGCGGCCGATCCGCGCCGCGTCAACGACTTCCTGTACCGGGAGAACGACGATCGCGGCTTCCGGTGCCCGGCCGGTGCGCACATCCGGCGCACCAACCCCCGTGATTCCACCATCATCGGCGACGCGCGGATGCACCGGCTCATCCGGCGCGGCACGACCTACGGCCCGCCGCTGCCCGAGGGCGTGCTGGAGGACGACGGCGCCGACCGCGGCCTGGTCGGAGTGTTCATGGGGGCCCATCTGGAACGGCAGTTCGAGTTCATCAAGGCCGAGTGGGTCAACGACGGCAACTTCATCGGCTACCCCGGCGAGAAGGACCCGGTGGCCGGGCATCACGGCGGAACCGGCAGCGTCACCATCCCCGAGAAGCCGGTCCGGCGTCGTCTGAGGAACCTGCCCAGCTTCGTGGTCACCCGCGGCGGCGAGTACTGCTTCCTGCCGGGTCTGCGCGCCCTGCGCTGGCTCGCCGAGCTGGAGGGCTGAGGGCGATTCCCACCCCCTGAGGTCCGGTCGCACTCTCCGAGGAGAGGTCGGAGTCATGACAGCACAGTTCGTCCGCTACACGCCCGACGTCGAAGACGACGACCCCCACTTCGACCGCGACGTGCAGACCGTGATCGAGAAGACCGAGAGCTACATCGCCGAGTCGGTCAAGGCCGGTGGCACCGGACGGGCCCTGCGCGACGCCCACGCCAAGGGCTACGGGCTGGTCCGAGGGGAAGTGGAGATCCTGGACGGGCTGCCCCCCGAGTACGCCCAGGGAATCTACGCGACTGCGGGAACCCACGACGCGCTGATCCGCTTCTCCAACGGCTCGCCCCACGCCGGAGCCGACGCGCGTCTGGGCGCCGCCACCGGACTGGCGCTGAAGATGTTCGACATCCCCGGCCCGACCCTGCTGGAGGACGAACCGGACACGGGCACGTTCGACTACGCCAACATCAACGGGCCGGTCTTCTTCTGCAACACGGTCGAGCACTACCTGTTCATCCAGGAACTGTTCCTGAACGCGCCGGCGTACTTCTCCCAGGGCCGACCCGGCGCACATCGGTTCTTCACCGAGTTCGTGACCGGAAAAGGAACGCTGGACCAGGACGACTGGGCCTGGGACGAGTTCCTGGCCTTCCTCCGCCTGTCGAAGACGCCTCCGGCGAACCTGCTGCTGTCCAGCTACTGGACGATGGGCGCGGTCCGGCACGGGGACTACATCGCCAAGGTGCGCATCACCCCCGACCCGGCCTTCGCCGCGGCGGTGGTCCGGCGCACCATCGACCCGGCCTCGGGGGCGGAGGTCTTCCGGCCGGCCCTGCAAGCCGAGCTCCAGGAGCGGCCCTACGCCTTCGACATCCAGGTCCAGCTCTGCACCGACCTGGAGCGCATGCCGGTGGAGGACACCACCGTGGAGTGGCCCGAGCAGCTCTCGCCGTCCGTCACCGTGGCCAAGCTGCGGCTGCCGCAGCAGGACATCTCCGGCCCCGGGAACCTGGAGAGGATGGACTCGCTGTCCTTCACGCCCTGGCGGGTCACCGCCGAGCACGCGCCCCTGGGCAACATCATGCGGGCCCGCAAGGAGGTCTACCGGCGGTCCTCCATCGCGCGCCACAAGCTCAACCAGCAGCCGCGCACGGAACCCCGCAGCGCCGACGACGTGCTCGGCGCCTGACCCGGCCCGCCATCGCGAAGATGCGCCGACCGGGGCGGTCGGCCCTGGCAGCCCGCTGCCGCCGGCGTGCCAGGGCCCGGCCGGTCACTTCAGGGTGACGATCTTGCGCATGCCCAGGCCGGCGTTCGGGACGCCCGTCCGCTCGTCGGGAATCATGCAGAGCAGGACGTACCGTCCGGGCTGCAGGCCGTGGGCCTGCACGGAGGCGGTGCGGTCGCCGGACATGGCGCCGAGGCCGGTGGCCGGCCCGGTGAACGGGGACCGGGCCGGCAGGCCGCCCAGCGCGACGTCCCTCAGGTACTCCCCGATCTGCTCGTCGGTGGTGTCCGCACCGATCGGCCGCAGCTGCATCTCGTGGATCTGCTCGGACCCGTCGTGCACCAGGTAGGCCAGGTGCGCGTGGTCGACGTCCTCGGTCTGGAAACGCGGGCCCTCGGCCGTGTCCTTCTCGATCACGATGCCGTCGTCGAAGCGGACCTGGTTGTCGTTCTGACCGTTCGTACCCACCAGGTTCAGCAGCCTGGAGACCGGGTGGGCCGGGTCCGCCCGGAACGCGGTGAGGTCCAGCAGGTAGACCGGCCCGGGGCTGACCTCCTCGGTGAACTGCTCGTGCACCTGCGAGGTGACCAGCGCCCCGCCCAGCAGGTCCGCCTCACCGTTCACCGCCCGGATCCCGGCGCTCGCGGTGGCCGGCGACGGGCTGACCGCGTCGGCGAGGTTCCGGATGACCTGGTCGATGGTCACTCCCCCGTGCGGACGCAGCAGCTGTAGCTGCCGGCCGTTCGGGTCGTCCGTCTTGACCCGGAAACTGACCAGGCCGCCCTTCGCGGTGTCCGGTGCTTGCAGACCGGAGGCTCCGATGCTCACCTCGACGGGGTGGTCCTCCGGCGAGGCGGCGCCGGCCGTACCACTCGCACCGACGCTCGTCGCCAGGGCGAGGGCCGAGACGGTCACCGTCCGTACCACGCGCGCGAACACGTGCTCCACCATGAAGAATCCTTTCTGTTGGTCGCCTCCGGCGCGGAACATCCCCCACCGCGCGCGGCAGACCACGCCCCGCGCCGGAAGGCGACCGGTTCGGACCATCGGGCAGCGGGGTCCGGTCACCGATGGCAACGGTGCCAGCCGGCGCGAAGGGGCGCCCGCAGCTCCGACCGGGCTCGGTTCGGCGGGTGCCGGGCGGATCGTTGCGGTCCTGTTGCGCGGGCAGTGGCGCAGCTCATAGTCGTTCCGGGTGGTTCGTGATCGCATCGGCTGATGCATCAGTTCGAGAACGCCGGGAATCACCTGACGGCCCGCCGGCCGGCTGCCGCGGTTGTGGTGGTCGCGGCCTGCGCGGCTCTGCTCGTGGGCTGCGCAGACGGGGCGACGGGGATTCCGGCGGCCTCCGGCAGTGCCGGGCCGTGCGGGGCGCCGTCGCCGTCGTCGTCCCGCGATGCGCAGGCGTCGCCCGGGCCCGCACAGGGCGGGGTGCGGATCACGGCCGCCAGTGCGGCCTGCGCCGAGTACGAGGTCACCAATCCGGAGGACGAGACCTCTGATGTCACAGCGGTGTTCAGCCGGCTCTCGGCGGCCGGGGGTGCGCTGGACAACGTGACGCAGGTCGTCACCTCGCTCGCTCCGGGGGCCACCGCGAAGGGTCGGATCGAGCTGGACGGGCACGGGCAGGCGCGGCCGGGCGCCGGACCGTTGGTGAAGATCGTCCAGGTCCGCAGTGTGCCCAGCGCCGAGGCCTCGCGGCCGGGCGGCCCCTGCCCGGCCTCGGGCCTGCGGCTGTACGCGGATGACGGCGACGCCGCGATGGGCCTGCGCGCGGTCGGGCTGCACCTGCGCAACTGCGGGACGTCCGCGGTGTCCGTCAACGGCTACCCGAAGCTGCAACTGCTCGACGTGGAGCACCGGCCGGTCGACGGGGTGCGCTTCCTGTCCGGCGGCGCCGGGATCGCCAGCGGCACCGGCGCGGACGACCCGCCGCAGGAGATCGTGCTGCGCCCCGAAGAGGGCGCCCGTTCCACGCTGGTGTGGCGCAACACCGTGGAGGCCGGCAGCCCGGTGAACGCCCCGTACGTGCGGGTCCGGGCCACCCCTGACGCGGCCCCGGTGATGGTCGTCCCGGAGATCGACCTGGGTACCACGGGACGGCTCGGCGTCGGCGCCTGGACCAGGGAGGACAGCCGTCCGTGAGCGGGGTGCCGGTGATGCTCCCCCCGGTGTGCTCTCGTGCTGGGAGAATTTTCCACGGAAAATTCTGGTCTCCGATCGCACTGCCCGGGGTGCTTCCACTCCCCCGGCAAGCCGACGCCGAGGAGCCCGAGCGGCGGCTGACCCGGTCGTAGGCCCTCTCGGCCGGGTCAGCCGCCGATCGGTCAGCCCGCCCGGTCAGCCCGGCCGGTCCGTCAGGTGCCGGGCCAGGTCGTTCACCAGGGTGTCGAGCCAGGAGCGCACGGTGTCCGGGTCGAACAGGTCGGCGTCGTACTCGGCCAGGCCCTCGTAGCCGTCCGCGTCCGGGGTGAGGAGCAGCAGGAGGTCGGAGCGGGCCGAGGGGCCCGGCACGTCCTCGACCTCGGCGGTCAGGCCGGGGAGGTCGAGGACGGCGGGCGGGGTGCTCTGCACGGTGAGCAGGACCTGCGGGTAGGCGTCCGGCAGCCGGACGCCGCGTTCGCGCAGCGGTTCGACCAGCAGGCCGAAGGGGACGGTGGCGTGGTCGAGGGCGGTGGCGATCGCCGTCGCGGCCGTGTCGACCGACGCCCCGAACCCGCCCGGGGAGCGGGTGGGCAGCCGGATCGGGAGGCCGAAGGTGAGCAGGCCGACGACCCCTTCGTCGGCCGGCCGGGTGCGGTTGGCGTGGGAGAGCACCACCAGGGTCTCCGCCGCCCCGCTCAGCTCGCCCAGCAGCCGCGCGTAGGCGGCGAGCAGGACGGCCGAGGCGGTGGTGGAGCGGGCGGCGGCGTAGCGGCCCACCGCCTCGGCCAGTGCCGCGGGGAGGCGGAAGGCGGCCGTGGCGCCCCGCCCGGAGCGCTGTGCGGGGCGGGGGCGGGCGGTGGGCAGGTCCACCGCCGACGCGACGCCGTCCAGGGTCTTGGCCCAGTGGTCGGCGGCCTCGGCGACAGCGGCGCGGGTGACCACGGTCCGCTCCCAGCAGGCGTGGTCGGTCATCCGGCCCGGGTCCTCCGGCAGCCGCCCGTCCGGGCGGTACAACGTGCCCAGATCGGCCAGCAGAGTGGCCAACGACCAGCCGTCGACCGCGATGTGATGGAGTGTCAGCAGCAGCACCCACGCGTCATCGGCGGGCCGCAGCAGCCGGGCGCGCAGCAGCGGGGCCGTGGCCAGGTCGAAGGGGCGGTCGCTCTCGGCCCGGGTGGCCTCGGCGAGCGCCGCGTCCCGCGCACCGGGCGTGAGCGTGCGCAGGTCGGCGACCGGGAGCCGCACCGGGGCGTTCGGCAGCACCTGTTGGAGCAGGCCCAGGTCGGTGTCCCGGTAGCTGGTGCGCAGGCTCTCGTGGCGCCCGGTCAGCGCCGTCAGCGCGGCGGCCAGCCGCTCGGGCTCCAGCGGCCCGCGCAGGGCGATCCGCTGGGTGATGTTCCACACCGCCGGGTCCGCCGCCCGGTCGTGCGCCCGGTGCATCCGGCGCTGTGCCACCCCGGCGGGCGCGGCGGCGAGGGCCGTGCCGGCGCCGGTCAGGGTGGTCAGCAGCCGTTCCCGGTGGGCCCGGACGAGCCCGGTGGCCTCCTCGTCGAGCGCGCCGGGTGGGGCGAGGTAGCCGAGCCGGTCGCCGGTGGTGCGCAGGACGATCTCGCGCTCGTCGAGCAGCCGGACGAGCCGGTGCCAGCCATCGTCGATAGGGGTCGTCACAGCGTGCCCTCCTCGTAGGCCGGGGCCTGGCGGTCCTCGGTCTGCGGCTGCTGGGCGGCCATGGCGCGGATGGTCGGGCGGCGGAAGAAGTCCAGGACGCCGGTCCGGATCCCGGTGGCCTCGCGGACCCGGTTCAGCAGCCGGGTGGCGGCCAGCGAGTGCCCGCCGAGGTCGAAGAAGGAGGTCTCCACGCCTGCGGGGCGGCCGAGCTCCTCCTCCCACAGCCGTTGCACGGTGCGTTCCAGTTCGGTGGCCGGGGCGACGGCGGCCCGGCCCGCGCCCAGCGGCAGCGGCTCCGGCAGGGCGGCGGCGTCCAGCTTGCCGTGCGCGGTGAAGGGCAGCGCCGCCACCGCGGCCCAGAGCCCCGGCACCATGTGCTCGGGCAGCAGGTCGGCCAGGTGGTCGCGGACCCGGGGCAGTTCGGCGGCGGCGCACTGCACGTACCCGGCCAGCGTGGTGCCCGTCTCGGTGCGGCGGGCCGTCACGGCCGCGCCGCGCACGCCCGGGACGGACCGCAGCACGGTCTCGACCTCGCCCGGCTCGATCCGGTAGCCGCGCACCTTGACCTGGCGGTCGGCGCGGCCGAGGTACTCCAGGGTGCCGTCGGGCCGCCAGCGGCCGAGGTCGCCGGTGCGGTAGCGGCGGCCGTCCGGGGTGTCGGTGAAGACGGCGGCGCTCTCCTGCTCCCGGCCGGGGTAGCCGAGCCCGACCTGGACGCCGAGCGCGTGGATCTCGCCGACCGCCCCGGGCGGGACGGGGCGCCCGGCGGCGTCCAGCAGCAGGATGCGGGTGCCCGGCACCGGGCGGCCGATCGCCGCGTGGTCCGGTCCGTCCGGGGCGACCTCGCCGGCCGTGACGGCGTGGGTCTCGGTGGGGCCGTAGTGGTTGATCAGCCGGCAGCCGGGGTTGCGGGCGAGGAAGGCCCGCAGCCCGGGGGTGAGCAGCAACTGCTCGCCGCCCGTGATCAGTTCGCGCAGGTGGGGCACCGGTTCGCCGCCGAGGGCGTCGACCAGCGCGGCCAGCGGGGTGTACGGCAGGTGCAGCCGCTCGGCCCGGGTCGCGCGGACCACGGCGGCCAGCGCCGTCACGTCGTAGCGGGTCTCCTCCTCGATCAGCAGCAGGGTGCCGCCGCCGGCCAGCGTGGTGAGCACCTCCTGGACGCTGACGTCGAACCCGCAGGAGGCGTACTGCAGCGTGCGGGCGGCCGGGTGCTCGGCGACGTTCCAGGCCAGCAGCGCGGACAGGCCGAGGGTGTGCATCAGCACGCCCTTGGGGCGGCCGGTGGAGCCGGAGGTGTACAGCAGGTACGCGGGGGCCTGCGCGGAGGGGGCGGGCAGCGGCGGCAGTTCGGCGGCGACGACGGCCTCGGCATCGGCATCGGCCTCGGCATCGGAGTCCGTCAGGACCGTCGGCAGGGACAGGCCCATCAGGTCCGTGTCCGAGGCGGTGAGCAGCACGGCCGGTGCGCTGTCCGCGGCGATCAGCCGGCAGCGCTCCGGGCCCTGCAGCGGGTCGATCGGCACGTGGACGGCGCCGAGGCGCAGCACGGCCAGCAGCGCGGCCACCTGGTCCACCGAGCGCGGCAGCAGCACGCCCACCCGGCTGCCCTCCCGCACCCCGGCGCCCAGCAGCCGGCCGGCCAGCTCGCCGGCCCGGGCGTGCAGCGTCCGGTAGTCGGTCCCGGTGCCGTCGGCGGCGACCACCGCGAGGGCGTCCGGACGGGCGGCCGCGACGGCGGCCACCGCCGCCAGCGGGTGCGCGGGCGCCGGCTGCGCCTCGGGCCCGCACTCCAGGGCGGGGTCGGCCGGGGTGGCCGTCAGTTCGGCGAGCGGGCGGGCCGGGTCGGCGACGGCGGCGGTGAGCAGCCGCTGGAAGGCGTCGAACAGCCGGTCCACCGTGGCCCGGTCGAACAGGGCCTCGGCGTACTCGACGTGGCAGCGGATGCCGTCCGGCAGGTTGGTGAGGAAGAGCGACAGGTCGAAGGCGGAGCGGTCCACCACGTGGTCCAGCGGGCGGGCCGTCACCCCGGGCAGGTCGAGTTCGAAGACGGCGTGGTTCTCGAACTCGACGAGGACCTGGAAGAGCGGGTTGCGGCTGGTGTCCCGCTGCGGGTTGAGCTCCTGGACCAGGACCTCGAAGGGCAGTTGCTGGTGCTCGTAGGCGTCCAGCGCGCTGGAGCGGACCCGGTCCAGCGCCTCGGCGAAGTCCGGCTCCCCGGACAGGTCCAGCCGCAGCGCCAGCGAGTTGACGAAGAATCCGACCAGGTCCTCGGTGCCCTCGGTCCGGTTGGCCACCGGGGTGCCCAGCACCACCTCGTCCTGGCCGCCGTAGCGCTGCAGCACCCCGGCGAAGGCGGTGAGCAGCACCATGAACAGGGTCGAGCGGCGGCTGCGGGCCAAGTCCCGCAGGCCGTCGGAGAGTTCGGCGGGAAGTTGGCGGACGTGGGAGCGGCCCCGGCCGTCCGGCACCGCCGGGCGCGGCCGGTCGGTCGGCAGGGCCAGCACCGGCAGGTCGCCGCCGAGCACCTTGCGCCAGTACGCGAGGCTCTCGTCGTACGCCCCGGCGGCCACCGCGGCCCGCTCCCGGGCGGCTTCGGCGGCCGGGGTGGTGGTGAGCACCGGCAGCCGGGCGGGGCGCTGCTCCCGGGCGGCCCGGTACAGCTCGCCCAGTTCCCGGGTGATCACCACGGTGGACAGGGTGTCGATCACGATGTGGTGCATCGACAGCACCAGGACCTGCCGGTCGGGCCCCGTCTCCAGCAGCCGGGCCCGGAACAGCGAGCCCTCGGTCAGGTCGAAGCGGTGGGTACCCTCGGCGGCGACCAGCGCGGCCACCGCCTCGTGCTCGGGCCCGTCGGCCGCGACCCGCTCCAGCAGCGGGCCCTCGGGCACCGGGAGCACCTGCTGGAACGGTTCGCCGTCCTGCTCGCGGAAGGCACTGCGCAGCCCGACGTGCCGTTCGACCAGCGCGCGCAGCGCGGTGTCGAGTGCGGCCGGGTCGAGCGGGCCGTCCAGCTCGATGGCCTTGACCTCGTTGTACTGCCCGGTGTCGGGCAGCATCCGGTGCAGGAACCACATCCGCTGCTGCGCGTAGGACAGCGGGGCGCCGCGCTGGGCGGAGCGGCGCAGGGCGTCGATCTGCGGCAGGCCGGAGGCCACCAGGTCGGGGGCGAGCCCGAAGTCCACGAAGCAGGCGATCTCGTCCGCGCCGGCCGCCCGTAGCTCGGCCAGGACGGACCGCACGCTCTCCGGGGTGCCGATCAGCGCGCGGGAGGCGCAGTACCGCTCGTAGGCGCGCTCCAGCACGAACTCCAGGTCCTCCTCCGGGGTGTTCTCGAAGTCCAGGGTCAGGCCGAGGCTGTTGGCCATCTGCCCGAACAGCGAGAGCGAGGAGCGCAGGTAGTGGCAGAACGGGCGGTACGCCTGCTCGCGGGCGGTGGCGAGGTCGGCGCCCAGGTAGGTGTGGACGAGCACGACCACCCGGCCTGCCTCCGGGTCGAGGCCGTGCTCGGCCCGGGTGCGCCGGTAGAGCGCGACGTTCTCGGCGAGCTGGGCGACGTCCTGGGTCATCAGGTTGGTGATGATGCCCAGGTCGTGCCGGGCGGCCTCGCGGAAGCTCTCCGGGTTGCCGACGATCGCGGTGAACATGGGCGGCTGCTCCTGCAGCGGGCGCGGGTGCAGGGTCACCTCGATCGGCTCCCCCTTGCCGTTGCGGCCCCGGTAGGGCTCGCCGCGCCACAGCGCCCGGACGGTGTCGATCTGCTGGTGCATCAGCTCCTTGTGGCCGCCGTAGTTCTCGGGGAAGAACAGGAAGTCGTTGGGGTGCCAGCCGCTGGCGCAGCCCAGGCCGACCCGGCCGCCGGACAGGTTGTCGACCACCGACCACTCCTCGGCCACCCGGACGGGGTGGTGCAGCGGCAGGACCGCGCAGCCCGCGTTGAGCCGGATCCGGGTGGTCTCCCGGGCCAGTGCGGCGGCCAGGACCGAGGGGTTGGGGAAGATCCCGCCGAAGGAGTGGAAGTGGCGCTCCGGCAGCCAGACGGCGTGGAAGTCGTGCCGGTCGGCGAAGCGGGCGCTCTCCAGGACGATGCGGTACTTCTCGTCCTCCGGGGAGTCCAGGGGGTAGTCGCCGAAGAAGTAGAGGCTGAAGTCGACCGGGCGCTGCGGGTCGCTGACCGGGTGGTACGGCGTCCCGGCGGGCTCGGTGTGGCCGGCGCCGGTGGTGCCGGTGGTGCCGGTGGTGCCGGTGGTGCCGGTGCTCGTACGGTCGTCCGCCGCGGGCTTCGGGAGTGCGGCCGCCGGGCGCGGGGCCGGGAGCCGTACCCCGGGCGAGGCCGGGAAGAAGCCGCCGTGCCGCAGGTCGCGCAGCGAGTCGCGGACCGCGTCGACCACGAACTCCAGGTCGCCGTCGGTGTGGGCGGTGGAGAGGAAGAAGTTGCGCCACTCCCACACGTAGACCCCGCGGGTCAGCAGCTGCGGGAAGAGCAGTTCCATGTCGGCCCGCGGCTCGAACCGGAACAGCGAGCCGAAGTGGGCCAGCCGCAGCGGGAACTCCTCCTCCTCGAAGAACCCGTTGAGGGTCGCGGCCAGCTCGTCGGTGCGGGCGTTCAGCCGCTCCTGCAAGCCGGGGCCGGACGCCTTGAGGTGGCGCAGCACGGCGCCCGCCGCGGTCATCGCCAGCGGGTGCTGGATGTAGGTGCCGCCGAAGAAGGTGGTGTCCCTGGGCGGGTAGCTGTCGTCCCCGTAGTCCCAGTGGCCGCCGTCGATCCCGTCCAGGATGTCGGCGCGCCCGGCGATCGCGCCGATCGGGTAGCCGCCGCCGAGCACCTTGCCGTAGGTGGAGACGTCCGGGGTCACGCCCCAGAAGCCCTCGGCGCCGCGCAGGTGCGGCCGGAAGCCGGTGAGCATCTGGTCGAAGACCAGCACGATGCCGCGGCGGGCGGTCAGTTCGCGCAGCGCGCGGACGAAGTCGACCGGCTGGCGCCCCGGGTGGCGGCTCTGGACGGGTTCGACCAGCACGGCGGCGATCCGGTCGCCGAGCTCCTCGATCACCTGGAGGCTCTCCGGATCGCCGTACCGCAGCACCACGAGGTCGGCGACCGCGCTGCCGGGGATGCCGATCGACACCGGGACGGTCTCCCGGTCGGCGCCGCGGCCCACGGTCCGGCCCAGGGTGTGGTCGAAGTGGCCGTGGTAGGAGCCCTCGAACATGACGATCTTGTCGCGGCCGGTGTACGCGCGGGCCAGCCGGATCGCCCCGGCGTTCGCCTCGGTGCCGGAGTTGGCGAACGCGACCCGCTCGGTGCCGGTCAGCTCTGCCAGCAGTTCGGCGGCCTCGCCGGTCTCCGGGCCGCGCGGGCCCAGCCGCAGTCCGCCGGCCAGGTGCTCGCGGACGGCGTCGGAGACGAACTCCGGGTCGTGGCCGAACAGCAGGACGCCGAAGCCCATGGTGATGTCGACGTACGTGTTGCCGTCGAGGTCCTCCAGGCGGGAGCCCCGGGCCCGGCGGGCGGCGAGCGGGTAGAGCATCTCCTTGGTCGCGGAGCGGAAGCCGACCACGGCGCGGCTGTCCGCGAGGGTGCGCCGGTGGCGGCGGGTGACCGCCTTGGAGGCGGCGGTCCGGGCGGTGAAGCGGGCGACCAGCTCGTCCACGTGGGCGCGCTGCTGGTCGGTCAGGCCGCCGGAGGCCATGCCGGACTCCCGGGAGACGGTCACCCGGGGGCCGTGCACCTGCGGGGCGGGCGGGGTGGCCGACGCGGGTGCGGCGGCGGCGGCGGAGGTGACGGCGGGGGCAGCGGCGGCCGGGGTGACGGCAGCGACCTGGGCGACGGCCGGCGGCAGGGCGACGGGGGCGGCAGCCCCGGGGAGCGCGGGCGGCGCCGCCCCGGTCCCGGCCAGCAGGCCGAGCTGGTCGCGCATCAGGTCGGAGAACTGGCCGAGCAGGTCGAGCTGGCGCTCGATCAGGCCGGCGCCGTCGGCCACCGGGGCGAGCGCGGGCGGTGACGCGGGCACGGACGGGACGGGCGGAGCGAGGTGGACGGGCGGAGCGGGGACGGCGGCTGCCGCGACCACCTGGGGCGGGGGTGCCGGAGCCGGTATCGGTGCCGGTATCGGTGCCGCTTCCGGGGCCGAGGCGGGGACGGAGGCAGGGACCGGTGCCGGAGCCGCCGCCGGCTCGGGCGCGGCGGCCGGTAGCAGCGCGTCCCGGACGGCGGGCTCCAGCCGGCCGGCGATCAGCCCGGCCAGCCGGGCCGGGGTGTCCGCCGCCTCGAACAGTTCGCGCATCGAGACCCGTACCCGGAAGGTCCGCTCCAGGTCCCGGATCATGTTGATCATCGAGAGCGAGTCGGCGCCGAGGTCGAAGAAGGGCTCGTCGGCTCCGACCGACCCCTCGTCGTGGCCGAGCTGGCGGGCCGTCTGCTCCAGCACCTGGCGCAGCACGGCCTCCTCGGCCAGTTGCTCGGGGCTCGCTGCGGGCGTCACTGCGGGCGCCACTGCGGCGGGTGCCGATACGACGGGCACCGGGCCGGGCGTCGATACGGCCTCGGGTATGGACGACGGCGGAACGGGCTGCCGGGGCGGCGGTGCCTGGTGCATGGCGGAGTCCTCGGTGGTCGGCCGGTCGGGGGCGGTGAACCAGTGGCGGCGGCGCTGGAAGACGGTGGTCGGCAGGGGAACGCGGCGGGCCGGGCCGTCCGGCCAGTCACGGGCGGCGGCGAAGCGTGCCCAGTCGAGCGGGACGCCGTGGGACCACAACGCGGCGGCCGCGACGCCGAACTGCCGCTCCGGCGGTGCGCCGCGCCGGGCGCCGGCCACGAAGTGGCGGTGCGGCAGCTCCCGGCGGCCCATGCCGGTGAGCGTCGGGTGCGGGCCGAGCTCAAGGAAGAGCTCGCGGCCCTGCCCGTCCAGGGCGGCCAGGACCAGGTCGAAGCGCGCGGTCTCCCGGGTCTGCCGGACGAAGTAGTCGGGCGTGGGCACGGTGCCGGGAGCCAGCACCTCGCCGCCCAGGTTGCTCACCAGCGGTACGGTCAACGGCCGCAGGCGCAGCCGGGCGAGCTGCTCGCGGAACGGGTCGAGCACCGGGTCGAGCAGGCGGGAGTGGAAGGCCCGGTCGGTGGCGAGCCGTTCGGTGGTCACGCCGTCGGCGGCCAGCACGGCCTCGGCTGCCGCGATCTCGCGCGGCGCGCCGGCCAGCACGCACTGGCCGGCGCCGTTGACCACGGCCAGCTCCACCCCGGGCAGCCAGTCACCGAGTGCGGCGAGCCGCTGCGGGCCGGCCATCACCGCCGTCATGGCGCCGGGCTCGGTCGCCCGGTGCATCAGCCGCCCGCGCAACGCGGTGAGGAACATCCCGTCGGCGAGGTCGAGCGCACCCGCCGCGTGGAAGGCCGCGTACTCGCCGGCGCTGTGCCCGGCGACCGCGGCCGGACGGAGCCCGAGCTCCTGCCAGAGCCGCAGGTAGGCCGCTTGCAGGGCGAACAGCGCGGGCTGCGCCGCCTCGGTGGTCCAGGCGTCGTCGGCGCCCTCGGGCACGGCGTCGAGCAGCAGCGGCAGCAGCGGCTCGCCCCAGGCGTCGCGGTGCAGCCGGTCGCACTCGTCCAGCACGGCCCGGAAGACCGGGAAGGCGCGGTGGAGTTCGGCGGCCATGCCCCGGTACTGGGCGCCCTGGCCGGTGAAGAGCAGCACCGGCTGCACGTCGCCGCGCCGGGCCTCGCGGTGGACGGGTACGCCGCCGGAGGTGCGGCCCGTCACAGGTACGGCGCCGGAGGTACGGCCCGCAGCGGGTGCGGCGCCGGAGGTGCGGCCCGCGAGGTGGGCCTCCAGGCCCCGGCGCAGCTCGTCGGGGTCGGCGCCGGTGACGGCGAGGCGGTGGCGCAGCGCGCGACGGCCGCCGCCGAGGGTGAGCGGCAGGTCGCCGGGGGCGGGGGCAGGCCCGGTGGCCAGCCGGTCGCGGAGCAGGCCGGCCAGGGCGGTCAGGCCCTGCTCGGTGCGGGCGGACAGCGGCAGCACGGTCGGGGCGGGGCGCGGGTCGGCGATGCCGGGCGCGGCCGGCGCCTCCTCCAGCACCAGGTGGGCGTTGGTACCGCCGACGCCCAGCGCGCTGACCCCGGCCCGGCGCGGGGTGGGGCCGGCCGGCCAGTCCCGGCGCTCGGCGGAGAGCCGGAACGGGCTTCCCGCGAGCTCCAGCGCGGGGTTGGGGCGGCTGAAGTTGACCAGCGGCGGGATCGTGCCGTGCCGCAGCACCAGCAGGGCCTTGATCAGCCCCGCCATTCCCGCGCAGGTGTCCAGGTGGCCGATGTTGGGCTTCACCGAGCCGAGCGAGCAGAAGTCGGCGGCCTCGGTGCGGGCGCGGAACGCCTGGGACAGCGCCCGGAACTCGATCGGGTCGCCGAGCGGGGTGCCGGTGCCGTGCGCCTCGATGTAGCCGACGCTCTCGGCCGGCACCCCGGCCAGGTCCAGGGCCCGGCCGACCACGGCGGCCTGCCCGTCCACGCTGGGCGCGGTGTAGCCGACCTTGAGCCCGCCGTCGTTGTTGACGGCCGAGCCGAGGATCACGCCGTGCACGGTGTCGCCGTCCGCCAGCGCCCGGTCCAGGCGCTTGAGCAGGACGGCCGCGACGCCGTTGCCGCCGACCGTGCCGCCGGCCGCCGCGTCGAAGGCCCGGCAGGCGCCGTCCGGGGAGAGGATCGACCCCTCCTCGTAGCGGTATCCGGCGGCCTGCGGGATGTGCAGGGCGGCGGCCCCGGCCAGCGCCAGGTCGCAGTCGCCCGCCAGCAGCGACTGCACCGCCAGGTGCACCGCGACCAGCGAGGTCGAGCAGGCCGTCTGCACGCCGATCGCCGGCCCGGTCAGGCCCAGCCGGTAGGCGACCCTGGTGGCGGCGAAGTCGGCCTGGTTGCCGATCGCGGTCTGGAGCGCGGCCACCGGCTCGGCCGGGTCGGCGGTGGCGGCCAGGGTGTGCTGGTAGTAGTTGCGCAGCGCGTACAGGGTCATCCCGGTGCCAGCGAAGACCCCGACCGGGCGGCGCGGGTCGGGGGCGTCGTAGCCGCCGTCCTCCAGGGCCTGGCGGCAGATCTCCAGCAGCAGGCGCTGCTGGGGGTCCATCAGCGCCGCCTCGGTGCCGCTGATGCCGAAGGCCTCGGCGTCGAAGCGGTCGGTGTCGGGCAGCGCGCCGGTCACCGGGACGAAGTCGGGGTGGCGGTACTCCGCCGGGCGCAGACCGGCCGCCGCCAGTTCGTCCTCGGTGAAGCGGGTGGTGCTGCGGACGCCGTCGACGATGTTGCGCCAGTACTGCTCGGGGGTGTCGGCGCCGGGGAAGCGCAGGGCCAGGCCGACGATGGCCACCCGGCGGTCGCCGCCGTCCGGGCCGCCGTCCTGGGCGGCGCCGGGCGCGGCGGCGGCGGTCGTGGCGGCGGCGGTCGTGGCGGCGGTGGGCGCTTCGGCCAGGTGCGCGATCAGGGCGTCCACGGTGGGGTGCCGGAACAGCTCGGTGGGCGCCGGGGGCGTCGGCAGGACGGCGCCGAGCGCGCCGTGCACCCGCATCAACTGGAGTGATCCGATGCCGAGTTCGGCGAGCGGGCGGCCCGGGTCGAGCGGGGTGTCGAGGACGGCCTCGAAGGCGTCCAGGACGGCCCGGCGCAACTCGGCGGCGGCAGGGGTGGCGGGGTGGACGGGGCCGGCGGGCCCGGTGGCGGCGGACGGTACGGCTGCGGGCGGCTCGGTGGCCCGCTGTGGGGCCCGCTCGTCGGTCGGCCGCGCGGCGGTCGGCCGCTCGTCGGGCGCTTCGCGGACCGGTCGCGGTGCGGTGGCCAGCAGGCGGCGGCGCGCGGCCGGAGCGCTCGGGTCGGGCCCGGCGTACCAGCGGCCCGGGGCGGCGGCCAGCAGCAGCGAGGCCAGTCGGCGGCCGTGCGCGGCGCTCAGCACGGCGATGCCCCGGTCGGCGGCGGCCTGCTCGTGGTCGGTGGCGCGGTTCATGCCGACCCCGCTCCACAGGCCCCAGGAGATCGTCCAGGCCGGGGCCCCGGTCTCCCGGTGCAGCCGTTCCACGGCGCTCTCCAGGTAGCGGTTGGCGGCGGCGTACGCCGTGGAACCGACGGCCTCCTGGAAGCCGACCATCGAGGAGAAGCCGACGAACTGGGCGCCGGGCCGCTTCCGGACCAGCTCGACGAGGTGGTCCGTGCCGGTCGTCTTGGCGCGCACCGCCTCGCGCCAGCCGTCGGGGCCGGTGTCGGCGAGCAGCGCGAGCCGGTAGCTGCCGGCGAGGTGGAGAACGCCGTCCAGCGGCGCCTGCCAGTCCCGTTCGGCCTCGGCGACCACCGCTGCCAGCTGCTCGGGGTCCGTCACGTCGGCGCGGCGGTAGTCGACCCGGCCGCCGTAGGAGGACAGCCGGTGCAGCGCGGCGCGGCGCTCGGCCGCCTCGGCGGTCGGCGCGTCCAGGTCGGTGCGGCCGATCACGAGCAGCCGGGAGCCGTGGTCGCGGAGCAGGCCGGGCAGCAGCTCGGCGGCGATCCCGCCGAGGCCGCCGGTGACCAGGTAGCGGGCGCCGGGGGTGAGCAGTGAGCAGCCCTCGGTTGCGGTCCCGGCGCCGGGCCCGCTCACGATCCCGGCGTCGGCGTCGGCGTCGGTGGCGGTGGCGGTGGCGGTGGCGGTGGCGGTCCCGGTCACGGTCCCGGCCGGTCCCAGCCGGGGCACCCACGGGCGGCCCTCGCGCCAGGCGCACTCCGGCTCCGGCCGGGCCTCGGTCAGCAGGGCGAGCAGCGCGGCGGCCTGCTCGGCGGCCGGTGCGCCCGCCGGCAGGTCGATGTGCCGGGCGGCCGGCACCAGTTGCTCGGCCCGGGCTCCGGCGATCAGCGCTGCCGTCAAATCCGCACTCGGGTCCGGGAGTTCACCGGGGAGCACGGCATGCAACCCGGCGCTGACGGTGACCAGCTCGCCGATCGGCGGCCGGCCGGCCAGGGCCCGCAGCAGGGCGAGCAGCGCTTCGTCCCGCGCAGCGGCGTCCGAGGGCCGCGGCGCACCCTCGGGCCCCGCGCCCCACAGGTGCACCACCCGCGCGGGACGCTCCTCGCCGAGCGCCCGCAGCCACTCCCCCGGGTCGGTGGTCGGCGGCCGGTCCACCACCACGGCCTGTGGCAGGGCGGCGCGCAGCGCCTCGGCGAGGGTGCCGGGGCCGGCGGGGCCGAGCAGCAGGGTCGGCCCCGCCGGAGCCCCGTCGCCCGGGACCGTTCCGGCCGCCGGGGCCTGCGGCACCGGGCGGGGTTCCCAGGCGAGTCGGCGCACGCAGTCCGGCAGGGTCCGGGAGTTGGCCTCCGCCAGGTCCAGGGCCACGATGTGCTCGTCGAGTTCGCCGTCGAGCAGCCGTCGGCGCAGCGCGGTGCGCTGGATCTTGCCGCTGGTGGTGCGCGGGAACTCCGACGGCGGCACCGGCAGCACCAGGGCGGGGGCGGGCTGTCGGCGGGCGGCCAGCAGCCGCCGGACCTCGGCGGCCACGGGCGGTGCGGGGGCGTCCTGGTCGTTCGGCACGTAGGCGACCACCAGTTGCTCGGTGCCGGTGCGGTCGTCCGGGACCCCGAAGGCGGCGACGTGCCCGGAGCGCACCCCCGCCACCGAGGCGACCACGTCCTCCAGCTCGTGGCAGAAGTAGTGCACCCCGTTGACGATGATGATCTCCTTGCGACGGCCGGTGAGCACCACCTCCCCGTCGGCCAGGAAGGCCAGGTCTCCGGTGTCGAACCAGCCGTCGCCGACGAAGGACTCCCGGTCGGCGGCCGGGTTGTTCAGGTAACCGGGTGTCACCCGGCCGGAGTTGACCTGGAGCCGGCCGACCCAGTGCTCGGGCAGGGCCCGGCCGTCCTCGCCCGCCACCCGCATCCGGGTGCCGGGCGCGGGACGCCCCATGCTGAGGAAGCCGGTGCCGCGCTCGCGCGAGGCGGGGTCGGTGGGCTCCAGCCGTCCGGTCAGCGAGTCGGTGCGCACCAGGCGGCGGGCGCCGTCCTCGTGGTAGCGCTTGTAGGTGATCACGGTGCAGGTCTCGGCCATGCCCCAGCCGAGCAGGACGTGGTCCGCGCGAACGCCGAACGGACCGGTGGCGGCGAGGAATTCGTCCAGCACCGCCTCGGTGCACTGCTCCCCGGCGTTGATCAGCGACTTGAGCGCGGAGAGGTCCCAGTGCCGGCCGGGGTCGGCGGCCCGGACCGCCTCGGCGACCAGCCGGAAGCCGAAGTTGGGCGACCAGGAGTGCGCGCCCCGGTAGCGCTCCAGCGTGTCCAGCCAGACCAGCGGGTCGGCGAGCACCAGTTCGGTGGGCACCTGCACCTGGTCGGCGGCCAGCGCCACGTCCCGCAGGTGGAACATCAGCAGCCCGGCGACGTGGTCCAGCGGTAGCCAGTTGACGGTGACGTCCTCGGGCGAGCTGCCCTGGGAGGTGGCTCCGGCCACGTACTCCAGGATGCCGCGGTGGGTGATCTGCACCGCCTTGGACCGGCCGGTGCTGCCGGAGGACAGCTGGAGGATCGCGACGTCGCCGGGGTCCGGGGCGTGCTCGGCGCCTGGCACGCCGATGGTGTCGAGCGCGGCGCCGGTGACGGTGGCGGCACCGGTATCGGCGGGCCGGTGGTCGACCGCGATGACCCGCAGCCCGGGCGCCGGGTAGAGCTCCCCGAGCCGCGCCAGGCCCGCCACGGCCGGGCCGCAGGCGAGTACCGGCGGCTCCTCCAGGGTCTGCCAGGCGTGCCAGAGCTTCTCCAGCACGGGATTGCGCTCGTCGTAGGCCGGCGGGCGGGCCACCGTGACCGGCTGCACCCCGCCCAGCAGGCAGGCCCACAGGGTGGGGAAGTAGCGTTCCGGGTCGGGGACTTGGAGGATCACCCGGTCGCCCGCCCGCAGCCCGGCGGAGGTCAGCAGGGCGAGGGTCTCCCGGGCCTGCTCCAGCAGTCGGCGATAGGTCAGCCGGGTCGCCCCGCCGTCGGCCCGGACCAGGTGCAGGCCGCGCCCGGGGTGCCGCTCGGCGGCGCGCAGCAGCGCCTCGGGCAGCGTCCGGGGCGCGGCCGGCGCCGGGTCGGGCAGCGGGGCGCCGACCGCCTCGGTCCCGGCGCCCTCGGGGGCGGCCGTCGGGCCGTCCGGGGCGGGGCCCGTCGTCGTCCCGGTGTCGCCGAACGGCCGCCAGTGCGCGGTGAGTTCGCGCAGGTGGCGCAGGGCGGGTCCGGGCTCGGCGGGTGGCCGGGCGGCGGCGGCCGCCAGTGCGGCGCGGTCGGGCTCGCCCTGCGGGGTGCGGACGATGCCGTCCAGGAGGTGCACCTCGGCGCTCGGGTCGGCGTCCAGCAGGGCAGCGGCGGCCCGGCGGCGCAGCGCGGCGGTGTCGGTGTCGGCGGCGGGCACCAGGTAGGCCAGCAGCCCGCGGCGGCCGTCGGCGCGCTCGACCGGCAGCAGCGCGCAGTCGGCGACCTCGGGACGCAGCAGCAGCCGGGCCTCCAGGGCACGCAGCCGGGCGCGGTCGGGACCGGTGGAGCTCATCAGGTACGGCACCTTTCGGATCGGTGCCGGGGCGCGCGGGTACGGACCGCCCCGGGGTACGGAGGGTGAGCGGATCGGGCTGGTGCCTGCGGCGCGGTGGCGCCGGCGGATCCGGTGGCGCGGTGCTTGTGGTGGGGTGCGGTGGGGTGACTGCGGCGGGGTGGAGGGTTCAGCGTTTGCGGGACCGGGCGACCACGACCAGGAAGCCGAGCGCCAGCACGATCGGAACGGCGTGCGAGACACCGACCACCGTCAGCGGGCTGAGCAGCGCCAGCAGCGATCCGCTCAGCAGCATCCCGGTGCCCATGCCGACGTTCTCGGCGGAGGTCAGCAGCCCGAAGGCCTGGCCGCGCCGTTCGTCGGCGAGGGCCTGGATCCGGGTGGTGTACGAGATCTCGGTGAAGCCGTCGCCGAGCCCGGCACCGATCGCCGCCAGCAGGAACAGCGGGGTCGGCAGTCCGGTGAAGACCAGGATGAAACAGCCGGACATCAGACAGGTGCCCAGGGCGAAGGCGCGCTCGCCCGGTTCGATGCCCCGGCGCAGCAGGAGCCGGGAGACCAGTTGCTGGGCGCCGAGGTTGCCGACCGCCCAGGTGGCCCAGAACATGCCCAGCAGCGCGGCCGGGTTGCCGGGAGAGTGCTGGTTGGCGAAGACCGGCAGGCTGATGTTGTGCGCGGCCGAGCCGAAGGCGTCCAGCAGCCGGATCGCCGCCATCGCGCCGACCACCGGGGCGGCCCGCAGGACGATCAGCGCCTGCCACCGGCTCCCGCGCCGCTTCGCCCCCGCGGCGGGACCGGCGGGATCAGCCGGTTCTGTGGCGGGCTGCTCGGCGGGCTCGGCCCGGGTGCGCAGCGGCAGCCGGAGCACCACCGCAGCGAACACCAGGAAGCTGGACGCGTCGATGAGCAGCGCCGCGCGGAACCCGGCCCAGGCCACCACCACGCCGGCGGAGGCGAAGCCGAGCACCATAGCGGCCGAACGGCAGCTGGCCATCAGGCTGTTGGCACGGGCCCTGCGTTCGGAGCCGACCATCTCCGGGATGCTGGTCCGCAGCGCGACGGCGCACACCGCGGCCGCGCCGCCGAAGACCAGCGCGAGCGAGTAGAGCACCGGGATGCGTGCCGGGACCGGCGCGAGGGCCACCACGACCAGGGCCAGCGCCTGGGCCAGCGCGCAACCCGTCATCAGCCGCCGCCGGTCGGTCCGGGCCACCAGCCGCCCGGAGACCAGGCCGCCGACGAGGCCGCCGGCCAGCCGGATGATCAGGTACCCGGCCGTGCCGAGCGCGTTCCCGGCCGCCTCGTAGGCGAACAGGCTGAGCGCCACCAGGTCGAGCTGGCTCCCGTACGTGGACAGGGCGTCGCCCAGTGCCAGCCGGTAGAACACCCGGGGCAGCTTGTCGGCGCTCTGGTGCGGTACTTGCTGTGCAGTGTCCGGCACCGGTCCCCCAGGCACGCCGTGTCGGTCGGTTCAGTGTGACATTGCACTGCAATCTAAGGGTGACCCCTCAGCAGATCAAGACCTTGATCGCCTGCTTGTCCGAAAGATCGCAAGTTCGGCCGACCCGAAACCATCTTTCCAGCCAGACTGGCGAGTTGGTGCCGGTACGCCCTACCGCCCGACGGCCGCGCGGGTGCCGGGCGGGAGACCCGCCGGTGGACGGCGGAGGACGGGGAGGCGAGTTGGGCCAGGACCAGGACCAGGACCGGGCCGGAACGGCAACGAACGTCGCAGCGGAACCTGCCCGCCCGTCAGCCCCGCATGGGTGGGAGGGTATGACCATCGCATTCGCACAACGGAGGAGACCCCCGGCATGTCCGTCATCCACCAGACCACCCTCCAGCCGAGCAAGCTGGAACTGCTCGCCTCCTGGCTCCCCTCCCGCCCCTGGTACCGCGGCGGCGCGGGAGCCCCGGACCTGGCCAAGGCCGGCGGCTTCCGGCTGGACGACCCGCAGGGCGAGGTCGGGATCGAGTTCATGGTGGTCACCGACACCTCGGGCCCAGCCCCCGCCACCTACTTCGTCCCGCTCACCTACCGCGGCGCCCCGCTCGACGGAGCGGAGCACGCGCTCGTCGGCACCATGGAGCACGGCGAGCTGGGGCGGCGCTGGGCCTACGACGGCTGCCACGACCCGGTGCTGGTCGCCCAGTTGTCGGCCCTGATCGAGGGCCGGGTCCAAGCCCAGGACCAGAACATCAGCGACACCCCCGACCTGGAGGTCACCCGCTCCTACCGCGGCGACACTCCCCTGAGCCCCACCGCCGTCGACGACGACCAGGAGGGCACCGAGCTGTCGGCACCCCGGGGCGCGACCCTGCGCCTGCACCGGGTGCTGCACCCCGCCGCGGACGACGCGGCCCTCCCGGCCCCGGAGACGGCCGGCCACCTCGGCGGCCTCTGGCAGCTGCCCGACGGCACGCGCGCACGGGGCCTGTTCGCCGTCCTGCACACCGCCCCGCGCGCCTGACCGGTGCTCTGACCACCCACGTTCCCCAGGCCGATCCGCCGAGCCGGGGCCGGACCGCCCGGGGCGCGGCCCTGCGCCGGGAGGCGCCGGCAGCGGCTCCCGCCGATACTGGCCGGGGTGCCCGGGCCACGTACGACCTGCGGGACGCGGCATGGACCACGGTCGCGGCGTCCGGCTCGACCGCCCCTTCCGGCAGGCGGTCGAACGGTCGCCGCCGCCCTCGACTCGCTGCGGGCCCGACCGGCCCGGACCCGACCCCTGGGAGGTCGCCGTGAACGGTCCCGTCACCGTGAACGGTCCCGTCGTCGCGGGCTTCGACGGTTCGCCGGAGAGCCTCGCCGCCACCGCGTGGGCCGCCCGGGAGGCGCTGCGCCGCGGGCTCGCCCTCGAACTCCTCCAGGCCTGGCCCTGGCCCAAGCGGGACTCGGTCGGCACCAGCGAGGTGTACAACCGCAGCCAGGACGCCCTGGCCGCCCGCGAGGCGGAGCTGCGCGCCACGCACGCCGGCCTCCAGGTCTCCTCCCGCCAGGTCCCCGACGACCCGGCCAAGGCGCTGGAGACCGCCGGCCGGACCTCCGCGGTCCTCGTGCTCGGCTCCCGGGGGCTGGGGCCCGTGCGCGGCTTCCTGGTCGGCTCGGTGAGCCAGGAGGTGCTGCGCCGGGCCACCTGCCCGGTGGTGCTGGTCCGGGCCGGTGAGGGCGAGGGGGGCGCCGCCACCGACCCCGTCCTGGTGGGCGTCGACCTCGCGCATCCGCCGGACGACGTCCTCGCGTTCGCCTTCGAGGCGGCCGCCCACCGCTCGGCACCCCTGCGGATCGTCCACGTCTGGGCGCCGCCGGCCGGCAGCGAGTACATGGCGTTCGACGCCATCGGAGGGCTGGAGAAGGAGCTGTCCGCCTCCGAGCGGAAGCGGTTCGCCGACGTCCTGGCCCTCTGGCTGGCCCGCTACCCCCAGGTGACCGTGACGTCCGAGCTCGTCCGGGGCAACGCCGCCATCGTCCTGGTGGAAGCGTCGGAGACGGCCCGGATGGTCGTCCTCGGCCGCCACGTCCGGCGGATGCCTCTCGGCGCCCACCTCGGCCCGGTGGCGCACGCCGCGATCCACCACGTCCGCTGCCCGGTCGCCGTCGTCCCGGACACCTGACCGCTCGCGAGGGCCGCCGGCCGCTCCGGCCCTCCCACGACAGAGCAGACCCCATGAATGCCGACGATCGCCCTTGACCAGTCGCCGGGGAGGACGCGCGATGAGAGCGCGAGGTCAGGCGGAGGTGCCGGGCCGCAGGGTGGGAGAGGGATGAGCTTCCGAGCCGGAGATCATGGTCCCGATCCATCGTCGCGGCCCAGCCGGCCAGCAGGTTCAGGGCGTCGCACGCGGGTATGGCGGGTTCGGCGCCGTAGGCCATGAGGGTCAGTCCGGTGTCGCGGCGAGTTCCAGGGCCTCGTAGCCGAGGGTGAGTTCACGGTGGGGGGGGGGAGTGAGCGCGGCGGCCTTTCGGAGCAGGTGCACACGTCCACGTCACCGAGGAAGAGGAGTACGCCATGGAGTACACGCGTTTGGGAACGTCGGGGCTCAGGATCAGCCGGATCGCCCTGGGCTGTATGAGCTTCGGCGACCCGGCCAGGAGGACGACCTGGGCGCTCGACGACGACGCGGCCGAGCCGGTCTTCCGCCAGGCCGTCGAACTCGGCATCACGTTCTGGGACACCGCGAACATCTACGGTCTGGGCACCTCGGAGGAGGTCGTCGGGCGGGCGCTGCGCAAGTACACCCGGCGTGAGGACATCGTCGTGGCCACCAAGCTGTGGGCGCCGATGCACCAGGGACCGGGCGGGTCGGGGCTGTCCCGCAAGGCCGTCATGGAACAGATCGACGCCTCGCTGCGGCGCCTGGACACCGACTACGTCGACGTCTACCAGATCCACCGCTTCGACCCGCAGACGCCGGTCGAGGAGACGATGGAGGCGCTGCACGATGTGGTCAAGGCGGGCAAGGCCCGCTACATCGGTGCCTCGTCGATGTGGGCCTGGCAGTTCGCCAAGATGCAGCATGCCGCGCAGGCCCGCGGGTGGACCCGGTTCGTCTCCATGCAGGACCAGTACAGCCTGATCCACCGCGAGGAGGAGCGCGAGATGTTCGGCCTGCTCGCCGACCAGGGCGTGGGAAGCATTCCGTGGAGCCCCCTGGGCGGGGGGCTGGTCACCCGGCCCTGGGGCGAACGCTCCACGCCACGTGCGGAGCTCAACCGGACAGTCGACCAGCAGGACCGGCCGATCTTCCTGGACAGCGACCGGGCCGTCGTCGAGGCTGTCCAGCGCATCGCCCTGGCCCGCGGTGTGTCGATGGCACAGGTCGCGATGGCCTGGGTGTTGAAGAACCCGGTGGTCTCCGCCCCGATCGTGGGCGCGACCAAGCCGCACCACCTCGCCGACGCCGTCGCCGCGCTCGACCTGACGCTCACCGCCGAGGAGACCGACTCCCTCGAAGAGCCCTACGTCCCGCGCCGGCCCACGTTCTTCTAGCCTCGCGCGCTCACGGCCTCAGCCCTCCTGCCGCATCGTGCGACGGCCGGGAGGGCCGGGCCGTACGGTCCGAGAGGGGACCGCCGCGGAGGCGGTCCTCGTACCGGTCACAGTCCGGTGACACCCTCGACGACGAGGAGCACGCCGATCACGGCCAGGACCAGGGCGGTGACGGCGCTGTTGTGGGTCTCCAACCACGTCCTGGCCCTGCCCAGCGGAGTGAGGACCCGCTCCCCCGCCGCGATGTGGAGCAGCAGGGGAAGCCCGACGGTGGAAACGGCGATCGCGGTGAACACCGCCACGGCGGTGACGCCACGGGACGGACCCAGTTCGGCGGAGCCGATGGTCAGCCCCGCCGCCGCGGACAGCAGGATGTTCTTCGGGTTGGCTGCCGACAGCAGAAGGCCCAGCCGCAGGGCCTTGGCCGACGTGGCATCCGTGAGGCTCCGCATCCAGGCCGGGGTCCCCGTCTTGGAGCCGGAGCGCCACTGCCGCCCGGCGAGCAGGACGAGGACCACGCCGAGGACGGCCTTCGTCCAGGACGCCCAGGTGGGCGTCTCCTCGCGGGTCTCGATGAGGGCCGCGAGGGCCGTGGACACCGACGCCACCACGAGGATCCCGGCCGCCCACCCGGCCAGGAAGGCTCCGCCCGTCGCCCTGGGCCGGGGAGTGAACAGCAGGAAGAGCGCCGGAACGATCGGCAGCGGCGACAGCGCGATGGCCAGGGCGAGCGGCGTCACCTCGCTCAACACGACGTTCACGGACCACCTTCCTCCCGCCGCCGCACACGGCCCGGGTACCAGAGTCCAGCCCAGGCCCGGGGGCGACCGGGCCTCGGCATGGCCCGGTCCGGGTCCGAGACGTCGTCTCGCGCGCGCTCCATGGTCTCCATGTCTACCGCGCGGCCGCTCCGTGCCCGTCGCGACAGGCCAGGACTCGGGAACGGGTGCTGGCCTCGGGCCCGGGCGGCCGGGTCGGCCCGGGACACGGCCGTGGCAGTGTCACCCGTGCGCGACCGCGGCTCGCTCCGTCAGTGGCGATCGGACGGCCATCCGAGGGCGCGGAAGACGGCGACGGGGTCGAGGTAGTCGCGCCAGTGCGTCACCCGGCGGTCCTTGACGGTGATCACTGAGACGAAGTGGTTGTCGTAGCGGAGCCCGGTGTGGACGGCGTGCCCATGCACGGCGTACTCCAGGACGACCACGGACGTGTCGGGGTCCCGGTGGACGGCCAGTTCGTCCGCGCCGGTCAGGACCATCGCGTCGCCGTAACCCCGGTACAGGTCGGCGACCGCCTGGCGACCCTGGACTCGGCGCGGGTAGCCGGGGACGGAGACCACGTACTCGACGACGACGTCCTCGGCCAGGAGGTCGAAGAAGTGGCCGCCGTCGACCAGACCGGCGAGGCCTTCCTGGATGATCCGGAAGAACGGGTCCAGCGCCGCGAAGTCCTCGAGGTTCCCGATGGTCATGGTCACGCACCCGCCTTTGCGGTCCAGGCGTGGGCGTTGCGCTGCGCGAACTCCCGGAACGCGGTCGGCATGCAACCGGTGGTGCGGCCGGTGCCGCCGAGAACGAGTGTGGTGTGCAGTGATCCGGTCATGGCTCCATGGTGAGGGGCCCGGGAGCGGACGCCCGCCATTGAGTTCTTCGGGGTGGTTGGGGTCACCCCGTCAGAGGGCCGGTGTGGCCGCGCCGCCGACACCGGCGCCGACCGCCGGGCCCGGGGCGGACTCGGGCTCACCCGCCTCGCGGTGATGGCCTCCTACCGGCCGCCCCGGGGCGCAGGCGGCCTGCGAGCGGGCGGTCAGGCCGCCGGCCAGTTGCGCAGCAGTGCGTCGAGGGCGTCGAGGATGCGCGCCCAGGTGTCCTCCGTGCCGCGCGGGGTGTGCTGGAAGCTCCCGGCCCGTTCCAGGGCCACGTAACCGTGGAAGGTGCTGCCGAGCAGCCGGACGGCGTCGGTCTCGTCGGGTTCCGCGAGGTCGTAGCCGCGCAGGATCGCGCGCGTCATCTGCGAGTGCCGGACGCCGGCGCTGGCGCGCGCGGTCTCGGGGTCGAGTTCGAGCTGCGCGGCGGCGTAGCGACCGGGGTGTTCGCGGGCGTAGTCGCGGTAGGCGTTGGCGAAGGCGGCCAGGGCGTCCTTGCCGGCGCGTCCGGCCAGGGCGGCGGCGACCCGGTCGGCGAGTTCCTCGAGTGCGAGCAGGGCGATCCTGGTCTTGAGGTCCTGGGAGTTCTTGACGTGCGAGTACAGGCTCGCGTCCTTGACGCCGAAGTGTCGTGCCAGCGCCGAGACCGTGACCTTGTCGAAGCCGACCTCGTCGGCCAGTTCCGCTCCCGCCCGGGTGAGTCGTTCCGCGTTCAGTCCTACGCGCGCCATGGCCTTCCCTCCGATCGACTGAGGCCATTATACATTTGCCTAATAGTCCTAGGTAATTTACGTTGGCTCCTATGAAGCCGTTGACCGACCAAGAGATCCGTGCCGCCTTCGTGAACTGCACCAAGGGCGAGGCGAAGCGACTGCACATCCCCCGCGACCTGGCCGAACAGCCCTGGGACGACCTGGACTTCCTCGGGTGGCGCGACCCGCAGGCGCCCGATCGCGCCTACCTCGCGGCCGAGTCGGACGGCCGCGCGGTGGCGGTCGCGCTGCGCTCCTCCGGTGCCGCCTCCTGGCAGGCCCGCCGCAGCATCTGTTCGCTCTGCGTGACCACCCACACCGGGGGCGTCTCGCTGCTGGTCGCACCCCTGGCCGGGAAGGCCGGCAAGCAGGGCAACTCCGTCGGCGCCTACATGTGCAGCGACCTCGCCTGCTCGCTCTACGTGCGCGGCAAGCGGGAGACCGGTACCCGGCTGCACGAGTCGCTCACCGTCGAGGAGAAGATCCGGCGCACCGTGGCCAACGTCGCCGGCTTCGTCGCCAAGGTCACCGCGTCACCCGCGTGACCCGCGTGACCCATGGCGGGCATCGCTCCGGTTCGCGGTAACACGCGCGGGTTCCCGGAATCCTGAGCGCCGAGGAGCCGGAACCCGCACGCCAGCCGGTGGCCGCGGTGGGTCCCGGGTACGGGTTCGCCCAGACGTCCGACGCAAAACGCCCGCGCCGTGACCGAGAAGGTCGGCCGGGTTGGCGTTGACGAGATCGGAGACGGCAAGCGGCTCGTCGGCGCCGACTGCCGGTCGCTCTGTCACACCCTGCTGACATGATCGTCCGAACAGTGGGACGAAAAGGGTGGGTGTGGACCTGACGGTGGAACAGGCGGCGCGGCAGATCACGGCGGAGGTCGTCGCACAGGCGCCGGAGGGCTGGACGAAGTGCGTGCTGCGCGGGCACGGGAGCCGAGGGAGCGTCGGCCTGTCCGGCGGCGGGTACGTGGTGCCGAGCCGTCCGGGCTCCTTCTTCCGGACAACGGCGGCCCGCGCTACGTCGCCTCCTCCGTCACCGCCTGGCTCGGCCAGATCCTGGGCCAGCCCGATCCGCACGCCCCGCAGCAGTCCGGGGACGACTCGCGCCAGCTGGTGGCCTCAGCCCTGGACGAACGGCTCGCGCCGGGCGTCCAGGCGATCCACCTCAATGACGTCCCGTCACCCGTCGACCTCGCCCCGCTGCGCACCCTCCCCGGACTGCGTTCCCTCGACCTGTCCCGTTGCCCCACCGCGGACTTGGCGTTGCTGGCCGATCTCCCCGGCCTGCGCTACCTCGCCCTCTCCGCCACCCAGTGGACAGCCCTGATCGCCGCCGACCGCCTCCCCACCCACCTTGCAGCCGCTCGCCTGGCCGGAGCCCCACCCCTCACCGTCGTCCTCGACCTGCTCGCCGCCCTCGGCGTCGACACCTCCACCGCCCACCGCCTCTCCGACACCGTCGAGGAGGCCTCCTGACACTGTGACCACCTACGTCCACCAGGTCGGTGCCGGCGCGACCTCGGCCGGTTGAATGTCGTGAGGCGTTCCCCCCGGAAGGGGCGCGACGGCAGAGCCGGTCAGGTCAGGATCCGCAGGCTCACGCTGCCCCACCCCTGGGCCGCGCGGACGCTCCCGAGCGTCCGCGCAGCCCGCCCCCTACCTGGGGAGCTTGGCGGTTCGCTCTGGATAGGCCACGGGAGCCGGGTCATGGGGCAGTTCGCGGTCTCGGGTCTCGGGGAGGCAGGTGGCGGCGATGGCCGCCAGTGCGTAGGCGAGCCCCGCGAAGAGGGCGATGCTCGCCGCGAGTCCGAGGCGTCCGGAGAGGTAGCCGACGAGGGCGGGGAAAGCGGCGCTGACGATGCGGCCCAGGTTGTAGCAGAAGCCCTGCCCGGTACCCCGGACGCGGGTGGGGTACAACTCCGCGAACAGGGCGCCCAGTCCGCCGGGGATGCCGGCCGAGAAGAACCCGAGCGGCGCGCCCGCGATGAGGGTGCCGAGATCGCCGAGTGACAGCAGCAGGTAGGGAACGAGGGTCACGAGGCAGCACAGGGCGAAGAGGACGACGTTGCGGCGGCGGCCGACCCGGTCGGAGAGCCACCCGGATGCGAGGTAGCCGAGGAACGAGCCGGCGATGAAGACCGCGAGGTGCCCGCTGCTGCCCATCACCGACAGGTGCCGGGTGGTGTGGAGGTAGGTGGGCAGGAAGGTGGTGAGGGCGTAGTAGCCGCCGTGGCTGCCGAGCCCGAGCAGCGCGCCGAAGACGGTGACCCTCAGCAGGCCGGGGCGGAAGATCTCCGTCGGCGAGGCCTTCTCCCGCCGCCGCTGGTCGGCCGTGGGGTCGGCGATCCCGCGGCGGAGGGCGAGCACCAGCAGGGCGGGCAGCACGCCGAGCCAGAACATCGCCCGCCACGCCCAGGCCTGCGGCAGGACGGCGACCAGCACCGAGTAGGCGGCGAGGGTGAGGGCCCACCCGACGGCCCACCCGCTCTGCACCGCCCCGAGGGCCCTCCCCCGGTACCGCGTGGTCACGTACTCGCTGATCAGTACCGCGCCCGCGGCCCACTCACCGCCGAAGCCGATGCCCTGTAGGCACCGGAAGGCCAGCAGGGACTCGAAGCCGTCGGCGAAGCCGACGAGCGCGGTCGCCACCGCGTACCAGGCGATGGTGAAGCGCAGGACGGCCACCCGGTCCCACCGGTCGGAGGCCGCCCCGGCCAGCCAGCCGCCGAGCGCGGTGCAGACCAGGGTGACCGAGGAGGCCAGCCCGCCCTGGCCGTTGGTGAGATGCCACAGCGCGGTGAGGGTCGGCAGCACCAGGCCGTAGATCTGCGCGTCGGCCCCTTCCAGCGCCCAGCCGCCGAAGGTGGCCCAGAACGCCCGTCGCCCCCCGGGCGACGCCGAGCGGTACCACTGACGCATGCTCGCTCCTTACCCGAGGTCGGTGCGGTGCCGGAAGGAACCAACGACCGGCACGGCGCAGCGGCAGCGCCTCCGCGGCACCGGCCGCCCTGAACATGAGCACGTCAGTACGTCGTCGAACATGCAGGCCAATATGACAGTCGGTCAGGTGAAGGTCCAGAGGCCCCCGACCCTTGGCTCCCCGGACCTACCATCGACGGGTGATCTGCGAATCGGCCGAGTCGGTGGAGTCGGTGGACACCCACGCCCACGTGTTCCACCGCGGCCTGCCCAGGGCCGACCGCCCCCGCTACGTGCCGGACTACGACGCCCTCCCGGCGACGTACCTGGCGCTGCTCGACCGGCACGGCATCGGCGGCGCGGTCCTCGTCCAGCCGAGCTTCCTGGGATCGCGCAACGAGTTCCTGCTCGGCTGCCTGGCCCGGCACCCCGCCAGGTTCCGCGCCGTCATCGTGCCGGACCACGACCGCCCCTGCCGGCCGGACGCGCTCGCCCCGCTCGCCCTCGACGGCGTCGCGGGCATCCGCCTCAACCTGATCGGCCGGCGGGTGCCCGACCTGGCCGGGCCGCACTGGCGGCAGGTGGCCGCACTGCTGGCCGAGCGCGGGCAGCACCTGGAGGTGCACGCGGCGGGCGGACAGTGGACGGCGATCGCGCCCGCCCTCCGTAGCTGGCCGTCCCCCGTGGTGATCGACCACCTCGGTCTGCCGGGCGCGTCCGAGGGCGCCGACCGCGCGGTACTGGATCTGGCCACGCGCGACCACGTGTGGATCAAGGCCTCCGCGCCCTACCGCTGCGCCCCCGGCGCGCCCGACGCGCCGGGCCTCATGCTGCGGCGCGTGCTGGAGGAAGCGGGCCACCAGCGCCTGCTGTGGGGCAGCGACTGGCCCTGGACCCGCCACGAACGCGGCAGGACGTTCGCCGATTGCCTCGCCTGGCCGGCCGCGCACGTCGACCCGTCGGTCCTGCGCGCCGCCGTCACCGTGAACCCGGCCCGGCTGCTGAACTGGTCGCCCCGGCGACGAGCAGCCGCCGGACCGCAGGCACCGGCCTGAACGATCACCTGGCCACGCCAGCGGCCCGGCGGCCGGTGAGGGCGCGGAGCGTCAGGGAGCGGGGATGCGCTGGGCGAGGAAGAGGGCGGCGCGGTCGAGTGCCTGGTCGGCTTCGTCGAGGGGGCCGCCCGCGAAGGCCTGGAAGACGTGGGGGGCGTCGGCGGTGATGTCGAGGATGACGTCGACTCCGGCGTCGCGGGCGCGGGCGGCGAGGCGGGTGGAGTCGTCGAGGAGGATCTCGTTGGCGCCCACCTGGATGAGGAGCGGGGGGAAGCCGGTCAGGTCGGCGAAGAGGGCCGGGCTGAGGAGGGGCTGCGCGGGGTCCTGGCCGGCGAGGTACATGGCCCCGGTGTGCATCACGGCCTCGCGGGTGAAGATCGGGTCGATGCCGTCCTTGGTCGTCATGCTCTCCCCGCTCCGGGTGGCGTCCACGCCCGGGGAGAAGGCCACGATCGCGGCGGGCAGCGGCAGGCCCGCGTCGCGGGCGGCGAGGGCGGTGGTGACCGCGTAACCGCCGCCGGCGGAGTCCCCGGCGAACGCGATGGCGGACGGGTCCAGGCCGCTGTCGAGGAGGGCGCGGTAAGCGCTCAGGTTGTCTTCCAGACCAGCCGGGAACGGGTGCTCGGGGGCCAGCCGGTAGTCCACCGAGTACGCGTCGAACCCGGTCCTCGAGACGAGCTGCGCGGTCAGCGACAGCGCGGTCTCGGGAGAGCCGAAGACGAAGCCGCCACCGTGGAAGTACAGGATCGTGCCCGGGCGCGCGCCGCTGTCCGGTGTGACGTGCAGGGCGGGCCGGCCGCCGAGCGCGGCCTGAGTGGTGCGGACGTCGTCCGGCACGATCATCGTGTCCATCAGCGCCCTGAACCCGGCGCGCAGCTCCTCGACGGAGCGCCGGCCCTCCGGCCGGGGCCGGCGGAGCATCGCGTCGATCTTGGCGAGCTGTTCCTTGCTCATCTGCGCTCCTCCTATGGAATGACTTCCTCTACACTATATGCCGTGGAATATACATCGGATGGCATCGCCGACCTCCAAGGATTCTTCGCGGATCTCGTCCGCTGCGAGACGCGCCTGTACAACGCGCTGAACGACCGCCTGCGCGAGCGGCACGGGATCGTGACCTCGCAGTTCGAGTTCCTGCGGTTCCTGCGCGAGCACCCGGGGGCCCGAGTCGCTGACCTCGCCGCGGAGTTCGCCATCGGAGCCGGCGCGACCAGCAAGGGCGTCGACCGTCTGGAGAAGCAGGGCTGGGTCGTCCGCCAGGCCAACCCGGCGGACCGCCGGTCCTCGCTCCTGGCCCTGACCGACGACGGTTCACAGCTCCTCGACGCCGCCGAGGCGACCTTCACCGCGGGCCTGAGCGAACTGGTCGAAGGCGCCCTCGACCAGTCCACGACGGCAGCCGCCGCCCGGGCCCTCCGCCGGCTGCGCTCCGCGCTCGAACGCGACCAGGTCGGCACCCCCACCGGCTGAAGGCGCAAGCCCGGTCAACTGCCCGCCCACGCGCGGCCCGGCGACACCGCGCTCCTCCGCCGTCACCTTCGGTGAAGGCCCGGCTGGGGTTGCCTCCGCGGCCGGCAAGGCGCAGGCTGGAGCTGTCCCCTGGAAGCCGCGTAGGGCGAGAGCCCCACGGAAAGCAGGGAGTTCGGGAGCGTCACCGCCCGTCCGGAGGAGCGGCCCATCCCGAGCACACCCGGGTGAAACGAAACAAACCGTCCGGTCCGACTGCGCACGGACGGAGGCCCCCAGCGGGGGTCGCTCTCGGAACAGCATCTCGCCGCGTCGTACGCGACGCTCCGTCCGGCCAGTGAGCACGGACGGCACCAACGAAAGCATTCGAAAGCATTGCAGGCGTCAGGAACGAGAGTGTAAGTCGCAGGAGCAGTAGAGGCCCCCTCCTGGTAGAGGGGGCCGACGCCTGCGTCGGGCAGGCCTCGCCACCGCTTCAAGCCCTCCCCTGTCGGCTTCGGTGCCCGTCCAGGGCAGGGCTCAGCCGTCCAGCGAGAGTGCGTTCTTGGCGTGCGCGACGGATTCCTCCGAGGCGGGTCCGCCGGGGTTCTCGGTGGCCAGGGCCTGGTTGAGGGTGACGAACGGGCGCATCCGCCGCTCGTAGCGGGCATACGCGGTGCGGTGGTCGCCGCCGGCCCGGGCAAGGCAGTCGGCCAGCACGTGGGCGCCCACGAGGGCCAGGCTGGTGCCCTGCCCCGAGAGGGGGGAAGGGCAGTAGCCGGCGTCTCCGAGCAGGGTCACCCGGCCCCGCGACCACGGGTCCATGCGGATCTGGGCCATGGCGTCGCAGTAGAAGTCGGGGGCCGTCCGGGCGGCCTCGGCCAAGCGGGTCCCTTCCCATCGCATCGACGCGAGCTTGTCCACGACGAGCTGCCGGAGGGCGCCCCCGCCGCGGAGGTCGTGGGCGAGGGGCACGGACTCGAAGCCGAAGGCGATCCTGAGTTCGGTGTTGTCGCGTACGGGCATGATGCCGAAACCCGTGTCGCCGCCCCGCAGCCACACCTGCCAGTCGTCCAGGGCGAGGAAGTTGTCCGCGCTGAACACCGAGAGGTAGCTGCCCAGGTGGTGGGCGAAGTGCTCCTCCGGACCGAAGGCCAGGCGCCGTACGGTGGAGTGCAGGCCGTCGGCCCCGACCACGAGGTCGAAGGTGCGGGACGGTCCGTGCGCGAAGTCGACGCGCACGCCGGTCTCGTCCTCGTCCAGCGCGGTGATGCTGTCGCCGAAGAGGTACTCGACGCCTGCGCGCGTGTGCTCGTGCACCATCCTCACCAGGTCCTCACGCAGCACCTCGAGGTCTTCGCTGTCGAGCCGTCCGCTGCTGAAGGTCGCCTCGGTGGAGCGGCCGACCTCGCGGCCGTCGGGGTCGAGGATCGACATGCCGCGCATCCGGGTCCGTACGCGGCTCGCCTGCTCCAGCAGGCCCATGAGAAGTCCTACCCCGCGGAAGCCCCCGAGGATTGGCGTACCCGCATCGAGCTGGGCGCCCGGACCCTGTGGAGCCTGTACCGGCAGCACCCGTGGCTGGCCCAGCTCGGCTGCCTCACGCGCCCGCTGCTCGTACCCAATCTGATGGTCCACGGCGAGTGGGTGCTGGGCGCCCTCGACGGCCACGGACTCGACCCCACGACGCTGTTCGACATCCACGTCCTGCTCTACAGCCATGTCCAGGGCCTGGCGGTGCACCTGGAGATGGAGGCGCACGCCGAAGCCGCCACGGGCCAGTCGGAAGACCAGTGGATGGACAGCCGCGCCCCCGCCCTCCAGGAACTGGTGGAATCCGGCCGCTTCCCGGCCTTCACCAAGGCGGTCGGAGCCTTCGAGGACGGCTACGACCTGCGTCTCGACGCGCTCTTCGAATTCGGCCTCAAGACGCTCCTCGACGGCCTGACTTCCGCCGTCGAAGGCCAGGAAGCCGGCACGGGCGGTACCGCCGCGATCGGGGGACCTCACCGTCCGGCGGCATCGCGGCGGCCTGCGGCTGACCGTTGACCGTCGTACCGCTGAAGTCCTTTGCGCGTGCTGCCGCCCGGATGATGAGGTGGAAGGGTGACCGACCCTCATGAGATCTCAGCCGTGCGGCCGTTGACACTGGCTTGGGTGGGCCGGCACCTGGAGGCCGGCGAACGGATCGTCGGAATCGAGGCGCTGCACGGCGGCATCACCGCCGAAATGCGGAGGCTGACCATCGGCACGCGGGACGGAGGCACCCGCGACCTGGTGCTGCGGAGTTTCGTCGACCCGTTCTCCGTGGAACGCGCCGAGGACTGGCTGGACAGGGAGGCCGGCGCCCTGGCCTTGCTGGCGGGGACCGGCGTCCCGGCTCCCGCGCTGGTCGCGGTTGATCCGAGCGCCGCACAGTGCGAGTATCCGTCGCTCCTCATGACGCATCTGGCGGGCCGGACGGTCCTCGACGATGAGGGGGTGGAGGAACGCGTCCCCCTGCTGGCCCGTCAGCTCGTGGCGATCCACGCGCTGCGGCCCGCCGAACGGCCCCGGGATTATGTGGCGTTGACGACCGCCGACACCGTCGTGGTGCCGAAGGGCGCCGACGCGGCGGCATGGGCCGCGGCGATCGACGTGATCCGCAGGCCCCCGCCGCCCGGTGAAGGGCGGTTCCTGCACCGGGACTTCCAACCCGGCAACGTGCTGTTCGACGTGCCGCCCCCAGGGCCGGCAGGTGCGCGGATCACCGGCGTCGTCGACTGGGCGGCGGCCTCCTGGGGCCCGGCGGATCTCGACGTGGCGCACTGCTCCACCAATCTCGCGCTGCTGCACGGCCCGGAGTGGGGTCAGCGGTTCGCCGAGGCGTACGAGGAGGCCGGCGGGGTGCTGGCCGTGACCGCGAGCGAGCGGCTGTACTGGCGGGTGCGGGACGGACTGGCGTGCTCGGAGGAAGTACGGTCGGTGGCGCAGCCCTGGCAGGAGGCTGGACGGACGGAGCTGACGACGCGAGCCGTGGAGCAGCGGCTGGACGCCTACGTCACCGCCCTGCTGGACGCCCTGGGCTGAGCCAGGGCCGGTCCGGAGCGCGGGCCGGGGTGGCGGGGCCACCCTCACCTTCAATAGCAATATGAAATTATTTATATTGAGAATATCTCGCTCCTCATATGCCTCTTTCGTCACTGCGCACCCAATCACCCTGCACAGGTAGCGGAATTTCGTCGAAGCACTCGACACCGTTCCGCAGTTATGGGACAGTCAATTTGAACCACCTGGTTTTGAGGAGCACAAGTTGCCCGTTTCCAGGAGACTGATCTCGCCCGACGGGCGCATCTGGGAGACCGACGAAATCGTGGCCCGCGTATTCGCCGCCACCGAACTTCTTGCACGCCGTGGCGTCGAACCCGGTTCACGGGTGATGATGAGCGGGGCCAATTCCCCGGAATGGGTCGTCACCCTGCTCGCGCTCATTCACCTCGACGCTTCGGTGGTCCTGGCCGATCATCGAGCCACCCCGTCACAGCGATCGAAGATCCGCACCCAGGCGCGCGTGGTGCTCGAAATCAGCGACGGTGCGGGCCGCACCGCGGCGCCGCGCCCCGCTTCGAACACCGCGACCGTGCCCGACGTCGCGAGCTGGGCACGGCGTCAGGACGCCGCGATCTCCTGGTCGTCGGGGACGACCGGCAGCCCCAAAGGCATCGTCCGCTCCGGCCGTTCGATCCTGGACAACCTCGCGCTCAGTGCGGAACGCATGGGGTACCGGCCTGACGACGTCTTCCTGCCGATCCTGCCGTACTCCCACCAGTACGGTCTGTCACTGGTCCTCTGCTGGTGGCTGGGCGGAGGCACGCTCGTGGTCTACGGATCGACCACGCGCCTGGACCGTGCGCTCGCGGTCGGCGTGGACCACGGCCTCTCCATCGTCGACGGGGCCCCGTCGACCTACTACAGCCTGCTCAACCTGCTCGACCGTCGCCCCGCCCTCGTGAACGCGCTGGGGACGGTACGAGCCTGGTGCGTGGGCGGCGCGCCACTGGGGAGCAACCTGGCAGCCCGGTTCCACGCCCGCACGGGCCGGCACCTGCTCGACGGCTACGGAGCGACCGAGGCCGGAAACATCGCGCTGGCGCCCCCGACCGATCCGGTCGGGTGCGGCACGCCGCTGCCCGGTGTGGTCGTCGAAGTCCACGACGACCACGGCAGGCCGCTTCCCCACGGCCGGCTCGGCGAGCTCGTCGTCCGCAGTGACGGCCTGATGACCGGCCACCTCGGCACTGACGGTGAGATCGTTCCGGCTTCGAGTCCCGTTCACCGCACCGGCGACATCGGCCTGATCGACGACGCCGGCCGCGTCTTCCCGGTCGGGCGCAAGCACGCCGCGCACCGCGACGGTCACACGCTCTATCCCGACCACCTCGCCAAGCTGGCCGAGTCGGCCGGCGCGCAGACGGAGGTCGTCGCGGTCCCCGACGCCCGTCTGGGCTGCCGCCTGGTGTTCGTGATCGCGGACCCGGACGCTCACGAGCCTGCGCACTGGAAACGGCTGCTGCGCCCTGTGTTCGCCCGCTACGAGCAGCCCGATCAGATCGTCGTGCTTCCCTCGCTGCCCCTCACGAACACGGGAAAGCCCGACCGGGCCGTTCTGGAGAAGATCGCCATGAGCTCGCTGTCCGCATCACCCGGGACGACCACCGACGTCACCGCGTCCGGCTCGACCACCGGCTCGGCCGGCGGTGCGAGCGGCTACCGCATCCCCTTCGCCGACCGCGTCGACGCGCTGCGCGCAGTGCGCCGGTACGTGGCCGACCACGAGGACGCGGTGATGGGGATCCTCACCGAGATCTCGCCCCACCACACCGCCGGCGCGGAGATCCGCTCGTTCCTCGCCACCCTGGACGGAGCGGAGGAGGAGATCCGTCGCGTCCGGCCCGGCCGCGTGCCTCGGGTCGCGGTCTTCATGCCCTCCAACATGCCGCTCCATTCCTACGCGCTCTACATGCTCATAGCATCCCTTTACAGCGAAAGAATCACCTTTCGGCCGTCCTCGGAGATCAAAAGCCAGATGCGGCGCTTGCACGACCTGCTGGCACCGGTTCACGGCCTGCCCATCAGCCTTTCCGAGCTCAGCCAGCGCAAGTTCGTGACGGGACCGGTACGCGAAGCGGACCTCATCGTCTTCACCGGCAATTACGCCAATGCCGAGACCGTCCGCGAGGGGCTGGCGGAGGACCAACTCCTCCTCTTCTTCGGTAACGGCATCAATCCCTTCGTGGTCGCACCCGACGCCGACCTCACCCGCGCCGTGCACGACGTCACGAGGCTCCGGCTCTACAACTCGGGACAGGACTGCTTCGGTCCCGACGTCGTGTTCACACCTAAGGGCCGCACCGAGGAATTCGTCGACCTGTTGTCCGCCGAACTGGCTTCGCTGCGTTTCGGGCAGAACGGCGACCCCGGCGCCGACTACGGTCCGATCTTCTACGACTCGGCGCTGGTGAACTGCTCGGGCTACCTGGTGCACCATGCCCGCCGCATCCGGCACGGCGGGCGCATCGACCTGCCGTCCCGCAAGATCGAGCCGACCGTGCTGCTCTGGGGCTTCGACGACAAGATCCCCCTCGAGGAGATGTTCGCCCCGGTGTTCAACGTCGTGGCCTACCCCAGCGCGAGGCTGTTGCGTGAACGGCTGTCGAACCCCTACTTCAGCGAACGCGCGCTGGGAGCGATGGTCTACGGGAACGATCCGCAGACGGTGGATGTCCTGGCCAGGCGTCACCAGACCTGTGTCGACCACACGCTGCTCGACGCCGAGGACGGCAACCGCCCGTTCGGCGGATTCGGGATGCGGGCGAACTACATCTCCTACGGCGGCGAGCGGCACGCCGAACCGCTGCTCATGTCGCAGGCCGTGGCGCAGACCCTCCCGGCGGCTGCGCCCGTCACGGCGAGTGGGGAGTGACCCAGGTGAGCCAGGTGAGCAAGGTGAGCAAACGGTACGCCGACGCGTGGTCCGCAATCGTCGACCTGCTGGTGGCGAACGGGGTGGACACCTGCTTCGGATTGCCCGGCGACGATCTGGAGTTGCTCCGCGCCCTCGACGCCGCCGGCCTGGACCTCGTGCCGTGCCGTGACCAGCGCAACGCGATGTACATGGCGACCGGTTACGCGCTGCAGTCCGGCCGGCTCGCCGTATGCGCACTGGGCAAGGGCCCGGCTGTCACCCACGCGGCCACGGGGCTGCTCGAAGCGCGGGAGTCCGGTGCACCCGTCCTCGTGCTCGCCGCCGGCGTGCCCGAACGCCGCCGGGGCAGCGGCGGATTCCAGGAACTCGACCAGGTCGCCGTGACAGCGCCGCTCGTGCGGTGGGCGCACCGGGTGGGGCACCCGGACCGGGTCGTCCCCGCGGCGGTGACGGCGCTGACCCGGGCTGTGGGGCCGCCGTCCGGGCCCGTGTACCTGGAGGTACCCGATGACGTCCGCACGGCGGAGGTCCTCGTCACCGGAGCGTGGCCGACGCTGCCCGAACCACTGGTCCTCGAATCCGTTCCCGTGACGCCGGGACCGGCCCTGGCGGCGATCCGCGAGAGCCGGCGTCCGGTGGTGCTGGTGGGCGGCGGAATGCGGCACCGCAACGGCGCTGGCGTGGTCGAGCGCTTCGCCGAACGCCTCGGCGCGGCACTCTTCACCACCGCGTCCGGCCGCGGTGCCGTCGACGAGCACCACCCGCTGTTCTGCGGCGTGGCGGGCCTCTACGCCGCGGCCCCCGCCCGCGAACTGTGGTCGTCCTGCGACCTGGTGGTCTCGCTCGCCGGGCGGCTGGAGGAGACGGTCGTCGAAGGCGGAACACCGTGGCCCCCGGTCGCGGTGGTGCAGGTCAACGTGGATCCGGGCGGCCTGTCGGCCGAGTTCTCGGGCCCGCGGGTGCTCGGGGACGCCCGGCACGCCGTGCTCGGCTGGTCGCGGGCGCTGGAGGAGGACGGCGAGGCCGAGCGCGCGGCCGCGACCGAGGTGTGGGCGAACAGGATCGCCGTCGCCCGCAAGGCCATGTCACTTGAGGCGGAGGCGGAACTGGTCCGCGCGGCGACACTCCCGGGGATCCGCATCGCCGAACTGCTCGCCGCGCTCGATGCCACCGCCGGCGAGCCCCGCGTGCTCGTCCAGGAGAACGGGCTGCAGGACATGTGGTCCTACGGCTTCCCCTTCCACGTCGGTGGCGGGTCCGTCGTGCCGTCGGAGCAGACCCCCCTGGGCTTCGGCGCGGCCGCGGCCATCGGGGTCAAACGGGCCGCCCCGGACCACGAGGTCACCGCGTTCATCGGAGACGGAGCGTTCCTCGCGGCCCGCGCGGACATCGCCGTCACCGCTCCGGCCCACGGCGGCGTGCTGTACGTGGTGTTGTGCAACGGCGGCTACGGCTGGCTGGACGCCCAACGCGCCCGCCTCGGTCTCGACGCCGAACGCCACCCCTTCACCCGTCCGGGCGCACCGCCGCCCGTGGTGGACGGGCCGGACATCCACTGTCGAGTGCTGCGCGACAAGGCCGCGCTGACCGCTGAGATTCTCGCCGCGCGGCGGTTCTGCTCCCGGGGAGGCACAGCCGTGCTCATGGTGCCCGTCGCACCCGACGACATCCTCCCCTGCATCCGCGACGCCGAGGTGGTTCCCCAGTGACGAACGCAGGAGAGCGGGGCGACGCCGGGCCCAGCCGACCCCGGCGCCAGGTGGTGGTCACCGGGTACGGGGCGGTGACGCCGCTCGGCCACAGTGTCGGCGAGACCTGGGCGGCGATGCTCGCCGGCCGCAGCGGCATCGCCACCGTGGACGCGATCGACGTGACCGGTCTCGGAGTCCGGATCGGCGGCCAGGTGCGCGGCTTCACACCCGGCCGCTACATGCCGCTGACGGTCAGCCGCCGCGCCGACCCGTACGCGCAGTACGCCCTCGCCGCGGCACTGGAGGCGTGCGAGCACGCCGGACTCGTCGTCGACGACCGCCTGGCGCCGCGGGTCGCCGTGATCATCGGCAGTGGCTACGGCCCGGTCGGGTCGATCTACCGCGCCGCCAACACGCTGCGCGACAAAGGGCCCCGGGGCATCAGCCCGTTCACCCAGGTCACCACCGCCATGGACAGCGCCGCCTGCGAGATCAGCATGCGTCTCGGCACGCAGGGGCCCAGCCGGGCCCAGAGCACGGCGTGCGCCAGCGGCGCGGACGCGGTGGGCGCGGGGATGCGCATGATCGGCAACGGGGAGGCCGACGTCGTCCTGGTCGGCGGCGCCGACGCCTGCGTCACCACCGTCGACCTCGCGGGCAGCGGCAACGCCCGCGCGCTGTCCACGCGCAACGACGACCCGACCGCGGCGTGCCGGCCGTTCGACGCGCACCGCGACGGGTTCGTGATGAGCGAGGGGGCCGCCGTGGTGGTGTTGGAGGCCGCCGAGGTGGCCGACCGGCGAGGGGCCACGGCTCTGGCCGAACTCGCGGGTTACGGAGCGAGTTCCGACGCTCATCACTGGACCGCCCCGCATCCGCAGGGACGCGGCGCGTGCCTCGCCGTCGAGGCGGCGCTGCGCGACGCGGGCATCACGGGGGCGGACGTGGACTACGTCAACGCGCACGGCACCGGAACGCTGCTGAACGACGCCACCGAGACGGCCGTCCTGCGCACGGTGCTGGGTGACCGTGTCACCCGGATCCCGGTCAGCTCCACCAAGTCGATGACCGGGCACATGATCGGTGCCGCCGGAGCGGTCGAGCTGGTGGCTTCGATCCAGGTCCTGCGCACGGGTGACGTCCCGCCGACCATCAACTGCGACGACCCGATCGACCCGGACATCAACTTCGTGCCGCACCGGGCGCAGCACCACGAGCGGATGCGGATCGCTCTCAGCAACTCGTTCGGCTTCGGCGGCCACAATGCCGCTCTCGTGGTCCGAGCCGTGTGAGGGCCCGGCCGTGAACCGCCTCCCGGAGCCGCCCCCGAGCGCCGCCACCGTCACCCGCAGCGGGCCGCTGACCTGGGTCCAGCAGTGGCACTGGTTCGAGCGCACCGTTCCCGCACCACGGCGGGTGAACCCGACGCCGCTCGCCGACCACTGCCACGTCCCGCCCCCGGCCACCGTCGCCGACGTCCACGCGGCACTCGCGGCCCTCACCGCCCGCCATGAGGCGCTGCGCACCACGGTCGACCCGCTCCGCCCGGTCCAACACGTCCACCGTGCGGACTGGGCGCCGCTGCCGGTCGACCACGTCGACGTCCGCGCCGTCGATGCCGACACCCTGGACGCCGCCACCGCCGCGCTGGCCGCCCGTCCGATCGATCCCGAGCGGAACCCGCCCTGGCGCGCCAGGGTGCTGCTGGAGGCGGGGAGGCCGCGTGCGGTCCTGCTGGCCGCCCATCACGTCGTGATCGACGGGTGGGGGCTGGCGGTGCTGATCAACCAGCTGCACGACCAACTGCGCGGCGTCGGCGCACCGGCGGAGGCACGCGTGCAGCATCCCCTCGACACGGTCGCCGCCCAGCCCGTGGAACGCGCCCGCGCGGCGGAGCGCGAGTGGCTCACGCGGCTCGCGAGCAACCCGACCGGCGTGCTGGCCCCGTTCGGCGGGACCGACGACGGCGCTGGGCGCCACCGCCTCCAGCACCGCTCGGCGGGTGCGTACGACGACCTCCACCGCGTCGCCCGGCGCCATCGGGCCGGTCCGGAGGTCGTCGTGCTCGCGGCGCTGGCCCACGACGTCGCCACCCGCACCGGTGAGCACCGGTTCCTCGCGTCCGTGGTCGTCTCCAACCGCGCCCGGGCCGCTCTGCGGAACAGCGTCGGCGTCCGGGCCCTGACGGTTCCGGTGCAGATCGACCTCCGCCCGGGCGCGGCGTTCGGCGAGGTGGTCGCCTCGGTCGCCGCCGCCTCCTCCGCCGCCTACCGGCACGGTCAGTGGCGCCCCGCGGAACTGGTCGCCGCCGAGGCGCGGATGCACCGTCGCCGGGGTGTCGTGACCGTACCGACCATCGAGTACAACTGCTACTCGTGGCCGCGCGACTACCTGGTCCCCGGGTACCTGGTCCCCGCGCAGTACGCTCCGCCGGACGGGTCCGCAACCTGGATCCGCAGCGCACCCGACGAGCCCTGCGACACGCTGTACGTCGACCTCAGCCTCGACGCGGGGGTCGTCACCCTCGATGTCACCGTCGGGGACCACCTGCTCGACGCCGGGCAGGCCGTGGCGTTGCCCGTCCGTCTGTGCGCCTTCCTGCGCGCGCTCGCCGACGGTGCCGAGTGCCCGGTTCCGGCGCGCCCGCCGACACCGGCCGCCGCCGGATGGTGGCGCGCCCCGCAGGGATGGGTGTGCCCGGCCAGGGTCGAGGCCGTGTTGCGCGGCCACCCCGGAGTGCTCGACGTGACAGTGGCGCCCAGCGGGGACGCAGCGGGGGAAGGCGAACCGCACCTCGTCGCACGCGCTCGCACCGCCCCCGGTGTCACCCCCGACGACTTGCACCGCCACGTCCTGGACCACCTCGACGAAGTGCCCGGCATCGCGGCCCCGGGCCGCTACGTCCTGTCCCCGGCCGGCCCCGGGTCCGACCGGTCCCGCACCGCCACCACCGGCGCGGGAACGCCGCGGGTCCCGTCGCGCCCGCCCGCGACGGGCGCCGAACGGGCGCTGGCCGCCGCCGTGGCCGCTGTCGCACCCGGCGATCCGCCGGACGGCTCCTCCGACAGCCCTGACGCGGTGGACATGAACCGTTGCCTCGCCGACCACGGCGTCACCCTGGTCGCCGTCCCCCGTCTGCTGGCGCTGCTCCACCGGTCCGGCTTCACCGGGATCGCGTCGGACGAACTGGCCGGAACGGCCTCGCTCGGCCACCTCGCCACAGCCCTGGAGCCCTCACCGCCCCGCGCCCATCGTGGAGGAGAAACCTCGCCATGACCGCGTCCCGCACCGCCGGCCCGTCCGCGGACCGCCTGGCCCCGTGGGCCTTCGCCGCCTTCGTCGAGGCGAACACCCACGACACGGCCTACCGCCCGCCGGTGGTGGACGGTCCCGTCGGGCCGACCATCGTCCGCAACGGCCGCGAGCTGGTGAACTTCGCCAGCATCAGCTTCCTCGATCTGGAGCGCCACGTCCCCGTACGGCGTCATTTCGCGGAGGGGGCGCTCGCCCACGGCCTGAGCACCAGCGGATCCAGGATGACCCAGGGGATCTGCCGCCCGCACCAGGTGCTGGAGGAGACGATCGCCCGTCACACCGGCAAGGAGCGAGCCATCAGCTTCGCCACGGGGCTCCTGGCCAACATCGGGTTCGTCCACGCCATGAGCAGTTCCGCGCACTTCGACGCCGGGATCGAGGTGCGCAACCACGACACCGTGTTCGTCGTCGACCGCGACGTCCACTGGAGCATCTGGAAGGGCCTCCAGGGGCTCGGCTACGGCCGCAACGTCCACGCGTTCCGGCACAACGACGTCTCCGACCTGGCCCGCGTCCTGGAGCGGGTCCGCACCCACAAGACCGTGGTGATCGCCGAGAGCATCTACTCGGCCGACGGCACCATGGGACCGATCGTGGAGATCCTCGACGAGTGCGACCGGCACGGCGCCGTCAGCATGATCGACGACGCGAACGGCTTCATGGTCTACGGGCCCGAGAACCGTCCCTACGCCCGGGAGGCGGCGGCGATCCGGGAGCGGGCCGACTTCGTCATGGTGTCGCTGTCGAAGGCCATCGGTCTGGAAGGCGGCGCGATCGCCGGGCCGGCGGCGGCCATCGACGCCTTCGAACTGCTCTCCGGCACCTCGATGTTCACGGCCGCCATCCAGCCGCCGACCGCCTACGCCGCCGACCGCACGATCGGCGTCCTCGCCGACGATCCGGGGATCGTCGACGACTACCTGGCGCATGCCGCCCGCCTTCGCCGACAGATGCACGAGGCCGGCACGGCGACGACGCCGACCGAGTCGTACATGCTCTCGGTGCCGATCGGAAGCGACGCCGCCGCCCTGCAGATGCGGGAGTGGTTCGTCGAGGACGGCTACCTCGTACCCGTCTTCTCCTACCCGGCCGTCTCGCGCAACCAGGCGCTCCTGCGCCTGTTCCCGCACGCGGGCCACACCGAGGAGCAGATGGACGGCTTCCTGCACACCCTCCTCGCCTACCGACGACGCCTCGGGCTCTGACCTCCCCACCGACGCTCGCCGCACCGAGGCTCGCCCCACCGACCTCTGACCGACGCCGACCCCATCCCCATCCCCATCCCCAGAGGAAGGAACCCGTGGTGGACAACATCGACATCCTCAACGCCATTGCCGAGATCGTCGAAGAGGTCCTCGGCATCGACTCCGCCGAGGTGAGCGCCGAGACGTCGTTCACCGACGACCTCGACGTCGACTCCCTGGCCATGATGGAGATCGCCGTGGCGGTCGAGGACAGGTTCGAGGTGAAGATCCCGGACGACCGGGTCACCGGATTGAGGACCGTCGGCGACGCGGTGAACTACGTCGCCGAGCACCGGTGACCTCCGCCGGGACGACCCTTCCCCACGAGGCTCCCCAGGAGGTCGGACAGCCATGAGCGTCCTCGATCGCTTCCGGCTCGACGGTCGCGTCGCCGTGGTCACCGGCGCCTCCTCCGGGCTGGGCGTCGCCTTCGCCACCGCGGTGGCGGAGGCCGGCGCCGACGTCGTGCTCGGGGCGCGGCGCACCGAGCGGCTGGAGACCGTGCGCGCGGCCGTCGAGAAGCTCGGCCGCCGGGCCGTCGCCGTGCGCACCGACGTCGCCGAGCCGGAGGACTGCCGCAGGCTGGTCGACGCGGCCGTGCGGGCATTCGGGCGGGTGGACATTCTCGTCAACAACGCCGGGATCAGCAGTGAGCAACCCGCGGCGGAGGAGACCCCGGAGCAGTTCCGCGAGGTCATCGACATCAATCTGAACGGCTCCTACTGGATGGCCCAGGCCGCGGGCGCGGTGATGCTGCCCGGCAGCTCCATCGTCAACGTCTCGAGCATCCTCGCCCTGGTCACGGGCGGGCTGCCGCAGGCCGCCTACTCGGCGTCGAAGGCCGGGATCCTCGGGCTCACCCGCGATCTCGCCCAGCAGTGGACCCCCGGCAAGGGCATTCGCGTGAACGCCCTCGCGCCGGGCCTCTTCACCTCCGCGATGACCGACGGCTACGCCGAGGGTTACCTGGAGGCGATGATGCCGCGGGTGCTCTCAGGCCGCATCGGGCGGCCCGAGGAGCTCGCTGCGGCTCTGGTCTTCCTCGTCTCCGACGCGGCGTCCTACATCACCGGCACCACCCTGACGGTCGATGGGGGCACCCACATCGCATAGTGACACCCGGCGCCGGACCCGCCGGCGTCGCCGGTGGGCCGCCGCCACGCCATGGCTGACGCCCCGTACCCGAGCCCCGGAGAGCCACCGATGACGACGGAGCCGACCGCCCCGCCCCTTCCGCGCGAACCGCTCGGCGATTCGCACCTGCGCCGCCTGATCGTGGGTCAAGGGCTGGCGGCCGTGGTCGATGCGCTGTTCATCGTCTGGCTCACGCTCTTCGTGCTCGACCTGTCGGAACCCGGAATCGCCACGGGGTTGGTTCTGGTGGCCGTGGCGCTGCCGCGAGCGGTGCTCCTGCCTCCTGCGGGAGTACTGGTCGACCGCCTCGGTCCCGCCCGTGTCGTGGCCAGTGCCGCCTGGCTCCGGGTCGCCGTCCTGCTCGCCCTCGGCGCCCTGGTCACCTTCACCTCACCGTCGTTGACGACGGTCGCGCTGCTCGGCGGGCTGCTCGGCGCCGCCGACGCCGCCTACTTCCCGGCGGCCCTGGCGTTGCTACCCGCCGTCGTGCCGACCGACAAGCTCTCCCGGGTCAACGGGCTGGTGCAGGGCGCGGAGTCGGGGGGCGACCTGGTCGGCCCGGCGGTGGCCGCCGGATGCATCGCCGCAGTCGGCTTCGCCGCGACGCTCGGTGGGATCGTGGCGATGGCCGCGTTGGCCGCCGTCGTCCTCAGCACGCTGATCCGGGTGGTGCGACGTGGCGGAGGTGCCGGGGACGACGCCGGTCCGGCCACCGTCGACGGCGAGCAGTTCAGCAGTGCGCGTGCCCTCGGCGTGGGCTTGAGGTACGCCTGGCACGAACCGCTGGTGCGAGGGATGCTGGCAGCCATCGCCCTGATCAACATCGCGGTCGTGGGCCCCGTGCTCGTGGGCGGCGCGGTGCTCGCCGATCAACGCCTCGGCGGCGCGGGATCTCTGGGCGTCGTGCTCTCCGGTTTCGGTGCCGGCTCACTGGCCGGCTCCCTGATGGCCGGGTGGCGGCCGCCCGCCCGGCGCGGCCGGACCGTGGTCGGCGGTGTCGCGGCGATCGGCGCAGGCATGGCCGGACTCGCCGCCGTCACCCATGTCGTCGCCGCGACGGCGGTCGTCTCGCTCATCGGCCTCGGATCCGGGTTCCTCGGAGTGGTGGTCGTGGCCACTCTGCAGGAGCGGGTGCCCGAGCAACTGCTGGGCCGGGTACTCAGCCTCGTCGTGCTGGCCACGGTGGCGTTCGACCCGTTCTCCTACGTGATCGCCGGCGCCCTGCTCCCCTACGGCACGACCACGCTGTTCCTGGTCTGCGGCAGCGCCGTCCTGGCCTGCGCCGGCCTGGTCGCCACGAGCCCGGCGGTCCGCTCCCTGCGCTGACCGTGTCGATCGCCGGTCGTCCGCCGATCACCGGGCCCGGCCGAGGCCCCCGTGGGCGAAGATCTGCGCGCGGTCGCGGCACGTGGGTCGAGGCGAGCCTCTTCGAGTGAAAAACCGGAGCAAGGCCGCCTGACTGGCGCTTCGTCGGCGATGAAAAGGTCTTCCGACCATATGTTTAACTCCGGCGCTCACAGCGGCGGTGCTCGTGCCCGGAGTGCATTCCCACGTGCCACAGACCACGCAGCCAAGAGGACCAGCCATGCGCTCCACCCGCCGCGTTCTCGCCGCTTCAATCGTGGCGGCTTCCGCCTCAGCCTTTGGCCTGGCCGTCCTCTTCACGGGCGGGACGTCCCAGAGTTCCGATGCCACGCAGGTCCGCGCGGTCAACGCCCTCGGCACCTCGCAGAGCGAAGCCGAATCATCCTGGTCTCCCTCCACGAATCCGGACTCGGAGGACTCGGAGGACTCGGTGCCCCGTTGCTTCAGCTACGGCGGACCCTACTGCGGCTGGGTGAGGACCTACTGGGGCGGCTGCGACAGGGACTGGGACCTGAGCTACGGGTTCAAAGACCCTGCCGTGCTCTGCCCCCACGACCCCCGCCCGAGCCCCTCGGCCACGGTCAGTCCCTCCGCCACGTCGAGCGCCTCGGCCACGCCCAGCCCCTCCGCCAAGTCCGGTTCCCCGGCCGCACCCAGTCCCTCGGCCACGCCCAGCCCCTCGAACGGGCTCAGCCTCTCCGCCGCACCCAGCGGCGCTCGCCCACAGCCGGCCCCTCAGCCGTACCCGAGCCGCTCGGACGAGCTCAGCCCCTCCGCCACGCCCGGTTCCCCGGCCGCACCCAGCCCCTCCGACGAGCTCAGCCCCTCCGCTGCGCCCAGCCCCTCCGCCGCGCCCAGCCGCTCGGCCACGCCCGCTTCCCCGGCCGCACCCAGCCCTCCGGGCGAGCTCAGCCCCTCGGGGGAACCCAGCTTCTTCACTGCACCCAGCCACCCGGGCGAGCTCAGTCCTTCGGAGGAGCCCAGCCCCTTCGCCGGAAGCAGCAGCTCCTTCTAATGGCCCCGTCGGGCCGTAGGAGAGACTACGGCCCGTAGCCGCCAGCAGGTGAGCACTTCCTTCTTCGGAGCCATCGTGAGCTCTGAGGTCAGACCGTGCCGCCTCTGGTCGGCCGGGGGCTTGACTGCTGATGGGATCGCGTGCCCGCCAGGCAGGTTGGGCGTGAGCACTTGATCCATGAGAACGCGAGCCACGCCTTCCGCAGGCTGCACACACAGAACGCCAAGAGAAGCCGGAGAAGACCAGTACTGTTCATCGGCGACGACTGGGCCGAAGGCCACCACGACGCGGAGCTGCAGAACGAGACGGGCCGGAAGCCGGCGAGCGCACGACTACCGGAGGGCTCCGAGGGCACCGCGAAGCTGCACGCCTCGTCGCCCGCCACGGCGGCCAGGACCTGGAGCCCGGGCAGGTGACGGTCTGCATCGAGACCGACCGGGGCCCGTGGGTGCAGGCCCTGATCGCCGCTGGCTGCCGCGTCCACGCGGCCAACCCCCGCCAGGCTGCCCGGTTCAAGGAGAGGTACGGCACCTCGGGGGCCAAGAGCGACAAGGGCGGCGCCCACGCGCTGGCGGACATGGTCCGCATCGACGGCGCACGGCCTGCGGGCGGCTGGTGCCCACGGTCGCTTCCACACCGGTGGCGGTGGCGTGGACCTCCGTGGTCCACGACCTCCGGTACTCGCCGCTCTGAAACGCCGGGCCCAGGACGGCCCGATGCGCCGGCGCGGATCGCGGTCTCCAGGATCATCGCGTGGTGCCGCACCACCGCCGTGGCCGCCGGCACCGCGACGGCGGCCCTCGACTCCAGCTGCGCGGCCAGGACCCCGGCGTCGCTGGTCACCTGCGCCATCAACCGTCCACCGCCCCGTGCTCGCCGGGCTGCCGCACACCGGGCGCCCACTCGCCCAGCTGGGTGAGCAGCGCCCTCGCGAACTCGTGCGCGCCGCCGTCGAGGAGGTCGAGCCGGGCGAGGAGCGCCCGCTCGGTCTCGGCGGGGCCGAGGGCGGCCAGGAACGCCGCGTCCGCCGGATCCGGGTCCGGGTCCGGGTCCTCGCCGACCACGACGCGGGCGGCGCCCTCCCACACGGGGTTGGCGGTCGGGCGCAGCAGCAACTGGAGTTCGGGGAGCTGCCCGACGGTGTGCCGCAGCTCGTACGAGCGGACCTGGTCGGCGAGGTCCTGGCCGTCGATCTCCAGACGCGCGGTCGGGCCGGTCGCCTGGATACGGACATGCCGCTGCTCAGGGGGGTTGGTGGTGGGGGTCATGGTCGCGAGCCCAGGAGCCTCGACGGACACGACGGCCGTTCCCGACCGCGGCCCGGCACGCACGCCCACCGCACGCCGGCTTCGCACTCCAGCGCCACTTCGCCCAACCCATCGCTCACCACTGGCTGTTGGGCAACGCGACCGTGGCGGAGGCCGTAGTCTCGCGGCATGCACAGGACCCTGGAGAACCCGCCCGCGCCGGCTCGCGAGATGGTGACGGAAGCCCTGGAAGGGGCTCTGGACGACCGATCCGCAGCTGACCACACGGCTGAGGCCCTGGTCGGGATCGCCCTGCACGGAGACGACCGCGACTTCGCCGAGCACTGCTGCGTGAAGACCGGCACACGGGCCGCACCGGGCAGTCCCCTGCTGGGGCTGGCCGTCCTGTGTCTGAGCCACATCGCCCGCCGCTTCGGCCGCCTCAGCGACGAAGCCCTCGACCTGGCGCACTCCTTGTCGAAGCGGGCCGCCGCCGACCCGGCGGACGTGGACGGACGGGCCCTCGACGGCTACGACGACATCCGGACCTTCCTGCACCTCTGGTGAAGGCCGGGGTGGTCACGCCTGCCGGGCTTGCATCCGGCAGGCGCGACCTACCGCAAGCATGGCCATGACTGCCGGGGAGGGCCCGTGACGCAAAGTACCGTCCGTCAGAAGTCGAAGCGCGGGCGACGGAATCGCTTGACCGCCGTGGCTGCGATAGCCGTTCTCGGTAGCGGGTTCGCAATCAACGCATGGATGAACCGGGGCCCGGAGATCAAGGCCCACGAAGGCGCCGTGGCCGGCTACCCGCTACTGGTCAGCTCCGACGGCCAAACCCTGACACTCAACATCGGCTGGGGTTGCGAGGACCGACCGGAGCTCGTGACCCGTGAGTCCACCGGCATGGTGAAGGTCTCCCTGCGGCACACGGTCCATCCGGGGTTCTGCGGCCCGGGCGGCTTCGCGCAGATCACCACTCACCTGAACAAACCGCTCGGCACCAGGGCCCTGAACGACGCCACGGGCAAGCCCGCCGTCCACTTCGACGAGCGCGACCTTCTCCGGCCCGCGTTCCTGCCGGAGAACTACTACCCCTACCCCGCGGGCAGGATGGTCTTCCTGCCCGGCCTGGAAGCGATCCCGACCGACACCCCGGCCTGGGCCGTCGGTTACCGGCTGGGCACCGGTCCCGAAGCCGGCTCTCTGATCATCAGCCAGACCCTCCGGAGCAGCACACCACCACCCGGCAAGGCCGCCACCGTCAAGGGCCACCCCGCGACCATCACGCACTCGGATTCCCAAGGCGACCCCCACTCGCTGACTTGGTCCGACGGCACCTACACCTTCGTCGTCACCACCGGCGGCCCCCCACGACTCACCAACGAGGAACTCATCCACCTCGCGGAGAACATCGGGTAACCGACACCACGACGACGTCCGGTGGGACCACTCTGTGAACCGGCCCCACCAGAGACCGAGACCGCACCTGGACCGGTCAGGACAGAACTACTTCGTCCAGCCTGATGATCCGCACGACTTCCACGGTGCTGGCCCCGCCCGGATCGAGGGCCTGCCAGGTCCGGCCGACAGTGCCGGCGGTCGGTTCCTTCGCGGCGATGACGGTCCCTCGACGCGGCCGGCGTGCCGTACGAGATCGTCCCCGGCGTGCCCGCCTTCGCCGCCGCAGCAGCCGCCCTCAAGCGGGAGCTGACCGTCCCGACCGTCGGCCAGACCGTCATCCTCACCCGGATCGCCAAGCGCGCCACCCCGATGCCCGAGGGCGAGGACCTGGCCACCCTCGGCCGCAGCGGCGCCCTGCTGGTACTGCACCTGGCCGCCGGATACGTGGACGACGTCGTCGAGCAACTGCTCCCGCACTACGGCGCCGACTGCCCGGCCGCCGTCGTCGCGATGGCCAGCCGCCCGGACGAGCTGGTGCTGCGCGGCACCCTCGCCGACATCGCCGGGCAGGTCAAGGCCTCGGGCGTGGTGCGCACCGCCGTCATCCTGGTCGGACGGACACTGGCCGCCGAGCACTTCCGCGACAGCCACCTCTACTCGGCGGAACGCGAACGCCCGCACGAGCCCTGCGGGGCGTGAACCCCATGACCCGGCACGTCCTGATCCTCGGCGGGACGACGGAGGGGCGAGCGCTGGCCGCCGCACTCGCCGAGCCGCCGTCCCTGCGGGTCACCAGTTCACTGGCCGGCCGGGTCGCCCAACCCCGGCTGCCCGCCGGAGAGGTGAGGATCGGCGGCTTCGCCCACCTCGACGGGGTCCACTTCCTCGCCCGGTCAGTCGACCCGCCCAAGCCCCCGTTGCCACCGTCCTTCGAAGTCCTGCTGGACCGGGGGCCGTTCACGCTCGACGGCGAACGGGCACTCCTGCGCGAGCACCGCATCGACGTCGTGGTCACCAAGGACAGCGGCGGCGCCGCGACCGCACCCAAACTCACCGCCGCACGCGAACTCCACCTGCCCGTGATCATCGTGCGGCGTCCGCCGGTCCCTGCCGCACTCGGCTGATCTCGCCTTGCCAGATCCAGGATGGTGCATTTATGTTCCACTTAGCGAACACCGCGATCAGGTCCTCGCCGAGGAGAACGCCCTCGCCGTCCACGCCGCACTCACCGTCACCGCACCCGACCGACAGGCCCACCGTGTCGGCGGCCCCAGCATCGGCACGGTCCTCGGCAACCTCACCCGACGCGGCGGCATCCACGAGACCACCGTGCGGGCCACGATGCGGGAACTCGGCCGCTCCGGCCGGCAGGCGATGTCCCGGCTGGTCCACGACGCCACCCGCGCACGCGGATCCCAGGTCGACCTGCGCACGGTCGCCGCCCTCGCCTACGGCACCCCCGGAGGCGACCGGCCCAGCAGCTGCCCACCAACCCCACAAGGCCACTGACTGCACGCCCTGGACGGGGTGAACACGTGGACGCCCGCCATCAAAGTGCTGCGGGACAGCGTTGCGGCGGCGTCCAGGTAGTGCGCCAGACGTCCCGCCCCACCGCCGAGGGCACGTTGCGAAAGTGGATCTCGGCCTGATGATCACTGTTTGGCCGCACCATCATGCGCGACACCATTCCGCATGTGAGGAATTTTCGTCCACATTGAGGAGTATTTGGAAGCTGGCCTACATCAATGAAGGAAAGGGAGTTTCATGAAGCGTGCTTCATTATGCGCGGCCGCTGTCGGGGCGGTCGCGTGTTGGCATCTTCAGTGTGCACGGTGAAAGTTCCGACCCAAGCTACAGCGAAAGGTTGCTGAACATGATCCACAGTGAACTGAAGGCCCGGCTCCTGCCGGCCAGCCTGAACAATATCACCGTCCAGCAGAGGAGGCGGCCGAGCCCCGCGTGGACCGCGGTGACAGCCGGCGCCCTTTGCCTTTCGATGGCGACGGCCACACCCGCTAGCGCACTACCAGCGCCTGCCGCCCCGAATCAGGCCCAGCGGAGCGCATACGCCAGCGGGCCACACCGGCCCATCATCTTCGTCCATGGCTGGCACTCCGAAGGTGCGGTCTGGAACGGGATGAAAGGATACGCCGAAACACAGGGATACAAAGAAAGCGAACTGCACGTCTACGATTACAGCAAGATGACAAAGCCCGGCCAGACCAATCCTCCCAATCCTGGAATCGACCACATCGCCGCAGGCTTCGCCAGGGAAGTCAACGAGATCGCAAAGACGTCACCGGACGGCAAGGTCGATATTGTGGCCCACTCGATGGGAGGTCTCGTAGCACGCGCCTATATCAAGAATTTGGGCGGAGCAGAAAAAGTGAAACACTTCGTATCCATGGGAAGCCCCCACCATGGAACAATCGTGGCCGACGTGGGAGTTGGAGCATCCGAAGCCGTCCGTGCAATCGGGGCATTCCTGGGGGACCATAATATCCTGGTTGGCTACGCAAAGGAACTTGCCGAGAATTGCGATTTTCAATGCCATGACATGGCAAGCGGGTCAGCTTTCCTGCGGTCGCTGAACTCGGGAGACGAGGCGCCACATGGGGCTGATGGGTACCCCAGGTACACAACCTTCCGCTCCAACATAGACGACGAGCCGGCGGTCTACCTCAATACCAGAAACAAATTTAAGCCCCAGATTGGCCTGTGCGACGGTGTCGTATTCGGAATTACCGAACAGGGCGCCTGGGCGTACGAAGGAAAGGGCCCGAATGTTCGAGGCGGAAAGACCTCCACCCTCCGAGGGGCAGAAAATATCGTCACGACATGCTTGCCCCATGGCGAATACTATAACGACCCATGGACGCAAGAGAAAACCCTGGACACACTCGCCGAAACGACCATCGGAGAAGAAGACAAGTACGCCCCCAGGGCGCGAAACAGGACAAAGTGCAATGAACTGACAAGGACCCATTACCGCGATAATTGGGTTCAAGCATGGCTACAGTCCTGCCTGCAAGTCACCCCCGAAAAAGAGGTTGCCCCGGTCCTCAGGATCCGCGGATGCGGGCACTATCGAAGTCCTTTCGGGAAAGCCCTTTGGTACTATACGCCCGAAGGGTGGGGGGACAACGTGGAGTGCGTCATGGGTCGCGATGGCCTCTCACTCAGGAAAAAGGGTAGTCGCATAAAAAAGGAGCCCGGCTATCATAAAGCGGAATTTAACACCCGGGCCGGTGAAGTAAAGGTCGACACACTCTCCCTTCATGGTCCAGGTGATTATCAACTCTACACTCCGACCCTGAACAATCCCAATGGTTCGCCCAGGATTACCGTGAAAGTTCAACCGTGGGATGATAGTGACAACTACACGACCCTGGACCCCCTTGTCGAAGGGCCGAGCGTGACGGTCCACTGAACCCGGATCCACCGGCCTGATGCCCGTGGATAGTTCCCTCAGAAACGAGGAAGTGCCTTGTGACATGCGATGATGGGAGTTCTTCACGCTTCCAGCACGCACAATCGACAAGGCACTTCTGAGATGAAATCCTCCACGCCGCGACGAAGTCCGCTATCCCGCTTACAGGCAGTGGCCGCGCACCGTGGCGCATGCCTCGTACAGCACAGCCCACACCTCGTCGACCATCACGGCGGACCGGCGGGCCTGCCGCACGAACTCGGCGGTGGCGTCAGGCTGAAGGCGGCAGAGCTTCACGAACTCCTGCGCGAGCGGCACGGCGGCGATGAACCGGGCGTTTTCGGCCTTGGCATCCGCGATGCCGAACGGCATCCCGATCTCGTCGGCGATCTCCAGTCGGGCGTGAAGGGTCTCGTCGGTCGCCGCCCGCACCAACCGGCGCAGGTCCGGCACGCCGAGGACGTCGCACCCCTCTGGGGGCACTCCTGGGTCAGTAGCGCGGCGAAGGCATAGGCGAGGTTGAGGTTGCCGAGCCCCTTCTGCTACTGGTCCAGCTCCCGCAGCACCGACGACTGCAGGGCAGCGGCCACCATCACGACGTCGCCGTTCCTCTGGGCGGCGAGCAGGGTCTCGACCTCGGCGTTGACAGTCTGGGGTGCGGCCCTGGGGCTGCACCCCCGCACCCCATTCCCATCCGGGTTGGTCAGCGGCGTCCGGACAGGCGGTTGTCGTCCATGCCCTGCGCGAGTACGTCGAGCTGCCCGGCGCCGGCCAGCTCGGTCGGGCCGTACACCGCGGCGTCCATCCTGTCGGGGCTGTCCATCCCGGTGACCCAGGCCAGCATCTGTCCTTCCAGCTCCGGGTAGTGCCCGACGTGATGCCCTCGGCCCGAGAACTCGACGGGGACGATCCGGGCCGTGTCGATCCACGCCCGCCGCCACACCCCACCCCTCGACGGGGCGCGGCTTCTACATGAACAACAACCACCACAGCCGCTCGCCGACGGCGTGCCAGATACCGACCAGCGCCTTGCAGCCGTACCGGGCCAGCCACAGCGACTCGCCGACCTTGCGGCCGACGGCATCGTCGGGGCTGCCCGCGATGGCAGGCAGGTCGATGACGGTCCAGTCGGACGCCGCCTTCCGCAACAGCTTCCACGCGGTGTAGTCGTTGCCCACACGGGGGCGGCTCCGCTTGTCGAGAAAGAGTGGCCCCAGCGGCCAAGGCCGCGCGCGGCGGCGGCTCGGGGGGTTGCCGCCGCCGCGCAGCGGAAGGTTACCTCACCCCAGAGCATCGCAAAATCTGTGTGCGCCGGAGTAGACATTGCTCGTGGGTGGGTCTAACGTTTCTCTCGTAGACAGCAGTCGGCGATACCGGCCAGACACGAA
>NZ_JBIVJF010000028.1:0-91126 GCF_044750105.1 Kitasatospora sp. NPDC088861
TGACTTTTGGCACGCTGTTGAGTTCTCAAGGAACGGACACTTCCTTCGGACCGCCTTCCAGCGGGCCCTCCGGGCGCTTCGTTCTTTCGTGTTCCAGCTTACCAGACGTTTTCCGCCCCGTTTACCGGAGGTTTTCGCATCTGAAATCTGGTGTTAACCGCCAAGTCGCGGCGACTCGGCCAACCATAGCGGGTCACCCGCCGGAGTGCGAATCGGGGCGCTCCCGGTGTCACCCGGTCGGCGGCATGATTTGTTGCTCTCGCGAGCATATACAGCAATGGTCCCGATTCGCCAAGATGCCTGTAGAGTGCGGCGTATCGACTAAGAGGACTAGACCACTAAACGGTCGGTGAGCCGCCGGACGACGAGCCGGACTGGGTGTGGGTCTTCGCCCGGGAATGTCAGCAGATGTCCGAAGTTGACATAATTTAGGCTTCAGTCGATCGTCCTGCCGCTGCTCGCGGCCGCTCGCTGTACCGCTCACTTGGGAGGCAGAACCATGACCACTGTGACGTCGCCGCTGACCGGCAAGGTCGTCGGGCTCGCCGGCGTGCCCGACCCGGTGTTCTCCGGCGCGATGGTCGGCCCCGGCACCGCGATCGACCCGGAGCGCCGGCCGACCGAGGCGGTCGCTCCGGTGGACGGCGTCGTCGTCTCCATGCACCCGCACGCGTTCGTCGTGGTGGACGCCGAGGGCCACGGTGTACTGACCCACCTGGGGATCGACACCGTGCAGCTGAACGGCGAGGGCTTCGAGCTGCTGGTCAACAAGGGCGACACGGTGACCCGCGGTCAGGCCGTCATCAAGTGGGACCCGGCCGCCGTCGAGGCCGCGGGCAAGTCGCCCATCTCGCCGATCGTGGCGCTGGAGGCGAACGCCGACTCGCTCGGCGACCTGCGGGAGGACGGCGAGGCCGTCTCCGGCGAGGCCCTGTTCAGCTGGAGCTGACCTCTTACTTTGCACACACCCGCCCCGCAGGAGTTGTCGGGGCGGCCCGGCACACAGCGGTTCCCGGCGGGGCCGCTCCTCTCAGCGGAGACAGGTGACATGAAGAAGACGCTGCGCGGCGTGGGTGTCAGCCACGGGGTCGCGATCGGCCAGGTGCGGCACATGGGGACGGCGGTGCTGGAGCCCCCGGCCACCCAGATCCCGACCGAGGACGCCCCCCGCGAGCAGGCCCGTGCCCAGGCCGCCGTCGAGGCGGTCGCCGCGGATCTGATCGCCCGCGGCAACCTGGCCGGTGGCGAGGCGCAGGCCGTCCTGGAGGCCCAGGCGCTGATGGCTCAGGATCCGGAGCTGATGGCCGACGTGTCCCGCCGGATCGCCGTCGGCAGCAGCGCTGAGCGCGGTGTGTACGACGCCTTCGCCGCCTACCGGGCCCTGCTCGCCTCCGCCGGCGACTACCTGGCCGGGCGGGTCGCCGACCTGGACGACGTCCGCAACCGCATCGTGGCCCGGCTGCTGGGCGTGCCGATGCCGGGTGTGCCGGACAGCGACGAGCCGTACGTGCTGTTCGCGCGGGACCTGGCGCCGGCCGACACCGCGCTGCTCGACCCGACGCTGGTGCTCGGCTTCGTGACCGAGGAGGGCGGGCCGACCAGCCACAGCGCCATCCTGGCGCGGGCGTTGGGCGTGCCGGCCGTGGTCGCGCTGCCCGCTGCGACGGACGTCGCCGAGGGCACCGTCGTCGCCGTGGACGGCAGCTCCGGTGACGTGCTGCTGGACCCCTCGCAGGAGAAGCAGGACGAGCTGCGGGCGGTCGCCGCCCAGCGCAAGGCCGCGCTGGCCGCGTCCTCCGGCCCGGGGCAGACCTCCGACGGGCACCGCGTGCCGCTGCTGGCCAACGTGGGCGGCCCGGCGGACGTGCCGGCCGCGCTGGAGAACGGCGCCGAGGGCGTCGGCCTGTTCCGGACCGAGTTCCTCTTCCTGGACGACTCCGCGAAGGCGCCCACCGAGGAGAAGCAGGTCGAGGCGTACCGCAAGGTGCTGGAGGCGTTCCCGGAGGGCCGGGTCGTGGTCCGGGCGCTGGACGCGGGCGCGGACAAGCCGCTGGACTTCCTCACCCCGGCCGACGAGCCGAACCCGGCGCTGGGCGTGCGCGGTCTGCGCACCCTGCTGGAGCACCCGGAGGTGCTGCGGACGCAGTTGCGGGCGCTGGCCAGGGCCGCCGAGGGCCTGCCGGTGCACCTTGAGGTGATGGCCCCGATGGTGGCCGACCGCAAGGACGCCAAGGACTTCGCCCAGGCGTGTCGCGAGGCGGGGCTGGAGGCCAAGTTCGGCGCGATGGTGGAGATCCCGTCGGCCGCGCTGCGGGCCCGGTCGATCCTCCAGGAGGTCGAGTTCCTCTCGCTGGGGACCAACGACCTCGCGCAGTACACCTTCGCCGCCGACCGTCAGGTGGGCGCGCTGGCCCGGCTGCAGGACCCGTGGCAGCCGGCGCTGCTGGACCTGATCGCCGCGGCCGCCGAGGCAGCGCAGGCCACCGGCAAGAGCTGCGGCGTCTGCGGTGAGGCGGCCGCCGACCCGCTGCTGGCCGTGGTGCTGACCGGTCTGGGCGTCACCAGCCTCTCGATGGGCTCGGCCTCGATCCCCTACGTGCGGTCGACGCTGGCCAAGTACACGCTGGCGCAGTGCCGCCGGGCGGCCGAGGCGGCCCGGGCGACGGACAGCGCCGAGGAGGCGCGGGCCGCCGCGCAGCAGGTGCTGTCGGGCGAGTAGGACAGGCGAACAGCAGGAAGGGGTGCTCCCACCGGGCCGGTGGGAGCACCCCTTCGGCGTGTCCGGTCAGGCGGGGCTCTGCCGGTCGCGGCGAAGCTGCTCGAAGAAGCGCAGGTGGTCGATGTCGTCGACGGAGCCGGGGTTGACGGCCTGCTCCAGCGGGGTGCCGGAGAGGATCCGCTTGACCGGGACCTCGATGCGCTTGCCGGTGAGGGTGTGCGGGAGGCCGCGCACCGCGATGACCTCGTCGGGGACGTGGCGCGGGGAGAGTTCGGTGCGCAGCGAGGTGCGGATGCGGCCGATCAGCCCCTCGTCGAGCTCGGCGCCGGGGGCGAGGACGACGAACAGCGGCATCCAGTAGCCGCCGTCGGGCTCCTCCAGGCCGATGACCAGGGATTCGGCGATCTCGGGGAGGCGCTCGACGACCTCGTAGATGTCCGAGGAGCCCATCCGGACGCCCTGGCGGTTGAGCGTGGAGTCGGAGCGGCCGTGGATGACGACGGTGCCGCGGGAGGTGACGGTGATCCAGTCACCGTGGCGCCAGACGCCGGGATACATGTCGAAGTAGCTGTCGTGGTACCGGGTGCCCTCGGGGTCGTTCCAGAAGCCGGTGGGCATGGACGGGATGGGCTTGGTGACGACGAGTTCGCCGACGGTGTCGGTGTGCGGGTGGCCCTGGACGTCCCAGGACTCGACGGCGGCGCCGAGGCAGGGGGCCTGGATCTCGCCGAGGTGGACGGGCAGGGTGGGAACGCCGCCGACGAAGCAGGAGCAGACGTCGGTGCCGCCGCTGACGGAGGCGAGCCAGACGTCCTCCTTGACCTCCTCGTAGATCCAGCGGAAGCCGTCGGGCGGGAGCGGGGAGCCGGTGGTGCCGATGCAGCGGACGGCGGAGAGGTCGAGGTCGCGGCCGGGGTGCAGCTCGGCCTTGCGGCTGGCGATCACGTAGGCGGCGGAGGTGCCGAGGACGGTGGCGCGGGTGCGGGCGGCAACCGACCAGAGGGCGTCGGTGTCGGGGTGGCCGGGGCTGCCGTCGTAGGTGACGATCGTGGCCCCGACCAGGAGGCCGGCCAGCAGGAAGTTCCACATCATCCAGCCGGTGGAGGTGTACCAGAGGAAGCGGTCCTGGGGGCCGAGGTCGAGGTGGAGGCCGGCCTGCTTGAGGTGTTCGAGCAGGACGCCGCCCTGGCTCTGGACGATGGCCTTGGGCAGGCCGGTGGTGCCGGAGGAGTAGAGCACCCAGAGCGGGTGGTCGAAGGGGACAGCCTCGTAGACCGGCTCGACGTCGGCGGCGACCAGGTCGTCCCAGTGCAGGGCGCCCTCGGGGGCGGGGGCGCCGAGCAGCGGGACGTGGACGACGGTGCGCAGGGTGGGGAGTTCGCGGCGCAGTTCGGCGACGACCTCGGTGCGGTCGTGGTCCTTGCCGCCGTAGTGGTAGCCGTCGACGGCGAAGAGGACGGCGGGTTCGATCTGCTGGAGGCGGTCCAGGACGCTGCGAGCGCCGAAGTCGGGGGCGCAGCTGGTCCAGATCGCGCCGACGGCGGCGGTGGCGAGGAGGGCGACGGCGGCCTGCGGGATGTTGGGCAGGTAGGCGCTGACGCGGTCGCCGGGGCCGATGCCCCGGGCGCGCAGGGCGGCGGCCAACGAGCCGACCTGGCGACGCAGTTCGGACCAGGTGAGGATGGCCGGCTGCTCGGTGGTCTCGTCGAGGTGCAGGACGGCCGGGCGGTCGGCGTTGGCCGGGTCCTCGGCGGCGCGCAGGGCGTGTTCGGCGTAGTTGAGGCGGGCGCCGGGGAACCAGTGGGCGCCGGGCATGGCGGGGTCGGCGAGGACGGCCTCGGGGGCCTGGGTGAAGCGGACGTCGAACCACTGGGTGATCGCGGTCCAGAAGCGGTCGAGGTCGGCGGTGGACCAGGCGTGCAGGTCGGCGTAGCGCTGGGCGGCCTGCTGGTCGTCGGCGGCCGGGGCGAGCGGGGCGGCCGGGGCGCCGTGGTGTTCGGCGGCCCAGGCCTGGAAGGCCACCAGGCTGGTGGCTGCGGCGCGAGCGGGGTTGGGGCGCCAGAGCGGCTGGTCCTGGGGTGGGGTGCTCACGGTGGTGGTCTCCCGGCCGGTGGTGGGGACGGGAGTGCTTGTGGCAGGCCCGTCCGGTTGGGCTGTCGGTGCAGACCATGCCATGCGAGCGGCCGCCGCGCCAGGGTCCGCCCGGTGGGTGCCGGGCCGGTCAGCGGCCGGAGATCCCGCCGCCGGACTCACCGCTGAACTCGCCGCCGAACCAGGAGCGGGAGACCCGGGTGTGGAAGGGGAAGGCGAGCGGGGTGTCGGGGGCGGCGAGCTGCCAGCCGTCGGTCTCGTCGGTGGGGCGCGAGGGCGGGAGGTCGGCGAGCGGACGGGCCGGGAGCAGGCCGAAGAGGCAGAGGAAGCCGCCCCTGGCGTCGGAGTCGGTGGCGACCAGGGTGATGTCGGCGGCGTCCGCCAGGATGCCGGTCTCCTCGCGCAGTTCGCGCACGCACGCCTGCTGCCAGCTCTCGCCGTAGTCCACGTAGCCGCCGGGGAAGGCGAGTTGGCCGTAGCCGGGCTCGATGGTGCGGCGGATGACGACGAGGGTGGGGTCGGCGTCGGGGCGGGTGACCGGGAGGAGGGTGACCACGACGGGCAGCGGGTTGCGGTAGCTGATCTCGGCGCAGCCGGGGCAGGTGCGGGGCCAGTGGTCGGTGCCGGCCGGGTAGGGCGTGCCGCAGAAGTGGCAGTGGGAGAACGGCTGGTTGACCGCGCGTGTCGGGTCGTCAGTGGTCATGGCCGGATGGTAGCCGGATGCGCGCGGCTGCCGTCAGCGGAGCTCGCCGTCGCGGGTGGGGCGGAGCAGGGCGGGGTGCAGGAGGCTGGCGTCGCCGGCGTGGTAGGTGCGGGCCCGGGGGCCGCCGCGGGCGCCGCCGCGGGCGGTGGTGGCGCCGGTGCTCTCGACGAAGCCGGGGACGGAGAGGACCTTGCGGTGGAAGTTGCCGGGGTGGAGCTTCTCGTCCCAGACGGCCTCGTAGACGGCGCGCAGGTCGGGGATGGTGAAGTCGTAGGGCAGGAAGGCGGTGGCGAGCGGGCTGTACTCGAGTTTGGCCCGGACGCGGTCGAGGCCGTCGGCGAGGATGCGCGCGTGGTCGAAGGCGAGCGTGCGGGAGGACTGGCCGGTGGGCCCGCCGACACCACCCCCGTGGGTGTCGGCGGGCGCACCGGCGGCTCGGGGTCGGCCGCAGGGCCGTATGCCCAGGTCGAGGTCGGCGACGGGGTGCCAGGTGGCAGCTGCGGCGTCCGTGCCGGCCTGCGGGTCGGGCAGGTCGGGGGCGAAGGCGAGGTAGGCGACGGAGACGACGTGCATGCGCGGGTCTCGCTCGGGGGCGCCGTAGGTGCCGAGCTGTTCGAGGTGGACGCGGCAGAGCGCGGCCTCGACCTCGGAGCCGCCGAGCAGGCCGGTCTCCTCGGCCAGTTCGCGGGCGGCGGCCTCGTCCAGGCTCTCCTCCCCGGCGCGCAGGAAGCCACCGGGCAGGGCCCAGCAGCCCTGGTGGGGCGGGGCGCCGCGCTGGACGAGCAGGACGTGCAGGCCGCCGTGGCGCAAGGTCAGGGCGACCACGTCGACGGTGACGGCGATCGGGGCGTAGGCGCGCGGGTCGTAGGCGGCGAGCCACTCCTGCTCGCTCGCGGGCGTGGTCGGGGGCGGGGTGGCCGGGTCGTCCGCTTCCATCACCGGCTCCTCTCCGCGCTCGCCGCCGTACGGGGTGCTGTCGTTCTCTGGCTGAGCACAACGTAGCGATTCCGTTCCCCGGCGGCAAATGGTTTTCCGGGTCCGCGGGGATGCCCGGCTTCTAGGCTGTGACCAGGAACGACCGCGCCCGAGGAGGCCCCATGCCCACTGCTCCCCCGCCGGACTTCGCCGCGGCGCTGGCGGCCGGTCCGCTGGTGCTGGACGGCGGGATGTCGAACCAGCTGGCGGCGGCCGGGCACGACCTCCTCGACGAGCTGTGGTCGGCGCGGCTGCTGGCGGACGCGCCGGAGGCGGTGGTGGCGGCGCACCGGGCGTACTTCGCGGCCGGTGCGGACGTCGCCATCACGGCGAGCTACCAGGCGAGCTTCGAGGGCTTCGCCCGGCGCGGAACGGGCCGGGCCCAGGCCGCGCGGCTGCTGGCGCGCAGCGTGGAGCTGGCCCGGGAGGCGGCGCGGGCCGAGCCGGGCGGGCGGCGGCGCTGGGTGGCGGCGTCGGTGGGGCCGTACGGGGCGGTGCTGGCGGACGGTTCGGAGTACCGGGGCCGGTACGGGCTGAGCACCGCGGAACTGGTGGCCTTCCACCGGCCGCGACTGGAGGCGCTGGCGGCGGCCGGGCCGGACGTGCTGGCGCTGGAGACGGTGCCGGACGCGGACGAGGCGCGGGCGCTGCTGGAGCTGGTGCGCGAGCTGGGCGTGCCGGCCTGGCTGTCGTTCAGCGTGGCGGGCGACCGGACCGGGGCGGGCCAGCCGCTGGCGGAGGCGTTCGCGCTGGCGGCCGAGGTGGACGAGGTGCTGGCGGTGGGCGTGAACTGCTGCACCCCGCAGGACGCGGACCGGGCGGTGGCGCTGGCGGCCGAGGTGACCGGCAAGCCGGTGGTGGTGTACCCGAACAGCGGGGAGGAGTGGGACGCCGCGCGCCGGGACTGGCGCGGCGAGCCGACGTTCCGCTCGGCCCGGGTGGGCGGCTGGCTGGCGGGCGGCGCACGGCTGGTGGGCGGCTGCTGCCGGGTGGGGCCGGACGGGATCGCCGCGCTGGCGGCGGAGGTCGCGGTGCGGCGGGGGCGCTCGAACGGCGTCGAGGAGTGAGGGACGTCCGGGGGTGAGCGGCGCGGCGGGTCGGCGGGCGGGCGGAGGTTAACAAACGGCCGAGCGCGGGTTACCGAGGGGGAAGGTGCACGGACCGGCGACGGCCTGGCAGACTCGTCCCGTTACCACCGCGGTCGACAATGTCGACCGCCTGTCAGCGCGGAGGTCCCCATGCCCGGCCCGATCCAGTCGCTCTCCCGGGCCGCCGCGATCTTGCGCCTGCTGGCCGGCGGTGAGCGCCGCCTGGGCCTGTCCGAGGTCGCGACGTCGCTGGACCTCGCCAAGGGCACCGCGCACGGCATCCTGCGCACGCTCCAGCAGGAGGGGTTCGTCGAGCAGGACCCGGAGAGCGGCAAGTACCAGCTGGGCGCCGAACTGCTGCGGCTGGGGCAGAGCTACCTGGACGTGCACGAGCTGCGGGCACGGGCGCTGGTCTGGGCGGACGACCTGGCCCGGGCGGCCGGCGAGACCGTCTACCTGGGGGTGCTGCACCAGCAGGGCGTGCTGGTCGTGCACCACGTCTTCCGGCCGGACGACACCCGGCAGGTGCTGGAGGTCGGCTCGATGCAGCCGCTGCACAGCACCGCTCTGGGCAAGGTGCTGGTGGCCTACGACCCGGTCGCGCGCGGCGAGTTGGGCGACGGGCCGTACGAGTCGTACACCCTGCGGACGCTGACCGAGGCGGCCGACGTGGACGCCGAGTGCGCGCTGATCCGCGAGCGCGGCTGGACGGACTCGATCGAGGAGACCTGGGAGGGCGTGGCCTCGATCGGCGCGCTGATCCAGGACCGGCGGCGCAACCCGGTGGGCGCGGTGTGCATCAGCGGCCCGGTGGAGCGGGTCTGCGAGGACGGCTTCGTGAAGCCGTCGCTGGTGGCCTCGGTGCGCAGCGCGGCACGGGCGATCTCCCGCGATCTGGGCGCCGGGCGCTTCTGAAACCCGAGGCCGCACCGGCGGCCGCATCGTCACGCTGAGGCGCGGACGGGCATCGGCCTGTCCGCGCCTTGGCGTTTTGCCCTGGTTTGGCCCGCTCCGCTGGGTAACTTCGGGGGAAGGGTCACAGCTCCGTAACCCTGCCTTGACGTGAGGGCAACCAGGGGAGGAAGCTTCCGCATAACGGTCGACATTGTCGAACGATGGCCGGGAAGATCACTCCCCCGATGCGCTCACCCGCACAACGATCGGCCGGCCGCCCCCACCCACACCTCCGGGCCATATGGACAAGGGAGTCTTTGTGTCCGCGTTCTCCAACGGCGACGTCTTCGTCGGCGAAACCCTCGGCACCGCCGCCCTGATACTTCTCGGTGGCGGCGTCTGCGCCGCCGTAACCCTCAAGAAGTCGAAGGCCCTCAACGCCGGCTGGCTGGCGATCACCTTCGGCTGGGGCTTCGCGGTCCTGATCGCCGCGTACATCTCGGCTCCGAAGTCCGGCGCCCACCTCAACCCGGCCGTCACCGTCGCGCTCGCCATCAAGAGCGGTGACTGGAGCCAGGTGCCGCTCTACCTCGGCTCCCAGTTCCTCGGCGCGATGATCGGCGCCGTGCTGGTCTGGCTCACCTACCTCGGCCAGTTCCAGGCCAACGAGGAGCCCACCCTCGGCATCTTCTCGACCGGGCCCGAGATCCGGAACCCGATCCAGAACGTCGTCACCGAGGTCATCGGCACCTTCATCCTCTGCATGGCGATCCTCACCCTCGGCAAGAACGACGGTCTGGCCGCCGGCGGCCTCAGCACCCTGATCGTGGCCCTCACGGTCGTCGGCATCGGCCTCTCACTGGGCGGCCCCACCGGCTACGCGATCAACCCGGTCCGCGACCTCGGCCCGCGCATCGTGCACTCGCTGCTGCCCATCCCGAACAAGGGCGGCTCCGACTGGTCGTACGCCTGGGTGCCGGTCGTCGGCCCGCTGATCGGCGGCGCACTGGCCGGCGGTCTGTACAACGCGATGTTCTGACGGGCCGGGTTCGAACCCGCCGAGCACGGGGACCGACCACTGTGTCGGGCCCACCCACCCCGTAACCCCCGAATCCTGAGCCGAGGACCCTCTGATGACCTCCACTGGCAACTACATCGCCGCGATCGACCAGGGCACCACCTCCAGCCGTTGCATCATCTTCGGCGCCGACGGCCGGATCGTCGCCGTCGACCAGCAGGAGCACCGGCAGATCTTCCCGCAGCCCGGCTACGTCGAGCACGACGCCGCCGAGATCTGGACCCGGGTGCAGTCGGTCGTCCGCGGCGCGCTGGAGAAGGCCGGCCTGACCAAGGACGACATCCGCGCGATCGGCATCACCAACCAGCGCGAGACCACCGTCCTGTGGGACAAGAACACCGGCGAGCCGGTCCACAACGCGCTGGTGTGGCAGGACACCCGCACCGAGGGCCTCTGCCGCGAGCTCGGCCGCAACGTCGGCCAGGACCGCTTCCGCCGCGAGACCGGCCTCCCGCTCGCCAGCTACTTCGCCGGCCCGAAGATCCGCTGGCTGCTGGACAACGTCGAGGGCCTGCGCGAGCGCGCCGAGGCCGGCGACATCCTGTTCGGCACCATGGACACCTGGGTGATCTGGAACCTCACCGGCGGTGTCAGCGGCGGCAAGCACGTCACCGACGTCACCAACGCCAGCCGCACCATGCTGATGAACCTGCACACCCTGCAGTGGGACGAGAAGATCGCCGAATCGATCGGCGTGCCGATGGCCGTCCTGCCGGAGATCCGCTCCTCCGCCGAGGTCTACGGCGAGGCCGTCGGCGACCTGGCCGGCGTCCCGGTCGCCTCCGCGCTCGGCGACCAGCAGGCCGCGCTGTTCGGCCAGACCTGCTTCGACGAGGGCGAGGCCAAGTCCACCTACGGCACCGGCACCTTCCTGCTGCTCAACACCGGCGAGAAGATCGTCAACTCGTACCACGGCCTGCTGACCACCGTCGGCTACCGGATCGGCGACCAGGCCCCGGTCTACGCCCTGGAAGGCTCGATCGCCGTCACCGGCTCGCTCGTCCAGTGGCTGCGCGACCAGCTCGGCATCATCTCCACCGCCGCCGAGATCGAGACCCTCGCCAACACCGTCGAGGACAACGGCGGCGCCTACTTCGTCCCGGCCTTCTCCGGCCTGTTCGCCCCGTACTGGCGTTCCGACGCCCGCGGCGTGATCGCCGGCCTGACCCGGTACGTCACCAAGGGCCACCTGGCCCGGGCCGTCCTGGAGGCCACCGCCTGGCAGACCCGCGAGGTCGTCGACGCCATGCAGAAGGACTCCGGCGTCGAACTCACCGCCCTCAAGGTCGACGGCGGCATGACCAGCAACAACCTGCTCATGCAGAACATCGCCGACGTCCTGGACGCCCCGGTCGAGCGCCCGTACGTGGCCGAGACCACCGCCCTCGGCGCCGCCTACGCGGCCGGACTCGCCGTCGGCTTCTGGAACGACCTCGACACCCTGCGGGCCAACTGGCACCGCGCCGCCGAATGGACCCCGCGCATGGACGAGGCCACCCGGGAGCGCGAGTACAAGAAGTGGCTCAAGGCCGTGGAGCGCACCATGGGGTGGGTGGAGGAAGAAGAGACCGACTGACCGACAAGCCGGTCGGGGCCCCGAGCCCCGACCGGCCGCCCGCCGTTCCGGCAGCGGGTGTCACCGCGTTTCACCGGCCCGCCGCACCGGGCCGACCGGCCTCTCAGCAGAGGCCGCACCGCACACGAGAGGAGTAACGGCGCCGCCTGACCCGCGCGCCGTACACAACCACCATGGCAACCATCCCGACCCTGGGCGCCGAGCGCACCGCCGGCCACACCGCCTCCCGCGCCGAGACCCGTGAGCTGCTCGGCAAGGCCACCTACGACCTGCTGGTGATCGGGGGCGGCATCCTCGGCACGGCCGTCGCCTGGACCGCCTCCCAGGCCGGACTCAAGGTCGCCATGGTCGACGGCGGCGACTTCGCCGGCGCCACCTCCAGCGCTTCCTCCAAGCTCGTCCACGGCGGTCTGCGCTACCTGCAGACCGGCGCGGTCAAGCTCGTCGCCGAGAACCACAAGGAGCGCCGCGCGCTCGCCACCGACGTCGCGCCGCACCTGGTCAACCCGCTGACCTTCTTCGTGCCGGTCTACAAGGGCGGCCCGCACAGCGCGCCCAAGCTCGGCGCCGGCGTCTTCCTGTACTCCGCGCTGTCCGCCTTCCGTGACGGCATGGGCCGGGTCTCCACCGCCGCGCACGCCGCCCAGCAGGTGCCCGCGCTGCGCACCGAGGGACTGCGCTCGGTGGCCGTCTACGGCGACCACCAGATGAACGACTCGCGCGTCGCCGTGATGACCGTGCGCGCCGCCGTCGACGCCGGCGCCGTGGTGCTCAACCACGCCGAGGTCACCGGCCTGCGCTTCACCGCCGGCCGGGTCACCGGCGCCGAGCTGCGCGACCGCCTGGACGGCACCGAGTTCGGCATCGACGCCCGCCTGGTGCTCAACGCCACCGGCCCGTGGGTGGACCACCTGCGCAAGATGGAGGACGCCGGCGCCGCGCCGTCGATCCGCCTCTCCAAGGGCGCGCACGTCGTCGTCAAGCGCCGCTCGCCGTGGCGCGCCGCGCTGACCATCCCGATCGACAAGTACCGCGTCTCCTTCGCCATCCCGTGGGAGGACCACGTCCTGCTCGGCACCACCGACGAGGAGTACACCGGCGACCCGAAGGACGTCCGGGCCACCGAGGCGGACATCGACCAGATCATGGGCGAGGCCGCGCACGCCATCCGTGACGAGCACCTCGACCGCGACCTGATCACCTACTCCTTCGCCGGCCTGCGGGTGCTGCCCGGCGGCCCGGGCGACACCGCCGCCGCCAAGCGCGAGACGGTCGTCACCGAGGGCAAGGGCGGCATGCTGTCGGTCGCCGGCGGCAAGTGGACCACCTACCGCCACATCGGCCGCACCGTGCTGGAGAAGCTGGCGCACGTGCCCGGCACCAGCCTCGGCGAGGACATGTCCCCGATCGCGGCGACCGTGCCGCTGCCGGGCGTCGGCGCGCCGAACGCCGTCGCGCACCGGCTGCTGATCGACCGCGACCCGGGCTCCCGGATGGAGCCGCTGGTGGCCAAGCACCTGGCCAGCCACTACGGCACACTGTCCTTCGAGATCGCCCGCATGATCGACGAGAACCCGGAGCTGGGCCGGCCGATCCACGAGGACGGCCCGGACGTCTGGGCGCAGGTCGCCTACGCGGCCGACAGCGAGTGGGCGTACACGGCGGACGACGTGCTGCGGCGCCGCACCACGATGACCGTGCGCGGGCTGGACACGCCGGAGATCCGGGACGAGGTCGAGGCCTTCCTCGCGAAGCGCGGAACCAAGTAAGCACAGCCTCGCGAAGCGCGGAACCAGTAGGCACAGCCAGCTAGGCAGAGCCTCGCGAAGGGCGGGCACCCGGGTTCTCCGGGTGCCCGCCCTTCGTGCGCCCGGCTCGCGGGCGGGGTACGAAGGGGCTCCCGGCCGGCCGCTCAGATCGGCGTGCCCGCCTTGATGACGTGGCGGAGGCGGCGGTCGGGGCGGGTGAGGACGGTGAGGTCGGCGAGCGGGTCGCCGTCGACGAGGAGGAGGTCGGCGTGGGCACCCGGGGCGAGGGTGCCGATCCGGCCCTCCAGGCCGAGCGGGCGGCGGTCGTGGTGGCCGAGCGGAGCACGTCGGCGGCGGGCTGGACCCGGCCGCCGTCCTGGAACGGGCGCTGCCCGAGCTGGTACCGCCGCCCGCCACCGCCCGGCAGACCGCCGAGGTGGTCCTGGCCGCGCGCGGGGGCTGCTGGCCCGGACGGCGGCGGGCGGCGCGGCTGCGGAGGACCTGCTGGACGCGACGGCGGCCGTGCTGTCGGGGCTGCTGGGCTGAGTCACGGTCGTCGGACACGCCCGAGGGGCGGCACCCGTACGGGTGCCGCCCCTCGGCGAATGTCGGCGGCGGCGCCGGGCGCCGTCCGGCCTAGATGATCAGGCTGAGCGGCATGATCAGGGCGATGGCGACGACCGAGATCACCGTCTCCATCACCGACCAGGACTTCAGCGTCTGCCCGACGCTCATCCCGAAGTACTCCTTCACCAGCCAGAAGCCGGCGTCGTTGACGTGCGACAGGAAGAGCGAGCCGGCGCCGATCGCCAGGACCAGCAGGGCCGCGTGGGTGGAGGACATGTCGGCGGCGAGCGGGGCGACGATCCCGGCGGCGGTGATGGTGGCGACCGTCGCCGAGCCGGTGGCCAGGCGGATCAGCACCGCGATCAGCCAGCCGAGCAGCAGCGCCGAGATGTGCCACTTGCCGGACCACTCGCTCACCGCGTTGCCGACGCCCACGTCGATCAGGGTCTGCTTGAAGCCGCCGCCGGCGCCGACGATGAACACGATGCCGGCGATCGGGCCGAGCGACTTGCCGACGGTGTCGGAGATCCGGGCCTTGTCGAAGCCGGCCGCCTTGCCGAGGGTCAGCATGCCGAGCAGGGTCGCGGCGAGCAGCGCGATCAGCGGCGAACCGATGAAGTCGAAGACCCGCTGGGCCATCGCCTTCGGGTTGTCGACCACCACGTCGGTCAGGGCCTTGCCGAGCATCAGCACGACCGGCAGCAGGATCGTCGCCAGCACCGCGCCGAAGGACGGCGTGTGCTCGGGCCTGGTGGTCTCCTCGGGGGCGGTGGCCTTCGGGATCTCCAGCGGGCCGACCCAGCGCTCGGCCAGCCGGGAGAACAGCGGGCCGGCCACGATCAGGGTGGGCACCGCGATCAGCAGGCCGAGCGCCAGGGTGATGCCGAGGTCCGCCTTCAGGGCGTCGACGGCGACCAGCGGGCCCGGGTGCGGGGGCACCAGGCCGTGCAGCACGGACAGGCCGGCCAGCGCGGGGATGCCGATCCGCATCAGGGGCACGTTGCCGCGGCGGGCGACCAGCAGCACGATCGGGATCAGCAGGACGACGCCGACCTCGAAGAACAGCGGCAGGCCGAGGACGGCGGCGATCAGCGCCATCGCCCAGGGCAGCGCCTTGTTGCCCGACCGGGCCAGCACGGTGTCCGCGATGATGTTGGCGCCGCCGGAGTCGGCGAGCAGCTTGCCGAGCATCGCGCCCAGCCCGATCAGCAGGCCGACGCCGGCCACGGTGGAACCGAAGCCCGTGGAGAAGCTGTTGAGCAGCTTGTCGAACGGGGCGCCCGCGACGGCGGCCAGCAGGCCGGAGCCGAGCGTGAGGGCGAGGAAGGGGTGCAGCTTCAGCTTGGTGATCAGTAGGACGATCACACCGATGCTGAGCAGGACCGCGATCAGCAGCTGGGAGTCGCTGCTGGTGTGCGGCAGGGCCGGTGGGGCGGCCGCGAGCAGAGTGGGGGCAATACTCACGCGAGGTCTCCATTGACCGGCCGCAGCAGCGCCACGGCCATCTCGACGAGTTCTTCGGGGGACGGACCGACGTCCAGGACGGCGCCGCGCTCGTGCGCGCCCAGGGATTCCAGGGCGGCGTACTGCGAGTCGAGCAGCGACGGCGGCATGAAGTGGCCGGTGCGGTGGGCGAGCCGGTCCTCGACCAGCTCGTGACCGCCGCTGAGGTGCAGGAAGTAGGCGCCCGGGCAGGCCGCGCGCAGGGTGTCGCGGTAGCGGTGCTTCAGCGCCGAGCAGGTGACCACGCCGCCGGTGCCGTCCTCGGCCCGCTCCTTGAGCCAGGCGCCGAGGGCGCGCAGCCAGGGGGCGCGGTCCTCGTCGTCCAGCGGGATGCCGGCCGACATCTTGGCGATGTTGGCCGCCGGGTGGAAGTCGTCCGCCTCCGCGTAGGGGAGGTCGAGGCGTTCGGCCAGCAGGCGGGCCAGGGTGGTCTTGCCGACACCGGAGACGCCCATCACCACGATGGTGAGAGGGGTGTCCGGGAGGTCGTGGTTCTCGACGCTGAGAGCCATGGGTGGTGCTCCTTCGTTGCCTGGCCGCCACTATCGCCTCAAAGATATGACGTATTCAAGTGGCGGAAACCAAATCGTCATACTTTTGGGCTGTGGGGTAGATCGCAGGACGCAGGACCCGGTACGCGCCGGTGGTGGCGGCGGGGTGGGCGTCTACGCTGGGCGGATGGAGATCCAGGGGCTGCCCGGTCGGCTGCTTGACGAGCTCGGGCCGGCGATCGCGTCGGGGGAGATTCCCGAGGGCGCGGTGCTGCGCGGCGAGGAGCTGGAGGAGCGGTTCGGGGTGTCCCGGACGGTCGTCCGGGAAGCGGTGCGGATCCTGGAGGGGATGCGCCTGGTGGCGTCCCGGCGGCGGGTCGGGATCACCGTGCAGCCCAGGTCGCTCTGGGACGTCTTCGACCCGCTGGTGATCCGCTGGCGGCTGGCCGGCGCGGACCGCTCGGCCCAGCTGCGCTCGCTCGGCTCGCTGCGGGTGGCCGTCGAGCCGGCCGCGGCCGCGCTCGCCGCGGTGCACGCGAGCGACGACGACCGGCGCCAACTCGGCTCACTGGCCGTGGAGTTGACCGTCTCGGCGCGGGCCGCCGACCTCACCACCTTCCTCCGGCACGACATCGACTTCCACGCCACCGTGCTGCGCGCCTCCGGCAACGAGATGTTCGCCCACCTCGGCGACACCGTGGGGGCGGTGCTCACCGGGCGGACCGAGTACCATCTGATGCCCCATCAGCCGGAGCCGTACGCGATCCGGCTGCACCGCGAAGTCGCCGACGCGATCTGCGCGGGGGACGCCGTCCAGGCCGAGCAGGCCATGCGGACGATCGTGGCGGGCGCCCTGGAGGAGCTCAACCAGCAGTTGGGCTGACTTCCCCCGGCAGCGGGCCGCCCGCTGCCGGCTGCCCGGATCACGCGCTTTGACGGCAGTTCGGTGGATTCGGACGCATAGTCCTGGTTCGACGGGGCAGAGTGAGGCGAGGGGGCGCTTTTCGCGTGCGCCCGTCCCGTGTCCGCCGCCGAGTCCGCGCCTGGGGGTCGATCGATGTCCGTGCCACGCCGCCGTCGCCGCCTGCCCGACGAGGTGCGCGCCGCCGCCGTCCGGGCGGTGCTCTGCCTGTCCTTCACGCTGGTCGGCGTGGTCGTCGCCACGCTCGCCTCGTACGCGGACAGTTGGCTGATGACTCCGGCGCTGATGGCGATGGGGCTCGGGGTGTTCGGCACGATGTGGTGCCTGCTGGAGATCCTGATCTCGCGCCAGGTCGCCGCCCAGCGGCAGCGCGCGCCCGGCTCCGCGCACCCGATGGCGGGCAGCCGGGCGCCCGACCCGCTGGCCGCCCGGCCGCTCCCCCGCCCCGGCGGGCCGCAGCGTCAGCCGCGGCTGCCGGCCGCGTAGGACACCCGCGGCCGGCGCCGCGGGTCAGTCCTCCGGGACGGCCCGGTAGTGGGTGGTGAGCCGGCCCGTGTCGTCCAGGACGTGGAAGGCGAGCATCGGCGGCTGGGTGAAGGAGATGCCGGGCCCGCCCTCGCAGGGCAGCGTGACGGTGGAGACCACACCCGGGGCGACCAGCAGGGGCAGTCCGGCGAAGGTGGTGGCGGCGCCGGTGTGGGAGTGGCCGCAGAGCAGGCCGGCCACCCGCGGGTGCCGGGCCAGCACCGCGCCGAGCGCCTCCTCGCCGAACTGGCGGATCGGGTCGACGTTCGGCAGGTGCAGGACGGCCGGCGGGTGGTGGAAGGCCACCAGCGCGGGCAGGTCGGCGCGGCCGGCCGCCAGTTCGGCGTCCAGCCAGGCCAGCGTCTCCTCGTCCAGCAGGCCGTCGTCGCGGCCCGGGATCGAGGAGTCCAGCATCAGCACGTCGGCGCCGGGCAGTTGGTGCAGCCGGTTGACCGGGCCGTCCGCGGGGGCCTCGCCGAGCAGCACCTCCCGGTAGGGCGCCCGGCGGTCGTGGTTGCCGGGGCAAGTGAGCACCGGGTACCGGGAGTCCAGCACCTTGGCCACCTGCTCGTACTCGGCGGCCAGGCCGTGGTCGGCGAGGTCCCCGGTAACGAGCACGGCGTCCAGCGGGCCGGGCAGGGCGTCGAGGTACGCCATCACCTGCCCGGCCCGCCGCAGGGCGCGCCTGCCGCCGTCCCGACGGTGCTCCTGCCCGAGGTGGATGTCACTGAAGTGCGCGATCGTCAGCATGGACGCCACGCTAGTCAGTTGCGGACTGCACCGGAACCTCGGCCGGACGCTTGAACATCCGGGTGGCGGTGATCTCGCCGTGGATGGCCGGGCCGTCCGGGTCCTGCGGGGCGGGCAGGCCGGGGCGCAGGTGCTCCTCGACCGAGATGTACTTGAGGCCCGCCCGCAGGTCGGCATCGTTGCGCAGCCGGATGACCAGCGGGAACTCGGCGAGCGCGGTGGTGTCGAACAGACCGGTGGTGTAGATCAGTTGGACGCCGAGCGCATCGGCCACGGCCCGCTGGAGCTCCAGCAGGTAGGTGGCGTTCGCGCGGCCGATCGGGTTGTCCAGGAACAGCGTGCCGGCGTGCCGCAGCTGGGACTGGCCGCGGTCGTTGGCGCGCAGCGCGGCCATCGTGCAGTACAGCGCGATGGCGGCGGTGAGCAGCTGGCCGCCGGAGAAGACGTCGGACATCTGGCCGACGCCGACCCGCTCGGCGCGCAGCACCGCGTCCGGCTTGAGGATCTCGACGCTGACGCCCTTCGGGCCGATCGCGGCGGCGACCCCGCGCAGCAGCAGGGACATGCCGTCGCGGCGCAGGTCGCTGTTCTTGCGGACGGCGGCGCGGGTGGCCTCGTCGATGACCTCGCCGAGGCGCTCGACCAGGGTGGCGTGGTCCGGGTCCTCGAAGCGGATCCTCAGGAACTCCTGGCCGGACCACTCCCCCAGGCCCTCGGGCAGCCGGGAGAGCCGCTGGGCGGCGCGCAGGGTGGTGAGCGAGGACTCGACCAGGCCGCGCAGCCGGTCGACGATCGAGCCGCGGTTGCGCTCCAGCTGGGCGAGTTCGTCGGTCAGCACGCGCAGCCGGGGCGCGAAGGCGGCGGCCCAGGCAGCGGCGTGCTCGGGCAGCGCGGCGGCGGGCAGTTCGCGGATCTGCTGGCGGGCGGGAGTGCGGACGGCCTCGTAGCGGGCGGCGTTGGCGTGCCGGACGAGGGCGTCGGAGGCGTCGCGGACGGCGAGTTCGGCGGAGGACAGCTCGCCGGCGGCGGTGCGCAGGGCGCGGCGGGCCTCGGCGGCGGTGCCGCGTGCCTCCGGCAGCGAGCCGAGGTAGGGCTCGACGGACTGGCCGTCGTCCTCCTGCTGCTCGCGCAGGCCGTCGCGCAGCTGGCCGGCGATTTCGTCGAAGTCGGCGGCGGCCGACTGGGCGGCGTCGAAGGTGCGTTGCAGGTCGGCGTGCGCGGTGCGGGCGGCGTCCAAAGCCTCCCGGCGCTCGGCGAGCCGGCTGGTGGCGGTGCGCAGCAGGACCTGGGCGTGCTCGGGGTCGGCGGGGACGAGGTCCTCGGGCAGTTCGGTGTGCGCCTCGCCGTCGGCGGGGGCGGAGCGCTCGGCCTCGCCGCGCAGGCGTCCGAGCTGCTCGCTGGCGGCGGCGGAGCGGGCCTCGATGGTGGCGACCAGGTCCTCGGCGCGGGCGGCCGCGGCCTGGCGGGCCGGGCCGTCGGCGCCGTCGGGACTGCCGAGGAGTTCCTCGGCGCGGGTGCGGACCTTGTTGGTGAGGCGGTCGAGTTCGGTCGCGGCGGCGGCCTCGTCACCCTCGGCGCGGGCCTGCTCGGCGCGCAGGTCGGCGCCGACGCCGACCTTCTCGTACAGCTGGGAGGCGGCGCGGTAGGCCTCGCGCAGGGCGGGCAGTGCGGCGGGGGCGGTCTCGGAGGGCTCGTCGGCCTGCTCGGCGGCGGGGATCTCGGCGCGTTCGGCGCGCACGGTACGGGCGGTGCGGCGGGCGTCGTCGGCGGCGCGCTGGGCGGCGCGGCGGTCCTCGTCGCAGGTGCGGGCGCGTTCGGCGCAGACGGCCTGGCGGCGGTCGCACTCGGCGGCGTCCTCGGCGAGTTCGCGCTGGCGGCGGGCCCAGTTGGCGCGCTCGCGCAGCCGGAAGGCGAGGCCGGAGAGGGCGTCGGCGCGGCGGCGGGCGCGCTGGGCGGCCTCGCGGTGCTCCTCGTGGGCGGCGGCCGCGGCGGCGTGGTCGGTCTCGGCCTCGTCGTGGTCGGCGCGCAGGGTGGCCAGGGCGGCGGCGGCCTGCTCGGCGTGCTCGCGGGCGGCCTCGGCGGCGGCGGCGAGTTCGGCGAGGGTGCCGGGCGGGCAGCTGGCGTGCCAGGAGGCGAGGCGGGCGGCGAGGGCGCGGTCGGCACCGAGGCGGGCGGCGAGTTCGCGGATGTGCTCCTCGCGGGCGCCCGCCCGGGCGCGCAGTTCGCGGCGCTCGTCGTCGGCGGCGGACTCGTCGTGCATGGCCGGGTTCGGCGGCACCAGGAAGAACGCGGGCTGGTCGGTGATCGGGGCGATCAGGGAGGCGGCGGCGCCGACGGCGACGGTGGAGCGGGGCAGCAGGGCGGCGGCCTGCAAGGCCTCGCGGGCCCGCTCCAGCGAGGCGGGGTCGGTGACGACGACGCCGTCGACGAGTTCGGGGCGGGCGGCGAGGATCGCCTCGTGGTCGGCCGGGTCGACGGACTGGGCGAGGTAGCGCCAGCCCGGCAGGGCGGGGATGCCGTGCTCGGCGAGGTACTCGACGGTGGCCAGGACGTCCGGGCCGGGCGGCAGCAGTCCGCCGTCGCCGAGGGCGGCGAGGATGCGGGAGTCGTCGGCGGCTGCGGTGCGCAGGTCGAACAGGGTGCGTTCGGCGGTGGCGATGGACTCGTCGAGGAGTTCGCGCAGGTACTCGGCGTTGCGGTCGAGGACGGAGGGGGTGAGGAAGCCGGCGTCCTCCTCGGCCCCTGACCCGTCGTCGCTCCAGTCGGTGGGTGCGGGGGTCAGGGAGAGCAGGTCGGAGAGGCGCTGCTCGGTGGCGAGCAGGGCGGCGGTGCGCTGCTCGGCGGCGAGGGCCCGGGCGGCGGCCGTGCGGGCGTCGCCGGCGCGTTCGGCGGCGAGTTCGGCGCGGCCGGTGGCGGCGGCGGCCTCGCGCAGCCGGGCGGCGCAGGCCTCGGCGGTCGTACGGGCCTGGGCGAGGGCGGCGCCGGCGGCCTTCTCGACGTCGGCGGCGTGCAGGGCGGCGCGGGCCGGGTCGACGTCGCCGTCGGCGTCGATGAAGCCGGCCTCGACGGCGGCGGCGGTCTCCTGCTCGACCTCGGCGAGGCGCTGGCGCAGGTGGTCGACCTCGCTGCGGGCCTTCTGGGCGGCGGTGGCGGCCTCGGTGGCGTCGGACTGGGCCTTGGCGCCGTCGTCCTGGAGGTCGCCGGCGCGCTGCTCCTCGGTGTCGGCGCGGGCCTCGGCGGCCGCGGCGGCGCCCTCCAGGGCGCGGGCCAGGGCGGTGGCGGCGCGGGCGCGGGCGGCGAGCGCGGGGGCGGCGTCGAGTTCGGCCTCGCGGATGGCGGCGGCGACCCGGGTGACCCGGTCGGCGGCGGCGCGCTGGCGCAGGACGGTCTCGGCGGCCTGCCAGGCAGCGTGCAGGGTGCGGGCGTCGATGAGTTCGCGGCGCAGCGCGGCGGCCTCGGCGGTGGCCGCCGCGAGGCCCAGGGTGGCGTGCCGGTGGGTGAGTTCGGCGGTGATGAGGGTGTGCCGGGTGCGGTCGGCCTCGGCGGCGGTGACGGCGCCCGCGGCGGCGGCGACCTCGATGGCGAGGTCCTGGGCGCGGTCGCGTTCGGCGGCGGCGCGGGAGGTGAGGGCGTGGGCGAGGCGGCGGGTGCGGCGTTCGGCGGTGCGGTGGGCCTCGCGGACGCTCTCGCGGGCGCCGGTGGCCTCGACGATGCGTTCCAGCAGGTCGAGGGAGCCGGCGGTGAAGTCGCGTTCGGCGGTGAGTTCGGCGCGGCGGCCGAGCTTGGCGGCGAATCCGTGGACGAGGTCGGCGAGGCCGTCGGTGTCCCGGGTGTCGGTGACGGCGCGCAGCAGCAGGTCGGTGAAGTCACTGTCGTGCTTGACCGCGAAGAGGCCGGCGGCCTCGCCCTCGTCGGCGTTCATCTCACGCTGGTAGCGGAAGAGTTCGGGGTCGAGGCCGAGTTCGCCGAGGTGCTCGGTCCAGCGGTCGTGGCCGTCCTCGAAGACCAGGTCGAGGTGCGGGTGGGCCTTGCCTGCCTCGGTGAGGGCGTCGCGGAAGCCCTTCATGGTGCGGCGGCGGCCGCGGGCCTTCTGGTCGCCGGCCAGGCTGATCCGTTCGGCGACCGGCAGCGAGTCCAGGGTGAGGCCGGGGCCGGGGCGGAAGGAGTACCAGGTCTCGGCGAACTTGCGCGGGTCGGAGGAGACCTGGCGGCCGCGCCACTCGCTGACCTTGCCGACCACGATCAGCTCGCCGGTGACGGTGTGCTGCCACTCCAGCGCGACGTGGCCGCAGTCGTCGGCGAGCAGGAACTTGCGCAGCACGCCGGAGCTGGCGCCGCCGAGGGTGTTGCGGTGGCCGGGGAGCATCACCGAGAAGATCAGCTTGAGCAGGACGGACTTGCCGCCGCCGTTCTCCAGGAAGAGCACGCCGGCCGGGGCGGGGCGGCGGACCGGGCCCTCGGCGTCCTCGCCGAACAGGCCGATCTGCTGCGGGGCCGGGTCGGCGACGGGCTCGCCGACGCCGCGCAGGTCGAGCACCGTGTCGGCGTAGCGGGCGCCGGCCGGGCCGATCGAGTAGAGGCGGACCCGGTTGAGCTCGTACATGTGCGGCGGTTCTCCGTGGCTGGGGGGTGGTCGGGACTCGGGCTCAGAGCGAGTGGAACGGCAGGCCTGCGTCGGCCACCAGTTCGTCGCCGGTGTCCGGCGGCAGCAGGCTGGCGGTGCCGTCGGAGACCGGGACGATGCCGAGGTCGAGCAGTTCGGCCATGGCCGCGCTGCCGGCCAGGTCGCGGACCTGGAGCTGGTAGCGGGCGGTGGTGCGGTAGGTGCCGCCGGCGTCGTCGGAGACCTTCTGCAGGAAGCCGGAGTCGACCAGGAACAGCACGGCCTTGGCGACGATGCCGATGGTGGAGCCGGAGAGCCGGCGGGCGTCCTTGGTGGCGCCGGTGGCGGTGCGCCGGGCCCACACCCGCCAGGCGGCCTCCAGGCCGGGGGCGTCGGACTGCGGGTCGGTGTTGTCGCCCTCGGTCGCGGCCTGCTCCTCCAGGCGGCGGCAGGCCTGGCGGACGAAGGCGTCGACGCCGTTGACGGTGATCCGGCCGAGGTAGCCGTCGTCGGCGAGGTCCTCGGGCCGGGGGAAGGCCATCGCGGCGACGGCGAGGTGGGCCAGGCCGTGCAGGAAGCGGTCGGTGGACTCGGTGGCGGCGCGGCGCGAGTAGTCCCCCATCCGGACGGCGAACACCGAGTCCTCGGCGGCGGCGACGGCCATGCCGGCGCGCGGCGAGACCTCCAGGACGACCAGGCCCATGCCGGTGGCGACAGCGTCGGCGAGCCGGGCGAACGGCGGGTCCTCGCGGTGGCGGCGGACGAGTTCGGCGTACTCGGCGTCGCGGGCGGGGAGCAGCTTGGCCTGGAGGCCGAAGGAGACCAGCCGGGCTGCGTCGGCGACGTCGCCGGGGGTGATCGGGGCGGGGGCCGCGGGTTCGGTCTCGGCCGCCCAGGACGCGTCGTGGTGGGTCGTCACGGGCGGTGCTCCTCGGGGCTGTTGCTGGTACGGGCGATCTGGTGGTGCGTCAAGACGGCGGCTTGGTCAGCCGGCGTCCTTGCGGTCGGCGGCCATGCCGGCCGCGTCGAGCAGGGCGCTGCCGACGATCAGGTCGGCGCCGCCGAACTGCGGGTCGCGCAGCGGGGTGCCGTCGTCCACGGCGAACAGCAGCCGCTCCTCGCCCTGCCGGTAGGCGGTGCCGACCGGCGGGCTGGCCGCGTGGACGGCCAGCAGGGCGACGAGGTACGGCAGCTCCGGGTCCTGCTCGCGGGCCTCGGCGAGCAGGCCGGAGAGCCGGCGGGGGGCGTCGGCGGGCAGGTCGAGCAGGAGCAGCGCGGCCTCCAGCTGGGCTTCGGAGAAGCGGCTGTCGTCCGGGGTGGCGACCAGGTCCGGGTCGGGCAGTTCGGCGCCGAGGTGCTCGCGCTCGACCGGCGGGGTGAGCAGCAGGTCGACCAGGTCGACGACCCGGACGGAGACGGGGGTGCGCAGGCCGGTGCCGCGGGCGAAGAAGGCACCGGTGGGGCCGACGGCCTGCTCGACCGGCAGCCGCAGCACGGGGGCGAGCAGCTGGCCGTAGAGGTCGATGCCGCTGCGGGCGCCGGGGGTGGCGAAGGCCTGCCGGTCCTGCTCGGCGCGGAACAGCGGGCCGGCCTCCAGCAGGCGGGTCTGCAGCTTCGTGTGCCGGCGGATGCAGTCCTTGACGATGTCGAGCAGCTCGGCGGCGCGGCGCTTGTGCTCGGCCCCTTCGGGGGTGTGGGGCTCGGCCTCGTCGCGGGCCTTGCGGATGTTGGTGAGAATCGCGTTCTCGTGCCGGTAGCGGTCGGCGATGTGGTCCAGCGCCTCGTCGATGAGGTCGGGGATGGCGCGCATCCAGTCGACGGCGCGGACGTTGCGCCGGGTCGCGTCGAGGGCGCGGCGCAGCGTCTCGGCGTACTGGACGGTGCGGTAGCGGGCCTGCTCGGCGGCGAGCTGGGCGTCGGCCAGGCGGCCGCGGCGGATCAGCACCTCCAGCTTGACCTCGGCGGCGATCTGGGCCGAGGTGACGTCGGTGTCGAGCGCGCCGACCAGGACGTTGACCGCCTCGTCGGTGGTGCGCAGGTAGACGCCGCCGTCGGGGCCGGGGACCTCCTCGATCAGCTTGAAGTCGTAGTCGCGCCGGACGTACGCGCCGTCCGCGCCGAAGGTGCCGTAGACGGCGCGGAAGCCCCGGTCGACGCTGCCGACGTTGATCAGCGACTCCAGCACCCAGCGGGCGACCCGCTCGTGCTCGGCGGCGGGGCGGTCGGCGGCCTGGGCGGCGACCCAGGGCAGCAGGCGGGCGAGCACTATGTCGCGGTCGGCGCCGGTGTCGAAGTCCATGTGCAGGGTGACCAGGTCGATCGCGGCGAGACCGACCTCGGCCATCGCGTAGCCGCCGTACTCGCCCGCCAGGTTGACCTTGCGGTTGTCCAGGTCGTGCAGGGGGGCGGTGCAGGCCAGCGCCTTGAGCCGGCGGGCCAGGCCCTCGTCGGCGGCGGGGCCGGGCGCGGGCCTCGCCGCGACGGACCCGGCGGGCGGCCGGGGGCCGGGCAGGGTGGGCGGGTCAGCGATGGCGGTCACGGTGGACAAGATTAGAGGTTCGCACCGACATCGACCGAAACGGGCCTTGTGGGCGGGCTGCGCGGCAGGCCGGAGGGCGTGTCGGGGGTGAATTCAGAACGGGGTTTCGACGGGATTCCGCCATTCCCGAACCGATATTCGGGAAACCCGTGAAGGTGGCGCGTCGCCACCGTGATGATCGGCCTATGATCACTCGACTGGTCAAAGCAGGCTTCGCCGCCGCGCTGTCCGTGACCACCCTCGCCACCGGTGCCGCCGCCTCGTCGGCCGCCCCCGCCGACGCCCCCGCCGTTCAGGGGCAGCACGTGACCGCGGCCCTGAACGGCTTCCTGCCGGGCACCACCCCTCCCGGACCGGGCAAGCTCTCGGTCGGCTGGACCTCCGCCGGCACCCAGGACCTCACCGGGCCGACCCACATCACCGTCGACCTGCCGCCCGGGCTCACCACCGAGCTCGGCATGTTCTTCTCCACCCCGTACGACTACACCTTCACCGAGTCCGTCTCGCCCGACGGGCGCCACCTGGACGCCGTCCTCATCGGCACCCGCAGGCCCGGGCGCTACGAGTTCATGAAGCTGAACGTGAGCCGCGACTACACCCAGCAGCTGACCGGCCAGATCGTCGTGACCGTGTCCAATCCGAACGACACCGACCCGACCGGCCACGTGACGGCCCTGTCGGTCGACGGGACCACCCCGGCGCCGGTCGTCCAGGCGCCGCCCACGGTCGACGGCCTCGACACCACCACCGGCCCGGGCGCGGGCGGCACTGCGGTGACCGTCAGCGGTGGCAACCTGGCGCACGGCATGGTGCTGGTCGGCGGCGTCCCGGCGGCCGGCACCTGCACCGACACCGCCTGCACGGTGACCACGCCCGGCGGCTCGGGCAGCGCACCCGTCTCCGTGGTGACCCCCGGCGGCACGGTCGCGGCGCCGGCCGCCTTCGACTACACGGGCGCCCCGCCCCCGCCGCCGCCCGCGCCGACGGTCGGCAATCTGACCAACGCCGGCGGCCCGGCCGCCGGCGGCACCCAGGTGTACCTCCAGGGCACCAACCTGACGTACGGGACGGTCGCGTTCGGCGGGGTGCCGGCCGCGCACGTCTCCTGCGGCCCGTCCTTCTGCTCGGCCACCTCCCCGGCGGCGGCGGGCCCCGGCCCGGTGGACGTCACGGTGACCACGGCGGGCGGCACCAGTGCCCCGGTGACCTTCACGTACACCGCGTAGTCCCGACGTACACCGCGCGGTCCCGGCGGTTCCGATGCCCGGGTGCTCCGGCACCCGGGCATCGGCGTGTCCGGGGGGCGCGTGCCGGCCCGGCGTCCGGGGGTGCGCGCCCGCCCGGCGTCCGGGGGCGTGCCCGCACGTCAGGGGCTAGTTGAACGCGTTCAAAAGCAGGGTCTAGAGTCGGTTCCGTACAGACGGGACAAGGCCCCGCCTGCTCTTCGGCATGGAGGTTCGCACCATGGACACCAATCCGGGCACCGGTCCCGCGGCGGTACTGCGCAGAGTCCGGCGCTGGCTCTGGATCTTCGTGGTCTGCCTGGTCCTGAGCGGCCTGACGGCCTTCCCGCTGGAGACCGAGACCCGCTGGCTCGCCGACCTCGCGACCGGGCCGACCGCGCCGCTGGCCGACCGCTTCCCGGCCGCACTGGACTGGATCGAACGCGTCCGCACCGGCGTCGCGGAGACCAATGACCACTACCCCTTCCTGGCCTACGGCACCGACTGGCTCGCCTTCGCCCACCTGGTGATCGCCGCCGCCTTCTGGGGCCCGATCAAGGACCCGGTCCGCAACATCTGGGTGATCCGCTGGGCGGTGCTCGCCTGCGGCGCCGTCATCCCCCTGGCCCTGGTCTGCGGACCGCTGCGGGGGATTCCCCTGAGCTGGCGATTCATCGACATGTCGTTCGGAATCGTCGGTGTCGTCCCGCTGCTGATCGTGCTGCGGGCGCTGCGCCCGCTGGAACGTTCCTTCCAGGGGCCGGTGGCCGCGCCCTGAGCCGGAGCCGCCCGGCGCCGCCCCAGGGCGTGTGACCAGGGGTCGCACGCCGGTGGGCCCCCCGGGCCCGGGTCACGGGCAACGGCCTTCATCCGCAGGCCCTACCATCTGGCTCAACAGCTGCTGGAAGGCGGACGGGCGTGGCCGATGCGGTGATCGATCTCAATGCGGACCTCGGTGAGGGGTTCGGACGCTGGACGCTGACCGACGACGAGGCCCTGCTGTCCGTGGTGACCAGTGCCAACGTCGCCTGCGGCTTCCACGCGGGAGATCCGTCGACGATGCGCCGGGTCTGCGCGCTGGCCGCCGAACGCGGCGTCCGGATCGGCGCCCAGGTCTCCTACCGCGACCTGGCCGGCTTCGGCCGCCGGGCCATGGACGTCCCCCCGGAGGAGCTCGCCGACGAGATCGCGTACCAGATCGGCGCCCTCCAGGTCTTCGCCCGCGCGGCCGGCTCCCGGGTCTCCTACGTCAAACCGCACGGCGCCCTCTACAACCGGGTGGTCACCGACTCCGAACAGGCCGAGGCCGTGGTGGCCGGCGTGCTGCGGGCCGGGGCGGTCTGCGACGGACCGCTGCCGGTGCTCGGACTGCCCGGCTCCCGGCTGCTCGCCGTCGCCGAGGGCGTCGGCCTCGCGGTCGTCGCCGAGGCCTTCGCCGACCGCGCGTACACCTGGGCCGGCACCCTCGTCCCGCGCCGCGACCCGGACGCCGTGGTGCACGACCCCGAATCGGTGATCACCCGCGCCGTCGGCATCGCCCGGGACGCCTCGGTGGAGGCCGTCGGCGGCGAACAGATCGCCGTCGAGGCCCGCTCCCTGTGCGTCCACGGCGACACCCCCGGCGCCGCCCAGCTCGCCTGGCGGATCCGCGGCGCCCTCGCCTCCGCCGGGGTCCGGGTGGAGGCGTTCACGTGACGCCCGCCGCCGTCCGGCGGGTCGGCGAGCGGGCACTGCTGGTCGAACTCGACGACACGGCGCAGGTCGCCGCGCTGTACGGATGGCTGCGCGAGCGGCAGGAGAGCGGGGCGCTCGGCGCGGTCGAGGAGATCGTGCCGGCCGCGCGCACGGTGCTGCTGGACGGCGTCGCGGACGTCGACGCGCTGGCGGCCCTGCTGCGCACGGCCCGTCCGTCGGCGGCCGCGGCGGCGACCGGGCCGCTGGTGGAGGTGCCGACGGTGTACGACGGCGCCGACCTCGCCGAGGTCGCCGCGCTGTGGGGGGTGTCCGAGGAGGCCGCCGTACGGATCCACACCGGGCCCGAGTACGTGGTCGCCTTCTGCGGGTTCGCGCCCGGCTTCGGTTACCTGACCGGGCTGCCGCCCCGCTACGAGGTCCCGCGCCGGGCCACCCCGCGCAGCAGCGTCCCGGTCGGCTCGGTCGCCCTGGCCGGCCCGTACACCGGCGTCTACCCGGGCTCCTCCCCCGGCGGCTGGCAGCTGATCGGGCGCACCGGGCTCGCGCTCTGGGACACCGGGCGCGAGCCGGCGGCGCTGCTGGCGCCCGGGGTGCGGGTGCGGTTCACGGCGGAACGGGCGTAGCGGGGGTGCGGGCCCACGACGGGCGGCGCGCGGGCCCCGGACGGCGGGGGACGAGGCGGACGGGATGGGGGCGTTGAGCGGTTTGCTGGTGGTGCGGCCCGGACCGTTGACCACCGTCCAGGACCTCGGACGGCACGGCGTCGCCCACCTCGGAGTGCCCAGGGCCGGAGCGCTGGACGAGCCCGCGCTGCGGGCCGCGAACCGGCTCGTCGGCAACGAGCCGGGCGCCGCCGGGCTGGAGACCACGCTCGGCGGGGTCGCCCTGCGCGCCCTCGGGCCGGTGGTCGTGGCCGTCACCGGAGCACCCTCGCCCGTCCGGGTGGACGGACGGGCGGCCGCGTGGGGTGCGCCGGTCGCGGTGCCGGCCGGGGCGGTGCTGGAGGTGGGGGCGGCGACCGCCGGGGTGCGCGGCTACCTGTCGGTCGCGGGTGCGATCGCCGTCCCGCCGGTCCTGGGCAGCCGCTCGACGGACCTGCTCTCCGGCCTCGGACCGGCCCCGCTCGCCGCCGGCGACCGGCTGCCGATCGGCCCGCCTCCGCCCGACCGCCCCCGGCCCGACCTGGTGCCGCTGCCCGCTCCCCCGGCCGAACTGGTGCTGCGGCTGCGGCTGGGCCCGCACGCGGACTGGTTCAAGCCTTCGGCGCTGACCCGGCTGGCCCGCGACGGGTACCTGGTCTCCCCGGCCGGCAACCGGATCGGGCTGCGCACCGAGGGCCCGCCGGTCACCCGCGCCCGGGCGGGTGAACTACCCAGTGAGGGCATGGTGTTGGGCGCGGTGCAGATCCCGCCGGACGGGCGGCCGGTGGTCTTCCTGGCCGACCACCCGACCACCGGCGGCTACCCGGTGATCGGCGTCGTCCCCGCCGCCGACCTCGCGGCGGCCGCCCAGGCACGCCCGGGCACGCCGGTGCGCTTCGTACCGCTGCGGGAGCGCTGAGCGCCCGCCCGCACGCCTTCCGGCGCTCCCGGCGCGACGGCTGTTCGCACGCCGCCCGGTGCTCCCGGCGCGACGGCTGTTCGCACGCCGCCCGGTGCTCCCGGCGCGACGGCTGTTCGCACGCCGCCGAGGCCGCGGCGGTGCACTCAGGCGGCGGGGGCGCCGAACCACCTGGACAGGTGGCCGCGCAGGCCCTGCTGGTCCTCGCCGACCCACGCCACGTGGCCGTCCGGGCGCAGCAGCACCGCGGGCACGTCCAACTCGTCGCTGACGTCGACGACATGCTCGACCCGGTCCGCCCAGCCCGCCACCGAGAGCCCGCCGGTCTGGTCGAGCAGCAGCCCGCGGCCGCCGTGCATCAGCCCGTAGAGCCGGCCGCGCTTCAGCTCCACGTCGCGCAGCCGGCGGCCGAGCAGTTCATGCCCTTCGCCGAGGTCGTAGCGGACCCCGATCGCGATGATCTTCTCGATCAGGTACCGGTTCACCTCCTCGAATTCCGCCAGTTCCGCCAGCAGTCGGCGCACCGCCCGGGCGCCGGGCTCCAGGGACATCAGGTGGATCTGCGCGCGGGTGTTGTCCAGCACGTCGGCGGCCACCGGGTGCCGTTCCGCGTGATAACTGTCCAGCAGCCCCTCCGGCGCCCAGCCATCGACCTCGGCGGCCAGCTTCCAGCCGAGGTTGAACGCGTCCTGGACACCAAGGTTGAGCCCCTGCCCGCCGGTCGGCGGGTGGATGTGCGCCGCGTCGCCGGCCAGCAGCACCCGGCCGACCCGGTAGCGCTCGGCCAGCCGGGTGGCGTCGCCGAAGCGCGACAGCCAGCGCGGTGAGTGCGCCCCGAAGTCGGTGCCCGCGACGGCCCGCAGCTGCTGCTTGAACTCCTCGAAGGTCGGAGCGGCCGTACGGTCCTCGGCCACCCCCTCTGCGGGCACGATGACGCGGTACCCCCCATCCCCCTCGCGAACGGCGCCGAACCGCAGCTGGGTCTTGCGGACCTCCGCGATGACGGCGGCGATCGTCTCCGGCTCCTCAGCCAGCTGCATGTCGCCCAGCAGCGTCTCCACCCTGGAGGGCTCGCCGGGGAAGCCGACGCCGAGCAGCTTGCGCACCGCACTGCGGCCTCCGTCGCAGCCGACGAGGTAGCGCGAGCGCAGCCGTGTGCCGTCGGCCAGTTCGGCGCTCACCCCGTCCTCGTCCTGGCTCAGCCCGACCAGTTCGCAGCCGCGCCGGAGCTCGGCGCCGAGTTCGGTGGCGTGCTCGGTCAGCAGCCTCTCGGTGACCGCCTGCGGGATGGCCAGTACGTACGCCTGGGTGGTGTCCAGCCGCTCCGGCCACTCCTTGCCGATGCCGGCGAAGAAGCCGCCGACCGCGAACTTCCGGCCGAGCGGGAGGAACCGCTCCAGCAGGCCGCGCTGGTCCATCACCTCAAGACTGCGCGCGTGCAGTCCGCGCGCCCGGGCCGGCAGGGGCGGCACCGTCTCCTTCTCCAGCACGAGCACCTGCACGCCGTGCAACCGCAACTCGCCGGCCAGCATCAACCCGGTCGGCCCGGCACCGACCACGATCACGTCAATCATCACAAACCCCCAGGTATGCCCGCAGATCCCGGCTTCGGCCGGTCATTCTGCGGCACGACCGGGGCCTTGCGGCAAGCCCCCCGGCGCGCTATACCTTGAGAGTGGCAAGGAGAGTCGACGACCTCCTTGCCTTCGTTGTTTCCGGTCATTGTTTGCCGGTCGCTGTTTTCCGCTCGCTGTTTTCCGCTCGCTGCGTGCGCTCCGCTCAACGCCCCGACAGCAGTTCCGCCACCGCCCGCTGCCCCGGGTCGAGCGCCGACTCCCCGTCCTCCGCCGCCCATACGGCGTTCTGCAGCACCCGGGCGAGCGTCCAGGCGAGCGCCGCCTCGCGGTCCAGTTCCAGTGCCTCCACCAGGACGTCGAACCGCCACCGCAGCGCCCGGGCGACGTCGCCGGTGGCCAGGACGTCGGCCCAGCGGTTGCGCAGCGCCGGGAGGAGTTCGAAGCCGGGGTGCCCGACGAGCGGTTTGGGGTCGATGGCGAGCCAGGGGGCGCGGCCGCCGCTTTCGGGCGGGGCGAGGACGTTGCCGTAGTGCAGGTCCCAGTGCAGCAGCCGGTCGCCGGGCTCGGTGCGGGCCTCGCGCAGGGCCGCGGCGCAGTCGGCGAGCAAGCGCCGCTCGGCCGGGTCGGCGAGGGCCGCTGCCGCTGCCGGGGCCCGCGCGAGCAGATCGTCGGCGAGGTCCGCCAGCCGGCGCAGGTCCGGGACTTCGACCTGACGTTCAGTCAATTCCCCGAGCAGGCCTGCAAGGACGTGCAGCGCCTCCCGGTCGTCCGCGACATCCAGCAGTGAACGCCCCGGGTCGAGGCGCTCCAGCAGCATCGAGCCCGAGGCCGGTTCGTGGCCGAGGAGTCGAACGGCCCCTCGCCCACCCCAGGCCCGGAGGGCGACCGGCTCGCCCTCCGTCTCCTCGTCCACCGGCTGGAGTTTGAGCGCCGCGGGCGTGCCGTCGGCGCGCCGCACGGGCAGCACCAGCGCGTGGATGCCGTGCGCGGGCGGGCCGTCCAGGCGCAGCTCCCAGTGGTCGAGCAACTCGTCTGCCAGAGCGGGGAGTCGGGCCACCCAGGCGCGACCGTCCGGGCCGAGGGACTGCTCCAGCGACGCGGCCAGCCCGGGCGGGACCTCAACAGGCGGGACTTCAAAGGGCATTGTGCGGGCTCCTCTCCGACTCCCCCAGCCTACGGTCGAGGTTCGAGGCCGGCCGCCGAAACGAAGCCGTCGAGGTTGTCGAGCATGATGTTGTGCCCGCAGTCCGGGACGGCCGCCAACCGGACGCCCGCCTCCCGGAGTTGGTCGGCGCCGCGCGGCTCGCCGCCCGCCTCCGGGTACAGGAAGGTGCGCGGGAGGTCGAGGCCGAGCAGCAGTTCGCGCATCGTCGGCACCGTCGCCCGGGCCAGGTGCACGGCGCTGCGGTACAGCGCCTCGGGCCCGGCGAGGCGCATCGTGGACCACCAGGACGGGCCGACCCACGTGGCGACCTCGTCCCGGCCGCCGGCCAGGAACTCCTCCTCGGTGAAGCTCGCGATACCGCTGCTGCCGGGGCCGCGGCCGGGGGTGACCGGGTCCAGGTTGGCGTCGACCAGGACGAGCCGGGAGACCAACGCCGGATGCCGGTGGGCGAGGACGACGGCGATCGCGCCGCCCATGCTGTGGCCGATCACCTCGACTCCGGCGAGCCCGGCCTCCGCCAGGGCCGCGGCGACGGCGTCGGCGTGCCCCTCCAGGGTGTATCCGAAGTCGGCGGGTCGGTCGCTGAGGCCGAAGCCGAGCAGGTCGAGCAGCAGCGAGCGGCGCCCGGCGAGCCCCGGGTGGGCGGCAACGGCCGCGAAGTAGGCGGGCGAGCTGGCGCCGAGGCCGTGCAGGTAGAGCCGGGCGGGCTCGACTCCGGGCAGCTCGACCCATCGGATCCGGTCGCCGTTCGGGGTGACGGGGGCGTGGCGCAGCACGGGGACTCCTCCTCCAGCGGGGGCTGGGACATCAAGGGCTGAGACATCAGGGGCTGGGAACGCCCAGACCATACCTCGACATCGAGGTATCACGGAACCGATATACCGAGGCTTCGAGGGACGAATCTGCGAGAGTGGCCCCATGCTGAAGCTCGCGATCCTCGGATTCCTCTACGACCGCCCGCTGCACGGCTACCAGCTGCGCCGCCACCTCGCCGCACTCACCGGGCACGTCCGCCCGATCAGCGACGGCACGCTCTACCCGGCGATCAAGCGCCTGGAGACCGACGGCCTGCTGGTCCGCGAGACCGAGCCCGGCAGCGCCGCCGCACCCCGGCACACCCTCCACCTCACCGAGGCCGGCCGCGCCGCACTGCTCGACCAGCTGCGCGCGCCCGAGCCGCTGGACATCAGCGACGAGAACCGCTGGTTCACCCTGCTCGCCTTCCTGCGCCACCTCGCCGACCCCGCCGCCCAGGCCGCCGTGCTCCGCCGCCGACTGGCCTTCCTCTCCGAGCCGGCGAGCTTCTTCTACGACGGCGACCGCCCGGTCGGCGCCGAGGAGTTCGCCGACCCGTTCCGCCGCGGCCTGCTGCTGATCGCCCGCGCCACCAGCGAGGCCGAACTCGCCTGGCTGCACTCGACCCTGACCGAACTGGAGGACGTACCGACGGCCTGACGGACCCACGGGCCAACGAGACCCACGGGCTGACGGACTCACGGGCTGACGGACTCACGGACTCACGGACTCACGGACTGACCGAAAACCCGCTGCGGTGCCTTCCCTCCCCGCCCTGCCCGTGTTCCGATGACGCCCATGGGTAACGACACGCACACCGGCAACGTACGACGCGAGGGACACGACGGAACGGGCCCGGGCGCGATCACCCCGGACGGCTGCGCCGTCGAGCTCTGGGCCCGGCTCCCCGTCGGCGACGCCCCGGACGTGATCGAGGCCGCGGTGCCGGCCGGCGCCACCATCCTCGAACTGGGCTGCGGCGTCGGCCGGATGACGCACCCGCTGACCGACCGCGGCTTCACCGTGACGGCGGTGGACGAGTCCGCCGAGATGCTGGCCAGGGTGCGCGCGGGCATCCGCACCGTGCGCAGCCCGATCGAGCGGCTGGACCTCGGCGAGCGCTTCGACGTGGTCCTGCTCGCCTCCTTCCTGATCCACGCGGGCGACGAGGCAGTCCGCCAGGGCCTGCTGGAGACCTGCCGCCGCCACGTCGCCGCGGACGGCTGCGTGCTGATGCAGCGGGAGGGCGAGGACTGGCACCTCAACGTGCCGCGCGAGGGCAGGCTCGGCACCGACGGCGTGTCGCGCATCGTCTCCTCGACGCCGGTCGGGGACGGCGTGAACTCCGTCCACGCCGAGTACGAGTTCCCGGACGGCCGCTGGACGCACACCTTCCGCTCCCGGCCGCTCACCACCGCCGCGTTCGACCGGGCGCTGGCGGACGCCGGTCTGACGGTCGAGAGCTACCTGACGGAGGACCGCACCTGGGTCCGCGTCCGACCCGCCGGCTGAGCGGCGAAAGGGCAGGCGGAAGGGCAGGCGGACGGGCAGGCGGACGAGTCGGCGGGGCACGGAAGCGCCGGCGGGCAAAGCCGGGTCAAAAGGTGAACAAAGAATAGTCATCTTCACCCCGTACCATCGGCCGCGCGCCCGCCCGTGCGTGGCCCGAGGGCCGTGCGGGTCGCGGCCTGCCCGCCTGCCCGCACGCCCGCTCCGACCTGCGAGGACCGCACATGTACGACGACCCACGGATACCCCCGGTGGGTGTCTGGTGATCGACTGGTTCCACGGGGCCGTCCTCGGCCTGATCCAGGGACTCACCGAGTTCCTGCCCGTCTCCTCCAGTGCCCACCTGCGGGTCTTCTCCGCCCTGCTGGGCTGGGACGACCCGGGCGCGGCCTTCACCGCCGTGACCCAGCTCGGCACCGAGACCGCGGTGCTGATCTACTTCCGCCGGGACATCGTCTCGATCGTGCGGACCTGGACGCTGTCACTGTTCCGCCCGGCGCTGCGCTCGGACCCGGACGCCCGGATGGGCTGGTTCGTGATCATCGGCACGCTGCCGATCGGCATCCTCGGCAAGCTGTTCCAGGACACCATCGAGACCCATCTGCGCGATCTGCGGATCATCGGCACCACGCTGATCGTCTTCGGCCTGCTGCTGGCCTTCGCCGACCGCACCCGCGCGGTCCGGCACGCCCGGCCGATCACCGACCTCACCCTGCCGCACGCGTGCGCCTACGGCCTCGCCCAGGCGCTCGCACTGATCCCGGGGGTGTCCCGCTCCGGCGGCACGATCAGCGCGGGCCTGCTGCTCGGCTACAGCCGGGAGGCTGCGGCCCGCTACTCCTTCCTGCTGGCGATCCCGGCGGTGCTCGCCTCGGGGGCGCTGGAGCTGTTCAAGATCGGCGAGGGCCCGGCACCGGCCTGGGGGCCGACCATCCTGGCCACCGCGATCGCCTTCGCGGTCGGCTATGCGGCGATCGCCTGGTTCCTCAAGTACATCTCGCACCACAGCTTTCTGCCGTTCGTGGTCTACCGGGTGCTGCTCGGCGTCCTGATCATCGGACTGGTGGCCGGCGGCGTGCTGGCCCCGGACGCGGGCGTCGTGAAGTAGAACCGCGTTCCACCAGGACCGCGTTCCAGCACGCCCCCGGAACAGCAGTGGGCCGGGACACCCGAGGGGGTGTCCCGGCCCGTCGTTCGCCAGAAGCGGGGAGGCAGCCACCGGACTGCCGGGACCTACCGCCCGAACTCCCGGGCGGCGGTCAGCCGGCCGCGGACGGCGGCGTGGACCTCGGCCTCCTCGGCCGGATCGGCGGCGAGCCGGCGCAGGCGCTCCAGCACGCGCGCGTCACCCGTGGTGGCGACATGGCGCGCGGCGAGCTCCCGCGTGGCCTCCTCGCAGTCCCAGAGGCACTCGACGGCGGGGCCCTCGGGGAAGTGCACATCGGTCACGGCGAGCGCCCGGGCGGCACGGCCGCGCAGTTCGGAGGAGGCGGCCTCCCCGTAGATATGGCGCAGCACGGGGACGGCGTCGGCGGCGACCAGCCGCCCCGCACCGTCGACCAGCGAACCGAGCCCGGTACCGCTGACCCCGCGGACGGACACCCAGCGGCGCAGGCCGTCGACGACGAACGGCGCGTCGGCCGGCTCCCCGGCGTCGGCGAGCAGTTTGACGGCGGCCTCGCCGAGCGCGCTGTCCGCGCCCCCGGTGGCCGGGTCGGCCCAGCGGCGGGCCTGCGCCAGGACCTCGGGGCCGCGCATCCGGCCGACCAGTTCCAGGGCCGCGCGCACGATCCGGTCGTCGACGTCGACGGCGGCGGCCTCGATCAGCTCGACGGCGGCCGGGTCCCGCTGGTCGACCAGGTAGCGCAGTGCCGCCCGGCGGGCGCCGGGCAGGCCGCCGCGGGCGGCCTCCAGCACAACGGGGCGGTCCTCGGGCCGGACGACGGCGGTCAGGCAGCGGGCGGCGGCGGCGGCCCGGCGGTCCACGGCGTCGGGCGCGGCCGGATCGGCGGGTTCGGGCGCGGGCTCGGGCCGGCTGTCGGCTCCGCCGAGGAAGGCGCCGGCCCCGAGGGCGCCCAGGCTCCCCTGGTCGGCCCAGGCCAGGACGTCGGCGGTGGACCAGCCCGGGGTGACGCCGCCGCGGTTGAGCTGGCGCTGCCAGAGGTCGAAGGGTGACTGCTCGCTGGCCGCCGCCACTCTCGGGTGGTAGGCCGCCCACAGCCGCCAGGGCCGGGGCTCGTAGGCGTTGCGGATGAACTCGCGCAGCTCGGCGTCGCCCTCGGGGCCCGGGGCGAAGCGGTCCAGGACGGCGGTGCCGAGCAGCAGCAGGCCGCGGTCGTCGTCGCGCAGGGCGAGCTCGTCGAGGGCCCAGGCCCAGTTGGCACCGGTGGCGGTGTACTCGCGCAGCATCAGCAGCGCGTCGCGCCGGCCGTACGCGGCGAGGTGGCCCAGGACGGAGAGGGCGAGGCCGGTGCGGTTCTCGTCGTCGCTGACGAGGTCCTCGGCGGAGTGGAGATGGTCCTCGATGCCGTCGAGGGGCGCTTCCAGCTCCATGTAGAGACGGGCGTAGTAGAGGGAGCGGCTCTCGACCTGCCAGTCGGCTCGCGGATCCCTGGTGACGCACTCCTCCAGCGCGGCGATGGCCTCGGTACGGTCGGCGGCCAGCGCGTGGAGCTGCCCGTCACCGCGGCCTCGCTGCAGGAGGCCGAGGAGGCTGGCACTGGGTGCTATCACTGGCTCGAACATGAGGTCAGCATCCGTTGCGGCGGTCGTAGTGGCAACGGGATTTCCGTCGCCGGGGTCTCTGGTCGGTACTGCGGTGGGCGCCCGGGCGCCGGAATCACCGAAGGTTACCGCCTCGCGCCACCTTCCGCACACAGGGCGACGACGGCTGCTGCCACAGTGGCATATGCCAGGGGAATTTTGCCTGCGTTATGTCCAAATCGCCCGCAGGGGCGAGGGCGCTGTGCCACAGTCTTCTCACCACCGACGGCCCGCACGCGGCGGGCCACCCCCGAGCGATGGACCCGCCATGAAGATGCCCACAGGCGCCGCCCGCCCGCCGGACACCGCCACGGTGGACGGCGCCCCGGCGAGCGCGACGGACGACGGCGCGCGCGGCGAGCCGAGCGGCGACGCCGACAGCGGAACGGACGGCAGAGTGGACGGCACGGCGCAGGAGCCGTCCAAGAACCCCGACCTCGGCGACGGACCCGACGCCGGCGGCGTCCGCGACCACCTCATCGGCTCAGCCGAATGGGACCTCCTCACCGACCGCGTCCACTGGAACGCGGACACCTACCAGCTCCTCGGCTGCGACCCGGGCAACGGCCCGCTCAGCCTCGACCGGCTGCCCGACCGCCTCCCCGAGGCCGACCGGCCCGTGCTGCGCCGGATGATGACCGACGCCCTGGTCCACGGCCGCACCTCCGCCGGCACCCTGCGGATCCGCCGCGACGGCGCCCCGCACGCCAGCGTCGAGTGCGCGGGCGAGCCCGTCCTCGGCACGGACGGCACCGTCACCGCCCTGCGCATGCTGCTGCGGCCGGCACCCCCGAACTGACCGGGGCCCGCCGGGGCCTCAGAACCTCCGGGCCTCGGGACCCCCAAGGCTCAGGACACCCAAGGCTCAGGCCTCCGGGCCTCCGGGCCTCAGGACCGCTTCGGCCGCTTCTTCGCGTCCGCCGCCCGCAACTCCCGCCCCAGCTCGGCCCGCAGTTCGTCCACCACCGGCAGGCCCCGGTAGCGCGCGGTCAGCCGGTACATCTCGCGCAACCGGTCCCAGGTCCGGTGCGAGGAGTTCTGGCCGATCAGGTTCATCACCATCTTGGCCTGGAACTCCGCCGCGTCCGGCTCGCCGCTCAGCCAGTGCACCGAGGCCAGGGTGATCCGGTCGAACAGCGCCGAGCGCAGCTGCCCGGTGCCCTCCCTCAGGGTGATCACCCGCTCCGCGTGCCGCTGTGCCTGCGCCGCCGCCGAGGGGTCGTGCTCCGCCAGCGTGCGCAGCACCAGCGCCTGCATGCCGCGCAGTTCGGCCTCGTCGAACACCTGCATCCAGGACGGCGGCGGCTCCGGCGCGCCCTCGGCGAACAGGTCCTCGGCCTCGCCGAGCAGCCGCCAGGTGTCCTGGGAGTGCCCGATCGAGGCGTGCGCCCAGGCCTCGACGGTGTTCAGCATCGCGCGCGTTCTCGGCAGCACCCGGCCGCCGGCCGCCTTGGCCGCCGACATCAGGTCGATCGCGTCGTCGGCCCGGCCCAGGTGGACCATCTGCCGTGCGGCCCGGGAGATCGCCTCGCCGGCCCGCGGCCGGTCGCCGGCCTCCTTGGCCGACTCCGCCGCGATCATGAAGTACCGCTGGGCGGTGGGCTCCAGGCCCACGTCGTGCGACATCCAGCCCGCCAGCACCGCCAGGTTGGCCGCGACCAGCCACAGCCGCTGCTCCACCGCCGGGGCATGTCGGTGCGTCAGCAGACCTCCCACCTCGTTCAGTTGACCGACCACCGCCTTGCGCTGGAGCCCGCCGCCGCGCGCCGCGTCCCAGGCGCGGAACACCAGGACCGAGCGCTCCAGCGACTCCACCTCGTCGAGCCCGACCGGGCCCGCGTCGTACACGTCCACCGCGGGGCGCACCCCGCCCTGGGTGATCACCTGGCGCGGCCCGGGGACCGAGGCCGCGTACGCGACCGCGTCCCCCCCGAGCCAGCCCTTCAACGAATCGGCGATGACCGTTCCGGCCGTGAGCGCGGCACCCGCGCCCACCAATCCACGTCGGTTCAGCATGAGGTCCATTCCCGTGAACTCGGTGAGGACCGCGGCCGTTCGATCCGGCGACCATGGCACTGCTGCGGACTGCGCCGCTCCGGACCTGGTGGGCCGGTGTCGTTCCAGACCGAGGTCCTCAGTGGTGACGACACGGCCGAGCCGCTCCGTGAACACGGCCGCCAGCACCCTCGGCACCGGATCCCGGGGGATCTCCCCCTGCTCGATCCAGCGCCGTACCCTCGACGTGTCGGTGGACAGCTGCTGCTGTCCCATCGCGGCACCCCGACGGTTGACCAGCCGCGCGAGTTCGCCCTTCGACCAACCGGTCAGGACGAACAAGTCAGCGAGTCGGGTGTTGGGTTCCCTGCTCAACGAAGCCCCCAGGTTCCTCGGCTGATTCGAGGCTAGAGGCTCCGGCAAGTGCCAGGCGAGCATTCGCCACCGTTCGCCAGGGCCCGCCAGACTACTAAGCCAGTGCGCCGCGGGTGTGTTGTAGGGGTGCGCCACCTCGCCCCCGGGTCGGGCGGCGTCCCACCGGCGTCGGGGCAGTCCCCCGACCGTGGCACGGGACGCTCCCGGTCCTCACCCGAGGGGGTGGCGCGGCCGGGTGGCGCGGGGGCGCCGGGCACGGCCACGGCAGTCCGGCCGACCGTACTCCCCAGGGTGCGGACGGCCGGAGCACCGCCGTCGTCCGGGTCTCATCGACCCCGCGTCCGTGCCCGGCGCCCGCGCACCACCCACCGCACCGAGTCAGGGCCGCCGTCACGCCAGGAAGCACGCGGCACCGGCCCTCCCCGCACCGCGGGGCGCACCTGCCGACGGACAGAAAGGGACCACCCTCACCCCATGTACTCCTCAGCGACGACCCCCTCGCCGACCGCGACCCGCACCGCGCTGCGCCCCCCCACCGCAGCCGCCGGGCGCCCCGGGCCGAAGCAGGTGCCCCCGTCGAGCCGCCCGGTGGCTCCGCACGGCACCGACGGCCGGTCCACGGACGCCCGGGTCCCGTCCGGCCGTACGGCGCTGGGGCTCCGCGGCCCCGAAGCGGCCCCGCCCGTCGGCGGCCGGCTCCCGCTCGCCCGCCAGGCCGACGGCCGGGTGCTGCGCCCGCCGCACCGGCCCGGCCAGGTCGGCGCCGGCCCCGAACGGATCGACCCGTCGGCGCTGCAGACCCCGGCGGTGCGGGCCGCGCTGGCGAGTGTCGCGCGGATATGTCCCGCGTTCACCCCGCGCCAGGTGCTGCGCGAGGGCAGCCGCCACATCCTGGTGGCGGGCACCATCGGGCGGGCCCCGGTGGTCGCCAAGTGCCTGGCGCCGCAGGCGGTGCGGAGTGGGTACTTCGAGCAGTTGGTGGCCGACTTCCACCACGAGGTCGCGGTCTACCGGGCGTTCGTCCGGCACCGCCCGCCGGTGCGGCTGCCCCGGCTGGTCGCCGCCGACCACGACCGCTGCGTGCTCGTCATGGAGCGCGTTCCCGGGCGCCCGGCGGCGCGGGAGCGCCACCCGGTCAACGCGCCCACCCCGGGCGAGGTGCGGGCGCTGCTGACCGCCGTCCGGACGCTCAACCTGTGGCGGCCGCCGACCGACGTGTTCCAGCCACGCATGGACTACCCGATGGAGATCGCCCGTTACCACTCGGTGGGCCAGCTCACCGACCGGGACGCCGGCGACCTGCGCGGCCTGCTGCACGGCCTCGGCCACACCCCGCTCCAGCTCTGCCACGGCGACGCCCTGCTCAGCAACATGCTGCTGGCGCCGTCCGGCCCGGTGCTGGTCGACTGGGAGCAGGCCGGCTGGTACCTGCCCGGCTACGACCTGGCGGTGCTGTGGAGCGTGCTGTCCGGCGACACCGCGGCGCGCCGCCAGATCAGCCAACTCGCCCAGAGCGGCGGCACGCTGGCCCGGGACGCGTTCCTGGTCAACCTGGTGCTGGTGCTGATGCGGGAGATCCGGCTGTACGACGTGCCGGGCGCCGGCGAGGAGCAGCGGATCATGATCCGCCGGCTCTACGACGACGCCGCGCTCGCCCGCCGGGCCGTCCGGGCCGCGGTCGGCACCCGCTGAGGCTCCGGGCCCCGAGCCCCCCCCCGGGGCCCGGAATCCGCTACGGCCGGCCGCCGCGCTCCAGGGCGGCCCGGCCGGCGGCCTCCAGGACGGCCTCGTCCGGGGCGAGGTGCACCCGGCTGCTCAGGACGTCCCGCAGGTAGCGCTCCAGCGGGTGACGCCGGCTCAGGCCGGGGTTGCCGGTGAGCGAGACCGCCTGCTGGACCGCCGCCGTCGCGGCCCGGGTGGCCAGCAGGTGGGCCGGGCCGGTCCGCGCGACCGCGTCCGGCTCTCCCCGGTCCACCCGGGGGGCCAGCCCCTCGACCAGTTCCTCGGCGCCGATCAGCTGGGCCTCGATCTCGCCGAGGGCACAGCGGTAGCGGGGCAGGGTGCCGAGCGGCTCGGTCAGATTGGCCGGAGTGCGCTGGTTGAGGAAACGGATCAGCCAGGACTGGGCGGCGCGAGCCACCCCGATCGCCACCGCGGAGAGCGCCAGATCGTGCCAGGCGAGGGAGAGTTCGGCGGCCCCGGCCGCGTCCGCCGCGCCGCCCTTGGGAGCGGTGAGGCCGAGCGCGAGCTCGGTCGGCACCCGGACCTGCTCCAGCACCACGTCGTGGCTGGCGCTGGCCCGCAGGCCGACCTGGTCCCAGGTCGGGTCGATCTCCAGGCCCTCGCTCTCGCCGCGGACCAGGAACGTCCCGACCCTCGGCTCCGCCTCGTCGGTCCGCGCGGTCACCGCCATCCAGGCCAGCGCCTCGGCGCCGGTGCAGTACGTCTTCCGGCCCGTCAGCGACCAGCCCTCGCCGTCCCGCCGGGCCACCGTGTCCGGCAGCGCTCCGGGCCGGCCGCCGGGCTCCGCGCGCAGCGTGTTGACCAGGGCGGGCCCGCGCCGGGACTCGGTGAGCAGCCGCCGGTAGCCCGCCGTCGGCCAGGCCGCCCGGCGGGCCTGCTCGGCGTGCTGGAGCAGCGTGAAGGCGGTGACCACGGCCACCGAGGCGTCCCCGCGCCCGAGTTGGGCCAGCACCCGGACGGTGTCGGCGAGCGTGCCGCCCGGTCCGCCGTACCGCTGGGAGACGGTCAGGGTGAGCAGTCCGGCCTCGTGCACCGCCTCGATGCCCTGGTAGGGGAAGGTGGCGTCGCGGTCGTGCTCCTCGGCGCGGGCGGAGAGCAGGTCGACCACCCGGGGCAGTCCGGCGAGGGCGGCGACGACGGCCGAGCGGTCGGGCGCGGGATCGGGCGCGGGGTGGCCGGAATCCGACGCTCCCGCGGCGGCGCCGGGCACGGCGGCGGCCGCGGTGTCGGACGGGCGGTCCGCAGGCGAGCGGTCAGCGGCGGTGGTCGTCATGGTGCTGGGGCCTCCGGGCGGCAGCGTGGGCGCGGCAGATGCGGGCGGCACGCCGGACGGGCGCGCGGTACCGGACGGGCGGCCTCGGAGGTCGGTTCACGGCCCGCCCCCCGGATTCGGCGCCGGCCACGAACGGCCGGCCGCCCGCCGCCTCGGGGACGAATTCCCCCTCAGCGGCCCGGACACACCGCGCTGGCGGTGCGCCGCAGGTCCAGATAGCTGCGACGGGTCAGCAGCGGGAGACGGCACGACATGTTCGCGACTGTACGAACCCGTGATCGAAACCGTCAAGCTACGTCCGAGCCCTGGTCGAGGCCGGTCAGCCCTGCTGGAACATGTCGGCCGGGAGCGGCTTCAACAGCTGATACAGGTCGTCCGAAATCGGTCGGTCCCAGGACGCGATGGTGACCTGGACGCCGTCGCTGCGCCCGAACTGGGCGCAGAACACCCGCTCCTCGCTGACCTTGACCTTCTTCACGATCAGCAGGTCGTCCCCGAGCATCACCGGGAAGTCCTCGGCCGAGACGAAGTCGACCGGCTCGTCGTTCTCCAGCGCCGCGAGCAGCTGCCGCACCTCGAAGGGCACGCTGTCGCCGGTCTCCCGGGCGGGCGAGCCCTCGGGGAGGTTGCCGATGAACATCGCCGGGCCTCTGCCGCCGAACAGGTCGTAGCGCAGGAAGATCCCCTGGCAGGAGCCGTCCGGGCCGGTCATCATGGCCGCACCGAAGTCGCCGGGCCAGTCACCCGGGTCCATCGCGAGCACGTCGAAGTCCGGGCCGGCGGGCTGTCCGGAGCGACGGCGGAGAAAAGACATGGGAACATCGTACGTGCCCGGCACACCACGCTCGCGAGGTGGGTGGGGCACCGTCGGGAGATCGACGCTCAGAGACCAATGTTGACTCTGAGCAACCGTCCGGGCTACGTTCGGTTCAGCACGACAGCCGTTCTGGGTTTCACCCTCCGGGGGGACGGCATGTCGCAACGCGGCCCTACACGCGTTTCCCTCACTGTGCACATTGTCGTGCCGAACTGCCGAGCACCCAGCTTCGTCGTCGCACACAGCACAGCACACAAGCCAACAGTTCCATCACCACAAGCCAGATCCGCGGGGCCCCGGCCCGTCGCTCCCGCGGATCTTGCTCGGGACGCCGCCGCGTGGGGGCGTGCGGGTCCCGAGCAAACGGTGTCGCCGCCGAGTCGCTCTCGGCGTCGACGCCAGCCTCCCGGCGACTGCCGGCCCCTCGTGGGCCGGGACCGGCCGGCGCACCCCGGTGCGCAGGGGATGACTGGGAGGATGGCCTGGCAACACTGCCGGGTCGCACAGCAGGCGCCGTGTCTGGCCGCGTGGGGGCGGTGGGCACGGCGTCTGCCTGTGCTCATACTCTGAGCTGCGTTTGTCTAACAGTCAACAGAAATTCTGACGGGGCACGTTCAATAGATCATCAGTTGTGATGTTCGGGGCCGAAATCGGCCGCGGAGCGGGCCCCGTTCCGACGGGGCCCGCTCCGCGGTCGTGCGACGGTCGCGCGGGCTCAGGTGAGGTCGAACTCGCCGTCCCGGGCACCGAGCACGAAGGCCCGCCACTCCCCCGGCGTGAACACCAGGACCGGACCGTCCTCCTGACGGCCGTCCCGCATCCCGATGTACCCGTCCACGAACGCGATCTGGACATCCCCGACGCCCTGGCTGCTGCACAGCCACTTCGCCCCGGTGAAGTCCACCTTCGGCTTCCCGCTCGGCGCCAGCTGCGGCTCCGCGCCGCCCGTCTCCACGTCGATCCCGCTGTTGACTGCCACTACCCGGTCTCCTCCCGACGGCTTTCCGGGCCAGCCTAACCACACCCGCCCGCCCCGGTCAGCGGGTTGACGAGGACTCCACCAGCCGGGCCCGGACGCCGCCGGAGGCCCGCTCAACGCGTGTCCCGCCCGACGGGGGCCACCGGAGCTGCCAGAGTGCTTGGCAACGCGGGGGACCACCCCCCGCCGGCCGTACGCGGGCCCTCGACGGCCCGTCCCGGCCCCGCCCCGGCCCCGCGGAACCCGATGCGCACCGGATGCGGCCCGCACCACCTCGCCCAGCACCGCCCACCACCGCCCAGAGGGAGCAGCCGATGAGCCGCCGGGACGGCACCCGCGCCGATGTCATCCCCATCTCCGACGCCCCCTCGGCCCACCCCCCTGCGCCCCGCACGCCACCCGCGCCCGCCACGCTGCCCCGGCCCGCCTCCGGCCGGCCCCCCGTGCACGGCCGGGTCGGGATCGTCCTGGTGTCGCACAGCCAGGAACTGGCCATCGCGGTGCGCACCCTCGCGCTCTCACTGACCGGATCCGACTCCCCCGCCCCGATCGCCGCGACCGGCGGGGACCAGGGCGGTCCCGGCATCAGCGCGGTCCTGGTGGCCGCCGCCACCCGCCGGGTCGACCAGGGCCACGGGGTCGTGGTGCTCGCCGACCTGGGCAGCGCCGTCACCACCGTGCGCGCCCTGCTGTCCGACGCCGACGAGCACGGCCTCCCGTTCCCGGTCCGCTTCGCGAACGCGCCGTTCGTCGAGGGCGCGGTGGCGGCCACCGCCACCGCCACCGCGGGCGGCGACCTCGCCGCCGTCCTGGACGCCGCGGAGGAGGCCTACCGGCAGCGCAAGGGCTGAGCGACCTCGCGAACTCCCGCCGCCTGGGGTGACCGGGCCGCCACCATCGGCGAAGGGTCCGGGCTCCCGGCCCACCCGGGGTGGGGAGGCGGGGATGCGGGCCGTCCGCCGTGCGCCGGTCAGGGGCGCTCCTTGCCCTCCCACACGAAGACCGTCGACCCCTCGCACTCCAGCGCGTGGCGCAGCCGCTCGTGCTCGACCTCGATCATCGGCGGCAGCCCGTCCAGCGGGTACCAGCCGACCTCCAGCGACTCGTCGTCGTTCACCCTCGCCTCGCCGCCGACCGCCCGGCACCGGAAGGTCAGCACCAGGTACTGCGTCACGTCGCCGTTCGGGTAGGTGACCTGCGGCGAGACGGTGACCGAGGCGAGCAGTTCGGGCACCGCCACCACCCCGCTCTCCTCCAGGCACTCGCGCACCACGCCGTCGGCGGGCTGCTCACCGGGGTCGAGGATGCCTCCGACCGGCGCCCACCTCCCGTCGTCGGCCCGTCGGGCCAGCAGCACCCGGCCGCGGTCGTCCAGGACGACGGCGACGACGGCGGTCAGCCAGAGCGGACGGGTGCCCACCAGGGCTCGGAGATCGGCGAGGAACGGGGGAATGGCCATGCGCCGCAGCCTAGGCCCTGTCCGGCGGGGCCCCGGGCCGACGCCACCGACGGGCGGCCCGCGGCGCGCAGGCTCATCGCGCGAGACCGCCCTCCGGGCGCAGCAGGGCCAGCACGGTCAGCCCGAGGATCCGCAGGTCGAGCCGGAGCGAGCGGTGCTCCACGTACCAGAGGTCGAGTTCGGCCCAGTCCGGCCGGGCGAGCGGGTGGCGGGCCTGGAGTTGGGCCCAGCCGGTCAGTCCGGGCCGGACGTCGAGCCGGCCGCGCTCGCGGCGGGAGTAGCGGACCGCCTGGTCGGGGCGGACTGGCCGGGGGCCGATCACCCCCATCTCGCCGCGGGCGACGTTCCACAGCCGGGGCAACTCGTCCAGGCCGGTCCGGCGGAGCAGGGCGCCGAACCGCCCTCCCCGGCTGGTCCGGAAGCGGAGGACCTGGAACTCCCGGCCGTGCCGTCCGGCCCGGGACAGCCGCAGGAGCACCGGGCCGCGCGCCGTGCAGCGCAGCAGGGCGGCGATCACCAGGGCCAACGGGAGCGCGACGATCCCCGCCAGGGCGGCGAGGGCGAGGTCCCCGCCGCGCCTCATCCGGCGGGCACGGTGGTGCGCGGTGCGCCGTCCGGCTTCCCGCCGGGTCCTCCGCCCGGATCTCCGCCCGGATCGGACGTGGCGCTGCCGCCCATCTCTTCCCCTCCACGGCACCGTCGAGCCGCAAGAACGCATTCACAGTAGGGGCGCCTCGGAGCCGTCGCCCGGGAATGGTGAAAGAAGTGGGCAGAGGATTGTCCGACAGGCCGAAATTCGGTCGATCTGACCAATATTGCTCGATCTGCTGCTCGACCTGCCACCTGGAATGCCGAGGGCAATCGAAGTACAGCCGTTCACCGAAGGCCGGCCGGCCGCCGAGGCGGTCAGAGCGCGGCGCGGCGGCGGTACCGCAGCAGCCCGAACGCGATCCGGCCGAGCAGCAGCACTCCCGCGGCCAGACAGCCCGCCACCGCCATCGCCCAGGCCGGACCGTCACTGTCCGGAACGATCACCGCCACCACAATGCCCAGCGCGAGGCAGGCCAAACCCACCATCGCCAGCGGAAGCTGGTGGGTGACCAGGGCACCACCACTCCACGCACGGGCCATCCTGGTCGCGCCGTGCAGGTGGAAGGGATCACGGTCCGCATCTGCCATGAGCCCAAGGTACCCCCGGCGAACGCCGGAGGCAGCCCGCGGGGAGTGAACGTTCGACCACCCGGTGCGACCGGCCCGCCGACCTCGCCCGAGCCCCCCGCGGCCCGGCCCCGATCGTGCATTCCGGCTCCACAATCAGTCCACATCAGTTCACATCAGTCCACGAAAAATCCTCGTCCCCCCGGTACAACCATCCACTCGGTGCAGCGGTCTCAATGGCATTGAGCGATCCAGGAGCCGTTCGCGGGAAGGGTGCGAGCCCCCACCGCGGACCGGAATACCCAGGAGGCGGAGCCGCCTCCTCCTGGGGTCGGAGGCCGGGCTCCGTCCTCCGGCGGTACCGCCACGCCGCTCGGCGACCGAGGGGGAACCGTGCCGCAGTCCCAGTCCACCACGTCGATCTCCATGGCCCCCACCAGGCCCGTCCCGTTCGTGCGCCCGCTGCCGACGGCCACCCGCCGCCACCCGACCGCCGACCGGGGCCGGGCAGACGCGCGGGGCGAATGGCTGCGCTTCGCCCCCGTCCAACCCCTGTTCCGCGCCCGCGCCGCACAACGCCTCGCCGTCCTCGCCTACCACGGCGTCACCGACCACCGGTCCTTCGGCGCCCAGCTCGACCGGCTCCGAAGACTCGCCACCCCGGTCTCGCTCACCGCCGTCCTCCAAGCCGTCACCGAACAGCGGCCACTGCCGCCCCGCAGCGTCCTGGTCACCTTCGACGACGCCGACCGCAGCGTCCTCACCCACGCCCTGCCCGCCCTCGACGCCCGCGGCATCCCCGCCACCGCCTTCGTCATCTCCGAGCTCATCGGCACCGAACGCCCCTTCTGGTGGCACGAGGCCGACTTCCTCGCCCGGCACGGCGGCCGTGCCCGCTCGCTCGACTGCGGGCACCCCTCCCAGTTGCTCCCCCGGCTCAAGGCCATGCCCGACCCCGACCGGCGGCGCAGCCTGCACGAGCTCCGGGTCAGCGCCGACCGCCGCCCACCCCGCCAGGAGCAGCTCACCCCCGCCGACCTGCTCGCCCTGCGCGACGGCGGCGTCGCCATCGGCAACCACACCCAGGGGCACCCCTGCCTCGGCCGCTGCGACGACGCCACCGTCCGCGCCGAGATCACCGGCGCCCACGAAGCCCTCACCCGCTGGCTCGGCGAACCCCCCACCGCCTTCGCCTACCCGGACGGCGGGCACGACCCGCGTGCCGAAACCGTCCTCCAGGAACTCGGCTACCGCCTCGGCTTCCTCTCCGACCACCGGCTCGGCCCCCGCATCCCCTCCCACCCGCTCCAGATCAGCCGCCTCCAGGTCGACTCCACCACCAGCACCCGCCGCTTCGACACCATCCTCTCCGGCCTCGAACCCGCCTACCGCCGCTGGCGCCGCCAAGCCGTCGCCTGACCGGCCGGGGCACGCAAGGGGGACGCAGGGGCACTCAAAGACATTCGGGGGCAAAAATGAGCCCCGCCGGCGATCGGCACGGTACGCCTGGGGGGCGAAATTTGGCCCCGCCTCAGCGGCCAACCACCCGCCCGTGGGGCAAACTCTTGCCCCACGGGCACAGAACGTCGGTCAGGCCGACCTCCCGCATCAGCCGCCGCAGCCGGGGCGGCGATCCAGGGGCAGCCGGCCACCACGGGGCTCCTCGACCAACCCCCGGAAGTTGGAGGGCAAAGATTTGCCCCTCAACTCATGACAGAGAACCTGCCCGCGGCTGCCCCGGATGGGGATCAGCTGCGGCGGCCTTCCGCTCGGGCTGAAGGGCGGACTGCCGGCGGGCGAAACTTGGCCCGTCGGCGGTGAGGGTGGCGGTCACGCCGGCAGCGTGCTGCGCATCAGGGCGGCGAGGGTGCGCCCCTGGGGGTAGAGGAGTGCGGCCGGGGGGAGGGCGGCGGGGGCGCCGGCGTGGAGCACGGTGATGGTGCCGGCGCCGGTACGGGTGGGGTCGGTGACGCGGCGCAGGGCCTGGGCGGCGACGGCTTCGGCGGAGCCGTGCAGGGTGAGCGCCGGGGAGGCGGTGGGGGCGACGGCGGCACGGATGCGGTCGTCGACCAGTTCGTAGTGCGTGCAGCCGAGGACGATCGCCGCGGTGCCGGCGGGGGTGCGGGCGGCGGCGTCGGCGATGGCGTCGGTGATGCCGGCGTCGTCGCCGTGTTCGATGGCGTCGGCGAGGCCGGGGCAGGCGACCTCGGTCACGTCCGCGGTGCCGCCGAAGTCGCGGATCAGGCCGCGCTGGTAGGCGCTGCCGGTGGTGGCCGGGGTGGCCCAGATGGCGACGGAGCCGCCGAGGGCGGCGGCGGGCTTGATCGCCGGGACGGTGCCGACGACGGGCAGCCCGGGTTCGAGTTCGGCCCGGAGGGTGGCGAGCGCGTGCACGGAGGCGGTGTTGCAGGCGATGACCAGCGCGTCCGGTTCGAGCTCCGCGGCGGCGAGCGAGCAGCCTCGGGCGAGGTCGGTGACCTCCTCGGGCGTGCGCGGCCCCCAGGGCATCGAGGCCGGGTCGGAGGAGAGCACCAGATCGACGTCCGGGCGCAGCTTCCGAAGGGCGGCGGCGGCGGCCAGCAGGCCGATTCCGGAGTCCATCAGTGCGATCTTCACGGGGCAAGACTTTAGTCGATCCGCCCGATCCGGCCGGTTCTGCGGCAAACTGCGGGAGTGACCGTCCTGTTGTGGATCGCCGCGTTCTCCCTGCTGGTCTGGCTCTGGTTGGCGTGCTGCCACGGGCTGTTCTGGCGCACCGACGTGCGGCTTCCGCCGCGCCGTCCGCCGGTGCGCTGGCCGCGGGCGGTGGTGGTGGTGCCGGCCCGGGACGAGGCGCAGGTGCTGCCGGTGAGCCTGCCGACGCTGCTGGCGCAGAAGTACCCGGGGCGGGCGCGGGTGATCCTGGTGGACGACCACAGTTCGGACGGCACGGGCGCGGTGGCGGCGGAGCTGCGGACGATGGACGGGCTGGAGCTGACCGTCACGACTCCTCCCCCGCTGCCCCCGGGGTGGACGGGCAAGTTGTGGGCCCTGCGGCACGGGGTGGAGCTGGCCGGTCCGGACGTCGAGTACCTGCTGCTGACGGACGCGGACATCGCGCACGGGCCGGACTCGCTGGCGGAGCTGGTGGCCGCGGCGGAGAGCAACGGGCTGGACCTGGTGTCGCAGATGGCCCGGCTGCGGGTGGAGACCGGCTGGGAGCGGCTGATCGTGCCGGCCTTCGTCTACTTCTTCGCGCAGCTGTACCCGTTCCGCCGGAGCAACCGGCCCGGTGGACGGACGGCGGCCGCGGCGGGCGGCTGCTCGCTGGTGCGGCGGGAGGCGCTGGAGCGGGCCGGCGGGGTGGCCGCGATCCGGGGCGCGGTGATCGACGACGTGTCGCTGGCGCGGGCGGTGAAGTCCTCGGGCGGGCGGACCTGGCTGGGGCTGGCCGGGGCGGTGGACAGCGTCCGGCCGTACCCGCGGCTGGAGCAGTTGTGGCGGATGGTGTCGCGCAGCGCCTACGCCCAGTTGCGGCATTCGCCGCTGCTGCTGCTCGGGACGGTGCTGGGGCTGGGGCTGGTGTACCTGGTGCCGCCGGTGGCCGTGGCGGCCGGGCTGGTCGCGGGGGCGCCGGCGGTGGCGGTGGCGGGCGGGGCGGCCTGGGCGCTGATGGCGGGCACCTACCTGCCGATGGTGCGGTACTACCGGCAGCCGGCGCCGGCCGTGCTGCTGCTGCCCTTCACGGCGGGGCTGTACCTGCTGATGACGGTGGACTCGGCGGTGCAGCACTGGCGGGGCCGGGGCGCGGCGTGGAAGGGCCGGACGTACTCACGGGCCTGAGCGTGCCGGGGCCCGAATTCGCGGGCGCGGCAGTCCGGTCGGCTCCATACTGCTCGGATGGACCGTCAGAGGATCTCCCGTCTCGCCCATGCCCACCACCCGATCGCGGCGCCGCTGACGGACGAGTCGGTGGCCCTGCTGCTGGAGCGCGCGACCGCCGGGGCGGCGGACGGCCGGGCGCTGGACCTCGGCTGCGGCGAGGGGGCGTGGCTGGTCCGGGCGCTGGCGGCGCGTCCGCGCTGGCGGGCGGTGGGGGTGGATCTGGACGCGGCGGCGCTGACCCGGGCCAGGGAGGCGGCGACCGCGCTCGGCGTGGTGCGCCGGATCGGCCTGCACCACGTGGACGCACGGCAGTTCAGCTCGGTCGAGCCCTTCGACCTGGTGCTGTGCGTGGGTGCCACCCACGCCTTCGGCGGGCTGCTGCCGACGCTGGCGGCGGCCCGCGAGCACCTGGCCCCGGGCGGGCGGGTGCTGGTCGGCGAGGGCTTCTGGGAGCGGGAGCCGTCCCGGGCGGCCCTGGACGGGCTGGGCGCGGCCCGGGACGACTACGCGGACCTGGCGACCACCACGGACCGGGTGCTGGCGGACGGCTGGACACCGGTGTCCGGGTACGTGAGCAGCCGGCAGGAGTGGGACGACTACGAGTTCGCGTGGACGGGCACGCTGGCCGAGTGGGCGCTGGAGCACCCGGACGACCCCGACGCGGCGGCCGCCCGGGAGGCCGCGGACCGGCACCGGCGGGAGTGGCTGCACGGCTACCGGGGGACGCTCGGCTTCGTGACGTACCTGCTGCGCCGGGACTGACCGCCCGGCGGGGCGGGCCGCCGGAGGGCTGTTCGGTCCCGGCCCGCGGCGGGCTCAGTGCCCGCGCAACTGCTCCTGCTGGACCAGGTAGTCCAGCACCTCGGGCATCGCCTCGACGCCGCCGGCCTTGCTCGGCGAAGTCCGGTACTCGCCCTGGACGACCACCGTCGGCAGCTCGTTGACGCCGTAGCGGACGAACTCGACGGCGGCCTCGTCGACCGACCGCGCCACCTCGTCGGAGCGGTACGTCCGGCGGAAGAGCTGCGCGTCCACGCCGTGGCGCACCGCCCAGTCGGTGGCGGTGGCCTCGGTGGTGAGGTCGGTCTGGTCGGTGTGCACCGAGCGGAAGACGCTGCTCTGCAGACGCTCGACCAGGCCCAGGCGCTCCAGCGTGTAGTACAGGCGCGCGTGGCCGCGCTGGGCGCCCTCGTCCGGGCTGCCCGGCCAGATCGCCGGGACGCGCCGCAGGGCGACGTCCGCGCGGTGCTTCTCGGCCCAGGCCTGCAAGGGCTGTTCGAGCTGCTGGGAGTGGACGCAGTCGTACCAGAAGAACTCGGCCGCCTCCGTGCGGACGCTCTCGCGCACCGGCTGCGGATGGTCGAGCTTGACGAACTGGGATCCCTCGGAGGGGGGTTGGTGACTCACCGCGCCTGCCTGGAGGGGGGACACGGCGATCCCGGCGGCGATGGCGAACAGGACGGTGGACCGCAGCAGCGACTTCGAGTTCACACCGGGCAGTGTGCTGGCGGCGGTTCGTTACCGTCGAGTTCGGCCGGGCGCGCTGGCCCGGATTCGCCCGATCGGCCCAGCCCGGCGCCCGGCCCGGCGCGCGACTCGACGCCCGGCCCGGCCCGCCACCGCGGGTCTGTCACGGACCGGTGCGCACCCCCGGGCCACCCCCCGCCCACACCTCGGCGACCAGCCCCTGCCAGGCGTCCACCACGGCGCCGAGCTCGAAGTGCTCCAACGCGTGCGCCCGGGCGGCCGCGCCGAGGCCCGCACGGTTGCACGCCAGCACCTTGGCCAGCGCCTCGGCGAGGGCGAGCGGGTCCCCGGGGGCGACGAGCGCGCCGGTGGCACCGTCCCGGACCACCTCGCGCACCCACCCGACGTCGGTGGCGACGGCGGGCACGCCGGCCAGCGCGGCCTCGATCAGCGCGCCGGGCACGCCCTCGCTGTCGCTGGTGAGCAGCAGCGCGTCGGCGGCCCGGTAGAGCGGCGCCGGGTCGGGCAGGGCGCCGAGGAAGTGAGCGCGGGCGGCGGCCGGGTGGCGGGCCAGCGTCTCGCGCAGCGGGCCGTCCCCGGCGATGGCCAGCCGGACGTCCGGCAGCCGGTCCAGGACGTCGAGGGCGAGGTCGAGCCGCTTCTCCGGGGAGATCGCGCCGATCCAGGCGACCAGCAGGACGTCGGCGGGCAGGCCGAGCGCGTGCCGGGCGGCGCGCCGGTCGGCCCGGCCGTCGGCGGGCGGATAGCTCTCGGCGGCCCGGGAGTTGGAGATCACGTGGACCTTGCCGTCGGGCAGCCGGAACTGCCCCTCCAGGACGGCGCGGGCCTCGTCGGTGAGCGTGGTGACGGCTGCCGCGCGGTGCATCAGCGCGCCGCCGCGCACCCGGCGCAGCCGGTTCGCCGTCCAGTAGCGGGGGTGGCCGACGGAGACGTAGACGAAGGGGGTGCGGGTGCCGGCCAGGGCGAGGGCGCAGGCCGCCAGGGTGTCGGAGCCGTGGGCGAGGACCACGTCGGCGCCGCGGGCGGCCGCGCGCAGCGCCCGCAGGGTGCCGGGGCGCAGGCGGCCGGAGCCGAGGACGGCGGCGCGTAAGTCCTCCTCGTCGGCGCAGGCGCCGGGGTGCGGGTCGGGCTGCCGGTCGAGCCCGTCGGGGCGGGCGCCCGGACCGGCGCCGGCGCGAACTCCGGTGCGGTCCGCGGCGCGGGGCCCGGGGAGGGCGGGCCCGGCGGCCGGGTGCGGGGCGAGGGCGCACAGCGCGGAGGCCTGGCCCCGGCGGCGCAGTTCCCGGTGGAGGTCACGGGCGAAGTTCTGGGCGCCGCCGCGGCGTGGATCACTGATCAGGTGCAGGACGCGGGGACGGGTTCCGGCCGGGTCGGCCGACGTATGGTCGGGCATGGACCGACCTTGGCACAGCGCCCCGCGCCGTACAGCCCCTTCGCGCAACCTGGTGGTGGCCCGTGCGCCCGCGTGAATACACCTGATGTGCGCTGCTCGACTGCGGCCGTGCGCCGGTTGCTCCCGTCGTGCGCCCTGTTCCGCCCCCTCTCGCCCTGCCTCGCCCCGCCTCGCCTCGCCGCACCCCGGCGTCCGACCCCGGCCGCCGTACGGCTGGCGGGCCTGACGGCCACCTGCGATGCTGATCACCAGTCAGGGGGCGTCCGGCACGGGAGAACGGACGCGCCCGCAGCGGGCGGGGGTGGCCGGTGCAGGTGCTTCTGGTGGTCGACAGTGTGAACCGGGCCGGCGGGGCGGAGCGCGCCCTGGTCTCGATGGCTCCCCAACTGGTGCGCGCCGGCGTCACGTTGGACGTCGCCTACCTCTACGACTCCCCCGGCGGCTGGCAGCCGGAGCTGACCGCGGCGGGCGCCGCCGTGTTCGGCGTCGGCCGACCGACCGGGGCCGCCACCGCCGCCGCGCTGCGCCGGCTGATCCGCGAACGCCGGCCCGATCTCGTCCACACCGCCCGCCACGCCTCGGACGTGCTCGGCCGGGCCGCCGCCCTGGCCGCCCGCACCCCGGTGGTTTCCAGCCTGCTCGACCCCGCGTACGGACCGGAGCAGTCGGCGGCGCACGGGGCGAGCCCCTGGCGGATGCGCACCGCGCAGGCCCTGGACGCGGCCACCGCCCAGGGCGCCCGCCGCTTCCACGCGCTCACCCGGCACGTGGCCGGCACGATGGCGCGGCGGCTGCGCATCCCCCGGCGGCGGATCGACGTGGTGCCGCGCGGGCTCGACCCGGAGCTGCTGGGCACGGCCACCCCGGAGCGGCGGGCCGCCGTGCGCGGTGCCCTGGAGCTGGCGCAGGACGTGCCGGTGGTGCTGGCCGCCGCCGGCCAGCACCACCGGAAGGGCCTGGACGTGCTGTTGGCGGCCTGGCCGACGGTCCGGCGCGCGCAGCCGGGGGCCGTCCTGCTGCTCGCCGGCGCGGCGGGCCCGGAGAGCGCACGGCTGCGGGCGCTCGCCGAGTCCGCCGGGAGCGTCCGCCTGCTCGGGCCGCGCGAGGACGTGGCCGATCTGATGGCCGCTGCCGACGTGCTCGCCGTGCCGTCCCGCTGGGCGGGCCAGGGCGGCACGGCGATCGAGGCGATGGGCGTCGGGGTGCCGCTGGTCTGCGCGGACGTGCCGGCGTTGCGCGAGACGGTCGGCTCGGAGGACTACGCCCGGCTGGTGGCACCGGAGCGGCCGGCCGAACTGGCGGCGGCGGTCGTCGACACGCTGGACGACCGGGCGGCGGCGCGGGTGCGGGCGAAGGCCGCGCGGGCGCGGTTCCTGGCCTCGTTCACGCTGTCCCAGGTGTCCGCGCACATGGTCGAGTTCTACGAGCGCGCGCTGCGGGTGCGGCCGCTCTGACCCCTCCGGCCCGGCGACGGCCGGATCGACCCGTACGCGGAGCGCCCGGGCTCCGCCCGGAACCGGCCGGCGAGTCCTGCGGCCCGTTACGCGGATCGGGTGAACGCGGTTGGACCTCGGCCCGGCCCGGTCGGCAGGATGTCCGGCCGGGGCGCCCGTCACGCTGCCTCATCTCCCCCTTCCCCGTACGGATTTGGAGTCACCCGGTGTTCAAGGGATTCCGCAGCTTCCTGCTGCGCGGCAACGTGGTGGACCTCGCAGTCGGCATCGTGATCGGCGCGGCCTTCACCGCCGTGGTCACCGGGTTCGTCACCGCCTTCCTCACCCCGCTCATCGGGGTCGCCACCGGCGCCGTCGGCGACTTCACCCAGAAGACCTTCGAGGTGGCCGGCGCCCGGTTCCCGTACGGGGTCTTCGTCAACGCGCTGATCGGGTTCGTGCTGGTCGCCGCGGTGATCTACTTCGCCGTGGTGCTGCCGGTCGGCAAGCTGCAGGCGCGCTTCGAGTCGGCCAAGCCGGCGCCGGTCGTGAAGGTCGACTGCCCGGAGTGCCTGAGCCCGATTCCGGCCGCGGCGACCCGCTGCTCCTTCTGCACCTCGGAGGTCTCGGGCCGGCCGGGTCTCCCGGCGCAGGCGCAGGCGTTGCAGGCGAGCTGACCACGGGCCCGAGGCCGCTGACGGGGACTTTATTCCCGAAACATTCACGAGCCCTCGTCGGACCGTCGGCGGGGGCTCGAATGCGCCGGCGCACGCCCTGTCCGCAAAAGTTTCTCCGGCAGGCCCCGAACCGTCCACCGCCCGGTCACCGCAAGGGTTCGCCGCGCCGCCGTCCGGGTACTGTTCGATCACTGACGGCACGCCAAGGTTGTCCGGAACTGAACGCCGGTATGTCCGTTCTTCCTACTTTCGAAACCTTTGTGCGAGCGAAGACTGTGTAAACAGTCGAACTGCTCCCCCTCCCGCTCTCCTCAGCAGGCGCGTTGTGGGCTTACCGTATGCCCCATGACCTCGCCCCGCTCCTACGACGGAGTCGGCTACCCCTCTCCGTCCTTCTCCTCCGGCACGCCGATCTACGACAGCCTCGTGGCTGAGCGCGGCGTCCCCCAGATCGCACCCATCAACGTGCCGGCGGCCCTGCCGCCGGCCATGTCGTCCGGTTACGGGGCCAGCGCCGGCCCGTCCTACGAGAACCGGTACGGCAACGGGTACGAGAGCGCCGGCAGCAACCTCCCCGCGCTGCCGCCCGCCCGCCTCGCCCTGGGCCCCGGCCCGAGCAGCGGCCCCTCCGCCGGTCCCGCCACGGCGTACATCCCCGCGCAGCCAGCGCCGGCGTACGCCTCCGCGCCCCAGCCGCCCGTCCCCGGCTACGGCGCCCCCCAGCAGTACCAGCGGCCGCAGCCCGCCGCACCGGCCTTCGCACAGACCGCCAGCGGCGGCTACCAGCCGACCGGCGGCCAGAGCTTCGGCGGCCAGAACACCTTCATCGGCGGCCAGGGCGGTCAGCAGTCCTTCGGCGCGCAGCCGATCGGCGGTCCGGGCGCGTTCGGCCCCGGGCAGCCGGGCGGCCAGCCGCAGGCCGGTCCGCAGAGCTTCGGCGGCCAGCAGTCCTTCGGCGGCCCCGGCCCGGCCGGCCCCGGCTTCCAGGGCCAGGGCGGTGACCAGGGCTTCGGCGGCGCCCAGCTGCGCCCGGCCATGGCGCCGGTCCGCCCGATGCAGCCGCAGCGCCCGGGCCCGTACGGCGAGCCCGGCAACAGCGCCTACAACGCGGGGGGCCAGCAGGGCGGCTACCAGCAGCAGGGCCAGGGCTACTGAGCCACTGACCTCCAGGGCCGGACCCCACCCGGCCCGCACCCGCACCACCTGAGCACCACCCGGCGCGCTCCCCGCGCCGGGCGTACGGAGAAACGGGTCATCCACGGACCGCCCGGAACGCCCCCCACGGCGTCCCGGGCGGTCCGTGCGCGTACGGGGCTCCTGCGGACCGCCGGGAACCGGCTGGCAGGATGGGGGGATGCAGCTCACCGGACTCCACGTCTACCCCGTCAAGTCCATGTACCGCCTGAGCCCGGACACCGCCGCCGTCGAACCCTGGGGCCTGGCCGGAGACCGCCGCTGGATGCTCGCCGACGCCACCGGACGCTTCGTCAGCCAGCGCGAGAACGCCGCCCTCGGCCAGATCAGGCCCGACCTGCTGCCCGACGGCGCGCTCTCCCTCACCGCCCCCGGCGGCTCCCGGATCGAGGTCCCCGCGCCCGCCGTCGCGGCCGGCGACCCGCTCGCCGAGGTCGAGGTCTGGGGCACCCGCTTCCGCGCCGCCGAGGCCGCCAAGGAGGTGCACCGGTGGATCGTCGAACACCTCGGCGACTACCGCCTGGTCCACCTGGACGACCCGCGCGCCCGGCCGGCCGACCCCGACTACGCCGAGCCCGGCACCACCGTCTCGATGGCCGACGGCTTCCCCCTGCTGCTCACCACCACCGCCTCGCTGGAGCGGCTCAACGAGCTGATCGCCGCCGAGCACCCCGACGGCCACGAGCCGCTGCCGATGGAGCGCTTCCGCCCCAACGCCGTGGTGGGCGGCGCCGAGCCGTGGGCCGAGGACGGCTGGCGCCGGATCCGGATCGGCGACCTCACCTTCAAGGTGGTCAAGCCCTGCGGCCGCTGCGTCATCACCACCACCGACCAGGAGAGCGGCGAGCGGCGCGGCCCCGAACCGCTGCGCACCCTGGCCCGGCACCACCGGCTGCTGAAGAAGGCCGCGTTCGGGCAGAACCTGATCCCGGAACGGCCGGCCGGCACCACCGGCGACGTGCTCGGCACGCTGCGCGTCGGCGACCGGGTCGAGGTGCTGGAGGACGGGGCGCAGTGGCCCGCCGACGCGCGGGGGTGAACCGGCGGCGCGCCGGTTCACCGGCTCCCCCGGCCGCCCCCGCGGCGCGACCCCGGCTCGGAACCACGGGTGTGCGCGCTCGTTGAACATGTGGTCGGAACCTGTGGCGAAGGCGCGAGCCCCCGGTGCCCGCGCGACCGCGGCCGACCGGACCACCCGTGGAGGCGCGCTACGGTGGGCGGGCGGCCCGCGCGTACGGCCCGTTGAACGCCGGCTCGACGAAGGTGGGGACGACAGACCGTCATGGCAGAGCACAGGGTCCGGGTCACCCAGGACAGCGCATCCCGCTGGCGCCGCCGCGCAGGCGAGTACGACACCCTCGCGGAGGCCCTCGCGGCCGCCGAACCGGGCGACACCGTGACCGTCCGGCCGGGGACGTTCCGGGAGAACGTGCTGCTGGACAAGCCCGTGACGATCGTCCCGGCCCAGGGCCCGGGCACCGTCCGGATCGACCCGCCGTCCGGAGTGGCGCTGACCGTCACCGCCGACGCCACCGTCCGCGACCTCGTCGTCGAAGGCGGCGACAGCTCCACCCCGGCCGTCCTGATCACCGGGCCGCAGACCGCGCCCGCGCTCAGCGGCTGCCGGATCGAGACCCGCTCCGCCACCGGCATCGAGATCACCGACGGCGCCCGGCCCACCCTGCGCGGCTGCGTCGTGGCCAACCCGGCCGGACTCGGGCTGCGCCTGCGCGGCCCCGGCACCGCCGCCGCCCTGGAGGACTGCGAGGTCGCCGCCGCCGGGCAGGCCGGACTCGCCGTCCTCGGCGGCGCCACCGCCGCCCTCGACCGCTGCCGGATCCACCACGCCGCCGGCGCCGGCGTCCTGCTCTCCGACCCTGGCAGCGCCGCCGAACTGACCGGCTGCGAGATCTACGAGATCCGCGGCAGCGGCGTCCAGGCCGAGTCGCAGGCCCGCGGGCGGCTCGTCGACTGCGAGATCCACCGGGTCACCGGCAACGGGCTGACCCTGGACGGCGAGGCCGAACTCGTCCTCACCGGCTGCCGGGTGCACGACCTGCCGGAGAACGGCGCCGACCTGCGCGGCCGCTCCCGGCTCAGCCTCGACCACAGCACCGTCCGGGACTTCGGGCGCGGGGCGCTCTCGGTCTGGGACCAGGGCACCGAGGCCGTCGCCGAGTCCTGCCAGATCCACGGCTCCACCGGCGAGTACCCGGCGCTGTGGGTCAGCGACGGTGCCCGGCTCACCCTCACCGACTGCTCGCTGTACGACCTGCCGGACGCGCTGTTCGTCCTCGACCGGGACTCCGCCGCGATCGCCGCGGACTGCTCCTTCAGCCGGATCCGCAGCTCGGCGGTCTCGGTCAGCGGCGGCGCGGCGGTGACCCTCACCGGCTGCCGGGTCCAGGAGGCCGGCACCGGCCTGTGGTTCCGCGACCACGGCAGCGGCGGCCTGCTCACCGGCTGCGAGATCTCCGACGTGGCCACCGGGGTGATCGTCACCAAGGGCGCCGACCCGGTGCTGCGCGACTGCACCGTCCGGGCCAGCACCGACGCCGGCGTGTACGTCTCGGCGCAGGGGCGGGGCACCTTCGAGGACTGCCGGGTCTCGCACGGCAAGGGCTTCGGCTTCCACATCATCGACGGCTGCCGCACCCAGCTGACCCGCTGCCGGGCCGAACAGAACGAGCGGGCCGGCTTCGAGTTCTCCGAGCCCGGGCCGGTCGCCGAGGGCTGCACCTCGGACGACGTCGGACCGGCGGCCGGCGCGGCCGAGGTACCGGGCCCGCGGACCGCCCAACTGGCCTCCGCCACCGCCCCGTTGGCCGGGAGGGCCGGTGTGGGCGGGATGGCCGGCACCGCCGTCGCGACGTCCGCTGCGGCTGCCGCCACCTCGGCGATCGCCCCGATCCCGGACTGCCGGCCCGCCGACGAGGCGCTCGCCGAACTGGACGCACTGGTCGGGCTGGCCACCGTCAAGCAGGAGGTGCGCACGCTCATCGACCTGATCTCCGTCGGCAAGCGCCGCCGCCAGGCCGGGCTCAAGGCGCCCTCGCTGCGCCGGCACCTGGTGTTCACCGGCGCCCCCGGCACCGGCAAGACCACCGTCGCCCGGCTCTACGGCGAGATCCTCGCCTCGCTCGGGGTGCTCCAGCGCGGACACCTGGTCGAGGTGGCCCGGGTCGACCTGGTCGGCGAGCACGTCGGCTCCACCGCGATCCGCACCGCCGCGGCCTTCGACAGCGCGCGCGGCGGGGTGCTCTTCATCGACGAGGCGTACGCGCTCGCCCCCGAGGACGGCGCGCGCGACTTCGGGCGGGAGGCCATCGACACCCTGGTCAAGCTGATGGAGGACCACCGGGACGAAGTGGTCGTCATCGTGGCCGGCTACACCCTGGAGATGAAGCGCTTCCTCTCCGCCAACCCCGGTGTCTCGTCCCGCTTCTCACGCACCATCACCTTTCCCGACTACACGGCGGACGAGCTGCTGGAGATCGCCCGGGCCCAGTGCGCCGAGCACGAGTACGCGCTCGCGGAGGCGACCGAGGGCGTGCTGCTGGACCACTTCGCCCGGCTGGAGCGCGGCCCCAACTTCGGCAACGGGCGCACCGCACGGCAGGTCTTCGAGACCATGGTCGAGCGGCACGCGATGCGGGTCGCCCACCTCGCGGACCCGTCGACGGAGGAGCTCCAACTCCTCGTCCCGGCCGACCTGCCGGGCGCACCGCTGCCCTGACGCCGGGGACTCGGCGCCGTGGCGTCGGGCGGGCGGGCGACGACCTCGGCGCCGGGCGGGCGACGACCTCGGCGTCAGCCCGACCAGGCGCCGCCGGCGAGGAAGGACTCCAGCACGGCCCGGTACGGCGCGATGTCGATCCGCTCGCCGGCCAGCCAGTCGTCCGAGTAGTACTTGTCCAGGTAGCGGTCGCCCGGGTCGCAGATCAGACCGACCACGCTGCCCCGCCGCCCCGCCGCCCGCATCTCGGCGACGATCTTCAGCGCGCTCCACAGACCCGTCCCGGTGGACGCTCCCGCCTTCTTCCCGAGCACCTGCTCCAGCACCCGCACGGCGGCGACGGAGGCGGCGTCCGGCACCTTCATCATCCGGTCGATCGCCCCCGGGACGAAGCTCGGCTCCATCCGGGGCCGTCCGATGCCCTCGATCCGCGAGCCCCGCTCGCAGACGGCGTCCGGGTCGTGGTGCACCCAGCCGTCGAAGAAACAGGAGTTCTCCGGGTCGGCGACGCAGATCCGGGTGTCGTACTGCATGTAGTGCACGTACCGGGCGATGGTCGCCGAGGTGCCGCCCGTCCCGGCGGTGGCGACGATCCAGGCCGGCTCGGGGTGCGGCTCCAGGCGCAGCTGGGCGAAGACCGACTCGGCGATGTTGTTGTTGCCGCGCCAGTCGGTGGCCCGCTCGGCGTAGGTGAACTGGTCCATGTAGTGCCCGCCGGTGCTCTCGGCGAGCCGGGCGGAGGCCTCGTACACCTCGTCCGAGCGGTCGACCAGGTGGCACTCGCCGCCGTGGAACTCGATCAGGTCGATCTTGGCCTGGCTGGTGCTCTTGGCCATGACCGCGATGAACGGCACCCCGACGAGCTGCGCGAAGTACGCCTCCGAGACGGCGGTGGAGCCGCTGGAGGCCTCGATCACCGGCTTGCCGGGGCGGATCCAGCCGTTGCAGAGCCCGTGGAGGAAGAGCGAGCGGGCCAGGCGGTGCTTGAGCGAGCCGGTCGGGTGGGTGGACTCGTCCTTGAGGTAGAGGTCGATCCCCCACTCACCCGGCAGCGGGAAGCGCAGCAGGTGGGTGTCGGCGGAGCGGTTGGCGTCGGCCTGGACCTTGCGCACCGCCTCCTTGAGCCAGGCGCGGTACTGCGGGTCGGTCCGGTCGACGTCGACGGTCGACTCGACGCCCGCAATCGGCTCGACGCCGACGGTCGGCTCGACGCCCGCGGTCGGCTCGATGCCGCCCGCTCCGCCGGACTGGGTCCCGCCGGGTTGGGTGCTCATGGCCACTCTCCCTCGTTACGACCCCCCACTGCTCACTACGAGTGTAGGAGAGTCACGATAAGTGACCGTTTTCGCAGTCCCAGCTTCCGCTTATCGCCCTGGTCCGACCTGTCGCCCCCAGCCCGACGCCCGGCCCCGGAATCAGCCCGCCGTCACCGACTGCGGGTCCGCCAGGTACGGCCCCCAGCCCAGCTCCGCCGCACCCGCGAGTGCACCGTGCGCCAGCTCCGCGCCGACGATCGGCACCCGTCCGCTGCGCCCCCACAGGCTGCGCTCGGCGACCACCGCGCGCAGCCGCTCGGGCGCGGCCTCCAGCAGGTCGAGGTGGAGCCCGCTGAGGACCACCCGGTCCGGGTTGAGGATGTTGGCGACGCCCGCGAGTCCGAGCCCGAGCCGGTCGATGACGTGTTCCACGGCGGCCCGCGCGCGTTCGTCGGTGGCGGCCGCCCGGCACAGCTCGCGCGCCTGGTCGAGCAGCGGGCGCCCCGGTTCGGGGGTGAGCCCGGCGGCGGCGAACAGGGCGTCGGGGTCGGTCTCGGAGTTCAGGCAGCCCCGGTTGCCGCACGGGCAGAGCCGGCCCTGCGGGTCGACGGTCAGGTGGCCGACCTCCAGGGCCAGCCCGGCGCTGCCGGTGTGCAGGTGGCCGTCGATCACCAGCGCGCCGCCGACGCCGCGATGGCCGGAGGTGACGAGGAGCAGGTGCCGGGCGCCGCGCCCGGCACCGTGCCGGTACTCGGCGAGCGCGGCGAGGTTGGCGTCGTTGGCGAGGGCGGTGGGCAGCGGCCGGCGGGCGCCCGGGCCGTGGTCGGCACGACCCACCTCGACGTCGTACAGGTCGGCGACCGGGGTGCCGCTGGGCCAGGCGAAGTGCAGGGCGGCGAGCGCGGCGCCGTCGGGTTCGGTGACCGGGTTGGGCAGGGCGAGCGCGGCGGCGAGGCAGCGCCGGCTGGTCGCGCGGGCGAGTGCGGCGCCCGCCTCGGCGACGGCGCGCAGCATCCGGACCGGGTCGGTGGCGGCGGGCAGCGGCAGGTGGACGGGCGGGTCGAGCAGCCCGCCGAGGCCGGCCAGGGTGACGCTCAGCCCGTCGGCGTGGATCTGCCCGGCGACCACGACCGGGCCTTGCGGGTCGATCGCCAGCCGGTGCGAGGGGCGTCCGCGTCCGCCGCCGGCCGGGCGCGAGTCGACGGTGATCAGCCCAAGCGCCTCCAGTTCGGCCGTGACGGCCCCGGCGGTGGCCCGGGTGACGTCCAGCGCGCGGGTGAGCGCCGAGCGGGTGGGCGTCTGTCCGGTGTGGATGAGCGAGAGCGCGGGGCCGAGCAGCGTCCGACCGCGATCGGGGGCCGCGCGGCGGTGGGCGTCGCGCTGCGCTTCGAGGTCGGTTCCGGAACCTGGTCGCGGACTTGAAGGTGAGAGCTGCACGCCCCTATTGTGACTTTGTGCCGCTTCGAAACAAAATCCGCCCGCGTCCTCGACCCGACCAGACCTCCCCCCAGTCTCGCAGCACACCCCCCGGAACGGACAGCCCCTGGGGCTCGGCACGGCTCGCGCTCACCGCGTTCTTCGCCGTCGACGGCTTCCTCTTCGCCGCCTGGGTGGTCCGCATCCCGGACATCCGCAGCCAGGTCAACGCCTCGCACAGCGCCCTCGGGCTGGCCCTGCTCTGCCTGTCGATCGGCGCCGTCCTCACCATGCCGCTCGTCGGACGGCTGTGCCTGCGGTACGGCTCGCGCCCGGTGACCGTCGGCTCGCTCGCCCTGCTCAGCCTCGCCGTCCCGCTCCCCGCACACGCCCACTCGGTCGCCGCGCTCGGCGGCGTGCTGCTGCTCTTCGGCGCCGGGTACGGCGGCGCCAACGTCGCGATGAACAGCGCCGCCGTCGACCTGGTGGCGCAACTGCGACGGCCCGTCATGCCGAGCTTCCACGCCGGGTACAGCCTCGGCGGTCTGCTCGGCGCGGGCCTCGGCGGGCTCCTCGCCGGTGCGCTGAGCACCGCCTGGGCGCTCGCGCTCGGCGGTCTGCTCGGCCTCGCCGTCACCGCCGCCGCGGGCGTCGTCCTGCTGCGCAGCCCGGCCGCGCCGCTGGTCGCGCCCGGCCGCACGGGCGACGGCGGCACCACCGGCGACACCACGAGCGACCACGGCACCCGCACCACGGCCGGCCGCCCCGCCCCGCACCTGCGGCTGCTCGTCCTGCTGCTCGGCCTCACCGCGCTGTGCACCGCGTACGGCGAGGGCGCGATCGCCGACTGGACCACCCTCCACCTCACCGACGACGTCCACGCCAGCCCCGGGACGGCCGCCGCCGGGTACGCCGCGTACGCCTTCGCCATGACCAGCGGAAGGGTCGGCGGCACCTGGCTGTCCATCCGGCTCGGCCAGACCCGGCTGATGCTGCTCGGCGGCCTGACCGCGGCGGCCGGCATGCTGGTCGCCGCCCTCGCCCCGGTGGTGCCGCTGGCCGTCTGCGGGTTCGTCCTGGCCGGCCTCGGCCTCGCCAACCTCTTCCCCCTCGCGATCGCCCGGGCCGGTGCGGCCGGAGGCCCGCAGGGCGTCGCGTTCGCCTCGACGCTCGGGTACGGCGGCATGCTGATCGGCCCGGTGGTGATCGGCTTCCTCGCCGACGCGGCGGGGCTGCCGATGGCCCTGACCACCGTCGCGGTGGCGGCCACGGCGGGGGCGCTCCTGCCGCTGGCCGTCCGTCGGCGCTGACGGGAGCGCCCGGGTCGTCGGCACGGCCGGTCCGACCGACCCCACCGCCGACGGCCCCAGGCGGCTCCCGACGCGGCCGCGCGCGGACGTGGTGGCAGGATGCGGGCCATGACGAGCAGCGGACGGATCCAGGTACTGCGGGCGGACGAGCGCCCGGCCATGGCGTGGCTCAACGGGGGCGGGGTGACCAGGGAGGTCGCCGGTTTCCCGGCCGGGGCCGGGCTGGACGCCTTCGACTGGCGGGTCAGCCTCGCGGACGTCGCGTCGGCCGGGCCGTTCTCGCCGTTCCCCGGCGTCGACCGGGTGATCACCCTGGTCGAGGGCCCCGGCATGACGCTCACCGTCGACGGCGCCGAGCACCTGGTCGACGAACCCTTCCGCCCCTTCGCCTTCTCCGGTGACGCCGTGACGGACTGTCGGCTGTCGGCCGGCCCGGTGGTCGACTTCAACGTGATGACCCGTCGCGGCCGGATCGACGGCGCCGTGGGCGTGCTGACCGCACCGGCCGCCGTGGACGTCCCGCCGGGGGCGACCGTCCTGCTGGTCTGCCTCACCGGTTCGGCCGCCGTCGACGGCGACGCGGTGCTGGAGCGCTACGACGCCGCCCTGCTGGAGGGGACCGGCCCGCGCGAGGTGCGGGTCCGGACCGGCGGGGTCACCGCCGTGGTCACGCTCCGCCCGTCGCGCTGACGCCGGGGAAGCGGGACGCACGGGCGCCCGGACACCGGAACGCCGCGGCCCGGGAGGTCTCCCTCCCGGGCCGCGGCGTTCCGACGGGTACGGATCAGCCGCAGAACACCGGTGTGGCGTGCGCCGGATCCAGGGCGTTGGTCACCAGGTGCAGCGCCGTCGGCGAGAACGCGATCGCCACGTGCTCGGCGAGCGTGATCGGGCAGTGGTTCTGCAGCACCTCGTTGTCGACGGCCGGGCCGGTCAGGAACTGGGTCCGCCACGGGGTGACGACCTCGTCGTACACGGTCGAGATCACCGTGTAGGTCACGCCCGGCACGGTGTCCGGGCGGGAGGCCATCGTGCGGTTGAAGTCGGAGCCCACCGCCTGGTCGCGGCAGGCCTGGCAGACGGTGTAGATCAGGTCCGCGACGCCGGGGAAGTACGGCACGAGCTTGGTGATCCCGTCGAGCGTCGTGCCGTGGTTGGACGGCGCCAGGCCGACCAGCCGGCCGACCTTCGCGGCGCCGCCGAGGAACTTCAGGTAGTAGTTCGGCAGCATGCCGCCCTGCGAGTGCCCGACGATGTCGACCTTGGCCGCGCCGGTCGCCTTCAGCACCAGGTCGACGAACCGCCCGAGTTGGGCGGCCGACTCGGGCACCGGGCCCAGGCCGCCGATCGGCAGCAGCAGGCCGCTGCCGCTGGAGGTGACGCCCGGGATGGTGCCGTAGTCGAGCGCGAAGACGCAGTACCCGAGGCCCTTCAGCAGCGGGGAGAGGGCGAGCCAGTTCTCGTAGCGGTTGGCGAAGGTGCCGTGCACGAGGACCACCGGATCGGGGTGCGCGGCGCTCGGGCGGCAGTTCCAGTCGTTGGCGCCGGGCGGCGAGGCCACCGAGTCACCGTCGGGCGGCAGTTCGGCGGAGGCGGCGGCGGAGGTGATGGAGCGGGCGGCGGCGGGCGCGACGGAGGGGGACGTCGCGGCGCTCGCCGGGGCGGCCGACGCGCCGGCCAGCAGCGCGCCCGCCAGGACGGTCGCGCCGATGACCCCGCCGAGCCTGCGGCGCACGGGAGTTGCGGAGAAGCGGAGAAGTGGGGTTCTCAACTGTTGCCTCCACGGCGGAAGTTTGTTACCAACAGGTAACCCGAGTGGCTCCATCATGCGGTCGCCCCTCCGGCCCGGCCCTTGGGCGTTCCCCAGACCTGGACGGTGTTCTCTGTGACCGGTCACAACGCACCCGCCGCCTCGCCCGGCCGCTCACCCGACGCCACACCCCGCTCCGAGCCGCACTCCGCGCCCACCACCACCCCCGGCCGCGTGCCCGACCGCACACCCGTCCGCGCGCCCGACCACACCGCCGACCGGACGCCCGGCTGGCGCGTCCCGGTGATCGGCGGCCGGCCCGCCGACCAGCGACTCCTGGGCGGTGTAGGCGAGTTGGCCGAGAGCGTGGTCGCCGCACTGCTGGACCGCGTGCCCGTGTACCACCGCCTGCCCCGCGAACAGCTCACCGGCGAACTCACCCGCGACACCGAGCGCCGGATCCGCGCCCTGGCCCACGCCGTCCGCACCGGACTCCCCGCCCCCGACGAGGAGTTCGCCGCCGTCCGGGAGGCCGCCGCCCGCCGCGCCGAGGAGGGCCTGCCGCTGGACGCCGTCCTGCTCGCCCACCACCTCGGGCTGGAGGTCTGCTGGGAGTTCGTCACCCGGCACGCCCGCGACGGCGACGCCGCCGACCTGCTCGTCCTCAACCGGCTGCTGCTCGACCAGCTCCGCCAGGCCACCACCGCCGCCGGCGCCGGCTACCTCGACGAACGCCGCCCGGCCGGCGACCGGCACGCAGCCGCCCGGCAGTCGCTGCTCACCGCACTGCTCGCCGGCGCCCCGGCGGACGAGGCCGCCGCCCGGGCCGGACTCCGACTACCGCCCCGGTACGCCGTCCTGTGCCTGTCCGTCGCCGACCACCCCGACGAGCACGCCCCCGGCGTCGACCCGGGCATCGCCGGCCGCCGCAAGCTCCGCCGGCTCGTCGCCGAACTCGACCACCGGACGCGGCAGTCGGCGATCACCGCGCTCACCCCCTCGGGCGGCCTCGCGCTCGTCCCGCTCGGCTCGCCCCCGCAGGCCCGGCCGGAGCGAGCGCCCGGGCGACCCGGCACGCCCGCCGAGCTCCCGTGGCAGCACCTGGCCGCCACCGTCGCCGCGGCCGCCCGGGCCGGGGGCGTCCCCGTCCTGGCCGCAGCGGCGGCCGCCGCACCTGGCGAAGTGCCGAGCGCGGCCGCGCTCGCGTACGAAGTCCTGGACGTGGCCCGCGCGTTCGACCGTCCACCCGGCCTGTACCGGCTCGACGACGTCTTGCTCGAATACCAGCTCACCCGCCCCAGCCAGGCCCGCTCCCGGCTCGCCGCACTGCTCGAACCGCTGGCCGACGGCGGCGAGTTGCTCACCACCCTGCGCACCCACCTGGCCGGCGGGCTCAACCGGCGACACACCGCGGGCGCCCTGCACCTGCACCCGAACACCGTCGACTACCGGCTGCGCCGGATCGCCGCCCTCACCGGCCTCGACCCCGCCCGCCCCGCCGACGTCCTGCGGATCACCGCCGCCATCGCCGCCCGCGCCGCCGAACAGGCCCCCGCAGTCCGCTAGGGCGTGTCCGGCCGACGACACCCGCGCCACCGGGACGGCGGCGCGGGTGCATCAGTCCCGCTCCCCCGGCAACCGCAGGTCCCACCCCACCAGGGCCCGCAGTTGCTCCGCCGTCACGCCGTCCGGCACCGGCTGGGGCGCGTCGTGGCGCAGCGGCGGCTGCCAGCCCTCCTCGGCCGTCCACCGGCGGACCACCTTGGCCGGCGCTCCGGCCACCACGCTGTGGTCGGGCACCTCGCCGCGCACCACCGCGCCCGCCGCGACCACCACGTTGCGGCCGATCCGGGCCCCCGGCAGGATCACCGCGCCGGTGCCGATCCAGCTCCCGGCGCCGATCTCCACCGGTTCGTTGCGCGGCCACTGCTTGCCGATCGGCAGGTCGGTGGACCGGTACTCGTGTGCCTGGTCGGAGATGTAGACGCCGGGCCCGGTCCACACGTCGTCGCCGAGGACGATCGACTGGTGGCCCACGATGTGGCTGTCCCGGCCGATCACGCAGCCGCCGCCGATCCGCACAATCGGCTCGGGCCCGAGGTCGAGGCCGGGCAGGAAACCGGCGCTGATGGTGACCCGCTCGCCGATGATCGAGAACGGCCCGATGGTGATCCACTGCTCGTTGAAGACCGCGCCGAGCGGGAACGCCAGTGTCGTACCGTCGCCCAACTCGCCGAACCGGTACGGGCCCGGGCTCTGCCGGGTGACCGCGCCGGTCCGCTGTACCCAGCGCCAGCCCCGGTGGACGAGGCGGCCGGCGGCACGGCGGCCACCGGCTCGGACCGCGGAGAGCAGCGAACGGGTTATCGGCATGAGCTCACGTTACCGGCCCGTAGGGTCCGACCGGCGGCCGGGCGGTCAACATCACACCGGTCCCGCACCCGCCCTGGCCTGCGGCCTCCCACGGCCAGGCCTGGCCCTCCGCCCGGGCGGGTCCGAAAACCGCGACCGACGGCGGGCTCCGGTGCCACACTCCCTCCCATGGAGATCACCGAACACATTGACGCCCTGCGCCGCGAGGGCAGCCTGCTCGCCGAGGCCGCCGCCCGGACCGACCTCGCCGCCCCCGTACCGACCTGCCCGGACTGGAACCTGAACGACCTGCTGAGGCACGTCGGGAACGTCCACCGCTGGGCCGCCGCCTACCCCTCCCAGGGCCTGCGCGCGCCCCTCGACGAGGACGGCAGCCGGGCCGTGATCGGGCCGGCGCCGTCCGACGCGGCACTGCTGGACTGGTTCCGCGAAGGCCACGCCGCCCTGGTGGACACGCTCACCCGGGCCCCGGCCGACGTCGAGTGCTGGACCTTCCTGCCGTCGCCCAGCCCGCTCGGGTTCTGGGCCCGCCGCCAGGCGCACGAGACCGCCGTCCACCGCGCCGACGCCGACGCGGCGGCCGGCACCGAGGGCCCCCGGGTGGACACCGCCCTCGCCCTCGACGGCATCGACGAACTGCTGAGCGGCTTCGTGGCCAGCAGCCGCTCCCGGCTGCGCAGCGAACGGACCCGCACCATCGGGGTCCGGACCACCGACGGCCCCGGCTCCTGGCAGCTGACCATCACCCAGGAGCCGCCGGCCGTCGGCACGGGCGGCGCCGCCGAACCGGCCGACCTCACCCTCACCGGCCCCGCCCACGACCTGTACCTGCTGCTGTGGAACCGGCTCCCGGTCGGGCCCGCGCAGGTCGAACTCGACGGCGACGAGGCGCTGCTCGAACTCTGGCGGACCAGCGCGGTCATCGGCTGAGGCCGCGCCGCACGTAGCTCGCGGCGCGCCGCGCGCTGGGAGCGGCCAGGGGTGGAGCGGCCCGGGGTGGAGCGGCCCGGGGTCAGCGCACCCAGCGCGCGGGCCGCTTCTCCAGGAACGCCCGCATCCCCTCCTGCGCCTCCGCCGACCCGAACAGCCGCGCCGACAGCTCCACCAGCCCCTCCGCGTCCCGCTCGAAGGACCGCACCACCTCGGTGTTGGCCAGCCGCTTGGACTCCGCCAGCCCCTGCGGGGAGCCCTGGCGCAGCGCGTCCAGCAGGCCCTTCAACGCGACCCCGGTGTCCTCGGCGGACTCGGTGGCGCGGGTGATCAGGCCGATCCGGGCGGCCTCGGCGGCGTCGAAGACCTCGCCGGTGAGGTAGTAGCGGGAGGCGGCGCGCGGGTCCAGCTTGGGGCGCAGCGGCAGCGAGATCACGGCGGGCGCGAGGCCGAGCCGGACCTCGGTGAACGCGAAGGTCGCGGCCGGCCCGGCGAGGGCGAGGTCCGCCGCGCCGATCAGGCCGAGGCCGCCGGCCCGGGCGTGCCCGTCGATCACGGCGATCACCGGCTTGGTGCAGTCGACGATCGCCCGCTGCAGCTCGACCAGGCCGCGCGGGCCGACCGTCGGGTCCGCGCCGGTCGCCTCCGACAGGTCCGCACCCGCGCAGAACACCTTGCCGGTGTGCCCGAGCACCACGGCCCGGACCTCCGGGTCGGCCGCGGCGACCGCCAGACCGGCGTGCAGTTCGGCCATCAGCCGGGTGGAGAGTGCGTTGCGGTTGTGCGGCGAGTCGAGGGTGATCGTGGTGACGGCGTCGGCGGTGGTGACGCGGACGAGGGGCTCTGCGCTGGTCATCGGCGGGGCCTGCCTTCCGGCTGAGGGTGGGTCGGACTGCGGTGCCGCCCCGGGTGCCCGGGCGACGCCCGGACGACTCTGGCACGCCCACCCGCCCCTCGGCCAGAGCCAGTCCTGCCCGAGGTGCCGATCGGGATCGAGGCCCTCGCGCCCGTCCGGGAGCGGCCGCGTCACCGGCCCTCGGCGTACCCTCCCCGTCGCCCGGCCCACCGGACGGCGGGGCCCATCGCCAGGCCTGCCGCCGCCAGTACCGCGCCCAGGACGACCCAACCGGCCAGACCGAACCCGATCACGGCGGTGCTGACCAACGCAGGACCGGCCATCATCGCCGCCGCCGAACCCGCGTTGTACACGCCCTGATAGGCGCCGTGGTCACGCTCCCCCGCGAGGTCGTAGCTGAGCGCCCAGCCGCCGGCCTGGCCGAACACCTCGCCCAGCGACTGCAACGCGATGCCGCCGAGCACCACCACGGCGGCGACGATCGCGGGCAGGCCGTGCGCGAGGCCGATGACCAGGCACGAGGCGGCGAGCAGCAGCCCCCCGCGGCCGCAGAGCCGGGCGGCCGTCGACCGGTCCTCCGTCCCCCGGGTGGCCCGCACCTGGAGGGCGATCACCAGCAGGGTGTTGACGATCAGGGTGCCCGCGACGGTGATCCGGGGCGCCTCGGTGTCATGGATGATCCACAGCGGCACGCCGACCTCCAGGACGGCGAACTGCAGGGCGAGGACCGCGTTCAGCACCGTCACGACCAGGAACGGGCCGTCCCGCAGCGCCGGATTGCGCCGCTTGCCCCGACCGGCCCCGTCGGCCTCCGGTCCCACGGGCGGCGCGACCGGGGCCGCATGCGCGAGGACGGGGAGACGGTGGAACAGCGCGGCGACGACCACGAAGGAGGCGGCGTCGGCCAGAATCGCCGTCAGATAGGCCGGCCTGGTGTCCACCTGGAGCGCGATCGCGCCGACGACCGTACCCAGGCAGAGGCCCACGTTGGTCACCACCCGCAGGTAGGCCCGGCCCGCCACCCGGCGGTCGGGCGGCAGCACCTCGGCGTAGAGCGCGTTCCGTACGGCTGCGGAGCCGCGGTCGACGGCCGCGACCCCGCAGGCCAGCACCACGAAGGCCGGATAGCTGTGCGCGAGCGTGTACCCGGCGGTGCCGACCGCCTGCGCCGCGACCAGCACGACCAGCACCGGCCGGGCGCCCCAACGGTCGGCGGCCCGCCCGGCCGGCACGCTCGCGACGACCCCGCACAGGCCGGCGGCGGTCAGCCCGAGCCCCAGCTGGGCGGCGCTCAGACCGAGCACCCGGGTGAAGAACAGCACCGCGACGGACAGGGACAGGCCGCTGCCCATCGTGTTGACCAGGGTGAGCCCGGCCAGCCGCCGGACCATCGGGTCGGGGTGCAGCCGCCGTCGCACGGCGCTGACGAGCCCGCCGCCGGCCTGCGGGCCTGCGGGGCCTCCTGGGTCCGCGACGTCTCCGGGGTCTGCGGTCGTTGCGGCGTTTCCGGTCGTTGCGGTGTCTGCGATCGTTGCGGTGCTTGCGGTGCTTGCGGTGCTTGCGGTGGTTGCGGTGGTTGCCGTGATGGCGGCGCCTCCGGGCATGGCGGGGTCGGGTCCGGACGTCTCCGCCGGCGAGGTGGTGGTCATGTGCTGATCACACCGCCTGGCGGCCCGGGTCCGGTACTCCTTTAGGCTCTGGCTAAAACCACGCGCCCCACGCGCCCCAGCCCCGGCGCCCACGCGCCGCGTCGCAGGAGACCGCCCCCGTGCACCGCTTCACGCTCGGCCTGGCCGACCTCGCCACCACCTGGTTCGCCGTCTCCCCGATCCAGGAGGCCTCGCTCAGCCTGCGCATGTGGACCCACCCCGGCGTCTACCAGCTCCAGACCCCGGCCTTCGAACGGCTCCGGCCCGCCTTCGAACGGCTGGACTCCACGCTGCTGCTGTCACTCATCGCCGGGAACCGCTGGATCCCCGACTTCCTGACGCCCCGCCCGGCCTCGCCCGCCGCCGACTTCCGCACCGAGCTGGCCACCGTCCGCGCGCTGCCGCCGGAGCAGCTGCGCCCCGAACTGGAGCAGGTCTTCCTGCCGCACGGGCGGCCCCTGCCCGCCGCGCTCGCCGCCGGACTGGCCGACCCGGCACGGCTGTTGCAGCGGATCGCCGATGCGCTGGAGGAGTACTGGGAGGTCTGCCTCGCGCCGTCCTGGTGGCCGCAGGCCCGTGCGGTCCTGGACGCCGACCTGGTCTACCGGGCCCGGCTGCTCTCCCGGCACGGCGCGGCGGCGCTCTTCGCCGACCTGGACCACCGGCTGCACTGGGAGGACGGCGTCCTGTCGATCAACCGCCGGTGGACGGACTGGGACGCGGAGACCGCCGTGGACGGCCGCGGCCTCGTCCTCATCCCGACCTTCTTCGCCCGCGGCGCGATCACGATGATCAGCAACGAGCGTGCGCCGCAGATCAGTTACCCGGCGCGCGGCCAGGCGGGCATGGCCGGCCCGGGGACGCCGGTGCCGCCGCGCGCCCTGGAGGCGCTGGTCGGCGCGCCGAAGGCCCGGCTGCTGGCCCTGCTCGCCGAACCCGCCTCCACCACCGACCTCGCCTACCGGCTGGGCGTCACCCCCGGCGCGGTCAGCCAGCACCTGTCCGTCCTCGCCGCCACCGGCCTGGTCACCCGGGCCCGGCACGGCCGCTCGGTGCTGTACCTGCGCAGCCCGCTCGGGGACGAGCTGACGGGGGCGAACAGTGACGGAGTTCGCCCTCGTCTTCCCCCCGACCGGCCCGCACCACGGCGGCTGGTCCCCCAACTCCCCAGTGGTACAGACCTGTTGACGCATTGGTCCAGTCCTCCTACAGTGCCCATGCCCCGTCTCCCCACGGCGCGGGCACCCATCGCACACGCACCAAGCACCGCGGTTCTACGTCACCCTGTCCAACCCCCACAGCCACAGGGAGAACCATGTCCGCTCGATCCCGGGCCAGGCGCCCGCGCGTGCGCAGCAGACTGCTGGCACTGCTCTCCGTCCTGGTCCTGCCCCTCGCCGCGCTCACCGCGCTGGCCGCCCCGGCGAACGCCGCCGGAAAACTCACCGCCTCCTTCACCACCGCCGACAACGGCTCCTGGTGGCAGGGCACCTACATCGTCCACAACGACAACGCCACCGCCGTGACCGGCTGGACCCTGGAGTTCGACCTGCCGGCCGGCGTCACCATCGGCAACAGCTACAACGGCACCGCCACCGTCAACGGCCGGCACGTCACCGCGACCAACGCGTTCTACAACGCCACCGTCAACACCCACAGCACCACCGAGCCGTACAGCTTCTGGTTCGTCGGCAACGGCCCGGTCGCCACCCCCACCAACTGCCGCATCAACGGCGACAAGTGCGACGGCACCGCCGACGTCCCACCGTCCGCGCCGGGCACCCCGGCGGTCACCGAGTCCACCGCGCACACGCTCGCCCTGACCTGGCCGGTCGCCACCGGCGGGGACTTCCCGGTGGCCTCCTACGACGTGCTCAACGGCGCCGTCGTGGTCGGCTCCAGCACCACCACCAGCGCCCTGCTCACCGGGCTCACCCCGGCCACCACCTACACGCTGTCCGTCCGGGCCAAGGACAGCCGCGGCAACACCGGACCGCTCAGCGCGCCCGTCACCGCCGCCACCTTCGACCCGTCGACCGACCCGGTCCCGCCCACCGCGCCGACCAACCTCCGGACCACGGCGATCAGTTCGTCGGACGTCACGCTCGCGTGGAACGCCGCGACCGACAACGTCCGGGTCGCCGCGTACGACGTCTACCAGGGCGGCACGCTGGTGGCGACGGTCAGCGGCAGCACCCTGACCGCGACGGTCGGCAGCCTGTCCCCGTCCACCACCTACACGTTCACCGTGAAGGCCCGCGACCCCGCCGACAACGCCTCTCCCGCCTCCGCCCCGCTCACCGCCACCACCTCGGACCTGGTCGGCGCCGGAAAGTACGCCCGGGTCGGCTACTTCGTCCAGTGGGGCATCTACGGCCGCCAGTACTTCGTCAAGAACCTCGACACCTCCGGCAGCGCGGCCAAGCTCGACGTCGTCAACTACGCCTTCGAGAACATCGATCCGGTCAACCTGACCTGTCTGGCGGGCGTCACCAAGGGCACCACCGCCAACCCGCAGGACCCGGACCAGGGCACCGGCGCCGGTGACGCCGACGCCGACTACGCCCGCCCGATGAGCGCCGACCAGTCGGTGGACGGCGTGGCCGACGACGGCTGGGGCAAACTCCGCGGCAACCTCAACCAGTTGAAGAAGCTGAAGGCCAAGTACCCGAACCTGAAGGTGGTCGTCTCACTCGGCGGCTGGACGTACTCCAAGTACTTCTCGGACGTCGCCGCCACCGACGCGTCCCGCCAGAAGTTCGTCAAGTCCTGCCTCGACGTGTGGATCAAGGGCAACCTGCCGGTCTACAACGGCGCCGGCGGCGACGGCGTGGCGGCCGGGATCTTCGACGGCATCGACCTCGACTGGGAGTGGCCCGGCTCCGCCGACGGCCACGCGGGCAACCACTGGAGCGCCAACGACAAGGGCAACCTGACCCTGCTGCTGGCCGAATTCCGCAAGCAGCTCGACGCGTTGGGCGGATCCCACAAGCTGCTCACCGCCTTCACCCCGGCCGACCCGGCGAAGGTCGCCGCGGGCTGGGACCTCACGAAGATCTTCAGCTCGCTGGACATCGCCAACGTCCAGGGCTACGACTTCCACGGCTCCGGCAGCGACAACTCCTGGGAGCCCAACCGCACCGGCCCCCAGGCCAACCTCTACGCCGACCCGAACGACCCGTACAACTTCCACTTCAGCGTGGACGCGGCGGTCCAGACCTACCTCGGCGCCGGGGTCAACCCGCGCAAACTCACCATCGGCTTCCCGTTCTACGGGCGCGGCTGGCAGGGCGTGGCGGACGGCGGCGCCTCCGGCTTGTGGCAGTCCGCGAACGGCGCGGCCCCGGGCCAGTTCAGCGAGGAGGCCGGCACCCGCGGCTACAACAACCTCATCACCGGCGTCCCCAACCTGACCGTGTACCACGACCCCAAGTCCATTGCGACGTACGGCTACACCGGAGCCGGCGGCCAGTGGTGGACCTTCGACGACGCCTGGTCGATCACCCAGAAGACGGCCTACCTCAAGTCGAAGAACCTGCTCGGCGGCATGATCTGGGAGATGTCCGGCGACACCCCCTCCGGCACGCTCATCAACGCACTCGACTCCGGTCTCAAATAGCCGGAGGGCATGGCCCGTTGGGCCGGTAGGGCAGCAAGGGCCGGCGCTCCGAGAACGACGGAGCGCCGGCCCGCGCCTCAGGTGCCTCAAGCGCCTCAAGCGCCTCACGTACCTGACGGGCCTGACGGGCCTGACGGGCCTGACGGGCCTGACGGGCCTCCAAGGCCGAATGCGCCTCCCGTCACCGGGACGCCATCGCCGCCAGCTTCCTGGCCGCCCGGTACTGCCGGAGCACCTGCGCGAAGGAGGTGTGCCCCTGGGTGGTCCGGGCGAAGGCCCGCCAGGCCGGCGCCACCAGGCAGACCGCCGCGTGGAACAGGTACGGGCGCCGCTCGAAGGCGCCCAGCAGCTGCTTGCCGGCGCGCATCTCCACGCCCAGCCCGGCCTTGATGGCGAACGCGTAGTTCAACGCCTCGCGCCGCACGTCCGCCGCCTTGCCCGCCTCCGCGACCTTCACCGCCCACTCGCCGGCCAGCCGGCCCGAGCGCAGCGCGTAGGAGATGCCCTCGCGGGTCCACGGCTCCAGCAGTCCGGCCGCGTCCCCGGCAACCAGCACCCGGCCGCGGGAGAGCGGCGAGTCCTCGGCCCGGCAGCGGGTCAGGTGCCCGGACTCCACGCTCGGGGTGAAGCCGGACAGCCCCAACCGCCGGATGTAGTCGGCGAGATACTGCTTGGTCCGCTCGCCGTCGCCGCGCGCCGAAATGACGCCGACGGTCAGACTGCTCGACTCGGTCTTCGGGAACACCCAGCCGTAACTGCCGCGCAGCGGGCCCCAGTCGAGGTGGATCCGGCCCGACCAGTCCGCGGCGACCTGCGGCGGGACGGGGATCTCCGCCTCCAGGCCGAGGTCGATCTGGTCGAAGGTGACGCCGACGTGCCGGGCGATCCGGCTCGCGCTGCCGTCCGCGCCGACCACCGCGCGCGCCTCGAAGGTGCGCCCGTCGGCGGCCGTCACCAGCGCCGTCCGGTGCTCGCCGCCACGCTGCTCGACGCCGGTGACGGTCACTCCGGTGACCAGCACCGCCCCGGCCTGCTTGGCCGCCTGCACCAGGCGCAGGTCGAACTCGTCCCGGTTGACCAGGCCGAACAGCATCCGCCGGGACCGACGCGTCCGGGTGAACCGCCCGTCGTAGGCGAAGGTGACGGCGTGCACGCGGTCCTGCAACGGCAGCCGGAAGTCGGGCGGCAGGCTGTCCCGGGACGGGCCGATGATGCCGCCGCCACAGGTCTTGTAACGGGGGTGCTCGGCCTTGTCGAGGAGCAGCACCCGCCGGCCCTGGACGGCGGCGGCGTGCGCGGCCGAGGCTCCGGCCGGTCCGGCGCCGACCACCACCACGTCCCAGACGCCGTCGAGCGGCTCGGGCGCCGACCGACCGACCCTCGGCGCGGTCTCGGTCTCGGCTTCGGTCGCGCCTTCGGTCTCTGTCCCAGCCTCGGTCGCGGCTTCGAACACCGTCTCGGTCCCGGTCTCGGACACCGTCCCGGTCTCGGACACCGTCTCGGGCGCCCCCTCGGACGCCTCGCCTGACGGCTGACCTGACGACCGGCCTGACGGCCGTCCGGGTACCTCGGCGTCGGGCGGCGAGACCTCGGTGTCGAGTGGGCTGCGGGAATCGAAGCTTCCGGAGTCAGTCACGTCGAGCAATCCTATGCGTCCGCCGAGCCCGCCGCTGGCCGCGCCGCCCCGAACGCCAGACCGAACCCGGATCGAACCCGGACCGAACTCAGATCGAACCCGGGCCGATCCATCGGGCCGGTCCACCAGACGGTGCGCCGGGCGGGATCGCCGGGCAGAACCACCCGATCGGACTGTTCGAGTCCGCCTATGATCGGCGGTACCCAAACCGCCCCCTCCGCCCGCACCACCCCTCGGGCGAAGCCTTCCCCTCGGAGCCCCGATGTCACAGCCGCTGGCCGACGCCGTCCGGTCCCTGATGGACCGTGCCCGCACCGACCTCGCCGAACTGGTCGCCTTCCCCTCGGTCGCCGACCCGCGCCAGTTCCCGGTCGAGGAGTGCGAGAAGGCCGCCCGCTGGGTCGCCGACGCCTTCGCCGCCGAGGGCCTGACCAACGTCCAGCTGCTGGACACCCCGGACGGCACCCAGTCCGTCTACGCCGAACTGCCCGGCCCCCAGGGCGCGCCGACCGTGCTGCTCTACTCGCACTACGACGTCCAGCCCCCGCTCGACGAGAGCGCCTGGCTCAGCCCCGCCTTCGAGCTGACCGAGCGTGACGGCCGCTGGTACGGGCGCGGCGCCGCCGACTGCAAGGGCAATATCCTGATGCACCTGACCGCCCTGCGAGCCCTGCGGCAGGTGTACGGCGACGGCTACCCTGTCGGCCTGAAGATCATCGTCGAGGGCTCGGAGGAGCAGGGCACCGGCGGCCTGGAACGCTATGCCGAGGCCCACCCCGAACTGCTCGCCGCCGACGCCATCATCATCGGCGACACCGGCAACTTCGCCCCCGGCCTGCCCACCGTGACCGCCTCGCTGCGCGGCATGACGGTCGTCGAGGTCGCGGTCACCACCCTGGCCGGCAACCTGCACTCCGGCGCCTTCGGCGGCGCCGCCCCGGACGCGCTGCAGTCGCTGGTCCGGATGCTCGCCTCGCTGCACGACGAGCACGGCGACGTCGCGGTGGCCGGACTGACCGGCGGCCAGACCTGGAGCGGTGTCCAGTACTCGGAGGCGCAGTTCCGCTCCGACGCCAAGGTGCTCGACGGCGTCGCCCTGACCGGCACCGGCACCATCGCCGACCGCCTGTGGGCCCGCCCCGCGATCACCGTCCTCGGCATCGACGCCCCGCCGGTGATCGGCGCCACCTCCTCCGTCCAGGCCGCCGCCAAGGCCCTGGTCAGCCTGCGCGTCCCGCCGGGCAGCGACCCGACCGCCGCCCAGGACGCGCTGGTCGCCCACCTGGAGGCGCAGGTCCCGCTCGGCGCCCGTCTGACCGTCGAACGCCAGGGCACCGGTGCCCCGTTCAACGCCGACACCACCGGCCCGGCGTACGAGGCGATGGGCGAGGCCATGGCCGAGGCCTTCGGCACCGAGATGGTCGCCTCCGGCGAGGGCGGCTCGATCCCGCTCTGCAACACGCTGCGCTCGCTCTACCCGAAGGCCGAGATCGTGCTGATCGGCGTCGAGGAGCCGACCACCCAGATCCACGCGGTCAACGAGAGCGTCGACCCGCAGGAGCTGGAGCGGATGGCCCTCTCCGAGGCCCTGTTCCTCCGCCGCTACGCCGAACTGCGCTCGGTCTGACGCACGTTGGTCCGGGGGCCGCCGTCGGCGGTCTCCGGCACCGGCCGCCCGCCCCGGAACCTGCGGGCGGCACCCGCCACCACCGCGTAACCGACCGCCCCCACCGCGAGCCCGGCCCCGGCGCCGAAGCAGAACTCCGGGATCAGGTTCCGCCGCAGCGGGACCAGCCGGTGCAGCACTCCGACCGCCGTCGCCGCGCCCAGGGCCGCGACGGCGGCGCGGCGCGCCCGGGGAGCGAGTGCCACGGCCGGGCGGACCGGCTCCACGCCCCGCGCCGCCCGCACCGCCCAGCCCGCCATCGCGGCCAGGGCCAGCGCCGAACTGCCGTACTGCAGCGCCGAGTAGAGCGGAACCGCGGCCACCTCCCGGTCCAGCACCGGCAGCAGCCGGACACCCAGCCGGCCTTCGTGGGTGAACGCGTCCCAGCCGACGTGGGTGGCCGCACCGATCGCCGCCGACGCCGCGAACCACGCCGCCCCCGCACCCGCCCCGGCTCCGGCGGGCCGCCGGACCGTCAGTGCCTCGGCCGCGCCCGCCCACCGGTCGGGCAGCAGCGCCACCAGCGGCGCGCGCAGCAGGCCGTGCCAGCCGGCCACCAGCGCGCCCGCGATCGCCACGTCCAGCGTCGGCACGGCCCACCAGCGGTGCGTCAGACCGCCGTGGCCGTACACCCCGGGCAGCAGCGACTCGGCGAAGAACGGGACGTCGGGCGCCATCGATCCGGCGACCAGCGCCGAGGCGACCAGCGGCCCGCGCTCCCCGGCGGCGCGCAGCAGGGGCAGGACGGCGGCGGGGTGGCTCAGTGTGAACGGCATGCCCCCATCCTCCCGCCCCTGCCGAGCCATCGGCCAACGGCCTGGGCCAACGGCCAACGACCTGGGCCAACAGCCAACGACCTGGGCCAACGGCCAGCGCCTCTGGACAGCGGCCACCGCCTCTGGACGGCCCGGCACCCGGGCTCGTCAGGCACCCCAGGCGGCTACGCCGCGTCCGCCGTGCTGGCCAGGCCGAGCGCGACCCGGCGGCCCGCCTCCAGGTAGCGCAACTCGCCGCTGCGGCGGGCGTCCAGGGCGGCGGCGAGGCGGCGGTAGCGGCTCGGGGGCAGCAGGTCGGCGGCCTCGTCCAGGGTGACGAAGCGCCAGTCGCGCAGTTCCTCGGCCTGGAGCAGCAGGTTCTGGCGGGAGGCGGCGTCCAGTTGGCCGCCGTCGTACATCAGGCGCAGGCCGCCGCGGCGCGGGCCGGTGCGCGGCTCCCAGTCGACGGCGAGCAGGCGCAGCCCGGTCGGGTCGAGCCGCAGGCCCAGTTCCTCGGCGGTCTCGCGCAGGGCCGCGTCGGTGGGGGCCTCGCCGCGTTCGACCACGCCTCCGGGGAAGTCCCAGTCGGGTTTGTAGACGGGGTCGACCAGCAGGACGCGGTCCTGTTCGTCGAAGAACAGGACGGCGGAGGCCACGGTGTCCCCGGTCGGGTCGGGGGTCTGGACGATCGGGCAGCGGGCGGCGCCGACGCGGACCAGTTCGGCGATCCGGTGGGCGGTCTCGCGGGGGGTGAGCTCGCTGGTGTCGAGCATCCGGGCGTCCTCGACCAGCCAGCGCCGGGCGGCCCGGTAGCGGGCCACGTGCTCGAAGCACCACGTGCGGACCCGCTCGCTGGCCTCCGGATCTCCCGGGCACTCGTCGCGGTGGGCGATGCGGTGACGCAGGATCGTTTCTTCTGGGTCCAGGACGAAGTGGTGCACCGCTATGCCGTGGGAGGCGAGGTCGCCGAAGATCTCGTCCCGGTAGTCCTCCCTGAGCAGGGTCATCGGGACCACCAGCGGGCCCGCGACCTCACTGAGCAGCGCGGCCGCCGTCTCGGGGACGAGCCGGCGCCAGGCCGCCAGGTCCTGGAAGTCGGACACCGTCGCCAGCCGGTCGGCCGGGAGCATCCGGCGCAGGCCGAAGCCCACCAGCTCGGGATCGAAGAGCACGCTCCCGGGCAGCAGTTCCACCAGCTCGCGGCAGGCACTCGTCTTGCCCGCCCCGAATGTGCCATTGACCCAGACGATCACAACGTCCCCTGCCCTCGACTTGCCCCGATGCCGTTCGCACCGGGCAGCGCCCCCGTCGGCCGAACCAGCGCCACCCGTGGTGGTACCCGCGCCACGCCGCTCCCCATACCTCCCCACCGCGCCCGCCGTTGCGCCCCACTCCGCCCCTTGACAGGGGCATGTGCCCAGGCCAGCCGCCTTCCGGGAGAAATATGTAGACCGGTCTACATCAAAGTTGCACCCTGCTCACACCCTGCGCGCACAGGAAGTCGGCCCGTCCGACTTCCTGTGCGCCATCATCACCCCAGATCACCTCGCATCACCCCCTCCACCCGACTATGTAGACCGACCGACAGATTTCTCCCGGCAATATCTAGACCGGTCTGCATAATTCAGTAGACCGGTCGACATATTCTTCCCCGCGCCCCTCGCGCGCCCCCCGGCGCCCGCTTGCGCCGCGCGCACCCCAGCACGTACAGAGGAACGATGAAGCTGCTCCCAGCCGGCCGCGTCATCGTCATCGGCTCGATCAACGCCGACCGCATCCTCCGCTGCCCCGTCCTCCCCGCCCCCGGCGAGACCGTCCTCGCCACCGCCGCCACCCAGGGGTTCGGCGGCAAGGGCGCGAACCAGGCGGTGGCGGCGGCGCGCATGGGCGCCGCCGTCCACCTGGTCGCGAAGGTCGGGCACGACGCCGACGGCGCAGCCGCGGTCACCGACCTGCGCGGCGCGGAAGTCGAGACGGCCTCCGTGCTCACCCACCCCGACGCGCCGACCGGGCAGGCGATCGTCATGGTCGACCCCGCCGGCGAGAACAGCATCGTCGTCGTCCCCGGTGCCAACGCCCACCTGACCGCCGCCGAGGTCACCGCCGCACTCGCCCGCCTGCACCTGCTCCCCGTCGACGTGCTCCTCACCAGCGGCGAGGTCCCCGAGGAGTGCATCCGAGCGACCGCCGCCGCCCTGCCGGCCGACGGCACCCACTGGGTGCACAACGCCGCCCCGGCCGGCTCGCTCCCCGACACCGGTCCGACCGGGCGCCACCCCCTGGTCGTCGCCAACGCCGTCGAGGCCCGCCAGCTGACCGGTGCCCCCACCGTCGAGGAGGCCGCCCGGGCCCTCGCCCGCCGCGCCGACGGCGTCGTACTCACCCTCGGCGGCGAGGGCGCGCTGGTCGCCACCGAGGGACGGTCGGCCCGACTGCCCGCCCCCGCCGTCCAGGTCGTCGACACCACCGGTGCCGGCGACGTCTTCTGCGGCGCCCTCGCCGCCGGACTCGCCCGCGGCGCCTCCCTCCCCGCCGCGGCCGCCACCGCCGTGGCCGCCGGCGCCTTCGCCGTCACCGCCCTGGGCGCGCGTGGCGCCCTCCCCCGCCCGACCGACCTCTGACCAGCCGCTTCCCGACGGGCCTGGGCGGGCCGGGCTCACCCCCGGTGGGGGCGCCCGGGCCACAACTCCCGAACGCCCCGGCTCACGTGCCTAGCAGCACTCGGTCTACGGCCGCCCCATGTACGACGGGTAGTAGCCGCTGCTGATCCCCGAGATCCGGATCAGCGTGCCCGGCCGCGCCGCCTCGACGTACTGGTTGTTGCCCAGGTAGATCGCCACGTGCTGGATGCCCCGTTTGGTGCCGTTGGGGGACCAGAACAGCAGGTCGCCCCGGCGCAGCTGGCCGGCGCTGATGGGCGTGGTCGCCGCGTACTGGTCGTTGGCCACCCGCGGCAGGTTCACCCCGCCGCGTCGGAAGGCCTGCTGCACGAGGCCCGAGCAGTCGTACCCGTCCGGCCCGTTGCCCGCGGTCCGGAACGGCTTGCCCAGTTGGCTCAGCGCGAACTGCACGGCGGACTCGACGCCCTGGTCCCCCGCCACCGCGCCGGCGGCCGAGCCCGACGAGGACGATCCGGACGACCCGGACGACGACGGGGACCCGTCCCCCGTCCGCGCCACGTACACGTCGTAGTGCGTGGTCCAGCGCCACTCCCCCTTGCTGTTCTTGAACCAGTACCGCGACCCGTCCCAGCCCTGCTTGATCCCCCCGCTCGACTTCGCGCCCGTCGACGGGGCCTTCGCTGCGGAGGAGGATCCGCCCCCCGTCCGCGCCACGTACACGTCGTAGTGCGTGGTCCAGCGCCACTGCCCCTGACTGTTCTTGAACCAGTACCGCGAGCCGTCCCACCCAGCGTGCGCCGGTGCCGACTCGGCGGCGGCGGCGGGGCTGACGCCGGGGCCGACGCCGATCACACCCGCACCGGCCACGATCACGGCCACCATGCCTATCCCCCGACGCACCCGCGCGGCCCGCGAGGGACGGACGGGGCTGACGGGGCTGACGGTGGCCGCCCGCTGGTCGACGGTGGTGGCAGCGTGCTGCCCGGTCGGTTCGTCGGCGGCACCCGGCGCGCCGGTGTTGACGGTGGTCATCCTGCTGTCTTCCCTCACTGCTGCGAACTGCCGCCACGGGGGCGGCTGCGGAATCGGCTACGGACACGCACGTCCCGGTGAGACGGCACGCACGGCTCGGCAGACCCCGCCCGGCATGCCACGGCCTCCGGTCGTGCGACCGGGAGCCGCGGCATGCCGGGCGGGGATTCAGTTCTGCCTGCGTGTCACGGTAGGCACGCGTCCGCTCACGGCGCGCAGTGGAGTGAGCCAATGGAAGGGTTCACGGCCGGTGAGCACCGACGGGGTATCAGGGTGAAGGCCAGTCATCGGGCTGCTTGCCCGACGCCCCCTCACCCCTGCTGGTCCGACTCCGCCAGCAGCTGCTTCTTCAGCACCTTTCCCAGCGCGTTCCTGGGCAGTTCGGGCACCAGCACGACCCGGCGCGGCCGCTTGTGCGCGGACAGCCGCTCCGCCACGAAGGCCGTCAGCTGTTCCCCCGTCACGGCGCCGTCCGGGATGACGTACGCGACGACGGCCTGCCCGAGGTCCTCATCCGGCGCACCGACCACCGCCGCGTCGGCGACCGCGGGGTGGTCGCGCAGCGCGGCCTCCACCTCACCGGCGCCGATCCGGTAGCCGCCGCTCTTGATCAGGTCGACGGAGGCGCGACCGACGATCCGGTGGAAGCCGTCCTCACCGATCACGGCGACGTCCCCGGTGCGGAACCAGCCGTCAGCCGTCCAGGCCTCGGCATCCGCGTCGGGCCGGTTGAGGTACCCGCTGAACAGGGTCGGCCCGGCGACCTGCAACTCTCCGACGCTCTCCCCGTCGGAGGGCACCGGAGCGCCGTCCTCGCCGACCAGCCGGGTGCGCACCCCGTCCAGCGGCAGGCCGACGCTGCCGGGCCGGCGCTCGCCGTCCGCCCGGGTGCTGACGGTGATCAGCGACTCGGTCATCCCGTAGCGCTCGATCGGGGCGTGCCCGGTGAGCGCGGCCAGCTTCTCGAACACCGGTACCGGCAGCGGCGCGCTGCCGGAGACCAGCAGCCGGGCCGAGGCCAGCCGACCCGCCGCCCCGGGGTCGGCCGCCACCCGGGACCAGACGGTCGGCACCCCGAAGTACAGGCTGCCGCTCGCGGCCGCGTACCCCTCCGGGGTGGGCCGCCCGGTGTGCACGAGCCGGCTGCCGGTCCGCAGGGCGCCGAGGACGCCGAGGATCAGTCCGTGGACGTGGAACAGCGGCAGGCCGTGGACGAGGGTGTCCTCGGCGGTCCACTGCCAGGCCGCGGCGAGCGCGTCCAGGTCGGCGGCGATCGCCTGGCGCCGGATCACGGCTCCCTTGGGCGCCCCGGTGGTGCCGGAGGTGTAGAGGACGAAGCCGGTGGCGTCCGGCGCGGGCTCGGCGAACGTGGTGGCGGCGCGGTCCGCCGGGTCGACCGGCACCCCCTCCACCTCACCCGGCACCGCGTCGCCCACGGCGTGCGCGAGCAGCACCGCACCCGAGTCGCGCAGGATGTGCTCGCGCTCCTTGGGCCCGGAGTCGGGCGGCAGCGGCACCACGGGCACGCCCGCCAGCAAGCCGCCGACCACGGCGACGACCGTCTCGACGGCGGGCCGGGCGAGCACGGCGAGCGCGGGCGCACCGGCCACCCGGTCGGCGACGGCGGTCGCCGCGCCCAGCAGTTCCTCGCGGGACAGCGCCCGCCCGTCGATCCGCAGCGCGTCCGCCGCGTCCCCGTAGTCGCCCTGAAGTGCGGTCAGCAGTGCCATGCTTCCGTCCTCGCCCTCGTCTCACGCTGTCGCGCCGACTCTACGGGCCGCACCCGGACCGTCCGTGGGCAGCGGTCACCAGCCGCCGCCCACCTGGCTTGTACCGACCTGTGCCGGAAACGCCGGAGGGCGTGGCACCGGGTACCCGGTGCCACGCCCTCCCACTGCCGTGTGCGGGGATCAGCCCTTGCGGGCCTTCACCTCGGCGGTCAGCTGCGGCAGCACGGCGAACAGGTCGCCGACCACGCCGTAGTCGACCAGCTCGAAGATCGGGGCCTCCGGGTCCTTGTTGACGGCCACGATGGTCTTCGAGGTCTGCATGCCCGCCCGGTGCTGGATGGCACCGGAGATGCCAGCCGCGATGTACAGCTGCGGCGAGACCTGCTTGCCGGTCTGGCCGACCTGGTTGCTGTGCGGGTACCAGCCCGCGTCGACGGCGGCACGCGAGGCGCCGACGGCCGCGCCCAGCGCGTCAGCGAGTTCCTCGACGACGCCGAAGCCGGCCGCCTCGCCGACGCCACGGCCGCCCGAGACCACGATCGCGGCCTCGGTCAGCTCCGGACGGCCGGTCGAGACCCGCGGGGTGCGCGAGGTGACCTTGGCCGCGTTGCCGGTGAACTCCACCGCCACGTTCTCCACCGCGCCCGCGCCCGCAACGGCCTCGGGGGCCACCGCGTTCGGCTTGACGGTGATGACCGGCACGCCCTTCGTCACCTTCGACTTCACCTGGAAGGACGCGGCGAACACCGACTGGGTGGCGACCGGGCCACCCTCACCGGCCTCCAGGTCGATGGCGTCGGTGATGATGCCGGAGCCCAGCCGCAGTGCGACGCGGGCGGCGATCTCCTTGCCCTCGCCGGAGGAGGTGACCAGGACGGCGGCGGCGTCGTTGGCCTTGGCGATCTGGGTGAGGGCGTCCACCTTCGGGACGACCAGCTGGTCGGTGAACTCCGCGCCGTCGGCGACGTACACCTTGGCCGCGCCGTACTCGGCGGCCTTGGCCGCGAGGTCGGCGGCGGCGGCACCGGCGCCCAGCACGACCGCGGACGGCTCGCCGATCCGGCGGGCCAGGGTCAGCAGTTCGAGGGCCGGCTTGCGGACCGCACCGTCGGCGTGGTCCACCAGAACCAGGATCTCAGCCATGATTCGTTGCTCCTGATCGATCGTTGGATGCGCGAACGGGGGGACTAGATGAACTTCTGGTCGGCGAGGAAGCCGGCGAGCTGCCTGCCGCCCTCGCCCTCGTCCTTGACGACCGTGCCCGCGGTCCGCGCCGGACGCGCCGCCACCGACTCCACCGCCGTCCACGCACCCGCCAGACCGACCTCGTCCGCCTCGATGCCCAGATCGTCCAGATCCAGCGACTGGACCGGCTTCTTCTTCGCCGCCATGATCCCCTTGAACGACGGGTACCGGGCCTCACCCGACTGGTCCGTCACCGACACCACCGCCGGCAGCGCCGCCTCCACCAGCTCCGTCGCCGCGTCACCGTCACGACGACCCCGCACCACACCGCCCTCGACCGACACCTCCGACAGCAGCGTCACCTGCGCCACACCGAGGCGCTCCGCCAGCAGCGCCGGCAGCACACCCATCGAACCGTCCGTCGACGCCATCCCACCGATCACCAGGTCGAACCCGGTCTTCTCCAGCGCCTTCGCCAGCACCGCCGACGTCCCGATCACATCCGAACCGTGGATGTCCTCGTCGTTCACGTGCACGGCCTTGTCCGCACCCATCGACAACGCCTTGCGCAGCGCGTCCTTCGCGTCGTCCGGCCCGACCGTCAGCACCGTCACCTCGGCACCCTCGTTCGCCGCCGCGATCCGCAGCGCCTGCTCCACGCCGTACTCGTCGAGCTCCGACAGAAGGCCGTCCACACCCTCCCGGTCGGTGGTGTGGTCGTCCGCGAACCGACGGTCACCCGTCGCGTCCGGCACGTACTTCACACAGACAACGATCCTCAAGCTCACGGCCTGTCTCCTGTACTGGTCTCGTCCGGCGGCTGCGGCTGTGCAAGCGGGGCGCGAACACGGTGCGCGCCCGCTCCGGGCAGCGGGTTCCCGTGCCGGTCCGGAACTTCCTGGCAGCATACTCGGCAGTAGTCCAGTGGTCACTACTGGCCAGTAGCTTAGGCCGGGCGGCTGCACTTCCGTCTGCGCCCATCCTGCCCCAGGGCAGCCCCGACACCACCTGATCGGACTGCATATCCGCCGCAGGATCGCCGGGGCCCTGGCTCACACCGCCTCGCCGAGCGCCGCGATCACATCCACCTTGCGCGGCAGTCCGGCCGCCCGGCGCACCACCCGGCCGCCCCCGTCCAGCACCAGGACGGTCGGCGTCCGCAGGATCTCCAGCCGCCGAGCCAGCTCCAGCCGCTCCTCGGCGTCCACCTCGACGTGCGCCACCCCGTCGACCATGCCGGCCACCTCCGCGAGCACCCGGCGGGTGGCCCGGCACGGCTGACAGAACGCCGTCGAGAACTGAACCAGCGTCGCCCGCTCGCCGAGCGCCCCGCCCAGCTCCGCCTCCGACAGCCGTACCGCCCCGCCGTTGGTGCGCACCCTCAGCCTCCCGTCGTGCCGTGCCCGTAGCAGCCCGAAGGTGGTCGCCGGCGCCGACACGACGACGCACACCACCAACCGGCCGTCCCCAGTCTGCGGCAGCGGCCCCGGACCTCGAAAGGGAGGTCGACCACCGGGCCGGGCCCGCGTACGATCGCCGGGTGGAATCCGACCGCACCGCACCGCCGTTGCTGACCTCCCGCCGCGTCGTCGACCTGGGCCGGGCCACCACCACCCGCTGTCGCTGACGCGCCCCGCCGCCGCCCGTCGCGACCCTCCCGGAGCCCTCGTGCAGATCGACCCCCGCGGTCCCCGCTTCGCCGCCGCGCTCACCTCGGTCGTGCTGGCCGCCGCCCTCATCACCGGCAGCGACGTGCTGCTGGCCGTCCAGGCCCTCGTCTTCGCACTCGGCGCGTTCGGCGGCCTGCGGCTCTCCCCCTACGGCTGGCTCTACCAGACCTTCCTCCTCCCCCGACTGGCCCCGCCCTCCGAGACCGAGGACGAGCGGCCACCCCGCTTCGCGCAGGGAGTCGGCCTGGTGTTCGCCGCCGTCGGCGCCCTCGGCTTCCTCACCGGGGTGGCCTGGCTCGGCCTACTGGCCACGGCCTTCGCCCTGGCGGCGGCCTTCCTCAACGCCGCGTTCGGTTACTGCCTCGGCCGTGAGGTCTACCCCTTCGTCCGCCGCGCCCAGGGGCGCCTCGGCGCCGGAGCCTAGCCACCCCTTGGGCCCCCTGGGCCTCCGGGACGGACCGGGCCTCCAGGTCGCCGGGGAGGGAAAAGTTCCCACCCGAACTCATCACGGAGATCACACCGCGAATATCCGCTTGACCGCACGGCTCAGGTGACAGCAGGCACTCGTTCGGGGGATCATCTCCGTGAATCACCCGTGACCGCCGCGGCGTGCCGCGCTCCGGTCGGCCCCGCTCAGCGACGCGGGTACCCGCCGTACCGGGCTCCGGCCCGTGGAAGTCAGGACTGACCGTGGCAGAGTTCGTGTACCCGCCGGTGATCGGCGCCGCACTCACCGCCTTCCGTGCGCTCGACGTGCGGATCAAGATCGTAGGCGCCGAGAACATCCCCGCCAGGGGCGGAGCCGTACTGGTCAGCAATCACATCAGCTACCTGGACTTCCTCTTCGCCGGCCTCGGCGCCTACCGCGGCGGCAAGCGCAAGACCCGCTTCATGGCCAAGGACGACGTCTTCAAGCACCGGGTCTCCGGCCCGCTGATGCGCGGCATGAAGCACATCCCGGTCGACCGCACCGACGGGCAGCCCGCGTACGAGGCCGCCGTGCGCGCCCTCAAGGCCGGCGAGGTCGTCGGGGTGTTCCCCGAAGCGACCATCAGCCGCTCGTTCATGCTGAAGAAGTTCAAGACCGGCGCCGCCCGGATGGCCGCCGACTCCGGCACCCCGCTGCTGCCCGTCATCCTCTGGGGCACCCAGCAGCTCTGGACCAAGGGCCGTCCGAAGACCCTGACCAAGCGCCACGTCCCCGTCACCATCATGATCGGCGAACCGATTCACCTCGGCCCGAACGACAAGCCCGTCATGGTCACCAGGCGGCTGCGCGCGGCCATGAGCGAGATGCTCGACCAGGCCCAGCGCGAGTACCCCGGCAAGCCCTCCGGCCCGGACGACACCTGGTGGCTGCCCACCCACCTCGACGGCACCGCGCCCACCCTGGAGGTCGCCGAGGCCGAGGACGAGGCGGAGGCCCTCGCCAAGGCCGAGCGCCGCGCCGCCCGGGGCTGACCAGCCCCGCCCCGGTTCCACCCCGCGCCGCCCTCCCGAGACCTTCTACTCCGTGTGACCGACCGAACGCCAGGCGTCGCGTGTCGCCCGGTCGCCGACGCTCCCCGTCTGACACAGTGACAGCCCCTTTGAGGGGCCTTCGTCCTGCATCGGAGACGGAGCGAACGCCGGAGAGGTCGGAAAGGTCGGAGCGGATATGACACGGATGACCCGCACACGGCAGTCCCCCAGGTCCACACCCGAGGCCCGCACCCGCGCCAGCGCCGGTGCGGGCCTTCTGCTGCTGAGCGCCCTGCTGACCGGGTGCGGCGCCGAACCCGGTGAGATCCCCCTGTCCGAGATCCAGGCGGACGCCCCCTCCACCGCAGCCGAGTCGACGACCGCCGCCGCGAGCCCCGGCGTGGTCGGCGCCGCCGCCGGAACGCCTGCGGCCACCGCACACAACGGTCTGATCGTCGGCGGGGTCTTCCTCAACACCGCCCGCACCACCAGCGCCATCGTCACCCTCGCACCCGACGGCACCGGTTGGCACCAGGTCACCCAGCCGCCCGACCGCACCCGCGACGACCGCCCCGACTGGTCCCCGGACGGCAGCACGATCACCTTCGACCGGACCGACCCACGAAGCGGCGCCGCCCGCCTCTGGACGGTCTCCACCAACGGCGACGGCGCCCACCAGATCGACCAGCTCTGCGAGACCGGCACCGCCGACTGCACCAACGAGGACGAACGCGCCCCCGCCTACTCACCCGACGGCAAGCAACTCGCCTTCAGCCGCTCCTGGGGCGCCCTCGACCCGGCCGACAGAAACCAGATCCAGTACTCGGACCTCTACCTGATGAGCCCCGACGGCACCGACGTCCAGCGGCTCACCTTCCTCACCAACGACAAGCCGTACTCCGGGCAGGTCAGCAACCCCAGTTGGTCCCCCGACGGCAAGCAGCTCACCTTCGAGTACCGCACCGGTGCCACCGGTCAGCCCGCCAACAGCCGCGCCATCTACGTCGTCGCCGCGGACGGCACCGGGTTGCGGCAGCTCACCCCCTGGGAACTGCGCGCCGGAGACCGCGCCAACTGGTCCCCCGACGGCACCCAGATCCTCTTCACCACCTACCCGGCCGGCCGCACCGACGCCCCCGGCGGCGGCATCTACACCGTCCACCCCGACGGCACCGCCATCGGCGCGCTGACCCCCGCCCCATCCAACGTCTTCTACGGCACCGCGTCCTACGCGCCCGACGGCAAGTCCATCGTGTTCGCCGAGGCCCCCGCCGGCTCCGAGGCCGACCTCTACACCATGCGGCCGGACGGGACGGGCATCGCCCGGCTCACCAACGACAGGGACGCCTGGCTGACCCGGCCGGCGTGGGGAACGGCGGCGGTACCACCTCAACCCGATGGCCGGGCATCAGCCCAGGCACAATCGCGGCCGTGGGAAGAGGACGAGGAACTCCAGGACGAGTGAATCACAACGCAGAGAACCCCCATCCGGTTTCCCGGATGGGGGTTCTCTGTGAATGATTGTTCGGCGGCGTCCTACTCTCCCACAGGGTCCCCCCTGCAGTACC
>NZ_JBIVJF010000029.1:0-90343 GCF_044750105.1 Kitasatospora sp. NPDC088861
TGCTGGCGGGGGAGTTGGCGTTGCCGGTGGGGGGTGCGGTGGAGCCGTTCGTGGATGCGGAGGACATCGCGGAGGTGGCGGTGGCGGCGTTGACGCAGGCGGGGCATGCGGGGGAGGTGTACGAGTTGACGGGGCCGCGGTTGCTGTCGTTCGCGGAGGTGGCGGTGGAGTTGTCGCGGGCGACGGGTCGTGAGGTGCGGTTCGAGGCGGTGTCGGAGGCGGCGTACCGGGGGGTGTTGGAGGAGGCGGGTCTGCCGGGGGATTTCGCGGAGCTGTTCTCGGTGATCCTGGACGGTCGTAACGCTTCGTTGGGGGACGGGGTGCGGCGGGCGTTGGGGCGTGAGCCGCGGGACTTCGCCGACTTCGCCCGCGAGGCCGCCGCGTCCGGGGTCTGGGACGTGTGAGCCGCCCACCGCTCCGCACAACTCGCAGGCCAGTCAGTTTCGTTGATCGTCGGTGCCGGGCCTCGCCGACTTCCTGACCGTCCATCCGGGTCGAACCCGGGAGCGGTACGGAAGCCGGTGCCCGGGCACCGTGGTGGCCCCCGCGCTGGGCGGGGGCCGGGGAGAAATCGAAGGATTACCGATGCGCTCGAACCAGACCGCGACTCCAGCTTCCTACTCCGCTCCATCCTCCTTCGGCGGCCTCGCGCCGGGCGCCTCGGCGGCCCCCGCCGCACGGAGCAAGGCCGCCGGGCCCGTCCTGGCGGGCGCCACCATCGCGATGGGCCTGATGGCGGGCCTGTTCTTCGCCTTCGACGTGTCCGTGATGCCGGGCCTCGCGGCGGGCGACGACCGGACGTACGTGACGGCGATGCAGCACATCAACAAGTCGATCGAGAACGGCATGTTCGGCCTGGTCTTCGTCGGAGCCTTCGTGGCGACGGGCGTGGCGGCCTGGCTCCAGCACAAGGCCGGGCGGCGGCAGGCGGCGCTGTGGGCCGCCGGGGCGACGGTGCTCTACGTGGTGGCCCTGATGGTCACCATGGGCGTCAACATCCCGCTTAACAACCAGCTGGCGCAGGCCGGCGACCCGTCCCAGATCACCGACTTCGCGGGCGTGCGCGCCAAGTTCGAGGGCACCTGGGTGGCCACCAACATGCTCCGCACGCTGCTCTGCACGGGCGGCCTGGCGGCCCTGACCCGGGCGCTGGTCCTGCACGGCCGCGCCTCGCGCTGAACGGCCGGGCCCCGCAACGGGGTTGACGCCCCTGGTGGATCCCCACCGGGGGCGGTCGCCATGCCCGGCCCTGTGCCTGGCCCTGTTCCCGGCCCTGTTTCCGCGGCTGGTCAACCCGCCGGGCAGCTGGCCGAATTCACCCCCGGCCGGTCGCGGCGACGGCGCCGTTCGGCGCAGACTGGTCGGTACAGGGCGGTTCCGGCACCAGGGGCAGGGGGCAGGCATGGCCGTACATTCCGGCAGGCGCAGGGCGGTTGGGCGGATTCGGACCGCGATCGGCGCACTCGCCGTCGCCCTGGTGGCGGGAGCGGCGGTCGCGGTGCCGGCCGCACCCGCCGAGGCGGCGGGCGCCAAGGCCGACAAGGGAGGAAAGGTCGTCTACCTCACCTTCGACGACGGCCCCAGCCCCACGTACACGCCGAAGATCCTCGGGATCCTCGCCCGCTACGGCGTGCGTGCGACGTTCTTCGAGGTCGGGCAGAACGTCGCCGCCCATCCGGCGCTCACCGGGCAGGTCGCCCGGGCGGGCCACAGCGTGCAGAACCACTCCTGGTCGCACCCGGACCTGCGCCGGCTCTCGGCCTCCGCCGTCAACGCCCAGGTGGCGAACACGGACAAGGCGATCCGCGCCCAGACCGGCCGCACCCCGAGCTGCCTGCGCCCGCCCTACGGTTCGGTCGACGGCGCGGTGCGCTCGCGGGCGGCGGCGCTCGGCAAGCAGGTCGTGCTGTGGTCGGTTGACCCGACCGACTGGTCCCGGCCGGGAACGGCGGCCATCCAGTCCCGGGTGCTGAAGAACGTCCGCCCGGGCTCGGTGATCCTGCTGCACGACGGCGGCGGAGACCGCAGCCAGACCGCCGCCGCACTTCCGACGATCCTCTCCACCCTCAAGTCACGCGGGTACACCTTCGGGACCCTCTGCGGCTAGGCCCTGTCCGGGGCAAGATCCGCCGGACGGGCCATAGCCCCCGGATACGACTTCGAACTCCCACGAGGCACGCGGGAGTTCGAAGGTGTATCCGGGGGTCCGGCCGGGCGCGGGTCAGGCCTGGCCGTGCAGGATCAGCGCCCAGGCGAGGCAGGCGACGGCGGCGGTGCAGAGCAGGGCGCGCAGCACGTTGAAGCGGACCCAGCGGGCTTCGAAGCGCCCCCGGACGGCGGCCGGGTCGGTGATGCGTCGGGGCTCGCCGCCGGCGGCGAGCTCGTCGTTGAGCGGGATGTTGACGGAGCGGGTGACGCCGATCGCGGCGATGTAGAGCACCAGGGCGGCCACGGTGGCGGGTAGCGCGTGGTGGCCGTCGGAGGGCAGGTGGAGGGCGACGGCGGCGCCGGTGGTGAGGAGGGCGCCGACGAAGCCGAGGACGAACCAGCCGTTCAGGATGGCCACGTTGATGCGCTGCATGACCTCGATGAAGGTGCGGTCCTCGACCCGCGCGAGCGCGGGCATGACCGAGCACGCGAAGGCGTAGAACAACCCGGCGGTCAGTCCACAGGTGACGGTGGCCGCCACCAGTGCGAGTGTGCGTGCCAGTTCCATCTTCGTAGCCCCTCACTGTCTCTGCGTATCTGCGTATCTGCGTATCGGTTCGTCCCCCGTGCGCCGATCATCCGGCATCCGGGCCGCTCGGGCCACCTCGATCACTCAAGACCCTCTCAAATGACGAACCGTCAAATGATGTCTTGCCGTCTACACTTGGGGCCATGGACACTCTGACGGGACTCCTCGACGGCCCCAAGGCCCGCGGTGCGTTCCTGCTGCGCTCGATCCTCACCCCGCCGTGGTCGCTGCGGATCGAGGACCGGGCCCCGCTGTCGGTGGTGACGATGGTTCGCGGCGAGGCCTGGATCCTGCCCGAGCGCGGCACGCCGCTGCTGCTGCACCCCGGCGACGTGGCGATCGTCCGCGGCCCGGAGCCGTACACGGTGGCGGACGACCCCGACACCCCCGTGGACGTGATCGTCGGCCCCGGGCAGGTCTGCACGCGCGGCGGTGTGGACGTCTCCGAGGTGATGTCGCTCGGCGTCCGGACCTGGGGGCAGGGCCGGGAGGGCGACCAGGCATCCTCGGTGGTCCTGTCCGGCACCTACCAGGCCGAGCACGAGATCGGTCAGCGCCTGCTCGCCTGCCTGCCGGCCCTGCTGGTCCGCCCGGCCGGCACCGGCGCCGACGACACCCTGGTGCACCTGCTGGCCGCCGAGATAGGGCGCAACGAGCCCGGTCAGGAGCTGGTCCTGGACCGCATCCTGGACCTGCTGGTCGTCTCCGTGCTGCGCTCCTGGCTCGCCGCCCCCGACTCCGGCGCCCCGGCCTGGTACCGCGCCCAGCACGACGCCGTCGTCGGACCGGTGTTGCGGCTGATGCACGACGACCCGGCCACCGCCTGGACGGTCGCCGACCTCGCCCAGCGGGTCGGGGTGTCGCGGGCGGGCCTGGCCCGCCGCTTCACCGGCCTGGTCGGCGAACCGCCGATGGCCTACCTGGCGGGCTGGCGGCTGGCCGTCGCCGCCGACCTGCTGCGCGAACCCGAGTGCACCGTCGCCTTCGCGGCCCGCAAGGTCGGCTACAGCAACGCCTTCGCCCTCTCGGCGGCCTTCAAGCGCGTCCGCGGGGTCAGTCCGCAGGAGCACCGCCGCCTCGCCGCGACCGGCGCCCCGGCCCAGCAGGCCGGCTTCTCCGGTCCGGCGGAGACGGTCATCCTGGCGGGTTGACGCCGCGGCCGTGGCCGCCGCCGACAGCCAAGGCCTGGGGATCCAGGACCGGGAATCCAAGGCTGTAATCCCATTTGCCTAAACTCATTAGGTAATCCCATACTGACTATAGCCGGATGGCAGAAAGCACATGGCGCGGGCAGGGCCCGCGCAGAACGCGATGGAACAGCGATGAACACCTCTTTCACCACCCCCGTCACCGAGGCCCTGCTGCACGGCCACCTCGACGTCGAGCACACCGAACGCGGCCTGCTGCCGCACCGCCTGCCCGCCCGGGCCCGCCGGCAGATCCCCGACGAACAGCTCGCGATCGCCGAGTCCCAGCCCACCGGCGTCCGGCTGGCCTTCCGCACCCGCGCCACCGCGATCGACCTGCACACCGTCCCGACCAAGCGGGCCTACGTGGGCGTGCCCACCCCGCCCGACGGGGTGTACGACCTCCTCGTCGACGGGCAGCTGACGGCGCAGACCACGGTGTCCGGCGGCAACCTGCGCACCATCGACCTGGGCGCCGGCCGCGTCGAGCTGACCCAGGGCCCGCCCGGCACCGCCCGGTTCACCGGTCTGCCCGCACGGGACAAGACCGTCGAGATCTGGCTCCCGCACACCGAGACCACCGAACTCCTCGCCCTCGACACCGACGCCCCCGTCACCCCGGTCCCGGACGGCACCCGCCGTCGCTGGCTGCACCACGGCAGCTCGATCAGCCACGGCTCCAACGCCACCCACCCGACCGGCACCTGGCCCGCCCTGGCGGCGGCCGCGGGCGGCGTCGACCTGGTCAACCTCGGCTTCGGCGGCAGCGCGCTGCTCGACCCGTTCACCGCCCGCGCCATCCGCGACACCCCCGCCGACCTGATCAGCCTGAAGATCGGCATCAACCTCGTCAACGCCGACGTGATGCGCCTGCGCGCCTTCGTCCCGGCGGTGCACGGCTTCCTCGACACCGTCCGCGAAGGACACCCGGCCACGCCGCTGCTCGTCGTCTCCCCGATCCTCTGCCCGATCCAGGAGGACACCCCGGGACCCCTCGCCGTCGACTTCAGCACCGGGGCACTGCGCTTCCGGGCCACCGGCGACCCGGCCGAGACCGCGGCGGGCCGCCTCACCCTCACCGTCATCCGGACCGAACTCGCCCGCATCGTCGCCGCCCGCGCCGCCGACGGCGACCTCAACCTGCACTACCTGGACGGCCGTTCGCTCTACGGCCGGACCGACCACGACGACCACCCGCTCCCCGACGACCTGCACCCGGACCAGGCCGGCCACCACCGCATCGCCGAGCACTTCACCCGCCTCGCCTTCGGAGACACCGGCCCGTTCGCTGACTGACCCGCCCGCCGCCGCCCTCGTGCGCGACAATCATCCGGTGATCGGGGGGCAACGGGCCAAGGGTCAACGACCGAGGGTCAACGACCGAGGGGGAGAAGGCAGATGAGGCACACCTGGAGCAGGACAGCCACCGGCCTGGCGGCGGCCGTGACGGCGCTGGCGCTCGCCGGCTGCGGATCGACGAGCGCACCGAGCAACGCATCACACACCGAATCCCGCGAGCCCGGCCAGGCCGGGGCCGAGGCCCTGGCCCGCCACGACCGGCTCTTCCCCCAGGTCGCGGCGACATGCGCGGGCGTCGCCGCCACACCGCCGTCCGCCCCGGCCGCCGCCCCCACGGGCGACGGCGGTACCTGGGCCGACAAGTACGCGGAGAACCACGCCTACAAACAGACCGTCAGGCTCCTCGCCGACGCCCAGTGCCGCGGCGAGGCCCACGCGGCACGGATCGCGGACGCCCTGCGGCCCGCCGGCACGCCGGCCGTCCTCGACGAAGCCGGCCTCCGCGCGGCGCTCCAACGCCTCGGCTACCCCGCCGAGCTGGTCAACGTCCGCACCTCCACCGGCGCCCCCGGATTCGACCTCCAAATCCCCGAAGCCGTCTTGTGCGTCAGCGGCCTGCTGACCTCCCCGCCCGACATCCACCCGCACGGCATGTACCTGGACGGCGGCTGCACCGAACCCAAGGGCGGCCACTGACCCGGCCACTGACCCAGCAGCAGAAGCCGGACGGGGAACAGGCCCGCGGGGGACGTTCCCCGGGCGTTCACCGTGCGGAGGCCGGCCGTCCGATCGGCGGTCCGCGTCGTGCCCCTAACGTCGCGATCACCGTGCACGGCCCGAGGAGCTGCCCCGATGAACCACCATCAGAACGACCTTCCCCACGACGACCACGGCTCGAGCTGCCCGCGGACCGTCGGGTTCGACTCCGACGCGCCGGCGGCGGCCGGACGCCGCGCCTTCCTGCGCGCGACGGGGCTGGTAGGCGCCGGGCTGGCGGTCCTCGGGGCGGGCTCCACGGCGACGGCGTCGGCGGACGAGCCCGCCGACGCGACGGCCGACGCCTTCGGCGCGCCCGCCGCCGCGGACGACGGCCGGGGCGCCTGGGATCCGGACCCGGACGGCCCCCGCTTCTCGCTGGCGGTGATGCCCGACACCCAGTACCTCTTCGACGACGACCGGATCCACCCCGCCCCGCTGGAGGCCTCGCTGCGCCACGTGCTGGACGGCAGCGACGAGAACTTCGTCTTCCTCGCGCACCTGGGCGACGTCACCCAGAACGGCAAGGCCGAGGAGTTCGCCGCCGCGGGCAAGGCCTTCACCCTCCTCGACCGCCACGGCGCGGCCTACAGCGTCCTGGCCGGAAACCACGACGTCGGCTCGGGCAGCGACGACCAGCGGGGCCGGACGGCGTACCTGGACACCTTCAACCCGGCCCGGTTCGCCCGCTCGGCGACCTTCAAGGGCGCGAGCCCGGACGGCTACAACACCTACCATCTGTTCCGGGGAGCGGGCCGGGACTGGATGGTGCTCTCGCTGGACTGGCGGCTGTCCGACCGCGGCTTCGCCTGGGCGAACTCGGTGATCGCCCAGCACCCGACCGTGCCGGTCATCCTCACCACCCACGACCTCGCCTACGCCGACGACGGCGGCGCCGCCCAGCTGTCCGACCACGGGCACGCGCTCTGGGACAGGCTGATCAGCGGCAACGACCAGATCTTCCTCGCCCTGAACGGCCACTACTGGCCGCCCGGCAGCACCACGCTGACCAACAAGGCAGGCCACGACGTCCACGTCCACATCACCAACTACCAGAACCGGTACTACGGCGGCGCGGCGATGATCCGCGCCTACCGCTTCGACCTGGACCGCAACACCATCGACGTGCGGACGTACTCGCCCTGGATCCAGCAGCTGGCCGCCGAGAAGGTCAACCGCCTCGCCAGCCAGGAGATCGAGCTGACCGGCCCGGTGGACAGCTTCTCGGTGCAGGTGGACTTCGCGCGGCGGTTCGCCGGCTTCGCCCCGGTCCCGGCCCGCCCGGCCCGCCCCGCGCGTCAGGTGACGATCCCGGGCACGGTCGCCTACTGGCGCTTCGACGGCGGCCGGCCGGCCGGCAGCGCCGTCGCCGACTCCCAGGTCGTCAAGGACCTGAGCGGTCACGGCAACGACCTCGTCAAGCAGACCGCCCCGGGCAGCCCGGCCGGGACGCTCACCTGGTCCACCGAGTCGCACCCCGACCAGCCCGGCCGCGGCAGCCTCTACTTCGAGGGCCGGGGCAAACCGGTCCAGGGCGCGTACCTGCAGACCGTCGCCAAGGCCCCGATGAACGCCGACACCTTCCAGCAGGGCTACACCTTCGAGGCGTTCTTCAAGCTGCCGGCCGACTGGGACGCCGGCCGCAACGCCTGGACGGCGCTGCTCAGCCGCTGGGGCACGAGCGGGGAGGCGGGGAAGACCGGCCCCGACACCGACCCGCAGGAGCCGGTCGCCACGCTCAGCCTGTCCGGCGGGCGGGAACTGCAGTGGTGCGTCTACCCGACCAACCTGAGCGGCCCCGTCACCAACTGGGGCCACGAACTCCCGCTCGGCGCCTGGTGGCACGTCGCGGTCGTCAACAACAAGCGGCTCACCCGGATGTACGTGAACGGTTGCGAGGTCGTCCGCAACCCCTCGACACCGTCCGAGGGCCTCAGCACCCTCGGCCACCCCTGGCTGCTCGGCGGTTACGAGTACGGCGGCGCGCTCAGTCAGGTCTTCCACGGCTGGATCGGCGACGTCCGCGTGGTCAACCGCCCCCTGCCGGTCCGGGACTTCATGATCTCCTGACACCCCCGCGCCCCGGGGCGCCCGCCCCACGGGCGCCCCGCCCGTCAGCCTCCCAGCGCCCGCAGCGACACCCACAGCGCCAGGACGGACAGCACCAGCGCCGACGGGACGGTGAGCAGACCGAGGCGGGTGAACTCGCCCAGCCGGACGGTGCTCCCGTGCTGGTGGACGATCTTGCGCCACAGCAGGGTGGCCAGGGAGCCGGCGTAGGTGAGGTTGGGGCCGATGTTCACGCCGAGCAGCATCGCCAGCACCGCACCCGGGCCGGAGGCCGCCGTCAGCGGCAGGAGGACCAGGACGGCGGGCAGGTTGTTGATCACGTTCGCGAGGACGGCGGCCAGCACGGCGACCGCGAGCAGGGACGGCAGTCCGGTGCCGGCGGGGACCACGTGGCCGAGCGCGGTGGCGAGGCCGTTGTCGACGACGGCGCGGACGACGATCGCGAGGGCGACGACGAAGGCGAGGAACGGAACGTTCGCGGCCCGGACGACCGCCGTCGGCGTGATGCGGCGCCGGGCGAGCGCCCGGCCGGCCAGCACGAGGGCCCCCGCCGCGGCCGCCCACGCCGGATTGACGCCCAGCGCGGAGGTGAGGACGAACCCGCCGAGCGTGCAGGCCACCACGACGAGCGCGAACAGCGGCAGCTCGGGGGCCGCCTCGTCCGGTGGCGGCGGGGCCCCGCTGTCCAGGTCGGCGGCGAAGAACCGGCGGAAGACCGCGTACTCGGCGCCGATCGCCACCAGCCACGGCAGGGCCATCAGCGCGGCGAACCGGGTGAAGCTCAGGCCGCTGGCCGCGAACGCCAGCAGGTTGGTCAGGTTGGACACCGGAAGCAGCAGCGACGCGGTGTTCGACAGGTGTGCGCAGGCGTAGACGTGCGGCTTCGGCCGGGCGCCGAGCCGGGTGGCGGTCGCGAACACCACCGGGGTCAGCAGCACCACCGTCGCGTCCAGGCTCAGCACCGCGGTGATCACCGAGGACAGGGCGAACACCTGCACCAGCAGCCGTCCGGGCCGCGCGGCGGTCCGGGCCATCCACGCCCCGCAGGCGTGGAACAGCCCCTCCTCGTCGCACAGCTGCGCCAGTACCAGCACCGCCGCCAGGAACCCGACCACCGGCCCCAGCCGTTCGGCCTCCTCCAACGCGTGCGCGGGCGATATCGCTCCGGTGGCGACCAGCAGGGCGGCGGCGGGCACCGCGACGGCGGCCTCGGGCCAGCCCCACGGCCGGGCGACGGCACAGGCCAGCACGGCCAGCAGCAGTACCAGTGCCAGGCCCTCCGCGAGCGGGGTGTTCAGTGCGGGCTCCCTTCGAGACCAGCCGAGTCCGGCTGACGGCCACCCGGACGGGTGCACCGGCGCGCGTCCCTTCGAGCGACCTGCCCGGCTCTCTGGACCGGCGGCCGGACTGAACTGCTGCTATGAATTTTTTGAGCCTATCTGTTCGGCTCCCGTTTTTTTGAGGAGGCATCCTCATGGGTGCGGTTGCAACAACTTCAGCCGATGCCGCCGTGGTGCACATTCTCTGGATCAATGCGGGTCTGAGCTGCGACGGGGACTCGGTCTCCCTGACCGCGGCGATGCAGCCCAGCATCGAGGAGATCGTCACCGGCGCGCTCCCCGGCCTGCCGGAGGTCGCCGTCCACTGGCCGCTGATCGACTTCGAGTGCGGTCCGGTCCAGGGCGCGGACAACTTCGTGGAGTGGTTCTTCAAGGCGGACCGCGGCGAGCTCGACCCCTTCGTCCTGGTCGTCGAGGGTTCCATCCCGAACGAGACGATCAAGGAGGAGGGCTACTGGTGCGGTTTCGGCGACAACCCGGACACCGGCCAGCCGATCACCACCAGTGAGTGGCTGGACCGCCTCACCCCCAAGGCCACCGCGGTGGTCGCCATCGGGACCTGCGCCACCTACGGCGGCATCCACGCGATGGCCGGCAACCCGACCGGTGCCATGGGCGTGCCCGACTACCTGGGCTGGGACTGGAAGTCCAAGGCGGGCCTGCCGATCGTCTGCGTGCCGGGCTGCCCGATCCAGCCCGACAACTTCGCCGAGACGCTGACCTACCTGCTGTACCAGCTGGCCGGTTCCGCGCCGATGATCCCGTTGGACGACAAGCTGCGTCCGGCCTGGCTGTTCGGCGCGACCGTGCACGAGGGCTGCGACCGCGGCGGGTACTACGAACAGGGCCAGTTCGCCACCGACTACGGCACGCCCGAGTGCCTGGTGCGCCTCGGCTGCTGGGGCCCGGTCGTCAAGTGCAACGTCGCCAAACGCGGCTGGATCAACGGCATCGGAGGCTGCCCCAACGTCGGCGGCATCTGCATCGCCTGCACCATGCCGGGCTTCCCCGACAAGTTCATGCCGTTCATGGACCCGCCTCCCGGCTCCCGGGTCTCGACGGGTGCCAGCTCGGCGTACGGGGCGGTGATCCGCCGCCTGCGCACGATCACGGGCCGGACGGTCGACCGGGAGCCCAAGTGGCGGCACACGGGGCGCCGCCTGACCACCGGTTACCGCCCGCCGTGGTGACCCCTTTCCCCCTTCGGCCCGCCCGCCCCGCCCGGGGCGGGCGGGCCGTTGCAGAGCCTCCTCCCGCTGACAGAAGGGCATGACAGACGATGGCACCGACGACCAGGACGGCCGGCGACGGCAGCGGTCTGGTGGAGATGTCCTGGGACCCGATCACCCGGATCGTGGGCAGCCTGGGCATCCACACGAAGATCGACTTCAAGCAGAAGAAGGTCGCGGAGTGCTACAGCACCTCCTCGGTCTTCCGCGGCTACAGCGTCTTCATGCGCGGCAAGGACCCGCGCGACGCGCACTTCATCACCAGCCGGATCTGCGGCATCTGCGGCGACAACCACGCCACCTGTTCCGTCTACGCGCAGAACATGGCCTACGGGGTCAAGCCCCCGCACCTCGGCGAGTGGATCATCAACCTCGGCGAGGCCGCCGAGTACATGTTCGACCACAACATCTTCCAGGAGAACCTGGTCGGGGTCGACTACTGCGAGAAGATGGTCCGCGAGACCAACCCCGGCGTCCTGGAACTGGCCGAACGCACCGAGGCACCGCACGCCGGCGACCACGGGTACCGCACCATCGCCGACATCATGCGCTCACTGAACCCCATCGAGGGCGAGTTCTACCGCGAGGCGCTCCAGGTCAGCCGCTACACCCGGGAGATGTTCTGCCTGATGGAGGGCCGCCACGTGCACCCCTCCACCCTCTACCCCGGCGGCGTCGGCACGGTGGCCACCGTCCAGCTGTTCACCGACTACCTGACCCGGCTGATGCGCTACGTGGAGTTCATGAAGAAGGTCGTGCCGCTGCACGACGACCTCTTCGACTTCTTCTACGAGGCCCTGCCCGGCTACGAGGAGGTCGGCCGGCGCCGCGTCATGCTCGGCTGCTGGGGCAGCCTCAACGACCCGGACCACTGCGACTTCACCTACCGCAACATGACGGACTGGGGCCGGCGGATGTTCGTCACCCCGGGCATCGTGGTGGACGGCAAGCTCGTCACCAACGACCTCACCGAGATCAACCTCGGCATCCGCATCCTGCTCGGCAGTTCCTACTACCAGGACTGGGAGGGCAAGGAGCTCTTCGTCACCCACGACCCGCTGGGCAACCCCGTCGACCCCCGCCACCCCTGGAACCAGCACACCATCCCGGCCCCGCAGAAACGCGACTTCGACGACAAGTACAGCTGGGTGATGTCCCCCCGCTGGTTCGACGGCAAGGACTACCTCGCCCTCGACACCGGCGGCGGTCCGATCGCCCGCCTGTGGTCCACCGCGCTGTCCGGACTGGTCGACATCGGCTACATCAAGGCCACCGGACACAGCGTGCAGATCAATCTGCCGCGCTCCATGACCAAGCCGGAGACCACCTTCGAGTGGAAGATCCCGCAGTGGAGCAACGCCATCGAACGCAACCGCGCCCGCACCTACTTCCAGGCCTACGCGGCCGCCGCGGCCCTGCACTTCGCCGAGAAGGCGCTCGACGAGGTCCGGGCCGGGCGCAGCCAGACCTGGGAGCGCTTCGAGGTGCCGGACGAGTCGATCGGCTGCGGCTTCACCGAGGCCGTACGCGGCGTGCTGTCCCACCACATGGTGATCCGGGACGGCAAGATCGCCAACTACCACCCCTACCCGCCGACCCCGTGGAACGCCAGCGTCCGCGACAGCTTCGGCACCCCCGGCCCCTACGAGGACGCCGTCCAGAACACCCCGATCTTCGAGGAGAACCCCCCGGAGACCTTCAAGGGCATCGACATCATGCGCGCCGTGCGCAGCTTCGACCCCTGCCTGCCCTGCGGCGTCCACATGTACCTGGGTGACGGGAAGACGGTGCAGACCATGCACGTGCCCACTGGGCTGAGCGGACTCACCGCATGACCCCGGAACAGGCGGGGGCCCGCATCCAGGAGGCCCTGGACCAACTGGCCGGCGCCGACGCGCAGGAGGCCGGCGAGCACCTCGTCCGCGAACTGATGGCCCTCTACGGCGACGCCCTGGCCCGCCTCGTCCAGGCCCTGCCGCCCGCCGCGCTGGCCCGGCTGCTGGACGAACCGTCGCTGGCCGGGCTGCTCGTCCTGCACGACCTGCACCCCGAGGACGTCACCGCCCGCATCACCCGCGCACTCGCCACCCTGCCCGAACCGGTCGACCTGGCCGCCTTCGACCCCGCCACCGGCACCGCCCGGCTGCGCCGCACCCGCAGCGGCTGCGGGTGCGGCGAACAGGACATCGAGAACGCCCTGGCCTGCCACGCCCCCGAGGTCACCGCGGTCGAGCTCGAACGCCCCGCGGAACTGCTGCAGATCGGCGCTCGGCCCCCGGCGGACCCGCGATGACCTTCCGCCAGCTCGACCGGCCCGGCACCGCGCTGCTGCGCCGGCTGCGGGAGCCCGCACCCCCGCAGCCGCAACGCTGCGAGTTCTGCGGCCGGCACCTGCCCGCCGAGCACCGCCACCTGGCGGACACCGACCAGCAGGCGCTCACCTGCGCCTGCACCGCCTGCGCCCTGCTGTTCCAGCAGCCCGGCGCGGCCGACGGCCGCTACCGCGCCGTCCCCGACCGCTACCTGACCGACCCGGCCCACCCCCTCGGCGAGGACGCCTGGGCAGCCCTCGGCATCCCGGTCGCCACCGCGTTCCTGCTGCGCACCACGCGTCTGCAGCGGTCCGTCCTGCTCTACCCCGGCCCGGGTGGCGCGACCGAGGCCGAACCCGACGAGGCCGCCTGGCAGGCCGCGCTCGGCGGCAGCCGCCTCCACGCCGCGCTGCGGCCGGACGTCGAGGCGCTACTGCTGCGGCGCGACACCGATGGCATCCAGTGCTACCTGGTGCCGGTCGACGTCTGCTACGAACTCGTCGGCCGGCTGCGGCGCTGCTGGAAGGGCTTCGACGGCGGGGCCGAGGCGCGCGCCGAACAGGCCGCCTTCTTCGACCGCCTGGCCGCCCGGTCCCGCGTCCTCCCCGAAGGCGGCGCCCGGTGACCTCGATCTCCTTCGCCTGCACCGGAGTGCGGGCCGATCCCTACGCCGCCGGGCCCGCCCTCGTCTTCCGGCTGCGCATCACCGCCCCCGCCGACGTGCGGGTGCACGCGCTGGCGCTGCGCTGCCAACTGCGGATCGAACCGGCCCGCCGCCGCTACGGCGACGCCGAGGGCGGGCGGCTGACCGACCTGTTCGGCGAGCGCTCACGCTGGGCCGGCACCCTCCACCCGGTCCAGTTCGCCCAGGTCCCGCTGCTGGTCGGCGCGTTCACCGGCGAAACCGAGACCGACCTGGTGGTGCCCTGCACCTACGACATGGACGTCTCCGCCGCCCGCTACCTCGCCGCACTGGACGACGGGGACGTGCCGCTGTTGCTGCTCTTCTCGGGTACCGCCTTCGCCGGCCCCGGCGGCTTCCAGGTCACCCCGGTGGCCTGGGACCAGGAAGCCGCCGTGCGGATGCCGGTCAAGGTCTGGCGGGAGGCGATCGACGCGCACTTCCCGGGCTGTGGCTGGCTCCGGCTGCCCGCCGACCTGATGGCCGAACTGCTCGCCTACCGCTCCCGGCACGCCCTGCCGTCCTGGGAGGCCACCGTGCGCGAGCTGCTCGGCACGGCCCCGACCACGAAGCCGACCCGGACCACAGCGCCGACCCGGACCACAGCGACGACCCAGGCCGCGAAGCCACCCCAGGCCGTCAAGGCGGCCCAGACCGCGAAGGGGGAGCGGTGACCGCGCCCGCCCACGAGAGCGAGAACAGGTTCGCCCACGCCCGGCAGATCGCCGACGCCGTCCTGTTCGAGGGCTACGTGCTCTACCCCTACCGGGCGTCAGCGGCCAAGAACCGGCTGCGCTGGCAGTTCGGCGTCCTGACCCCGCCGCGCTACGGCGCCGACAGCGGCGAGCACTCCCACCAGCGCACCGAGTGCGTGATGGAAGCGCGCCAGGGCGACCAGCTGGCCGTCGAGCTGCGGTTCCTGCGCCTCCAACGGCGGACGGTCCAAGAGGCCGGCAGACAGGGCGGATTCCGGACCGTCGATGAGCTGGAGCTCGCCGACCGGGTGCTCGTCCCCTGGGACGAAGGGGTCGAGGAGCGGATCGAACTCCTCATCCCGGTCGAGGAATTGGCGGCCGGTGAAGCCGTCCGCGGCTTCGAACTCGACGCGTCCGAGGACGAGGAGCCGCTCGTCGAGGACGGTGCGCTGGCCGGGCGGCTCCTGCGCCGCCGCGAACGGGTCCAGGGCCGACTGCGGATCACCGCCCAGGACGTACCCGGCCCCTACCGGGCGCAGCGGCTGACCGTCCTGGTGGAGAACACCTCCGACTGGGACCCGGTGCCCGGCACCCGACGCGAGGCCGCACTGGCGCACGCCCTCGTCTCGGCCCACCTGCTGCTCGGCCTCGACCGCGGCTCCTTCCTCTCGGCGACCGACCCGCCCGAGTGGGCGGGCGAGGCGGTGCGCGCCTGCCGCAACGAGCACACCTGGCCCGTGCTGGCGGGCCCGCCCGGCAGCGGCAAGGTGCTGCTCTCCTCGCCGATCATCCTGGATGACCACCCGCACATCGCCCCCGAGAGCCCCGGCGCGCTCTACGACGCCACCGAGATCGACGAGATCCTCGCGCTGCGCACCGCGGCCCTGACCGAGCGGGAGAAGCGCGAGGCCCGGGGCACCGACGACCGGGCCGGCGCGGTGATCGACCTCGCCGACTCGATGCCCCCCGAGATCCTGGAACGGCTGCACGGCGCCGTCCGGGGGCTGCGCGAACTCACCCACCCCGAAGCCGGGGCGGACCGGCCCTGGTGGGACCCGGGCAACGACCCGCAGACCGACCCCGAACGGGACCAGGTGATGATCGACGGCCGCCCGGTCGCCGCCGGCAGCCGGGTGCGGCTCCGGCCCGGGCGCCGCCGCACCGACGCCCAGGACGTGTTCCTGCACGGGCGCACCGCGCTGGTGGAGGCGGTGCTGCACGACGTCGACGGTTCGGTGCACCTGGCCGTCACCGTGGACGACGACCCGGGTGCCGACCTGTGGCGGGCGCAGGGCCGCTTCCGGTATTTCCAGCCGGACGAGGTCGCCCCGGTGGAAGGGCCGTGAGCGCCGACCGGACCGGGCGGGTCCTGGTCGCCGGGGTCGGCAACATCTTCCTCGGCGACGACGGCTTCGGGGTCGAGACCGTCCGGCGCCTCGCCGCCCGGGAGCTGCCCGCCGGCGTCGAGCTCCTCGACGTCGGCGTGCGCGGCGTGCACCTGGCCTACCAACTCCTCGACGGCTACCGGACGCTGGTGCTCGTCGACGCCACCGCACGCGGCGGCGAGCCGGGGACGGTGTACCTGATCGAAGCGGACGCCGGACCGGTGGAATCGATGGTCCTGGACGGCCACCGGATGGGCCCGGACGCCGTGCTCGCCCTGCTCGCGACCCTGGCCGCCGGAACGGGCGGCACCGCGCCCGGGCGGGTCCTGGTGGTCGGCTGCGAACCCGCCTCACTGGAGGAGGGAATCGGACTGAGCACCCCGGTGGCCGCCGCCGTCGACGAGGCGGTCGCCGTGATCCTGCGCGTCCTCACCACGGACGCACACACCCACAGAGAGGCGGCACCATGCTGAAGAACCTCGCCGTCGCGGCTGCCGCGGCCGTCCTGGCCGCAGCCGCGGCGCTGATCTGGCAGAGCCTTCCCGACCTGAGGCGCTACCTGCGGATCCGGCGGATGTAGGAGCGGATGCGGTAGCGGAGCAGTACGCGCGGGGACCACCACCGGCGTGCTGCGAACAGGTAGTCACGGATACGGCGGCGGCGCGGCTTCGAGCCGTTCCCGCCGCCGCACCCTGTAATGGGGCCTGTTGCTCACGGGGCCTGTTGCTCACGGGGCCTGGACACCGGGCCCGCGCCCCCACGGAGCCGGGCGCCTCCAACCGCGGGAAACGAGACAGATGCACGAGATGTCGATCGCGACGGCCGTCGTCGACCAGGTGGACCGGGCCGCCCGCGCACACGGGGAGAGCGCCGTGGCCAGAGTCCGGCTGCAGATCGGCGAACTGGCCGGAGTCGTTCCGTCGGCACTCGACTTCTGCTTCGAACTGGCCTGCGCCGGAACGCTGTTGGAAGGTGCGGTGCTGGAGACCGAGGCCGTCGCCGCACGGGCGAAGTGCACGCCCTGCGGGGTCGAGTGGAGCGTCGGCATGCCGCCCGACCTGGGCTGCCCGCGCTGCGCCGGCGCCAGGGTCGAACTGCTGGCCGGGCGTGAGCTGCAGATCCTCGGCGTCGAGTGGTCCGAGCCCCCGACGGGCGCCCGGACCGATCAAGGAGGCTGAAACCGATGTGTCGCACCGTTGATCTCCGGCAGGCGGTTCTCGCCCGCAACGACGACGACGCCCGGCGGCTGCGGGCGGAACTGGCCGCTCGGGGCACCGTCGTGGTGAACCTGCTGTCCAGCCCGGGCAGCGGCAAGACGGCGCTCCTGGAGGCCGAACTCGGCCTGGCCCGGGAGCGCGAGGTGCCCGTCGCGGCCCTCACCGCCGACCTCGCGACCGAGAACGACGCGCGCCGGCTGGCCCGTTCGGGCGCGCCGGTGAAGCAGGTCCTCACCGACGGCCTGTGCCACCTGGAGACGGCGATGCTGCGCGGGCACCTGGCCGGCTGGCTGCCGCCGGACACCCGGCTGGTGTTCGTCGAGAACGTCGGCAACCTGGTCTGCCCCGCCTCCTACGACCTCGGCGAATCGCTGCGGGTCGTCCTCGCCTCGGTCACCGAGGGAGAGGACAAACCGCTCAAGTACCCGACCGCCTTCGGACTGGCCAACCTGGTGCTGGTCACCAAGGCGGACCTCGCGGTCGCGGCACAGTTCGACGAAGCGGCCTTCCTCGCGAGCGTCGCGCGGGTCAACCCGGGGGTGGAGGTGGTCTTCACCTCGGCCCGCACCGGGCAGGGCGCCGGGGCGCTGCTGGACCGGGCGCTCGCGGTGCTGGCCGGAGCGCAGGTCCACCGGCCGGTGATGGCCGGCGCGCACGACCACGACCACGGCAACCACCACGACCTCGGCAACCACCACGACCACGACCACGGCAACGACCACGCGGGGGCCCACGACCACCCGCACCCGGCCGTGGACCTGCCGTGACCACGGATCAGCAGCCGCCCCTGCTCCAGCGCCGCCGGGTCGCCGTGCGCGGACTCGTCCAGGGCGTCGGCTTCCGACCGTTCGTCTTCACCCTCGCCACCGAACTCGGGCTGTCCGGCAGCGTCACCAACACCGGCGAGGGCGTGCTCGCCGAGATCGAGGGCACCGGCGAGGCGGTGACCGCGTTCTGCCGGCGCATCGCCAGCGACGCGCCCCCGCTCGCCGACGTCGCCTCGGTGGACCACCAGCCGCTGGCCGTCACCGGCACACCGGGCTTCGTCATCACCCCCTCCCGCGCCGACGGACCGCACCGCACCCAGATCCCCCCGGACACCGCCACCTGCGCCGACTGCCTCGCCGAACTGGCCGACCCCGCCGACCGCCGCTACCGGCACCCGTTCATCAGCTGCACCAACTGCGGGCCCCGCCACACCATCGTCACCGCCCTGCCGTACGACCGGGCCAACACCACGATGGCGGCCTTCGCGATGTGCCCCGACTGCGCCCGCGAGTACGCCGACCCGGCCGACCGGCGCTTCCACGCCCAGCCCGTCGCCTGCCACACCTGCGGCCCGACCCTCACCCTGTCCGTCCCCGGGCTCCCCGTGCTCGACGGTGAGCAGGCGCTCGCCGAGGCCCGGCGCCTGATCACCTGCGGAGCGGTCCTGGCCGTCAAGGGCATCGGCGGCTACCACCTGGCCTGCGACGCCACCGACGCGGACACCGTCGCCCTGCTGCGCAGGCGCAAGCGGCGCGGTGACAAGCCCTTCGCCCTGATGGCCCGCGACCTCGAACAGCTCAGGGCCCTGGTGGCATCCGGGGCGGTGGAACTGGGGCCCGTCGAGGAAGAACTGCTCACCGGCCCGGTGCGGCCGATCGTACTGCTGCGCCGGGGGCAACACCGGCTCGCGGAACTGGAAGCAGCCGCTCCGCGCAGCCCCGACCTCGGCGTGCTGCTGCCGTACACCCCGCTGCACCACCTCCTGCTCGCCCCTCCCGGCCCCGGACTGCTGGTCATGACCAGCGCGAACCTGTCCGGCGAGCCCATCGTGACGGACGACCGGGAGGCCCTCGCCCGCCTCGCCCCGCTGGTCGACGGCTGGCTCACCCACGACCGCCCCATCCACGTGCCCTGCGAGGACTCCGTGGTGCGGGTGGTGGACGGGCAGCCGCTGCCGGTACGGCGCTCGCGCGGCTACGTGCCGCTCCCGGTGCCCCTGCCGGTGCCGGTGCGGCCCGCGCTGGCCGCGGGCGGCGACCTCAAGAACACCTTCGCGCTGGCCCGGGACGGCTACGCCTGGCTGTCCGGCCACCTCGGCGACATGGACGACCTCGCCACCCTCCGGGCCTTCGACCGCGCGGTGGACCACCTCGGCGCCGTCACCGGCGTGCAGCCCGAAGTGCTCGTCGTCGACCGCCACCCCGGCTACCGCTCTGCCCGGCACGTGCGCAGGTCGGCCCGGGGCCGTGAGGTGCGGGACGTCCAGCACCATCACGCGCACATCGCCTCGGTGATGGCCGAGCACGGCCTCGACGGCAGTCGGCCCGTGATCGGGATCGCCTTCGACGGCACCGGCTACGGAGAGGACGGCGCGGTGTGGGGCGGAGAGGCGCTGCTGGCCGACTACCGGGGCTTTCGGCGTCTCGCCCGGCTCGACTACGTTCCGCTGCCGGGGGGCGACGCGGCCGTGGTGCGCCCGTACCGGATGGCGCTGGCCCATCTGCGGGCGGCAGGACTCCCGTGGGCGGCCGGCCTGCCGCCGGTGCGCTCCTGCCCTGCTGAAGAACTCCGACTGCTGTCACAGCAGTTGGACCGATCGGTGAACTGCGTGCCGACCTCCAGCATGGGTCGGCTGTTCGATGCGGTGTCCTCGCTGGCCGGGGTCTGCCAGCAAGCCGGGTACGAGGCGCAGGCAGCGATCGAGCTGGAGGCGGCTGCCCTCGCGCACGGGCCGGTGGCTGGCCCGGGGGAGGCCTACGCATTCCAACTCGCCGACGAGGGCGGGGTGGTGACCGCCCGACCGGGGCCGGTGCTGGCCGCGGTGGTGGCGGACCTGGCGTCAGGGGCGCCACCCGGACTGATCGCCGCCCGGTTCCACGCGGCGGTGGCCGCGCTGGTACGGGCGGTGTGCGCCGAGATCGGGCGGCGGCACGGCACCCAGACGGTCGCGCTGAGTGGCGGCGTCTTCGCCAACGCGCTGCTGTCCTCGGCGTGCGCGCGGGGCCTGGCGGAGGACGGGTTCACCGTGCTGCGGCACCGCCGGGTGCCGCCCAACGACGCGGGGCTCGCGCTCGGCCAGTTGATGGTGGCGGCGCGGGCCGACGGCTGAGTGGCCGCCCGCACGAAGTTCGGCAGGTTCGGAGGAACCGGAGAGAGGAGGGAGACCGCGATGTGCCTGGCGGTACCCGGAAGAGTGTTGGAGATCGCGGAACGCGACGGGACCAGGATGGCGGTCGTCGACTTCGGCGGGGTCGTCAAGGATGTGTGCCTGGAGTACCTGCCGGACCTGAAGGTGGGCGAGTACGCCATCGTCCACGTCGGGTTCGCCCTGCAGCGGCTGGATGAGGAATCGGCTCGCCGGACCTTGCAGCTGTTCGAGGAACTCGGCCTGCTCCAGGAGGAGTTCGGCGACCCCTGGGAGGCCGCGGAGACTGCGGAGGATGCCGCGGCCTCGGCAGCCTCGGCAGCCTCGGCGAAGCGGGAGGAGGAACGGTGAGATACCTGGAGGAGTTCCAGAACCCCGAGCTGGCCGGCGGCCTGCTCGCCGACATCAGGGCGACGGTCACTCGACCGTGGGCGCTGATGGAGGTGTGCGGCGGTCAGACACACAGCATCATCCGACACGGGATCGACCAACTACTTCCTCCCGAAGTCGAGTTGATCCACGGCCCGGGCTGCCCGGTGTGCGTCACCCCGCTGGAGGTGATCGACAAGGCGCTGGAGATCGCGGCCCGGCCCGAGGTGATCTTCTGCTCCTTCGGCGACATGCTGCGCGTGCCCGGCACCGGCCGTGACCTCTTCCGGGTACGCGGCGAGGGTGGCGACGTCCGGGTGGTGTACTCCCCGCTGGACGCGCTGCGGATCGCCGAGGAGAACCCGCACCGGGAGGTCGTCTTCTTCGGCATCGGCTTCGAGACCACCGCACCACCCAACGCCATGGCGGTGCACCAGGCCAGGAAGCGGGGCATCGGCAACTTCAGCATGCTGGTCTCGCACGTACGGGTGCCACCCGCCATCGAGGCCATCATGAACTCGCCGCAGTGCCGGGTCCAGGGCTTCCTCGCCGCCGGACACGTGTGCAGCGTGATGGGGACCGACGAATACCCTGCGCTCGCCGATCGCCACCGGGTGCCGATCGTCGTCACCGGCTTCGAACCGCTGGACATCCTGGAGGGAATCCGGCGCACCGTACGGCAGTTGGAGAACGGCGAGCACACCGTCGACAACGCCTACGCGCGGGCCGTACGCCCGGAGGGCAACCCGGCGGCCCGGGCCATGCTGGAGGACGTCTTCGAAGTGACGGACCGGGCCTGGCGCGGCATCGGCGTCATCCCGGACAGTGGCTGGCGGCTCTCCCCGCGCTACCGCGACCACGACGCCGAGCACCGCTTCGACGTCGCGCGGATCACCACCGTCGAACCCGCGCAGTGCCGCAGCGGGGAAGTCCTCCAGGGGCTGCTCAAGCCGCACCAGTGCGAGGCCTTCGGCACCGTCTGCACCCCGCGCACCCCGCTCGGCGCCACCATGGTCTCCAGCGAGGGCGCCTGCGCCGCCTACTACCTCTACCGGCGGCTCGACGCGCCGGGCATCGCCCGGGAGGCGAGCCCCGTTGGCTGAGACCCAGACCCAGACCCAGACCCAGACGCAGACGCAGACCCTGACCGGCGCCGGCGGCGCCCCGGACATCCTCGGGTGGAGCTGCCCGCTGCCGCTACGCGATCACCCCCGGGTGGTGATGGGGCACGGCGGAGGCGGGGTGCTGTCGGCCGAACTGGTGGCGAACCTGTTCGCCCCGGCCTTCGGCGGGCCGGTGCTCGCCGGGCTCGCGGACTCGGCGGTCGTCGAGCTCGGCGGTGCCCGGCTCGCCTTCTCCACCGATTCCTACGTCGTGCGGCCGCTCTTCTTCCCCGGCGGCAGCATCGGCGACCTCGCGGTCAACGGAACCGTCAACGACCTGGCCATGAGCGGGGCCCAGGCGGCCTATCTGTCCTGCGGCTTCATCCTGGAGGAGGGCGTGGAGACGGCCGTGGTCGCGCACGTCGCCCAGGCGCTGGGCGCCGCCGCCCGGGCCGCCGGGGTGGAGGTGGTCACCGGCGACACCAAGGTCGTCGAGGCCGGGCACGGCGACGGCGTGTACCTGAACACCGCCGGCATCGGGCTCGTCCCGGCCGGAGTCGACATCCGGCCGCAGCGCGCCGCCCCCGGTGACGTGGTGATCGTCAGCGGTGAGATCGGCCTGCACGGCGTGGCCATCATGAGCGTGCGCGAGGGCCTGGAATTCGGCGTCGAGATCGAGAGCGACTGCGCAGCCCTCGGCGGACTGGTGGCCGCGATGCTGGCCGTCACACCCGACCTGCACGTGCTGCGCGACCCCACCCGGGGCGGCCTCGCGGCGGCGCTCGGTGAGATCGCCGAGGCCGCCCGGGTGGGCGTCGTGGTGAACGAGCGGGCCGTCCCCGTGCCCGCGCAGGTCGCCAACGCCTGTGCGATCCTCGGTCTCGACCCGTTCTACGTCGCCAACGAGGGCAAGCTGGTCGCCTTCGTCCCGCGCGAGCACGCCGACGCCGTCCTCGCCGCGATGCGGGCGCACCCGCTGGGCGCGGGCTCGGCAGTGATCGGCGAGTGCGTGGTGGACCACCCCGGCATGGTCGTCTGCCGCACCCCCTTCGGTGGCACCCGCGTCATCGACCTGCCGATGGGGGAGCAACTCCCGCGGATCTGCTGAGGGTTCCGCCCGCCTCGCGCGGGTGGGGGAACAGGATCGGGGCTCGTACCGGCTTCACCGGTACGAGCCCCGATCCTTGTCCAGGGCGTGCGATCAGCCCGGGGGCACCAGTGCCGCACGGCCCGACGGAGCCGGAATCCTGCCGGTCCCGGGTGTGCCCGGAACCGGCAGGGCGGCGGTCAGCGGCGGGTCCGGCGGAGCGTCAGCAGCAGGCCGCCCGCAGCGCAGTTCGGGCCGAACGCCTGCTCCGGCGGGGGAGGCGCGGAGACCGCCGGCGCGGCAGCGTCGCTGCCCACACCGGTGCAGCCCGCGAGCGGCACGAAGGCCGGCGCGACGGCTGCGGTCAAGACGGGGCAGGTCGTGCGACGACGCATGCGAAGTCCTCCTCAAGGGGGCGAACCGGCCTATCCGGGCTTAATGCGCTCAGATAGCGACACGGGAACGGGATGATCCCCGGGACTGACCTCACCTGACCACCCGTCACCGAATCGGCGCCGGGATCCGGCGGACCGGCCCGCCCGGGCGACGGGCGAGCCGAACGGGCTGTCCTTGCCCGGATCCCCGTCAGGGGGTGAGTCGGAACTCCTCCAACTCCATGCCGTACCAGCGGGTGGTGCGGCCCAGCGCGGTCATGCCGAGCCGGTGGCAGACGGCCAGCGACGGCCGGTTGTCCGGCCGGACCACCGAGTGGATCTCGGCCAGGCCGTCCGCGAATCCCTTGGCCACGACGCCCTGCGCGGCCTCGGTGGCGTAGCCCTGCCCCCAGCTGTCCGGATGGAGGTGCCAGCCGACCTCGACCTCTCCGTCGCCGTCCGGGATCGGGGCGAGCAGGACGGAGCCGGCGACCACGCCGGTGTCCTTCCGTTCCGCCGCCCAGATGCCGAAGCGCGGGTCGGCCGAGCGGGAGCGGAAACGTTCGATCGTCGCCTCGGCGTCAGTGAGGTTCTCCAGGGTGCGGGGATCGCGGCCCAGCCACTGCGTCACCTCCCAGCGGGAGTAGATGTCGAGTGCCCGCTCGCGGTCCTCGGGCTGCCACTGGCGTATCGTCAGGCGATTGGTCGTGAACATGGACGTGATTCTGCTCCGACTGACCTGCGGGTGCCAGGCGCAGGCGCTTTCGTCATCGACCGCGCGGCCTCCCCCGCAGGGCTTCCACCTCGCAGCTTCCACCGCTCCGACCTGACGGGCTCCCGTGCGCAGGGCGACTTTGGGCCAAGATTGCCTGTTCATGCGATCGGCACATGTCGTGCACACCTCCTCCCCGCAGGGTGTGGCCGTTCCAGGAACCGGTCAAGGACGGGATCTGGACCTGTTCGGGCTCGCCGATCGTCCCCGGGTACGTCATCACCGACCACATCCGCAACGGCTGCAACGGCGTCGGGTCCTGGCGGCACAACCTCGCGCGCGTCGGCCTGTGGACCTGCCCGAGCTCGCCCATCCCGGCCGGCTTCCGCGCCGCCACGTACAGCGCCGGCGGGTGCAGCGGCCTCGGCGCCTGGGCCCTGGTCCGCGCCTGACCCCACCCGCCCGGCCTGGAGGCACCGCGCACTCGTCGTGCCGGTGCCTCCGGCACGCTCCCACCAGGGCAACTGGTCGAAGCCGTCGCCGTCGACCCGCACAGCGTCGAGATCCACGCCGCCCATCGTGGCCACACAACGGATGGTTGTGCCTTCCCGGCGGATCGGTTGTTTGATCCCGCCATTCGCCATCCGCTTTGATGCCGGTGGTCATCGGGTGGTTGTTCGGATCGGCGAAAGGCGTACGGGCATGAACGGGCGGCGGGCACTGGGGCGACGGTTCGGATGGCTGTGGGCGGCGTTCGCGGTCAGCTCCTACGGCTCGGGGCTCGGATTCGGCGCGTTCCCCCTCCTCGCTATCCTCGTGCTGCACTCCGGACCGACCCAGGTGGCGCTGCTGTCCGCCGCGGGGCGGGCAGTGGGGGCCCTGGTCGCTGTGCCGCTCGGTCCGTGGATGGAGTTCCGGCGCAAACGGCCGGTCATGATGGCGATGGACCTGACCCGGTTCGCGGTGCTGTTGAGCGTCCCCGCCGCGTTCGCGCTCGGCCGGCTCAGCTTCGCCCAGCTCCTCGTCGTCTCCGTCGTCACCGCCGCGGCCGACATCGCCTTCAAGGCCGCCGGCGGCGCGTACCTCAAGACGCTCGTGCCAGCCCAGGGCCTGCTCGTCGCGAACAGTCGGTTCGAATCGACGACGTGGACCGCCACCACCATCGGGCCACCGCTCGGCGGGGCCGCCATCGGACTGTTCGGCCCGGTGGTGACCGTGGTCGCCGACGCCCTCAGCTACCTGCTCTCGGCCCTCGGCATCCGCGCCATCGGCGGCACCGAACCGCACCCCGCGCCGACCGGCGCACCACGGCTGCGCGCCGGGGACCTGCTCGAAGGGTGGCGCCACATCCTCGCCCACCCCACACTGCGCCCGCTGTTCCTCAACACGATCGTGGTCAACGGCCTGATCATGGCCGCCGAACCGCTGATGGCCGTACTCCTCCTCGGCCGCCTCGGCTACGCACCCTGGCAGTACGGCCTCGTGTTCGCCTCCCCCTGCGTCGGCGGCCTGCTCGGCTCACGCCTCGCCCGCCCGCTCGCGACGCGCTTCGGACAGCACCGGACGCTGCTCACCGCCGGAGTGCTGCGCGCGTGCTGGCCCATCGGGCTGGCGTTCGTCCAGCCCGGCGCCCCCGGGATCGTCCTCATCGTCACCGTCCAGCTCGGGCTGGTCACCTGCTGCGGCCTGTTCAATCCGCTGCTGGCCACCCACCGGCTCGAACAGATCGACCCCGACAAGCTCGCCCGCACCCTCGCCGCATGGTCGATCAGCAGCAGCGCCGCCATCGCGGCCCTCACCGCCCTCTGGGGCCTGCTGGCCGCCACCACCAGCCCCCGCACCGCGATCGCCGCCGCCGGAATCCTCCTCCTCGCCACCCCGCTGCTGCTCCCGCGTCGCGAGAGGACGCCCCGGAAGGCAGGGGAACAGGCCGCGAGCCTGACCTGAGACGCGGGAGGACCTGGCACACGGGAGCTCGGACAGCTGCCGGCCAGATATCTCAGATGTCCTGGATATCTCGAATGTCAGTACGGCCCACGCCGGTCGTCGAGCTGGACCTCCAACTGCGGCCAGGTCGCGGCCAGGTGTGTGAGGTCGTCCGGCGTCGGGCCGGTGAGTGTCGGGCCGGTGAGCGTTGGGGTGGTGAGCGGGCCGACTGGTGCGCTCGGCTTGAAGTGGACCAGTGTCCCGGTCGTGCCGTCCACCTCGATGGGCTCCAGGCCGGTGACGGGGATGCCGAGTTCGTAGCGCTGGGTCCAGGCTCCGTTGAGACGGCGGTTGGTGTGGACGAGCCAGTCGCTGAGCGCTGCGACGACGGACATGCCGCGCCGGGGATGACCGTCGGGCAGCACTTCGGCCTGTGGGGAGTCGAAGAACCGAAGGTCCTTCGTCGCCATGACCGGCTTCTTCACGCTCCGGCCCCGCTCGTCCACCCGGGTGTCGGTGCCCCGCCCGTCATCCCTGACGGACAGCGAGCCGTCGGCGTGGAGAACGAGGACACAGCGCCCGCCGCCACTGACTGACGCTTCGTCGGCCGCATAGCCGAGGACTTCCAGGACGAGGTGCCAGGGTCCGTCCGGAGCGAACTTCGCCGGGTTCTGCCTGATGTGCGCGAGATGGTCCGTATCGACGGCGCTCGACCAGTCATGTGTCGTGTTGACCCACTGGGCCCTCGGTGCATTCATCGGGCCAGGATGCCGCAGGCCGACGACGGCTCCGGGACCGGCCCCGTGACTGAGGACGGTTCGCTGGCCGATGGTGCTACGGCCGTTGGGTGTCAGAGCAGGACCGCTCCCACGACTGCCGCCGACGCCGTGACGAGAAGGCCCACGATGCCGCTGGTGACTCCGCTCCTCCAGGACCGCTGTGCGGACGCGAGGTCCGGGGTGAAGTCGGCCGGGTCGGCGGGGGAGTAGTGGATCGTGACGTTCCGGCCGTACGAGTTGGTCGGGTCCGGCAGGCCCGAAAAGCAGTAGGCGGTGACGGCCACGCCCTCGTGGGTGGTGAAGGCGACCACCGGCGTCTGGCTGGTGGACGTGTAGCCGTCCTCGTCGGTGCGGACGTTCCTGACGACGGCGACCACACGGCCCGGAACGGGAACCATCGCGGCCAGGGTGTCGAACCGGCTCCGCGCCTGGCGGACCTCCTGGGGCAGGGAGCACGCGAGGAACACGCTCCACGGCGCGCCGACACCGATCAGGGCCCACGGCCAGCCCCAGTCGATCGCGGCGACGACCACCAGCCCGACGTAGATCAGGAACACCGCGAAGTTCGGCCAGCCGAGCCCGTAGCGGCCGGCCCAGAGGTCGTTGGTGAACCGGAAGGCGTGCGGTCTCCCGGGCGGATAGCGGATCCCGATCTCCCGGCCCGTCCAGGCCGTGTTGATCCTGTCGCCGCAGTCACCGTCGTTCGTCACGGTGAACTCCTGCCCGGTGGAGGAGTCTTGGAAGGTGACGACGACCGCTATGCCGTCCCCCTCGGAACCTCCGTGCCGCGGCTCCTGCACCCGCTCGATCCGTCCCATCACCCGGACCGTCCGCTGGGCTCGGGTCACCCCCGCCAGCGACCGCCCGTACCCGAGCAGTGCCAATGTGCCGAACACCCCGCACCAGAGCGCCAGACAGTCGTGCCAGCCCATGTGTCCTCCTCCTGTCCCTCCGGGTACGGTCCGCCGGGGTTTCCTCGCTGCCGTGGCAACCCGTCGCGTGCAAGATCTACCACGTCCGGGCCGGTGGGGAGCCGCGGCGGCCGGCCCAAGTCGGCTGGTGGAAAGCAGTCTTGATGTCGAAGCGCGTCGAGCGCGGGTGAAGCGGGGTGATCAGCGTGCCGGGGTGCGTCGCACCACCTGGCCCTCACCGTTCGCCTCCAGCGAGGCACTGCCCTCGGGCCCGGTCACGCCGACCCTGATCGTGAGGGAGCCGGCGAGATGGTCGGCGGTGATCTGCCAGGACGTCGGGGAGTGGACGCCGAGCGTCGTCTCGGCCTCCTTGACCAGGGCCGGGAACCGCTCGTAGGGCAGGGACAGCGGATCGAACTGGGGGGCCTTCGTGCCGCTCGGGGAGAACACGACCGACAGCACGCGTTCCTGCGCGAAGACGGTGATCGCCTGGCGCGGATCCTTCCCCTCGGTAAGGGAGTTGATGGCCTTGCGCAGTTCGCCGTCGTCGAGGAACGACTGGTCCGGCCCGAGGGAGACAGTCCCGGTCCCGGACGACACCACCGTGGTCGACCACGTCGAAGTGACCGTCGGTGCCGGAGAAGCGGAGTCCTGCTGTTCGAACAGGTCCACGCGGAACAGGAAGACCACGGCAGCCGCGGCGAGCAGCAGGCCGAAGAGCCCGACGAAGCCGGTCGAACGGCCCTCGGGAGGCTCGGTCACCATGGTCGACTCGGGAGCCGAATCCAGCTGAGCGCCGGCCGCCCGCTCCTCCCACTCCGGGGTCGGCCGCTTCACGATCCTCACCCGCCACGGCCTGTCCTGCGGATACTTCACCACCAGGACGCCGCGCGGCCGGTAGTCGGGGAGGTCGACCAGGTTGATGTCCTGAGTGATCCCGACGCGGTAGGCCGGCTCGTCGTCCGGTGCGACGGTGAGATCGAACCGCACCGGCACGTCGCTCGTCTCACCCCCAATGGCGCGCAGGCTCTCGATCATCGCGAGCGCTGTCCGGGGCACGACCGCCGCCTCCCGGGCCCGCCGCGGCGCCCCGGCGAGGAGGAGCAACAGGCCGTAGACGATGGGCAGTCCCAAACCCCCGATGAACAAGGGCACCTTCTCGACGACCACGCCGACGACGAGCGCGGCCAGCGAGCCCCCGATCACGGCCCCCGTCAGGAAACTGCGGGCGAGGGCGACCGGAGTGCTGCGCGGAGGCGGCGCGCTCGGGGTGATCGTCATACGGGTGATTGTGCCGGGCCGGGGTGACAGCCGGTAGGGCTGGGGCGGGCGTTGTTCGCGCGGGGCCGGCGGGGCGCGGAGTGGGCGACGGCTGTCAGTAGTAGTCGGAGCGACGGGCGGAAAGCAGGTCCCGGGTCGCGCCCGTCGCGGGGGCGGTTTCGACGGGTGGCCCGGTTCGCCAGCTCCCGCGGTCGACTTCACGGGAGTTGGCGGTGAGCAGGTGGTCTGTGCGCGAGTCGCGGGTCGGGCACGAGGGGGCCGCGGGTGGCTATCGGGTGTCTGTGTTTGTGTTGTGTGTGAGTTGGTGGTTGAGGTTGGTGAGGGCGTTGTGGGTGGCTTTGGTGTGTTGGTTGGGGATGGTGTGTTTGGGGAGGAGGGTGGGCCATCCGTGGGGGGTGGTGGTGAAGGTGATGGTGAGTTTGGTGTGTTGGTTGTTGTGGGTGGGGGTGAGGGTGTAGGTGGTGGTGCCGGTGAAGTGGCCGGTGTGGGTGGTGGTGAGGGTGTGTGGGGGTGTGATGTGGGTGGTGGTGGCGGTGAAGTGGATTTTGGGTCCGGGTTTGGTGTGGCCGTTGGGGTGGACGGTGATGTGGGTGGTGCCGCCGGGGTGTTCGGGGGTGGGGTTGCCGGGTTGGTGGGTGTTGTGGGGGGTCCACCAGGTGGTGGTGCCGTTGAGTTCGGCGATGAGGTGGTTCCAGACCTGGTGGGTGGGGGCGTGGATGACGGCTTCGTTGACGAGGTCGTAGGTGTGGATGGCGGGCCCTCCTGTCTTTTTCTGGGTTCCTGGAGTTCTGGTGCCTTGCGTTCCTGAGTTCTTTTTTCGGGCGTTCGAGCCTTAGGGTCTTCTGGTTTATTGGTATTTTGGTCTGTATTTCTTTTCTGTCTGTCGCCTGCCGTTCACCGCTTGCCGTTCACCGCTTGCCGCTTGCCGCTTGCCGTTCACCGCTTGCCGTCTGCGGTCCGGCGTTTGTTGCTTGTGTCTGTGGTTTGCTTGTTGGTCTGTTTGTGTTTTTGTGTCTGCTTGTTTTATTGGCGCATGTCTGCTGTGTGCTTGTGCCTGCGCGTGTGTTCTTGTGTCTGGGCTGCCGTGTTTCTGGTGTCTTCTGTTTGCGTGCCTGCGTGCCGACGTTTCCGTGTGCCGCGTGTCGGCGTTTTTGTGCCTGTGTCGGTGCTTGCGTGCCTGTGTGTTTATTTGTCGGTGCTCGTGGCCTGTGGGGCTATGCCGGTGCCTGTGTGCCTATGTCTATGCCTGTGTTGGCGCCTGTGCCTGTGCTCGGTGCTCGTGGCTTGTGCTTGTGCTTGTGTGCCTGCGGCCGGTGGCTCGTGGCCTGTGCGCCTATTCCTGTGCCTGTGTCTGTGTCTGCGTGCGTTACCTGTGTCTGTGTCTGTGTTTGTGTGCGTTACCTGTGTCTGTGTTTCTGTGGGTCTGTTCCTGTGCGTGTTCCTGTGTGTGTTTTTGTGTGTTTGTGTTGTTAGGGGAAGATGTTTTGGCCGGGGGTGAGGGTGTGGGTGGGGTCGTATTTGTGTTTGGTGTTGGTGAGGTTGTTCCATTGGGGGCCGTAGTGGTTTTTCCAGTCGGTGGGGGTCATGTGGGGGATGGCGCCGACGAGGTAGCGTTTGGCGCCGAGGGTGGTGGCGTGGTCGTAGAGGGTGCGGTTGTGGGTGAGTTGGGTGGTGGGGTTGGTGTTGGGGTGGGGGAAGGTGAGGAGGTCGAAGAGGTAGGTGGTGGGTTCGTTGGGGGTGATGGCGTAGGGGTGGGTGATTTTGTTGGTGGGGAAGGGGTAGAAGAGGAGGAGGCCTTGGCCGAGGGTTTCGGGGGTGAGGAGGGGGGTGGCGTAGGTGATGAAGTTGGCGGCTTGGGTGGCGGGGAGGAAGAGGCTGAGCCAGGGTTTGGGTTGGTTCCAGTAGCCGAGGTTTTTGAGGTTTTGGGTCCAGGTGTCGGCGCGGTAGGTGTATTCGCGGTAGGTCTGGTCGGTGATGGTGGTTTGGCCGGGGTCGGGGTTGAGTCCGGTGAGGAGGGGGGTGGGGTTGGGGGGTGTGGTGCCGTTGTAGTAGGTGGCGGTTTCGATTTTGTAGTGGGGGGTGGTGTCGGGTCGGGGGATGATTTCGCCGATTTGGGTGTGGAAGCGGCCGTCGTTGAGGATGGTTTGTTGGTCGGTGAGGTAGGTGGTGAGGTTGTTGTAGTAGAGGTTGAAGACGAGGGCGCGTTGGGGGGCGGGGATGAGTTTGACGGTGGCGCGGATGATGATGCCGAATTGTCCGGCGCCGGCGAGGGCGGCGTGGAAGAGGTCGCGGTTTTTGGTGGGGGTGGCGGTGAGGAGGCGGCCGGTGCCGGTGATGATGTCGATGGATTCGACGGTGTCGGCTTGGAGGCCGTGTTTTTGGACGGTGTTGCCGATGCCGCCGATGCTGATGGTGCCGCCGATGGAGAGGTGGAGGTAGTCGGTGAGGCAGGGTGGGGTGAGGCCTTGGTCGAGGGCGGCGTCGGTGAGTTGGGCCCAGGTGACGCCGGCGTCGACGGTGGCGTTGGTGGGGGTGATGGTGTGGATGCGGTTGAGGGTGCGGGCGTCGATGCTGATGCCGCCGGCGGGGGAGGCCTGGCCGTAGTTGGAGTGTGATTCGAGGTCGTTGTCGGTGCCGCTGCGGCCGTTCATGGCGACTTTGAGGCCGTTGCAGCGGGCGTAGTTGATGATTTTGATGATGTCTTGGTCGGAGCCGGGTTTGAGGACGGCGTGGGGGGTGTTGGTGGTGAGGCGGCCGAAGTCGTGGCTGAATTCGGTGAGGGTGGCGGTGTCGGTGGTGAGGGTGCCGTCGAGGGTGGGGACGGGGGAGAGGTGGCCGTGGGTGGTGGGGGTGTTGGTGGTGGCCCAGGTGCGGGTGGTGGTGTTGTAGGCGGTGATGAGGGCGGTGGTGGCGGTGGTGGTGAGGAGGGTGCGCCTGGTGAGGTTGGGGTTGGGCATGGGGGTCCTGTTCGGGTAGGGGTGGGTGTTGGGGTGGTGTGTGTCTGTTCGTGGTGTGGGTGTCTGATGGTGTGATGTTCTGGGGTTGGCGGCCGGGTGGGCGGCCTGGTGGTGGTTAGTGTGTGAGGGCGGGTGGGTGGGTCCCTGAGGTGGTGGGGGCTGTGTGGGTGTTCGGTTGTCGGTTGTGTGTCCGGTTCTGGTTTCCGGTGGGGTGTTCCTGGGGTGTGGGCCGGCCGGGCGGCGGGGTCCGTGGGTGGGCGGGTGCCGCCCGGCCGTGTTGGGTGTGCCTGTGTGGTTGTGCCCGTGTGCCCGTGTGCCTGTGTGCCGGGCAGGGGGGTGGGGGTTAGGGGGTGGTGTGGGTGACGGTGGCGCGTTGGTAGTTGAGGAGGTCGAAGCGGCGGGTCTGGCGGCGGAAGCGGTAGGTGTAGGTGGGCCAGATGGAGGGGTTGTTGCCGTGTTGGTCGGTGTACCAGCTCTGGCAGCCGCCGGTGTTCCAGACGGTGTTCTTCAGGCGGTCGGTGAGGGTCTGGTTGTAGGTGTTCTGGGCTTCGGGGCGGACCTCGACGGAGGTGATGCCGTGGGTGTCGATGGTTTTGAGGGCGTCGATGATGTAGGCGATCTGGGCTTCGATCATGACGGTCTGGGAGGAGTGGCCCAGGGTGGTGTTGGGGCCCAGGAGCATGAAGAGGTTGGGGAAGCCGTGGATGGTGGTGCCGCGGTGGGCTTTCATGCCGTGGGTGTGCCAGGTGTCGCGCAGGGTGGCTCCGTCGCGGCCGTGGATGCGGCGGGCGACGGGGCGGTCGGTGGCGGTGAAGCCGGTGGCGAGGATGATGGTGTCGATGGTGCGGGTGGTGCCGTCGGCGGTGGTGATGTGGGTGGGGCCGATGTCGGTGATGGTGTCGGAGACGATGTCGACGTTGGGTTGCTGGATGGCGGGGTACCAGGTGTTGGAGAAGAGGAGGCGTTTGCAGCCGACGGTGTAGTCGGGGGTGAGGCGCTGGCGCAGGCCGGGGTCGGGGACGGATTTCTTGAGGTGGCCGGCGGCCATGTTCTTCATGCCGGTGGTGCGGCCTGGGCGGGACATGAAGAACGCGACGATCTCGCGGCCGTTCTTGTTGAAGGCGCGGCGGAAGCGCTGGTAGCCGGGTAGGTGGCGCAGCATCCAGGTGTGGCGCGGGGTGTTGGGCTTGTCGGGTTTGTGGGCGACCCAGGGCGGGGTGCGCTGGTAGAGGTCGAGGCGGGCGACCTGGTTCTGGATGGCGGGGACGAACTGGATGGCGGAGGCGCCGGTGCCGATGACGGCGACGTTGCGGCCGGTGAGGTCGTGGTCGTGGCGCCAGCGGGCGGAGTGGAAGAGGGTGCCGGTGAAGGTGGCCAGGCCCGGCAGGTCGGGGACGGCGGGTTCGGAGAGGTAGCCGGTGCCGGTGATGAGGATCTGCGCGGTGTAGCGGCCGTGGGTGGTGTGGATGCGCCAGTGGCGGTGGTCGGTGTCCCAGTGGGCGTCGAGGAGTTCGTGGCCGTAGCGCAGGTGGGGTTCGACGCCGAAGCGGTGGGCGGTGTCCTTGAGGTAGGCGTGGACTTCGGCCTGGGTGGCGAAGGTGGACTTCCACTCCGGGTTGCGGGCGAAGGAGAAGGAGTAGAGGTGGGCCTGGACGTCGCAGGCGCAGCCGGGGTAGGTGTTGTCGCGCCAGGTGCCGCCGAGGTCGGTGGCGCGTTCGAAGACGAGGAAGTCGTCGGTGCCGGTCTGCAGGAGGCGGATCGCGGTGCCCAGGCCGGAGATGCCGGCGCCGATGATGGCGACTTTGAGGTGGCGTACGGCGGTGGTGTCGGGGTGGGTGGTGGCGCCGGCGGGTTCGGGCTGGTCGGCGCCGGAGGGGGCGGGGTGTTCGGCGGTGGTGGTCATGGCCGGGGTGTCCCCTTTCAGGCGCGGCGGGTGAGGGTGACGCGGAAGTTGTTGAAGATGTGGTCTTCGAGGGTGTAGGCGAAGATGTCGAGGTAGCGCTCGAAGCGCTGGACGGTGGTCTCGTCGGCCATGGCGACGGCTTCGTCGCGGCGGGCGGCCAGGAGCTGGAGCCAGGCGCGGCAGGCGCGGGCGAAGGACTCGGGTTCGTTGCGGATCTCGGTGACCTCGAAGAGGCCGTCGAGGCCGGCGGCGAGTTCGGGCAGGCGCGGGATGTGGCAGCCTTCGAACTCCTCGCGCTGGAGGAACTTGAGGTCGTCCAGGAGCTGGCGGCGCAGCGGGGGGTTCTCGACGGTCATGGTGTGCAGGACGAAGCGGGCGCCGGGCTTGAGGAGGGAGTGGACCTGCTTGAAGAAGACGCGGTAGCGCTGGGTGCGCTCCTTGGGGGTGAGGGAGGAGAGTACGAAGTGTTCGAGGGCGTTGATGCAGAACGCGGCGTCGTAGGGCTCGCCTTCGGCCTTGTGGTCCTCCCAGCTCTCGACGCGGGCGTGGATGGCGGGGTTGTCGAGGGCGGCGACGAAGTCGGCCTGGGTGCGGGAGAGGGTGACGCCGACGGCCTGCTGGACGCCGTGGACGGTGGTGAGGCGGTTGAGCATGGTGCCCCAGCCGCAGCCGATGTCCAGGACCTTGGCCTTGCCGGCGGCCTGGGCGAGGTCGGTGAAGACGTCGAGCTTGCGTTCCTGGGCCTCGTCGAGGGTGGCGACGAGGTCCTCGCCGTCCTCCCAGTAGCCGCCGGAGTACATCATGGTGGGGCCGAGGATGAGCCGGTAGAGGTCGTTGCCGACCTCGTAGTGGTGGCGGATCGCGTCGACGTCGGGGTTGATGGAGCGGGTCTCGGCGGTGGTCATGCGGGTGTGCCCCTGTTCTGATGGCGGATCGGGTGGACTGGACTGGGCTCGGCCGTGTTCGGCCGGGCCGGGTGGTGCCGGGTGGTGCCCGGCCGGGCTCGGCCGGGCGGTGGGGCCGGGGGCGCCGTTGCCCGGGTGGACGGCCGTGTCGGTGGCGGTGGTCGGTCCCGTGCGGTGCGGGCGTTGGTGCCGGTGAGGGCGGTTGGCGGGCGTCCGTGTGGTGGCCGGGCCGCCCTGACGCGGTGCGTGCCCGGTGTGGTGCGTCCCCGGTGCGTGCGTCCCCGGTGCGTGCGTCCCCGGCGCGGTAGGGCCCTGGTGCGGTGGGTCCCGGCATGGTCGCCGGCGGTGCGGTGTCCACGCCGCGGTGCGTCGCGGTGCGGTGTGGTGCGTCCCCGGTGCGTGCGTTCCTGGTGCGGTGGGTCCCGGCACGGTCGCCGGCGGTGCGGCGTTGTGCGGTGCGGCGTTGTGCGGTGCGGTGTCCGCGTCGCGGTGCGGGGTGGTGCGGTGGGTCGCGTCGCGGTGCGGTGTCCGGGCCGTGGTGCGTCGCGGTGGGGGGTGGTGCGGGTCGTTCCCTCCCGGTGCGGCGCGGTGGTGGGTGGTGGGTGTCGTGCGTGTGGGTGCGGTGTCTCGGGTCAGGTAAGCGCGTGTCTCGCAAGCGGTGCGCAAGCGTGGGTGGGGGGCCGGGGTTGCGGGGCGTTTGCGTGGGGGTGGGTTTCATGCGGTTTCGACAAGACACGCGGCCCCCACGGCCTTCCCGGGTTTCCCCGGGGGGTTTTCGGGTTCCGTCGCGGTGCGTCCCGTGGCCTGTGGGCGGCGGGGTGCGCGGTGGCGGTGTCCGTCACCCCCCGGGGGTGTGTTCTCCGGGTCTGTTCTGCCTCATCACGTGTTGGCGCCCGTTCCGGGGCGTCCAGGAAGGAACGATCACTCATGTCCGACATCCCCACCATCGAGGACCTGGCCGCGCAGTTGCAGGCGGTCTCCGGAGCGCAGGAGATCGACGCGGACGCGGCGCTGCAGCACATCGCGGACGTGGACTCGCTGGATCTGATGGAGTGGCTGTACGGGTTCCAGAACCAGTACCCGCACATTCCGGCGGACGAGTCGCTGTTCGCGGACATCGACGACACGACGACGCTGCGGGTGGTGCACGAGCGGATCCTGGCGCTCGTGGGCCAGGCCGGCGTCTGAGCGCGGGGCACTGCTCGATGAGCGGCTTCGACATCACCGGGTGGGGGATCTCGGTCCCCGAGCGCGTGGTGACCAGCGTGGAGCTGGCGGAGCGTTTCGGTGTGGACGAGCACTGGATCGTCTCCAGGTGCGGGATCCGGGAGCGGCGGGCGGTCGGGGCGGGGCAGAGCACCGCGTCGATGGCGGTTCAGGCCGGGCGCCGGGCGCTGGAGCGGGCGGGGCTGTCGGGTGCGGACATCGCGCACCTGATCGTGGCGACGGCGACGCCGGAGCAGCCCTCGCCGGCGACGTCGGCGTTCGTCCACGACGAGCTGGGCATCGCGGGCAGCGCGCACGACGTGAACTCCGAGTGCGCGGGGTTCGTGTACGCGCTGGTGACGGCGGTGGGTCTGCTGCGCATGGATCCGCGGCCGATCCTGGTGATCGGTTCGGACACCCACACGCTGACCGCGAACCCGGCGGACCGGGACCTGTCGATCCTGGTGGGTGACGGGGCCGGTGCGGTGGTCCTGCAGCCCGGCCCGGTGGAGCGGGTCCTGGCGTGGAACCTGGGCGCGGACGGCTCGTGCAAGGACAGTCTGAAGGTCCTGGCGGGGGGTTCGCGGATGCCCACGACCGAGGAGACGGTGCGTCGCGGTCTGCACTACGCGCAGATCAACGGCAACGAGATCTACCTGAACGCGGTGCGCTACACGGTGCGTACGATCCGCGAGACGCTGGAGCAGGCGAAGCTGACGCCGGCGGACGTGGACCATGTGGTGCCGCACCAGGCGAACATCCGGATCATCAACTCGGTGCTCGCCCATACCGGGATTCCCGCGGACCGTCTGGTGGCGAATCTGGACCGGTACGGCAACACCGCTTCGGCGTCGATCCCGATCGCGCTGGCGGAGGCGTTGGACGCCGGGCGTATCCAGGACGGGGACACGGTGCTGCTGGCCGGGTTCGGTGCCGGGATGACGTGGGGTTCGGTCCTGTTGACGTGGGGAGGGGCGCGGTGAGCGGCAAGGGTGCTTTCGGGCAGCGGCCGGCGTCCCCGGTGGCGCTGGTGACCGGCGCTTCGGGGGGGCTGGGCCGGGAGCTGGCGCTGGCGCTGGACGCGGCCGGGTGCCGGGTCGCGGTGCACTACAACAGTGCCCGCCAGGGCGCGGAGGAGGTGGCGGGCAAGCTGGCCGGCGACCATGTCCTGGTCAGTGGGGACGTCGCGGACTACGCGCAGGTCACCGCGATGTACGAGCGGATCACCGAGGCGCTGGGCCCGGTGGACGTGCTCGTCAACAACGGGGCGGTGCGCAGGGATGCGCTGATGGCCATGCAGGATCCGGCGCAGTGGCGGCAGGTGATCGACACGAACCTGGTCGGTTCCTTCCACACCGCGCGGGTGTGCGTGCCGGCGATGCTGCGGGCCCGCTGGGGCAGGGTGGTCAACATCGTCTCCCCGTCCGCGCTGATCGCCACCGCCGGGCAGACCGCCTACGCGGCGTCCAAGGCGGGGCTGATCGGGCTGACCCGCACGCTGGCGGCGGAGTGCGGGCGCCGGGGGGTGACGGTGAACGCGCTGTCGCCCGGGTTCATGATCACGGGGATGACGGACACCCTGCCCGAGCACGTGGTCGCCGGGATGCGGGAGAAGGTGCCGGTGCCGCGGTTCGTGACCCCGCAGGAGGTCGCCCGTTCCATCGGGCTCTTCCTCGACCAGGACTGCATGACCGGACAGGTCATCAGCATCGACTCGGGAGCCTCCATCACCTGACCCGCCCCTGTTCCCGGCCCGCCCGGCCCCCTTCCCGGCCCGCCCTCCTTGGTGAAGACCTGGGGGGCGGGCCGGGCGGCGTGCGCGGGCGGTGTGCGCGGGCCGGCCCGGGGCCGGGGGCGGGTGTGCCGCGGGGGTTCTAGGCGCGATGCCGGTGACTTAGCAACGATCGCGAGCCGCTGACCTGCGGCAGTGTTTCGGCCAGAGGGCCGTGGAAGACCGCAAAGTCACCGGCATCGGTTCTAGGCGAGGACGGCGAGCGCGGCCTCGTAGTTCGGCTCGTCGGCGATCTCCGCGACCAGTTCGGTGTGCAGGACGGTGTCGTTCTCGTCCAGGACGACGACGGCGCGGGCGGTCAGCCCCGCCAGCGGGCCGTCGGCCAGGGCCACGCCGTAGTTCTCGTGGAAGTCGCGTCCGCGCAGGGTGGACAGGGTCCGGACGCTGTCCAGGCCCTCGGCGCCGCAGAAGCGGGCCTGCGCGAACGGCAGGTCGGCGGAGATGCACAGCACCACGGTGTTGGCCAGCGAGCCGGCCTTGGCGTTGAAGGTGCGCACCGAGGTGGCGCAGGTGGGGGTGTCGATGCTGGGGAAGATGTTGAGGACCTTGCGCTTGCCGGCGAAGTCCTGCAGCGAGGTGTCGGCGAGTCCCTCGCCGACCAGCGTGAACGCCGGGGCCTGGCTGCCGGCCTGGGGCAGCGCGCCGCCGACCTGGACCGGGTTCCCCTTCAGCGTGACCTGAGCCATGAAAAGCCTCCTACCAGCGTGGAATGTGGTGACAACGCCGCCGATCCTACTGCGCGCGCCCGGTCCCGGACGCCGGGCGGCCATCCCTCGGACGCGGGAGGGCGTGGGGTGCCGCCACCGTGCCTGCCGGCACGTCTGCCGGCACGTCTGCCGGCACGTCTGCCGGTGCGTCTGCCGGCACGTCTGCCGGTGGGTCTGCCGGTGCGCTCACCGGTGCGTCTGCCGGTGGGTCTGCCGGTGCGCTCACCGGTGCGTCTGCCGGCGGGGCTGGCGGTGAGCCTGCCGGTGCCGCTCGCCGGCGGGTCTGCGGGTGTGCCCGCCAACGGGTCTGGCGTTCAGGCGGACCAGAACGGGTCGTCGTGGCGGGGCAGGACGTCCAGGGTGCCGTCGGGCAGGGTCGGTTCGGGCACGTAGGTGCCGAAGGGGTCGCGGTCGCGGATGACGGGGATGGGGCCGACGGTGGCCTGGAAGGTGATGTTCCCAGCGGCGCCGAACAGCACGGCGACGCCGTATCCGGCGGGTGTGGTGGCGAACATGGCGGGCTGGCGGGGGTTGACGGCGGTGATCCGGTAGCCGCGGTCCTGCCAGCCGCGTTCGGTGACGCCCAGCAGCGCCCCGTACTTGGCGGGGGCGACCCGGGTGGTGACGTGCCGTTCGCGGGTGGCGGTGGCGTAGCCCAGGGAGCGGTCCTGGAGGCCGCCGGTGGTCTGCTCGGTGGAGCGCGGCCAGCCGTCCCGGTGGCGCAGCGGGGGGCGGATGGCGGACATCGCCTCGTCGAGGAGCGCGTCGAGGGTGTGGACGGCCTGTTCGGGGGTCATGGCGGGGGCCTTCGGCTGGTGCGGGGTCACGCGGCGGGGGCGGGGCGGGTCCTGGCGAGGGGACGGGTCCTGGCGAGGGGGCGGGGGCGGGCCCTGGGGAGGGGCGGGTCCTGGCGAGGGGACGGCGGGTCCGGGGAGGGTGTGGCGGGCGGGGGCGGGTCAGGTGGACCAGTAGGGGTCGTCGTAGGCGGGGAGGATGTCGGGGCTGCCGCCGGGCAGGGTCGGTTCGGGGGTGGGGGTGCCGAAGGGGTCGGCGCCGTGGGGGAGCGGGATGGGTCCCACCGCCGCGCTGATGTCGATGTTGCCGGCGTAGGGGTGGATGGTGATGCCGAGGCTTGCGCCGTCGGGGGTGGTGGCGGCCACGCTGTCGGGGCCGGTGGTGAGGCGGTAGCCCTTGGTCTGCCAGGTGCCGCGTACCGCGTCGAGCAGGGCGCCGTACTTGGCGGGGGCGACCTTGGTCGTGATGTTGCGCCGGCGTGAGGCCCGGGCGTAGCCCAGGGAGTGCTCGTCCAGGCCCTTGGCGTACTGCTCGCGCCAGTCGGGCCAGGCGTCCCGGTAGCGCAGTGCGGGCTGGATGCCGGAGGTCGCCTCCTGGAGCAGGTCGTCGAGCCGGTGCAGGGCCTGTGCGGGCTGCATGAGCGGGCCGGGTGTCGCGCTGGTGTCCCCGCCCCCGCCCCCGCCGCCGGTGGCGGCGCAGCCGCCGGCGGTCAGGGCGAGGGCGAGGGCGGCGCAGGCCGCGGCCAGGGGCGCCGGCCGGGAAGCGGGCCGGGGGACGGGCCGGGGGGTCTGGTGGGGGGTCTGGTTCATCGCTGGCCCTGGGTTTTCACGTTGTCGTACCGGCCGGCCACGATCTGGCCGATGTTGTTGACCGATTCCAGGGTCTTGGAGTCCTTCTCGCCGGGGTCGGTCATGTAGTCGGAGTGGGACTGGAAGGAGTTCTCCGCTCCGTCGGCGACTTTGAACCGGTTGGCGCCGAACTCCTCGCCGGCGGGGTCCTGGCCGAACCAGAGCTGGTTGTCGGGGCCGAACCAGTCGTACACCTTGTCGGCGATGTAGCCGCCGCCGAGCATGCCGAGCGGGCCGGCGGAGGCGCCGCCCAGGACGCCGCCGAGGTCGTTGGAGACGCGGCCCTTGGAGGGCAGGTGGCTGACCGGGTCGTTCTCGGCGTCGCCGACCCACACGTGGTGGGGGTCGATGTGCAGCTGGGAGGCGTTGGCGGCGCCGGTGCCGGGGGAGCCGACCAGGATGATGTCGTCGGCGCCGGTGCCGCCGGGGCGCTGTGCGCCCAGGCCCACGGTGGTGGAGCCGTAGCTGTGGGCGAGGGCGACCAGGTGCGCGGGGGTGCCCTCGTGGGTGGCGCGCAGTCCGGCCATGAACGTGTCGTAGGCGGCGCCGCCCTTGGCGGCGCGGTCGGTGTCCATCACGTCCAGGGGCCGGGTGTCGCCGTCGGCGAGTTTCTCCAGTCCGGGCGGCGGGTCGTAGCCGAGCCAGACCATGGAGGCGGTCGCGCTGGTGGGGTCGGCGTTGTGCGCGGCGGTCCACACGTTCAGGGCCCGGTCGGCGTCCTTGCCGCCGACGGCGGACAGTGTGGTGCCCAGTCCCGGCACGTAGGCGCTGACGTTCTTCGCGGTGTCGGGGTCGCCGAAGGACAGGATGCCGCGGCCCTGGCCCTGTTCGCCGACGCCCAGCAGGAACGCGGGCGGCTGCTTGCCGTTCTGCACGTTCAGCTTGTCCCGGATCGCGCGGAAGCCGTCCAGTTTCTGCTTGTCGTCGTCCGACGGGTTCGGCTTGTGCTCGTAGGTGTCGATCAGGTGTGCCAGGTTGAGGCGGTTGGCCTGGTCGCGGGCGGTGGCGGGGATGCCGTCGCGCAGGCCCAGCAGGTCGGGGTGGGCCTGGAGCAGGCGCTGCTGCTCGTCCGGGGTCAGGCCCTTCCACCAGGAGTTGACCTCGGTGGGGGCGGCGCCGGCGGGCGGCCAGCCGGCGGCCATCAGGCCGGTGCCGAGCTCGTCGACGGCCTTGCGGTCGGCGCCGGCCTGCGTCAGGTCCAGTCCGGTGCCGGTGCGGGCCCGCACGGTCAGGTCGTCCAGCAGCTTGGCGATCTTCTGGTCGGCGCCGTCGGCCTCGGTGACGGCGTGGGAGATGCGATCCGCCAGGGCCCTGGCCCGCTGCGGCGTGTCGTAGCCGGGGTCGTGGCGTTCGGCCTGCGAGGGCGCCGGCCAGCTGACCGTGCCGTCCTCGGCGACCGTCAGCCCCGCGCCCTGCGCCTCCTGGAGGGCCTCCTTCAGCTTGGACTGCGCCAGCTGGAAGCTCTCCGAGGCCTCGCGCAGCAGTCCCGAGACCGCGGACATCTCGGTGTGCGCGGCGTCCAGGCGCCCGCTGGTGCGCTGCAGGGAGGCGTTGGCGGCGCCGGCCGCGGTGCCGACCCACTGGCTGTTGAAGACGTGCTTGGTGACCTCGGTGTCCATCGCCTGGACGTGCTTGCCGAACGCGCCGGCCAGGGTGTCGTAGGCGCCGGCGGCGCCGGCCAGGGAGGACAGGTCCGCGTCGCGCAGCTGGGCGAGGGTGACCATCAGTTCACCGCCGGCGCGTAGGGTCCGGCGCCGGGCGGCTTGAGGGCGCCGGCGTTGCCCGTGTCGGTGCCGCGGTAGTTGCCGGCGGTCTGGCCCAGTTTCAGGCTCACCCCGTCCACCTCCGAGGCCAGCTTGTTCAGGCACTCCTCCCACGCCGCCGTGCAGGCGTGCAGCGACGCCCCGGTGCGCCAGCCCGACAGCGCCGCGACCGCCGTGTCGGAGGGCTCGTGGATGTGCTTGAGCTCGCCCGGCATCGCCTCACCGGTGTCCTTGGCGACCTTCGCCGCCGCGTCCAGGTCCACCGGGTTCACCCCGAACAGGGACCCGCCCGCCGGCGGCCCGTACGGCCCGTACAGGCCAGGCCCGTCGGAGCCCGCGTACGCGTTCATGGATCCCGTCCCCCCGCTGGTCGACCTACTGCCGTGCCCGCCTCGGGGCCGGGCTCGCGGCCGGGGTCCCGTGCGGGCATGCGAAACCGCACGCTTGTACGGTTCGCGTCGAAGCATGGCGAAAATAGCAGATCAGCCCACCGGCGCCGACCCGGCCGCGACCCGGCCGCGGCCCGGCGCCTGCCCGGTGACGGTCCGGAGCCTGCCCGGTGACGGCCCGGGGGAGGCTTTCGGTGCCCGTGTCCCGGGGGTGGCGCCCCGTCACCCGGGCGCGCACGGCGGATCCGGGGCAGGGACGGGCGGACGGTGGGGCGACCGGGCGGCCGGGTGGTGGCGCGGGTCTACGGCTGCGGTGGCCGGGCGGCGATGAAGACGAGTTCGCGGCCCGGCCGGTCGGGGGCGTCGCGGACCTCGCGCAGGATGAAGCCGTGGGCGGCCAAGTCCGCTTCCACCTCGCCGCGTTGGCGAAAGCGCAGGGTGGAGGTGGAGGTGAGCCGCTGCCCGTCGGCGGTGAACCCGTAGGTCCAGCGGAAGGTCACCAGTGGGCCGTCGACGGCGACCAGGTCGATCCAGGTCTCGACCGGGCCGGTGCCGGGGACGTCGGTGACGGTGCGGGTGGCGTCGCGGTGCCAGTCCTCCCAGGCCCGCCGGGCCGGGTCGCGGGTCTCGAACACCAGGTGCCCGCCCGGGCGCAGCGCCGCGAAGGCCCGGGCGAGGGTGGCGTGCCACAGGCGCGGGTCGGTGATCTCCTGGGCGGTGTTCGCGGTCATGGTCACCAGGTCGGCCCGCAGCGGGGGCAGGGTCCTGGCGTCGCCGTGGATCCAGCGCACGCGCCCGGCGCCGGGTTTGGCCCGGGCCACCTCCAGGCACGCCCGGGCCGGGTCCACGGCGACGACCTCGGCCCCGCGTGCGGCCAGCAGCAGCGCGAACACCCCGGTCCCGCACCCGAGGTCCAGCACCGTGCGCGCGCCGAGGCCCGCGGCGAGGGCGAGGTAGACGTCCAGGTCGTCGCGGCCGGCCTGCAGCGCGTCGTAGAGCGCGGCGAGCCGGGGGTGGGTGAAGTTCTCGTCGGCCATGCGGGCGACGGTAGCGGCGAAGGGCGCCGCGAGGCCGCTGTCATCCGCCGTCCCGCCCGGATCCGCCGCCCGGACCCGCCGCCCGGTGGTGTCGGCCGGCCGGGCTGGACCGGCTGGGCCGAACCGGGCCGGGCGCAGGGAGGGTTGGGCCCGGGCGGCTCAGGAGGCGGGGCCCGCCGGCCCGGCCGGGGAGTGCCAGGGGTAGTCGGGGTCCTCGGTGATCCGTACCTGCTGCGGGGCGTCGCGGGGGAAGGTCCAGATCCGTCCCAGGGTGCTGGTGGCGGTCACCGTGGTGTCGTCCAGGGCGACGTCGGCGAACGGGTTGGACGAGCAGGAGATCGCGAGCCACTCCAGGGTGTTCTCCTCGTCGTCGCGGGTCAGCGCGACCCAGCCGATGCTGCCGTGCTCGGACGCCTCGCCCGCGAGCGCGCGGCTGCCGGCGTGGGTGCTGGTGGCGAACACCGTGTCGACGTCCGTCCAGTCGGTGGGGGTCCACGTGCCGGCCCGCAGCAGTTCCCCCCAACTCCACTGCTGGGCCCGCGGGTCGTGGAGCCGGTCGGCGGGGGAGAGCCGCATGAGCCGCATCACCGACAGCGACCCGTCGCCGAACACGATGAAGTCCCCGTGGGGCGCCTCGCGGGCACGCCAGCGCTCATGGACCAGGCCGGCCCGGGGCCGTGCGTCGTCGAAAGCCATGCCCGCCATGATCGCACCCGGCGGCGCCCCGGCCGCGGCCGGGCCCGAACTCCCCCGCGCCGCGCGGCCGGTGCGGCACGGCCCGGCGGCGGGCGACCCGGGCCACCCCCTCCACATACTCGGATCCGAGTAGTACGATCCGAGTAGTACGATCCGAGTATCACGCCCGGGGCCCCGGCCCCGGGGCCCCGCGTGCGACCACGGAGTGCCATGACCGCCAAACGACCCGCCAACCCCCTGGCCCTGGCCCTGCTCGGCCTGCTCCTCGAACAGCCCCTGCACCCCCACGCCATGGCCACCACCCTGCGCGAGCGCCACCTCGACCAGGCCTTCAAACTGACCACCGGTTCGCTCTACGACACGGTGCGCGCCCTGGCCCGCGACGGCTGGATCGAGGCCACCGACACCGAACAGGTCGGCGCGCGCCCCACCCGCACCGTCTACCGCCACACCCCCCAGGGCCGCCAGTACTTCACCCAGTGGCTGGACGAACTCATCCGCGAACCCTCCCGCGAATACCCGAAATTCCTGTCCGCCGTCAGCTACCTCGGCGCCCTGGGACCACACCGCGCCGCCCAGGCACTGCGCGAACGGGCCGCCGCCCTGCACACCCGCATCACCGAGAGCGAACACGCCCACCACAGCGCCACCCACGAACACCACGCCCCCCGACTGTTCGTCATCGAGGCCGAGTACGCCCACGCCATGCTGCACGCCGAACGCCAATGGGTCCTGCGCACCGCCGAGGAGATCGAACAGGGCACCCTGGCCTGGCCGGAGGCCGCCCCCGATGCCTGACACCCCCGCACCCGCACCCATCCCCGCCGCCACGCCCATGTCCGCGCCGGCCGGTACCGGACAGCGCTTACCCGCCGCCGCGCCCGGGGCCGCCGCGCCCGGAGCCGCCGCGCCCGGGGCCGCAGACGCGGGCGTCCTGGTCGTCGGCGCCGGCCCCGCCGGCCTGATGCTGGCCTGCGAACTGGCCCTGGCCCGCGTGCGCACCGTGCTCCTGGAACGTGACCCCGCCCCGCCCGGCTTCTGCCGCGGCTTCAACCTCAACGCCCGCAGCCTGGAACTGCTGGAACGCCGCGGCCTGGCCGAACGCCTCCTCGCCGAAGGCCCCACCGCGGCGACCACCGCGTTCACCGCACAGGCCCGCCTCGACCTCGCCGCCATGCGCACCCGCCACCCCTACGTCCTGGGCATCGCCCAGACCAGGGTGGAGGAGATCCTCACCGAACACGCCCACCACCTGGGCGTACGCATCCTGCGCGGCCACCGCCTGAACGCCCTCGACCTCGACGACGACGGCGTCCACGCCCACACCGACACCCCCGACGGCCCCGCACTGCTGCACGCCGGCTGGCTGGCCGGCTGCGACGGCGGCCGCAGCACCGTACGCAAACTCGCCGCCATCGCCTTCCCCGGCACCCCCGCCCGCCGCTTCACCCTGCTCGCGGACGTGGTCCTGACCGACCCCCGGCAGATCCCCTTCGGCGTGAACACCGGCCCGGGCGGCACCGTGTTCGCCATCCCCAGGCCCGGCTACGTCCGCCTGATCACCGCAGACCCCCACCCGCCCCAGGACCGGCACGAACCCCTCACCCTGCCCCGCTTCCAGCAGGCACTGGACCACGCCCTGGGACACCGCGTCCCGATCGCCCGCGCCCACTGGCTGACCCGCTTCGGCGACGCCGCCCGCCTGGCCGAACGGCTGCGCCAGGGCCGGGTCCTGCTGGCGGGAGACGCTGCCCACATCCACCCGCCCGCCGGCGCCATCGGCGTCAACGCCGCCATCGACGACGCGATGAACCTCGGCTGGAAACTCGCCCTCGTCGCCCGCGGACAAGCCCCCGAAACCCTCCTGGACACCTACCACACCGAACGGCACGCGGCCGGCGCCAGACTGCTGCGCAACACCCGCGCCCAGGCACTGCTCGCCGGCGACGACGAGGAACTCGCGCCGGTGCGCGACCTGCTCGCCGAACTCGCACAGGCCAAGGACACGGCCGGCCCCCTGGCCGAGGAGATCACCGGCATCGCCACCCGCTACCCGGCCCCCCACGGCAGCGGCCACCCCTGGGAAGGCGCGATGGTCCCGGACATCCCCCTCCAACACGACACCCTCCACGACGAAACCCTCCAACACGGCGCCCTGATACCACTGCTGGCCCACACCGGCGCCGGCGCCCTGCTCCTGGAGGACACCACCGCGGCCGAGGCGCTGCGCACGGCGGCCGGCCCCTGGGCGGACCGGGTGAGCGCGGCGACGGTGCGGCCCGGCGCCCTGCCCGACACGCCCGCGGTCCTGGTGCGCCCGGACGGCCACGCCGCCTGGACCGCACCACCCGACCAGGCACCCCAGACCGCCGCCGAACAGCTGCGCGCGGCCCTGCACCTGTGGTTCGGGCACCCGGCGGCGGCGGTGCCGGGGCCGGGGGCGCCCGACCTCCCGTAACGCGGCGCCGGGTTCCGCGCGGGGTCCGGGTGCTCCGGCCATCCGGCCGTGTGCCGCCGGTGTGCCGCCGGGCGAACCGGCGGTGGTGCGCGAGGCGTTGGCGGCGTCCGCGGCACAGGGGTCCGCTGTGCCGCGAGGCCCGTCCCGCCCGCCCGCCGTCCTGCCCGCCGTCCCGCCCGCCGGGCGGGGCAGCTCCCGCGGCCGCCCGGGGCGGCGGGTTGCCCGGGCCCGGGTACGGCCTGCGCGCGGTACGGCCTGTGCGCGGTGCGGCCCCCGCTGCGGCCGCTACAGGTTGACGCCGCCGGTGACGTCGATCTTGGTGCCGGTGATCCAGCGGGCGTCGTCGGAGGCGAGGAAGGCGACCGCGTCGGCGATGTCCGGGATCTCGCCGATCCGGCCGAGGGCGGTCAGGGCGAGGTTGCGTTCCAGGTTCGCCGGGTCGGCCAGCACGTCGGCGGTCATGTCGGTGCGGGTGAACCCGACGACGACGGAGTTGACGGTGATGTTGCGGGGTCCGAGGTACTTGGCCAGGGTGTGGCCGAACACCTCCAGGGCGCCCTTGGTGAGCGGGTAGCCGATGCCGTGGGCGGAGGCGATACGGGTGGAGACGGAGGAGATGTTGATGATCCGGCCGCCGTCGTGCAGCCGTGGCAGCAGCCGCTGGGTGAGGAAGAACGGCGCCTTGACGTTGACCGCGACCATCTCGTCGAACTCCTCGGGAGTGAGGACCTCGATCGGGCGCCCCATGAGATTGAGCCCGGCATTGTGGACCAGGATGTCGAGCGCCGCTTCCCCGTGCGCGCGCAGCCCGGCCTCCAGCCCGCCCACGAGGGTGTCCACGTCGCCGGGAACGCCCAGTTCGGCGCCCACGGTTAACGCCCGGCCACCGGCCCCGGCGATCGCCGCGACGCACTCCTTCGCCGCCGCCTCGTTGCTGCCGTAGTGCACGGCGACCAGGGCGCCGTCCCGGGCCAGGCGTTCGGCGATGCCCCGCCCGATGCCCCGCCCGATGCCCCGCCCGATGCCCCGGCTGGCGCCGGTGACCAGCGCGACCTTCCCGCTGAGGTTTCCCATGTCCACCCTTTCGACCGTGTTCCGCCCAGATCCCGCCGCCCGACCCCCAAGGTCAGCCTCAGCCGGGTTTGACGTCCACTCAGGTACTGCGGGGTATGGTGCCCGGCCACGGCCCCGCCGGGCTCAGGCGGCCAGGCCCGGGAGGACCTCGGCGCCGGGCAGCCGGGCCACCGCCCAGCCGGGCAGGATCAGCTTGCCCCGCCGCCGCCCGCTGCCGATGAGCACGTGATCGGCGGCGGCCACCGCCTCGTCGACCAGCAGCGGCCAGCCGTCCGGCAGGCCGACGGCGGTGATGCCGCCGTACTCCATGCCGGTGGCGGCGACGGCGACGTCCACCGGCGCGAAGGAGGCCTTGCGCGCGCCCAGGTGCCTGCGCACGGCGGTGTTGACGTCCAGGCGGGTGTCGGCGCGCACCAGGCAGGCGGCCAAGGTGACGTCGCCGCCGCGTCTGGCGGCGACCACCACGCAGTTCGCGGAGAGCTCCAGCGGCACGTCGTAGGCCTGGCAGAACACCGCGGTGTCCGCCTTGTCGGGGTCGGTGTCCACGTACAGCACGGATCCGGCCCACCGTTGCGCGTCCGCGTTCTTCAACGCGTCGGCGACGGGGGCGGCGAGGTCGCCGCAGACCTCGATCGCCGCGCGGACGAGGGTGAAGTTCCCGAACGGGGCGCGCACGTTCTCGTTCATGCAGCGGACTGTACCGCGCACCCCGGCAGGCCTGGCGCGGGTCCTGCCGCTGCCCCCGGGGCGGCGAAATCCGGTGCCGGCCGGAGTCGGTGGCGCCGGGCGCGGGAAAGGGGCCCGCCATGGAAGATCTTGCGCAGAACACCGATGAGGCGGCCGCCGGACACGACGGTCCGCCGCCGCACCTGCTCCCCGGCCCGCCGGCGCACGCGGTGCGCCTGGCCGGCGGCGCCGCGAACACCGTCTGGCTGGTCACCCTGGCCGGCGGCGGACGCGTGGTGGTGAAGTCCACCCCGGCACTGGCCCCCGACGCGTACGCGAAGGAGGCCCAGGGCCTGCAAGCCCTGCGCACCCACGGCGCGCTGGCGACCCCGCGGGTGCTGGCCCTTCACCCGGACGGCCTGGTCCTGGAAGCCCTCGAACAGCCGCCCGCGCACGACACCGGCTTCTGGGAACGCGCCGCACACGCGCTGGCCGGCCTGCACGCCACCACCGGACAGCGCTTCGGCTGGGCCGAGGACGGCTGGCTCGGCCGCCTGGCACAGCGCAACCCCTGGACCGAGGACGGACACGAGTTCTTCGCCCGCCACCGCCTGCTGCGCTACCTCGACGAACCCCTGGCACGCCAGGTGCTCGGGCCCCGGGGCCGCGCCGACCTGGAACGGATCTGCGACCGGCTGCCCCAACTCCTCCCCGCCGCACCACCCGTCCTCACCCACGGCGACCTGTGGCACGGCAACATCCTCGCCCGCCCGGACGCGACACCGGCGTTCATCGACCCGGCGGTGTGCTGGACGTGGGCGGAGACGGACCTGAGCATGATGTTCTGCACCGGCGGCGTCCCCGCCCGCTTCTTCGACGCCTACCGCGAACACCACCCCCTCACCGACGGCTGGCAGGACCGCATGCGGCTGCTCCACCTGCGCGAACAGCTCAGCTGCGCCGCCCACTTCGGCGCGCGCGACGGCCACACCGGCGACCTGCTCGACGTGCTGCGCACCTACCGCTGACGCGGGCCGCTCGGACGGTGGCCTCAGCGGCCGTCCGGCCTGTGGTGGTCCTGCGGTGTGTCGGGGACCAGTTCCTGGTCGTAGCGGGCCAGGAGGGTCTGCATCATCCGGCGGTTCGGGCGGCCGTCGGCGGCGAGGGCGGCGGCCTCGATGAAGAACTCCTCGAAGCCGGCCGGGGTCAGCGTCACCAGGATCGTGGCGGGGGTGTCGCCGATCGCGGTGAAGGAGTGCGGGTGGGTGCGCGGGACGTGCAGGAAGGCGCCGGGGCCCGCCTCGGTGGTGTGCTCGTCGCACCGCAGGCGGAACGCGCCGCTGACGACGTAGAACGTCTCGTCGTGGCCGCGGTGCAGGTGCAGGGGTGCGCCCTGGCCGGGTTCGAAGGTGGACTCCAGGACGGCGATCGATCCGCCGCTCTGGGCGCCCGCGAGTTTGACGACGTACGGGCTGCCCGGCACGTGGCGGCGCCCGCCGTGTCCGGGGGCCAGGGCGACGGGTTCGCGGTGGACGCCGCCACGGCCGGGCTCCCCGCGGGGCTCCCCGCCGGGCTCGCCGCCGGGTTCCGCGCCGGGCTGCTTGCGGTGGGTGTCAGCCACGACCGGGCTCCGCGCCGGGCTCCGCGCCGGGCTCCGCGCCGGGTTCCTCGGTGAACTGTTCGCGGTGGCGTTCGGCCCAGGCCCGGAAGGGCGTCGCCGCGCGGCCGGTGAGCTGCTGGACCGCGGGCGTGACGGTCGCGGCGAACGGTTCCAGGGAGGCGGCGCGCAGCGCCATGACCGCGTCCGCGGTCTCCGGGCGCAGGCCGTGGTCCAGGAGTGCCCGGCGGGCGGCGTGGGGCGGGATCTCGGTGAAGGCCAGCGGGGTGCCCAGGACGTCGGCCAGGATCGTGGTCATCTCGCCGGGGGTGAGGGCCTGGGGGCCGGTCAGCAGGTGGGCCCGGCCGTCGTGTCCGGGCTCGGTCAGGGCGCGGGCCGCGACGGCGGCGATGTCGGCGGGGTCGATGACGGAGACCCGGCCGGCGGCGAACGGGGCCCGCACGGTGCGGGCCGCGCGGATCGTCCCGGCCCAGGCGAGGGTGTTGGACATGAAGCCCATCGGGCGCAGGAACGTCCATGCCAGGCCGCTGTCCTGGACGGCCTGTTCGCCCGCGCGGTGCCAGCGGGCGACGGGGTCGTCCGCGTCCGGGTCGGCGGCCCGGCCGGAGGACAGCTTGACGACGGCCTCGGCGCCGGCGCGGGCGGCCGCGGCGGCGAGGTTGGCGTCGTGGCGCGGGATGTCGGGGCCGTCGGAGAGCAGGAACACCTTGCGCACGCCCCGCAGGGCGGCGGCCAGGCTGTCCGGCTCGCCGAGGTCCGCGCCGACGACGTCCACGCCGCCCGGCAGGCGGGCCCGGTCGGGGCGGCGGGTGGCGGCGCGCACGGGGGCGCCCAGGGCGGTCAGGTGGCCGACGAGGGCGCGGCCGACGGTGCCGGTCGCGCCGGTCACGAGTATCACGGGGTCCTCCGGGTGTTCCTCGGCGGGGTGTTTTTTGCCGGGGTGTTCTTCGGCGGGGTGTTCTTCGACGGGGTGTTCTTCGACGGGGTGTTCTTCGACGGGGTGTTCTTCGTCAGGGTGCCGAGCAGGTCGTCGTGCCAGGCCAGGTCGGCCTTCAGACGGGCGAGGCAGTGCTCGAAGATCCACGGTTCGAGGCCGGTCAGGTCCGGCCTGGCGGCCTCGAACTGCTCCTCGAACAGGGCCACCTGGTCGGCCACGGCCCGCCGGCGCGCGGCCACGGCCCCGGCCAGGTCCTCGTCGGTGAGGTCCGCGGTGTACTGCAGGGCCAGGTCGACCGGGTCGGGCAGCAGGCGCACCCTGCCCAGCGCCGCGTCGCGCAGGGCGGCGAGCTCCCGGCGGCCCCGGTCGGTGATCGCGTAGACGGTCCGCTCGGGCGGGTTGCCGACCTTCTCGCTGCGCACCACCTCGACCAGGCCGTCGTCGGCCATCCGGTGCAGGACGCTGTAGAGCGATCCGGGCTTGACGTCGGTCCACAGCTCGGTGCGGTCGAGCTGGGCCGCCTGGCGGATCTGGTAGCCGTGCATCGGCCCGCCCCGGGCCAGCGCGCTGAGTGCGAAGAGTCGCGAAGTGCTCACAGCACTAGTCGAACACGACTACGACCCATAGTCAAACGCGACTACGGGTGCGGGGCCGTGATGGTTCTGCGGGCCCGGACGTGGGGACGGCGCGGGAAGTCGGCCGGTCCGACTTCCCACGCCGCCGCGTCCACCGCCAGGGGCGGGTGCGCCCCGGGGCGAAGCGTTCCCGCGGCCCCGCTGCTCCCCGCAAGGGGGCGCCGTTACAACAGAGTTGGGCGTCCCTGGCGTCTCCGACACCTGCGCGGGGGAGGTCGTGGCCGCCGTGGTCTCGGCCGACGGGCCGCGTTCCCCGACAGGTGCGTGGTGTCAGCCGACCCGACTCGAATCGGGCTGCTGGTCGCCCAGTGCCGCGGTGGCTGGACGGGAGCGGGCAATCGCCGGGCCGGCACTGGGTTTCCGGGCCGGCGGATATGACTGCTGCCGGTGACCGAAGGCCCCACCTCGGCTTCCTCGCCGGGCAGGTGGATCCGCGGGACCATCCCGTCGACGTGCCGGTGGCCCTCGCGCTCCTCGTCCGCGGTCTCCGGGCGGCGCTTGTCGATGTAGTCGCGCACCGTGTCGTAGGGCGCGTCGCGGAAGTCGTACGGGCTCGCCAGCCGCTGGAAGGCCTGTTCGATGGTGTGCTTCTGCTTGCGCGGCGCGGTCAGGTCCAACCCGCGGCAATCCCGACGCCGGCCTCCCGACATGACCGCGACCACAGAGCGGTCTCCGACAGGACCGTGATCGCCGGACTCACCCCGACGTGCCGGGCGGACGGCGTACCGCATTCACTCGGGCGCGGGCATGTCGACCGGACGCGCGGCCTGGTCCGGGCCCGATTTCGGTTCGCGCCCGTCGGGCGGTCGCGGCCCCGGACCGGCGTCCCGGTCCGCTCAGCGGGCGGTCAGCGAGTAGGCCGGCAGCGGCGTGTTGCCGTGGTCCTTCGCCAGGGACCGGAGCACATCCGCCTGGCTCAGCACCAGGTCCAGTACCGGCTGCGGCAGCTCGGCCATCCGGTCGACGGTGTCGAGCAGTGCCGTGCAGGCGTCCACCTCCCAGTCGCCGTCCTGTAGGGCGGTTGTGTCCACGGGCTGCCCCGGGACGGGATCCCAGCCTGTCGCCGCGAGGACCCGGAGCAGGCTTGCGTGGGAGAACGGAGTGCGCACATTGCCTTCGCCCCGCGACCCGCTCGCCATGATCTGCCCCTGGATCAGGACGGCCAACAGGTGGGGCAGTTGGTCGGCCGAGCAGGGTGCGAGGTCCCACTCGGCGAAGCAAAGGTTCCGTGCCCAGCGGCGGACCCGGGCGAGGGTCTCCCGCAGCTGGTCCAGGGAGGCGAAGTACCAGGAGCAGTGTGCCAGGACGGCGTAGTCGAATCCGCTGTCGGGGAAGGTGACCGCCTCGTCGAGGACGTCCAGGCCGAAGCGGAAGTCGATGCGAGAGCCCAGAGGCGTCGCCTTGAGGCGCTCCGCCGACTGCCCCAGGGTGACCGGGGCGCCGTACGACGGATCCGCGATGTCGACCGCGACCACCCGGCCCTGCGGGCCGACGGCCTCGGCGAGGACGGCCGTCATGTCACCCTGTCCGCAGCCGACCTCCAGGACCGACGCTCCGGCCGGGATGCCCCAGCTGGAGACGAGTGCGGCCCGGTAGCGGGTCTGGGTCAGCTGGATGTCGGGGCTCACGTCGGCGGCGGCCATGGCGGCCGCGATCGAGGGTGCCGTCGCGATCAGGTCGGTCTTGTTCACAGAATCCTTCGTCGTGCTCTTCGGGAGCGGTACGTGCCGAGACCGCTGTTGCGCAGGTCCGGATCGGCGCCGCTCGTTGATCCCCAAGAACTACCAGACATGGCCGACCATCCAGCCGTGATGACGACCAGATCATCCGGGACGGGACAACTGGAGCCAGGTCAACTTGCTCCTCAGTGGAGCCACTTCGAGCTGCCGCGGTGGTACCAGCGGAACCTGCTGCAGACACTGCGGCTGTACGGACCTGTTCACGGCCTTCCGCCGGACGGCGGCGCGGCCTGTTCCGACGGCTTTCCGGTCCTTCTCGTGCTCGCCGTTCTGTTCGGCCTGGTGATTCTGCTGGTCGAGGCGGTGTGGTGGGTGCGTGGGGCGCCCCGCTGCCAGCTGAGTGTCGAGGCCGGCGGGCCGCAGCCGCGCAGTCTTCTGCCCGGTGTCAAGCCCGGGGCGCAGACGGAGGACTGTCGCCGGAGCCTGACCGCCGCCATCGGCGAGCACGGCGGGGCAGCGGCGCCCCGCACCCCGCACCCGCAGGAGGCCGGAGCGCTGCCGGCTGCGGCCGGCCGCCGCCCCCGAGTCCCCAAGGCCCGCAGGGCGGCGAAGGCGACGAGGGCGGACCGAAGCGCGGGAAGTCGGCCGGTCCGACTTCCCGCGCGGAACCACTGGTTTGTCGGGCCCCCGTCCTACCGGGTCCTGTTCGGCTCCCGCTCCGAGGCCCGGTGGATCCGCCGGGGCGGGTCCTTGGCGCTCACGGTACGTCGCAGCCCCGGCGGTGGCGGAGGTGGTTGAAGGGTCAGGCGGTGGGGAAGTCGCTGGCCTTGACTCCGGTGACGAAGGCGGCCCAGGCGTCGGCGGGGAAGACCAGTGCGGGGCCGTCGGGGTCCTTGGAGTCGCGGACGGCCATGCCGCCGACGACGACGCGCCCCGCCTCCACGCACTCGCTCGCCTGCGCACTGTAGCTGCTTTTGTGCCAGCCCTGAGTTGAGATCTCCGGCTTGGTCATGCGCTCACCCTCTTGTCTGATCTCGTACTCACGTTTCTGTTGCGATTGTGGTGATCATATCCAGCGACTGGGCGGGGTTCAGGGCCGCTGACCGCAGGTACTCGAAGGCGAGTCCGTAGCCGTCCAGCTCCGCCTCCTGTTCCAGATAGTGACTCTTCGTCAGCGTCTCCAGGAACACCGCGCCGGGCGTGGGTGAGTCTGTGAATCCGTACATCACGAATGCCCCGCACGCTCCGGCGGTCGCGCCGACATCGAGCGGTACCACCTGCAGTGTGACGTTGGGAAGTCGTGCTGCTTCGGTGAGATAGCCCAACTGCGCCCGGCGTACCTCTGCGCCGCCCACGGGGCATCGCAGAGCCGGTTCCCAGATGATCGCCCAGAACCGGGCCGGATCGGGCTTGGTCAGAACCTCCTTGCGCTCCATCCGGATCTTGACCAACTGGTCGATGCGTTCCGGGCGGACGGCGGCGGGGTTGGCCTGAAGCAGAGCGCGGGCGTAGTCCTCGGTCTGCAACAGGCCTGGAACGACCAGGGATTGCCAGGTCCGAATGTAGCGGGCGTCCTCTTCCAGCCCGAGGAATTCGGCGTAGGCGGGCGGGACCGTGTCGCCGTAGTCGTGCCACCAGCCGCGCTTCTTGCTGTCGCGGGCCAGCGTCTCAAGGGAATCGCGGTCCCTCGGCTCCGTGACGCCGTACAGGCCCATCAGGACGCCGAGGTCCAGCCGGCGGATCCCGACCGCGCCGGTCTCTATCCGGCTGATCTTCGCGCGCGAGCACGCGAGCGCGGATGCGGCGTCCTCGGTGGTCTTGTTCGCTGATTCCCGGAGCCGACGGAGCTCCGACCCCAGGCGGCGGCCGCGGACGGTCGGCCTCGGTTCGTCGGTCATGCGCGATTCCTCCCTTGAACTGCCCAGTCTGCCCCGTGACGGACCGTCGGGGCCACGCGCCTCGCAAATCTGCACGGTTGCAGTCGTTCTTGTTGCAGACAGCATTGGCGCAGTGGCATGCTACAGGGAGTAGTCCATGAAAGACACAGCGTGATCTTGATGGATCGTCACCCGGGCATCTCCATGCCCGCCGACCGTCCTCGGGCCTTGCCTCACGTGCCCGGATCACCACGCCGCCGAGGAGGCGTCGCCATGTCCGAAACGCTGAAGATCCCGCCCTCCGCCGTGGGGGAGTACTCCTGCTGGCTGTCGCGCCACCAGAAGTCCGTGCCCACCGCACGCGGGCTGCTGCGCGGCTTCCTCTCCGACCACGCGGGGGGTGAACTGTTCGCCGACCACTCCGGGCTGGTGCTCGGCGAACTCGTCACCAACGCCGTCCAGCACGCCCGCACCCCGTCCGACCGGCTGCTGTTCGTGCGCTTCGCCCTCTCGGCCGACGACCTGCGGATCGAGGTCCACGACGCCGACTCCCGCCGGCCCGTGCTGCGCCGCGTGGGCGGGGACGAAGAATGCGGGCGGGGGCTGTGGCTGGTGTCCGAACTCGCCCTCCGATGGGGCTGTCGCCCCCGCGCGGGCGGGGTCGGCAAAGCGGTGTGGGCGGTCCTCGGACCCCAGAGCGGGGACGCGTCGTGACTGCCATCCCTCCCCGCGACTACCCGCACCCGGTCACCGTCGAGATCGGCGGCGTCACCCGGACCGCCACCTTCGCCCGGCTCGCCGACGCCCTGGCCGCCGTGCGCACCGCCCTGGCCCGCCTTCCCCTCGACGACGACCACGCTGCCTATCTCACCGACCTGTTCGCCCCCGAATCCACCGCCCGCGTCGCCCGCCGGCTCACCGACGTCGGCGCGCTGCGCACGATCGCCTTCGTCGGCATCCACGCCTACCCCATCCACCTGCGCCCCGCCGAAAGCCCCGAAAGCCCCGAAAGCCCCGAGGGCCCCGACGGCACCGCAGGCGCCGACGAGTTCCCGGAGCCGGTGTGAGGCGCCTTTGCGCCAGGGTCGCGAGGTGGCGGTGCCTGCGCGGCCGGTTCTCCCTGCCCGTGCGGGCGTTGAGCCCCGGGCGCCGCGCCGCCCACGCCGAGGTGCGGCGCCGGGCGGCCGCCCCCGGCAGCACCGAGGCCCTGCTGCGGGCCGTCGCCGACCGCGCCCGCCGACCGCGCCCGCCGGGCGCCCTCGCGCTGGACGAGTGGTTCCGAAGCCGGTCAGCGGTCGATCGGTGACCGGGTGTCGGGCGGCCGGTCTTGTCGTCGTGCCAGAACTAGGGTGACCCCATGGAATATCGAACGCTCGGCAACAGCGGACTCCTCGTCTCCGTGGTCGGACTCGGCTGCAACAACTTCGGCGGACGTCTCGACGCGGCGCAGACACGCGTGGTGGTCGACGCGGCACTCGACGCCGGGGTGACGCTCTTCGACACCGCCGACATGTACGGGGCCGGAGGCGGCTCCGAGACGCTGCTCGGCCAGGCGTTGAAAGGGCGGCGCGACGAGGTCGTGCTGGCCACCAAGTTCGGCTATCAGCGGGCGGACCTGGGGTACGGGCCCGCAGCCGGGGCGAAGGGCGGCCGGGCCTACATCCGGCGCGCGGTCGAGGAGTCGCTGCGACGCCTGCAGACCGACCACATCGACCTCTACCAGCTGCACACCCCCGACCCGCGCACGCCGATCGCCGAGACGCTCGCCGCGCTCAGCGAGCTGGTACGCGAAGGCAAGGTGCGCTACATCGGGCACTCCAACTTCGCCGGCTGGCAGATCGCCGAGGCCGCGCACGTCGCCCGGGAGATCGGGGCCGTCCCGTTCGTCTCGGCCCAGAACGAATGGTCGCTGCTCGAACGCGGCGCGGAGCGGGAGGTGGTGCCCGCGGCGCTGCACTACGGCCTCGGTGTGCTGCCGTTCTACCCGCTCGCCAACGGCCTGCTGACCGGGAAGGTGCGCCGTGCCACGGGCGTGCCCGTGGGCTCGCGCCTGGCGTCGCGGCCCGAGCGGGTGACCGAGGCCGGCCTCGACGCGGTCGAACGCCTCGCCGCCTGGGGCGAGGCGCGCGGCCGGAGCGTCCTGGAGATCGGCGTGGGCGCGCTCGCCGCACGGCCCGGCTGCGGCTCGGTCATCGCCGGGGCGAGCAGTGCCGAGCAGGTGCGCGCCAACGCCGCCGCCGGGCAATGGGTGCCGACCTCCGAGGAACTGGCCGAGATCGACGCGGTCCTCGACGCGGAACACGCCGTGGCCTGATCGGAGCGGGAGAACACGGGCGCCGCGCAGGGCACGTCGGCGGCACGGGTTCCGGCTCCCGGTGAGGCCGCCGCTGCCACCCGGCGTGCCGCTCGTCCAGGGGTGAACCGGCGAGGCCCCGCACCGAACAGCGCGGGGAATCACCGCTGTCACCTGGCATGACGCATCGTCAACCACACGTCAAGCGAAGAGAGTTACGGCAGCCGGCCGACCCGGGGGGTCTCAGTGTCGCGCGTGGCGGATCTTCAGCCGTCCGAATCCGGTGGTCCCGGAGATCCGGATCGTGGGGCCGCCGGGGGTGGGGCGCCGCGGGGGCTTGTAGCGGGCCTCCTTCCAGCCGGAGTGCATGCCCTCGATGTCGACGACCGCGTCGTGGGGCACCGTGATCCTGGCGCCGCCGGTGCCGAGTTGCAGTTCGATGTCGACGACCGGGTGCTCGATGACCGCCCGGGACAGGTCCAGGCGCACCCTGCCGAGCGCGGAGAAGACCTTGAGGGTCCGGGGCACCTTCCAGGCGCCGCTGCGCCGGATGCGTCCTGTGGCGGCGCCGATCGTCGTCTCGGTGCCCGCGCCCGGCTCGGGGAGCGAGGCCAGGGACCGCCCGAGTGCGTCCTGCGTCCTGGCGGTGAGGGCCTGGTGGAGGCGTTCGTCCATCTCCTCGTGGGAGATGCGCCCTTGGCTGTACGCCTCTTGCAGGCGTTGCACGGCCGTGTCGCGGTCGTCGTCGCCGGCCAGGGGCGAGAGGTCTTCCGGCAGCGAGGTCACCGTCCCACTCTAGTGCCGCGCCTGGGCCGCGAACCCGCCAAGGCCCCTGGCGGGAACGGCCGGTGCCGGGCGGGTGGGCCTCATGGCATCGGCCATGCGCGGGTGGGCGCGTGGTCGGCCTCGGGGCCGTGCAGTTGGGTGGCGAGCAGGCGGCCCGCCGCCGAGGCCAGGCCCTGGCGGTCCGCCACCGGATGCGGACCGTCCAGGAGGGACATGGTGAGGCGGTAGGTCGACAGGGCCTTGTCCGTCCGGGCCCTGGTCCGTTCCTCGGACGGTGCGCGGGACAGGACCAGGACCGCCGGCTCGCGGTTCTCGGCGATGGTGGCGCCGAGGCGGGCGTGGCCGTCCAGGACCGCATGGCAGTTGAGCCCGCTGAACCACCAGAGCAGGACGGGCGCCAGGATCCCCTCCCGGGCCTGCTTGCGGCAGGCCTTCACCCGGGGGTCGTCGGGTGGCGGCATCCGGCGCAGCGGCATGACCCGCCGGGAGCCGTCGAACCAGTTGACGTAGCCGTCGGGGTGGCCGTCGAGCAGCAGGGAGCGCCACTGGCCGCCCGGCCCGCCTGCGGTCGGTGCCGTCCTCTGGCGGGCGAGCCGCGGGGAGAGCACCCACCGCCCCTCGTGGAGCGGGTCGTCGGCGCGGGCGTGCAGGGCGCCGGCGAAGCGGTGCGCCCAGCGGGCGTACCAGGACGGCGCTCCCGGCCCGGCGACCGCGCGCGCCCGGGCGGCCCGCAGCGGGGCGAGGGGGGAGCGGTAGTGGTCCGTGCGGGAGTACTCGACGCCGCAGCGGTCGTCGTCGATCCTGGCGGTGAGCACCACCCGCGGACCCTGCGACAGGACGATCAGGTTCCCGTTGGCCGTCCGCGGCCGCAGCCCCGGCTCGGTGGCAGGGGGGAGCTCCAGGCCCAGGCCGCCCCAGGATCCGCCGTCGGCCGCCGCTGTCAGATTCCTCCGGTGCACCGGAGAAATCCTAGGCCCCGGCGGGCCCCGCGCCTTCGGCGCGGTCCTGGGCCGCCATGACGTCGTCGCCGTGCTCGAACGCCCACGCGCCGAGGGCGCCCACCGGGGCGAGCAGGCTCGCCCCCAGGCCGGTGAGCGCGTACTCGACGCGGGGCGGCGACCCGGGGTGGGCGGTGCGTTCCACCAGGCCGCTGGCCTGCAGGCGGCGCAGGGTCTCGGTCAGCACCTTGGGGCTGATGCCCCCGATCCGCGCGCGCAACTGCCCGGGGCGCTGGGGGTGGTGGCGCAGCGCCCACAGGACGACCGGGTTCCAGGTGTTGGCGAGCAGGTCGAAGGCGAGGCGGGCGGGGCAGTCGGCGAGGAGGTCCTGATCGGTGGTCACGTACCGAATGGTGCCCGAGCCGGTGCCTAGTGTCGTCAGCGCAGTCGACGTCGTCGATGCCGTCGACATCGTCGATGTCGATGTCGTCGGCGTGTTCGGGAGAAGGGGAGCGGGGATCGTGAGGATCGGGATCATCGGCACCGGCGCCATGGCCGGTGCGCTGGGCGGGCAGTGGGTGCGCGCGGGCCACGACGTGCTGGTGGGCGGGCGCGACGGCGCCCGGGCCGCGGCCCTGGCCGGGCGGATCGGAGCCCGGACGGGGGGCGTGCGGGAGGCGGCCGGGCACGGGGCGGACGCCGTCCTGCTCGCCGTGCCCCACGCGGCGGCGGCCGGTGTGGCCGCCGCTCTGGCCGGCGTCCTGGGCGGGCGCACGCTGGTGGACTGCACCAACCCGGTGGCCCCGGGTTTCGTCCTGGCCACCGGCGCCGGGCCCTCGGCGGCCGAGCGCATCGCGGCGGGCGCGCCCGGGGCGCACGTGGTCAAGGCGTTCAACCTGTGCCACGAGAGCGTGTGGCGCCTGAGCCCGCCGGTGTTCGACGGGCGTCCGCTGGCCGTCCCGCTGTGCGGGGACGAGCCGGGCGCGCTGGAGACGGTGCGGCGCCTGGTGCGGGACGTGGGCTGCGAGCCGGTGGGCGGCGGGGGGCTGGAGCGGGCCGGGCTGCTGGAGGCGACCGCCGCGTTCCTGATCGGCCTGTGGGTGGGCGAGGGCGTGGACGCCCAGGCGATCGCCCCGCCCCTGGCCCACGCCGGCCCGTAGGCCCGCAGGCCGCCGGGGCACGGGAACCCGGCGGACGGCGGCCCGGGTTGACACGCTTCTTCACATCTAGAATATTGGATACGTCATCTGGTCGAGGGTCGGGCGAAGGGAGCGCGCGGTGGATCCGCTGGCCGTCCACAAGGCGCTCGCCAACCCGGCGCGGGCGGACTTCCTGCGCTGGCTCAAGACGCCCGAGCGCTACTTCGACGAGGACTACTACCGCGAGCGCGGCGTGGGCTTCCACATCGGCGTGTGCGTGACGGACATCCGGGAGAAGTCCGGGCTCGCCCAGTCCGTGGTCTCCGGCTACCTGCAGATCCTGCGCGACGCCGGACTGCTGGTGTCCGAACGCGTCGGCAAATGGACCTTCTACCGCCGCGACGAGGCGACGATCGCCGCGTTCGCCGCCTACGCCCGCGACGAACTCTGACGCTCCGCCCCCTCCGGGGCGCACCCCACCGCCCCCGCCGGGGCGGCCCGGGCTGCGCCCTTCCTTTTCGCCCCATTCCATCTAACTATCTAGATTTGTAGCCCCATGCGCGGGCGGGTGCCGTGCGCCCGCACACCCCGCGCGCCGGGCGGACGGAGGCAGCACATGCGAAAGACCGGCCCCGCCGTCCTGACACTCTCCCTGGGAGTGTTCGGGATCATCACCACCGAGATGGGCGTCGTCGGCGTCCTGCCCCGCATCTCCGAGGACCTCGGCGTCACACCCTCCGCCGCCGGCTGGCTGGTGGGCGTCTTCGCCCTCGTGGTCGCCGCCACCGGACCGTTCGGCACCCTGCTGGCCTCCGGCCTGCGCCGCAAGGCCGTCCTGGCGAGCGCACTGGCCGTCTTCGCGCTCTCCAACGCCGTGTACGCGCTCACCGACGACTTCGCCGTGATGTTCGCCTTCCGGATCCTGCCCGCGCTCTTCCACCCCGTCTTCTTCGCCGTCGCCCTCACCACCGCCGCCGACCTGGTCCCCGAACACCGCGCCACCCGGGCGGCCACCACCGTCTTCGCCGGCGTCACCGTCGGCTTCGCCTTCGGCGTGCCGCTCACCTCCTACCTCGCCGAACACGCGGGCCTGGCCGCCGCGTTCTGGTTCGGCGCCGGCGTCAACCTGCTGGCCTGCCTGGGCGTCCTGCTCCTCCTGCCCCCCACCCCCGCGACGCCCGCGACGCCCGCAGCGCCCGCAGCGCCCGCAGGCCGGCGCCCCTCCTACCGGGGCCAGCTGGCCATCCTGCGCCGGGGCCGGCTGTGGCTGTCGGTCCTCGCCGTCGTGTGCGTGTTCGCCGCGATGTTCTCCGTCTACGGCTACTTCGCCGAATACCTGGAACGCGTCACCGGCCTGAGCGCCTCCCTGGTGGGCGCCGCGCTGATGGCCTTCGGGATCGTCATGGTCCTCGGCAACCTCCTCTTCGGCCGCCTCCTGGAACGCGACCTCCCGCGCACCGTCACCGCCTTCCCCGCCCTCTACGTCCTCCTCTACGCCCTGCTCTACGCGATCGGCCCCTGGCCCGCGCCGATGACCGCCGGCGTCCTGCTCTGGGGCGCGGTGCACTCCGGCGGACTCGTCGTCAGCCAGAGCTGGCTGGCCCGCGACGCCCAGGACGCACCCGAGTTCGGCAACAGCCTGTTCATCTCCTTCTCCAACCTGGGCATCACCGCCGGCAGCGCGGTGGGCGGCCTCGTCGTCTCCACCGCCGGCGCCCGCCACCTGCCCTGGGCCGGAGCGGGCTTCGCCCTCGCCGCCCTGGCCGCCGTCCTGCTGCGCCGCCGCCTGGGCCCCGCCACCCAGGCCACCCCCACGCCGCAGACCCCGGCGCAGGACGAGCCGACCACCGACGACGCCGCCGCGCCCGATTCGGCCCGGGCCGCCACCGCCTGACGGCTGCCGTATCAGTCCAGGCAGGCCAAGGCGCCCGCCACGAGCGAGCGCACGGCCGCGCCCCGCACCGCCCCCCTGCGAGAGGCGGTCGAAGGCCCGGGCGTACAGACCGACCTGGCCGGGCCGGGTGAGGGTGGAAGCGGCATCCAGCGTGTCCGCGTGGACCCCGCTCCCCGTGTCCTCGCGGATCTCGCGCACCCGGCCGGCCAGGGCTTCGCGGGCCTGTTGAACGCTCGCAGAGGGGTGCGCGGGCACGGAGCCGGCCTTCGTCAGACGTCGTACAGGTGGTGCGGGACCGCTCGCTCCCAGACCGCTTCGAACGCGGTGGCACACAGCGCCACGGTCTGCGGGTCCGCCGTGATCTCGTCCTCGACCACCGCGCCGTCACCGGAGAAGTGGTGCACCCGAAGCAGCGCGCCGTCGAACAGCCAGAAGTCGTTGCCCGGCAGGGGGATGCCCGTGGCCCGTCGCCGGGGCAGCCAGCGGACCTCCTCACCCGCCGTGACGTTGGCGTGGGTGACGTAGTGCTCCCACCGGATGTACGCGGACACGGGCTCGGAGACGACCCGGGCCCGGCGCACGGCCACACCCCGGGCCACCGTGTCCGTGATCAACTGGTCGTAGGAGTCCCGCAGCTCCAGATGGACGGCGGAGCGCCGGCACCGCCCGAGCAGCTCGGCGAAGTCGGGCACGCCCGACGCCGCTCGCGTTCCTCCGGGGACAGCTCGGTCGGCCGGACCGCTCGTCGGGGTCCGGCGGGGCCGCCCCGCCTCCCGGCGGCCGGGGGCCCCTTGCGGTGCCGCGCTCACGTGTCCAGGGCTTTGCGGATCAGGGTGGCGAGCACGGCGGCCTCGGCCTCCTTGAGGTGTCCCAGGGCCACCCAGGAGAAGCTGGATCCCGCGAACACGTCCGGGCCACCACGGACGAGGGCGGAGATCCCGGCAGCGCGCAGCGCTTCCCGCAGATCGTTCGCCGCCGACTCCTCGGCGCTCACCCGTTCCGACTGTCCAGTCGGCTCAAGACCCGATGATTCTCACAGCAGCGACCGGCGGGCCCGGGAAATCACCCGATGGGCTGATGGGCCGTAGACGGCGCTCTCCGCCAGGGCCTCCCACGCCCGGACGTGAAGCGCGACGTCTGCCGGATCGTCCAACCACATCTCCGCGTGCCAGGACTCGGTGATGACCAACGCGCCGTCGTGGATGGAGAATCCGACTCCCGCGGGCACTCTGAGATCGGCATCGAACGGCACGATCCCGAGCCGGACGTTCCCACGTGCCAGCCAGGGGGCCAGGCACTCCAGCTGGTCCGCCAGTACGGCCGGCGGGCAGAGCCGGGAGACGAGGGCGCCTTCCCACACCAGGAAGTGGAACGACCGCGACCGGTCGTTGAGAACCCTCTGGCGTTCCATGCGGGTCACCGCCGCGGCCTCGACGTCGCGGATCGACGGATGGACCCTGGTGTACCGGGTGAGGACCGCTCGCGCGTACTCGGCGGTCTGGAGCAGGCCGGGAACCAGGGTCGGGTCGAATGACCGACGGTCGCCGGTCTTCTTCCCCTGCGCGGCGTGCGCCTCCTGCACCGGCCGGACACCGTCGGCGAGTTGGCGCCGCCACGACCGGTACTGGGTCTCCACCGTCCGCAGCCGGCCCACCGGTTCGGCGGCGGCGTCGGGCCGGCCGACGGCCTCGGCCCAGGCGACCACATCGGCCCTGGTGGGCGACTGCCTGCCGTTCTCCAGCTTGCTGACCTTGGACTGGGGCCAGCCCAGCCGCACGGCCAAGGCGCGTCCGGACAACCCGCACTCGGTGCGCAGTTCACGCATCCGGGCACCAAGAGCAGACCGTGCCTGCTGATAGTCGGTGCTCACATGCCGGAAGGTACCTGAGCCCGGAACCGCGCGTAGGGCCTCGCGTGGTGCCAGGCGGCATCACGCACCTGGCAGGCACGGAGGACTTCCAGCGGGTCGGTGGCCAACTCCATTCCCACGGTGCGCTCCCCCTCGAAGTGGAAGCGCGCGACCGTGCGGGAGTCGAAGAGCCAGAAGTCCGTCAGCCCGGCCAGCCCGGCCGCCTCGGCCTCCGAGCGCCACATGCACCGGATGTCCTCACCGGCCGCCACGTTGGTCCGGGCGCACGCCAGCAGGTACCGCTGCCCCTCGGTCGGCGGATCGTCCACCAGACGCACCCGCTCGAACCTCTTGCCCTTGCCGACCATGCGGCGCACGTTCTCGAACCAGGGGTGCCCGACCTCCCCGGCGCTGTCCCCCGTCCGAAGGAACTCGGCGTAGGAGGGCGTCTGCTTGTCGGAGAGGTATCCCGCCCTTGTCTCCAACCGCCACGCGGTGTGCTCGAACCCGTCGTTGATGAACTCGGTGATCCGCTGCTGCGGTACGAACTCCGGCACCGGCGTCGACTCCTTCGGAGCGAACCGCACCAGCAGTTCGCGGGGTACGACTACGAAGCCCTCATCGTCCTTCACGTGCATGAGTTGCGCCACGTCCTCGGGGTCCGTCACGGCGTACCCCTGCACGGCCACCTCGCCGGTGTCCACGTCCTCGTACAGCGTCGGGCAGTCGCCGACACCCGAGGTGCTACCGATGACACGCAGCCGCCTTGCCATAGCTGTTCCTCTCGACGGCAGACAGGAAGGTCCTCCCATGATCGGCCTCAACCGGCGCTCCGGAAGGGGTGATTCTCGATGATTCTCATGACGATCCGACGCGGGCGCGGTGACGGCCGGATGCCGGGGGTGTGAGCCGGGTGCCGGTGGCCTGTCAGCGGCGTGCCGGTGGGCCCTGGGACCTTTCCGGGGACAGGCCGGGTGCCCATCCGGCAGGCGCGCGACAGACAGGGAACCACCATGACCACCGACATCGCGATCATCGGCGCCGGACTCGGCGGGCTGACCCTGGCCCGGGTCCTGCACCTGCACGGCATCGCGGCCACCGTCTACGAGGCGGAGGCCTCGCCGGCGGCGCGTGCGCAGGGCGGGATGCTCGACATCCACGACTACAACGGGCAGCTCGCCGTCCGGGCGGCCGGCCTGACGGAGGAGTTCGAAGCCCTCGTCCTGGAGGGCCGCCAGGCGATGCGGATCCTCGACCGGGACGGGAGCGTCCTGCTCGACAAGGCCGACGACGGCACGGGCGGGCGCCCCGAGGTGCAGCGCGCCGAACTGCGGCAGATGCTGCTCGCCTCGCTCCCGGCCGGCACCGTCCGGTGGGGCCGCAAGGCCGCCGGCGTCCGCGCCCTGGGCGCCGGCCGCCACGAGGTGGCGTTCGCCGACGGCACCACCGCCGCCACCGGCCTGCTGGTCGGCGCGGACGGCGCGTGGTCACGGGTGCGGCCGCTGCTGTCCGCCGCCACCCCCCAGTACACCGGCACGTCGTGCGTCGAGACCTACCTGTTCGACGCCGACACCCGCCACCTCGCCGCCGCGAAGGCGGTCGGCGGCGGGTCGATGATGGCGCCCTCGCCGGGCGCGGAGATCTTCGCCCACCGGGAGAGCGGCGACACCCTGCACACCTACGTGATGCTCACCAGGACGCAGGAATGGTTCGCCGACATCGACTTCACCGACCCCGGTGAGGCACGCGCCCGCATCGCGGCACAGTTCGACGGCTGGGCACCGGAGCTCACCGCGCTGATCACCGACGGCGACACCGCGCCGCTCCTGCGCCCCCACTACACCCTGCCGATCGGCCACCGGTGGGACCGGGTGCCGGGGGTGACCCTGCTGGGCGACGCCGCCCACCTCGCGGCCCCCAACGGCGAGGGCGCCAACCTCGCCATGCTCGACGGCGCCGAACTCGGCCAGGCCCTGGCCGCGCACCCCGGCGACACCGAGGCCGCCCTCGCCGCGTACGAGCGGGCCATGTTCCCACGCGGCGCCGAGGCCGCCTCCGAGGGCGCGCACATGCACGAGCTCCTCAACGGCGACGACACCCCCCACGCCCTGATCGCCGCCTTCCTCGACGGCGGTCCGGCCTCCTGAACCGCCCACCGGGAAGCCGGGAAGCCGGGAAGCCGGGAGCCGGGGAGCCGGCGGCGGGCGGCGCTCAGGCGTACCGGTCGAGCAGCGCCTCCAGGTAGTCCTCCAGGCGCCGGCCCAGCAGGGCCGGCGTCAGGTCGCCGCGCCCCAGCTCCCGCCACGGCACGGCGACCTTCTCCGCGTCCGGCGCGAACGCCAGCGCGTCCAGCAGCCGCCAGTACAGGTGCGCGCCCCGGTCCGCCTCCAGCGTGCCGCCGGCCGCCAGGTAGCGGGCGGCGAAGTCCAGGCCGGTGTCCACGCCGTGCAGCAGGGCCAGGGCGGTGGAGCAGTGGGCCACGTCCAGGTCGGCCGGGCCCCAGGAGGTCTCCACCCAGTCCACGACCCCGCTGACGGCCAGCGCGGCGCCCTGCCCGGTGAACAGCACGTTGCCGGGGTGGAAGTCGCGGTGCAGGAAGCACGGCCGGTACGCGGGCACCTCGCGGCGGATCACGTCCACCGCCCGCCGCCACACCCCGGGACGCGCCGTGGCCCCGGGCACCCGCACCCGCTCCGGGGCCGTCCACGCCTCGAAGGCGCGGGGGCGCTCGCCCGGCGCCACCGCGAGCGCGTGCACGGCGGCCAGCTGACCGGCCAGCAGGTCCGCGCGGCGCTCCACGTCGCCGTCCTGCGCCACCCGCACGCCGCCCGGCAGCAGCGACATCACCAGCGACGGGTGGTCGCAGAACTCGCCCGCCGCGTCCAGGGCGTGCAGCCGCGCCGCCGGCACGCCGCCGTCCGCGAGCAGCCGCAGCCCGCGCGGCCCCGGGTCTGACGCGGGTCTGACGCGGGTCTGACGCGGGGTCAACTCACCGGCAACGCCCGCCGACCGCCCCCTATTCCGAGACCGGTCGAAGTTTGACAGTTTCCCGCGCACCGGGTTACGTAAGTGGCCGCACCGCACGCCGCACCGCACGCCGCACCGCACGCCGCACCGCACGCCGCACCGCCACCGGCCCGCCGCAGCAGGGGAGTTACGCCATGTCCAGGACCGTCGTCTTCGACCGCACCGGAGGGCCGGAGGTCCTGACCGTGCGAGCCGCCGCCGTACCCGTGCCCGGCCCCGGCGAACTGCTCATCCGCGTCACCGCGATCGGCCTCAACCGCGCCGAGGCCCTCTTCCGCGCCGGCACCTACCTCGACGAGCCCAGGCTGCCCGCCACCCCCGGCTACGAGGCCGCCGGCACCGTGGAAGCCCTCGGCGAGGGCGTCACCGGCTTCGCCGCCGGCGACCGGGTCGACACCGTCCCGGCCTTCTCCCAGAACGACTACGGCGTCTACCGCACCCACGCCCTCGTGCCCGCCCGCGCCGTCGTCCACCACCCGGCCGGCCTCACCGACGTCCAGGGCACGGCCGTGTGGATGCCCTACCTGACCGCCTACGGCGCCCTCGCCGAGGACGGCCACCTGCGCCCCGGCGACCACGTCCTGCTCACCGCCGCCGCCTCCGGCACCGGCCTGGCCGCCATCCGCACCGCCCGCCGCCTGGGCGCCGTCCCCATCGCCACCACCCGCACCCGCGCCAAGAAGCAGCAACTCCTGGACGCCGGCGCCGCCGACGTCGTCATCACCGGCGAGGAGGACCTGGTGGCCCGCGTGGACGCCATCACCGCCGGCACCGGCGTGCGCACCGTCTTCGACCCCGTCGCCGGCCCCGGCGTCCTCACCCTCGCCCGCACCATCGCCCCCGGCGGACGCCTGATCGTCTACGGCCGCCTCGACCCCCGCGACACCCCCCTGCCCGGCCAGGACACCTTCGCCCCCGTCACCAGCCGCTTCTACTCCATGCACGAGGTGACCCGCGACGACGAACGGCTGCGCCGCGCACAGGCCTTCGTCACCGCCGGGCTCGCGGACGGCTCCTTCACCCCCGCCGTCGACCGGGTCTTCGAGGGCCTCGACCGGATCGCCGAGGCCCACCGCTACCTGGAGGCCGGCACCCAGGTCGGCAAGATCGTCCTCACCGTCCAGAACTGACCCCGCCGGGGCCGAGCCTTCCGGAACCGGCCCGCCCCGCGGCCGCCGGCCGCGAGCGGGCCGGCCGTCAGGGCGCCGCGCGGGCCTCGGCGTCGGCGGCGGCGACCACCGCCGACAGCAGGCCCGGGAAACGGCCCTCCAACTCCTCGGCGCGCAGCGAGTTCATCTTGGTGGTGCCGACGTAGTACTGGTGCAGCAGTCCGGCCTGGCGCAGCACGTTGAAGTGGTGCGTCGAGGTGGAGCGGGAGACCGGAAGGTCAAAGGAGCCGCAGCTCAGCGCGGCGCCCGCGTGGGCCAGCCGGCGCACCACCGATCTGCGGGCAGGGTCCGCGAGTGCCTCCAACACCTGCTGGACGCTGAGGTCCTCCACACCAGGGTGCACGATCACCCGCGCCGCCACGCGTGCCCGTCCCACACCCACCACCCCTTCCCAACGCTCGACCCCCGTCCCGGTTCGGTAAAAGCCGCGCGGCGTGCGCGACTTCGCGCCTCGACGCTACTACGAGCGCGCCGTGCGCCACGCCCACCGCAACACCTCCGCAACACGCGCGCGCCCGCCCCGGCGCGCCCGCGACCCCCGCGCCCCCGCCCGCCCCCGTGCGCGCACGCGGGCGGGCGGCCCCCGACGCCGGGGGCCGCCCGCCACGACGACAGGCCGTCAGGCCGCGCGCACCGACAGTCCCGTCAGGCCGCGCGCACCGGCGGCCCGGCCGGGCGCGCCAGCCGGGCCAGGGCCAGCGGCTCGAAGATCCCCATCAGCACCGGGTCCACCGGCCGCACCGCCGCCGCAGCGGGCGCGACGGGAGCGGGGGAGCGCAGCAGCGCCAGGTAGAGCTCCTGGGTCTCGGCGGCCGGGTCGATGCCCAGCTCCTCCGCCAGCACCTGGCGCAGCTGCTGGTAACAGCGCAGCGCCTCGGCCCGGTTGCCGGCCGCGGCCAGCGCCTCCATCCGGCAGCGGTAGGCGCTCTCGCGGAACGGGGCGCGGCGCACCGCCTCGTCGGCCCAGCGCAGCGCGTGGTGCTCCTCGCCCAGCGCCGAGGCCGACAGGCTCGCCGTCTCCAGCGCGGACATCCGCAGCTCCTCCACGTGCTCGCGCACCCCGCCCGCCCACTCGCCCTCGTGGTCGGGCAGGAACGCGCCGCGCAGATTGGCGATCGCACCCGCGGCCAGCTGCTGCGCCACCGCGTAGGAGCGGGCCGCGTACGCCTCCCCGGCCTCCCCGACCGCGCTGGCGGCGGCCTCCAGGTCCACCGCCGCGTCCGCGGGCAGCCGCAGGACGTAGCGCCCGCCCTGGGCGATCAGCGGGGTGGCGCCCGGGCCCTGGCCGGGGGCGGCGACGAAGGCCCGCACCCGCGAGACCACGCTGCGCAGCGCGGAGGCCCAGGTGTCGGGCAGGCCGTCGGGCCAGATGGTGTCGGCCAGCTGGTCGCGGCTGGTGCCGGCGGAGCGCTCCAGGACCAGGCGGGCGAATGCCACCTGGGCCTGGGCGCTGGACAGGTGCTGCGGGGCGCCGTGGTCGTGCTCGATCGTCACAAGTCCTGTCAGGCGGATCAGCATGAGAATTCCCCCGATCTGCCGTACGGACTGTCTTCCCGGAAGCCGTTCAACGTGCTCCAACCCCCTTGAGCCAAAGCGGAGCCGACGGCCCGTGACGCCGGGCCGACGGCGTGGGAAACCTGGACCGGAAATGCCGCCGACCAGCCGTTCGGTTTCGGCGGATTTCGACCATACATTCGACGCATCACGCGGTGTCAACACTGGTCGACAAAACATACCCACCAGCCGGTCCATGCGTCGTGGACGCAGGGTTTCTGCACGTCAGAGCGTTACCGCAGGCCGGGAACACGGCTATTGCGGACGCCTTGCGCATCCTGCCGTAGAAATGTAGTCATCCTTGAGCACCCCGCGTGAAGGCTTCGAGAAACACCACCCCACCCCCTGCGCCGGGCACCACCCGTAAAAGCCCCGGGACTATCCCGGGAGGAAACCCCAGCACCACCATCCGCCCCCGCGCCGGGAAATACCGAAAACAATCCGGAACAAGCCGACGACGAACCGCCGACCAGCCGACGGACAACCGGCGGCAAACCGACGGCAAACCGCACGGCAAAACCGCCGCGCGCCCGCCGCGCCCCGCCGAGAAGGAGACCCGCACGTGAACGCCACCGGAGCATGGGACCGCCTGGAGCCGAAGCTCGCCGCCACCCTGGACCGCGTGGCCGCGCTGGAGTCCGACCCCTCGCGCCGCAACAGCTTCGTCGCCTACACCATGGAACGCGACAGCGCCTACTGCGACCTGGACGGCGAGCGCCTGCTCATGATGTCCGGCTACAGCTACCTGGGCCTGGCCGGCGACGAACGCGTGGTGGCCGCCGCCAAGGCCGCCGTCGACGTCTACGGCACCGGCAACCACGGCGTGCGCGCCCTGGCCGGCACCATCCCGCTGCACGAGGAACTGGAAGCCGAGGTCGCCCGCTTCGCCCGCCGCGAACGCGCCCAGGTCTTCGGCTCCGGCTACGCCGCCAACGTCGGCACCGTCGGCGCCCTGGTCGGCCAGGGCGACACCGTCCTGATCGACAAGTACGACCACGCCAGCATCGTCGACGGCTGCCGCCTCTCCGGCGCCACCGTCACCCGCTTCCGCCACAACGACGTCGACCACCTCGAACGCCGCCTCAAGGCCGCCTCCCCGACCGGCGTGCGCCTGGTCATCGTCGACAGCGTCTACTCCATGGACGGCGACATCGCCCCGCTGCCCGAACTGCGCGCGGTCTGCGACGCCCACGACGCCCTCCTGATGGTCGACGAGGCCCACGCCCTGGGCGTCATCGGAGAAACCGGCGGCGGCATCGAGGAGCACTTCGGCTACCGCCACCGCGTCGACATCAAACTCGGCACCCTCTCCAAGGCCATCCCCTCCATGGGCGGCTGGGTCGCCGGCAGCCACGAACTGATCGGCCACCTGCGCTACGCCGCCCGCCCGTTCCTGTTCTCCGCCGCCCTCGGCCCCGCCCAGACCGGCGCCGCCCTGGAGTCCCTGCGGATCCTGCGCCGCGAACCCGAACGCGTCACCCACATCCAGGTCCAGGCCCAGCGCCTGCGCCGGCGCCTCAACGACGCCGGCATCTCCACCATGGACTCCGCCACCGCCGTCCTGCCCGTCATCGCCGGCTCCGACGACGCCGCCTACGACTACGCCACCGCCTGCCGCAAGGCCGGCGTCATCGGCCTGCCCGTCGTCACCCCCGCCGTGCCCAACGACCTGGCCCGGCTGCGGATCGCCGTCACCGCCCGCCACACCGCCGCCGACATCGACTTCGCCGCCGACGCCTTCCTGACCGCCGCCGCCCAGACCGGCCTCATCTGACCAGGACGGCGCCACCAAGGAAGGCCCGGCCCCCAACGCCCGGAAAGGACAAGACCATGGCAGCCCGCCCCACCCGGCCCCCCATCGCCGTCACCGGCCTGGGCGTCGTCAGCCCCGCCGGCCACACCCCGGCCGCGTTCTGGCACACCGTCAGCACCGGCACCCCCACCGCCACCGCCCTCACCGACCCCGCCCTGGCCCGCCACCGGGTCCGCCTGGGCTGCCGCGTCACCGACCTGCCCGACAACGGCCCCGTCCCCGCCAAGGACGCCCGCCGCCTCGACCCCTTCGCCCACTACGGCACCCTCGCCGCCCTCGCCGCCCACCAGGACGCCGGCGCCCCCGAACCCGACCCCGGCCGCAGCGCCATCGTCGTCGGCAACGCCGTCGGCGGACGCACCACCAGCGACCGCGAATCCGCCCTCTTCACCACCGCCGGACCCCTGCGCGTCAGCCCCCTGATGCCCCTGGTCACCATGCCCAACGCCGCCGCCGCCCAGATCGCCATGCGCCTGGCCTGGACCGGCCCCGCCCTGACCATCGCCACCACCTGCGCCTCCAGCGCCGACGCCATCGGCCACGCCGCCCTCCTCCTGGAAACCGGCCGCGCCGACATCGTCATCGCCGGCGGCTGCGAAGCCACCCTCACCCCCGTCACCCTCGCCGCGTTCGGCAACCTCGGCGCCCACTCCCAGCGCAACGACGACCCCACCCGCGCCAGCCGCCCCTTCGACACCGACCGCGACGGCTTCGTCATGGGCGAAGGCGCCGGCTTCCTCGTCCTCGAACGCCTCGCCGACGCCCGCGCCCGCCACCGCACCCCCTACGCCCTCCTCGCCGGCTACGGCTCCAGCGCCGACGCCTACCACCTCTCCAACCCCCGCCCCGACGGCGCCGGCGCCGTCGCCGCCATGCGCGCCGCCCTCACCGACGCCGGCCTCACCCCCGCCGACATCGCCCACGTCAACGCCCACGGCACCTCCACCGTGCACAACGACCGCGCCGAAGCCGCCGCGCTGCGCACCGTCTTCGGCCCGCACGGCGTGCCCGTCACCTCCACCAAGGGCTCCATCGGCCACCTCATCGGCGCCGCCGGCGCCGTCGAGCTGATCGCCGCCGTGCAGGCCATGAACAGCCGCCTCGCCCCTCCCACCGCCAACCACGAGCACACCGAACAGGGCCTGGACCTCGACGTCGTCCACGGCACCGCCCGCCCCATCCGCCCCGGCGCGGCCCTGTCCAACTCGTTCGGCTTCGGCGGCCACAACTCGACCCTGGTGGTGACCCCGCTATGACCACGACCACACCCGCGACCGCGACCACACCCGCGACCACACCCGCGACCGCGACCGGGCCCGCGACGACGCCCGCCCACCGCACCGCCCGCACCCGCACCACCGTGACCGCCGACGCCCTGGCCGCCTACCGCACCGCCGCCCGCACCGGCCTGCCCCCCGCCCCGGACACCGCCGCCGCCCCCGCCCACCCCTTCGTCCTCGCCCACACCCTCGCCCAGCACACCGTCACCACCCTGACCACGGGCGATACCGGCTTCACCGGCGTGGTCCACCTCGCCCAGGAGATCCACACCCACCACCCCCTCACCGCCGGCACCCACGTCGACATCGACGTCACCGTCACCGCCGCCCGCCGCGAAGCCCGCGGCACCCGCCTGGCCCTCACCACCCACCTCACCGACGGCACCCGCACCCTGGCCCGCCTGACCACCTCCGCCCTGCTGGTCGGCGCCACCGCCATCGAACCCTTCGGCACCCTCACCCCCGCCGCCCACCCCGGCACCACCCCCGACACCGAACCCCTCACCCTCACCCACACCCTCACCCCCGCCGACGTCACCGCCTACGCCCACGCCGCCGGCGACCTCAACCCCCTGCACCTCGACGACGACGCCGCCCGCGCCGCCGGATTCCCCGCCGCCATCGCCCACGGCATGCACCTGGTCGCCCTCGCCACCGAGGAGATCACCGACCGCCACGCCGACGGCGACCCCACCCGCCTCACCGCCCTGGGCGCCCGCTTCGCCGCCCCCGCCACCCCCGGCACCCCGCTGCGCCTGACCCTGCAGCCCTACGACCGGGGCACGGTGGTGCGCTTCACCGTCGCCACCCAGGACGGCACCGCCGTCAAGGCCGGCTGGGCCGCCCTCACCCCGGCGGGGGAGTGAGACCCCGATGACCACACCCGCCGAACCCACCGCGCCCGCCGAGCCCACCGCGCCCGCCGCGCCCGCCGAGCCCACCGCACCCGCCGTGCAGGCCCCGCCGCCGCTGTCGCTGCCCGACGCGTTCACCGCCCACGCCCGCACCCGGCCCGACGCCGTCGCCCTCCTGTGGCACGAACGCGCCGTCACCTACCGCGAACTCGCCGAAACCGCCGAACGCGAACGGCTGCGCCTGCACACGCTGGACCTCGCCCCCGGCGAACCGGTGGGCCTGCCCGCCGCCAAGTCCCCCGAGCAGATCGCCCTCGTCCTGGCCTGCCTGATCGAGCGCCGCCCCTTCCTGCTGCCCTCCCCGCAGCTGGCCCCCGCCCTGCTCGCGGCCCTGTTCGCCCAGGCCGGCGCCCGCCACCTGCTCGCCCCCCTCGGCCAGGACACCCCCGCCCTGCCCGCCCTGGCCCGCCCCGCCCCCGTGCCCACCCTCGCCGCCGGCACCTCCTTCCTGCTCACCACCTCCGGCTCCACCGACCTGCCCAAGATCGTCCCCCTCGCGCAGGCCGCCGTCGACCGCTTCACCGCCTGGGCCCACGACACCTTCGACCTCGGGCCCGGCCGCGTCGTCGCCAACTACGCCCCCCTCAACTTCGACCTGTGCCTGCTGGACGTGTGGGCCACCCTCGCCGCCGGCGGCACCGTCCTGCTCATCGACCCCGCCCACGCGCTCAACGCCCGCCACCTGCTCGCCCAGCTCACCCGCCACCGCCCGCACGTCCTCCAGGCCGTCCCCCTCGCCTACGCCCTCCTCGCCCAGGCCGCCGCCCAGACGGCAGGCCCGGCGGTGCTGGACAGCGTCGAGCACGCCGCGTTCACCGGCGACGCCATCGACGCCCGCACCCTGGCCGCACTGCCCGCCCTGCTGCCCGGCGCCGCGCTCTACAACATCTACGGCTGCACCGAGACCAACGACAGCTTCCTGCACCGCCTGGACCGCCTGGACGCCACCGCCGCCCTGCCGGTGCCCATCGGCACCCCCCTGCCCGGGGTGCGCACCCTGCTCGCCGCCCCCGACGGCACCCCCGTCACCGGCCCCGGCCGCGGCGAACTGTACGTCTCCACACCCTTCCAGGCCGCCGGCTACCTGGACCGCTCCCGCGACGCCGGCCGCTTCACCACCCAGCCCGAGGGCGCCGGGCCCGGACGGCGCTGGTTCCGCACCGGGGACCTGGCCGTCCGCGACGAACACGGCCGCCTGCACCTGACCGGACGCGCCGACTTCCAGGTCAAGGTCCGCGGCGTCGCCGTCAACACCGCCGAGGTCGAACGCGTCCTGCTCGCCCACCCCGAGGTCCGCGAGGCCGCCGTCGCCGCCGCCCCGGACCCGCTGACCGGCAAACGCCTGCACGCCGCCGTCCAGCGCGCCGCCGGCTCCGCCCTCAACAGCCTCACCCTGCGCGAGCACCTGGCCCGCAACCTGCCGCGCGCCGCCGTGCCCGAACGCCTGGCCATCCACGACGCCCCGCTGCCCAAGACCGCCACCGGCAAGGTCGACCGCAAGGCCGTCCTGCCCACCGCCTGACCACACCACCACACCCACCAAACCCCAATACACCCAAGGGAGTTGCGAGCCATGAGCAACATCGCCCAGATCAAGCGGTTCCTCATCGAGGAGTTCCTGCCCGACGTCACCCCCGAGCAACTCGCCGACGACCACGACCTGCTCTCCGACGGCGTCATCGACAGCCTGGGCGTCCTCAAGCTCATCGCCTGGGTCGAGGACCACTTCGCCCTGCCCGTCGACGACACCGACCTCGACCCCAACAACTTCCGCTCCGTCACCGCCATCGACGCCTTCATCACCCAGCGCCGCGCCGTCCCGGCCAGCGCCGTGGCAGGCGGCTGACCCGTGCACCCGGCCCTCACCGCCCTGCTCGCCGGGCACGACGTCGACCTGGACACCTGGCGCTCGTGGTGGGACCAGCTGGAGCAGCGCACCCCGGGCCCGGCCCGCGACAGCGACCGGGCCCAGGCCGCGGCCCTGCTGGCCGCCCTCACCACCCGCCTGCCCGCCCCCGACACCCTCGCCGCCTTCACCACCTCCCTGACCGAACGCAGCCCCCACCCCGGCCCCGCCCACCCCGCCAGCGTCAACATCGTCGGCACCGGCGGCGGCCCGGCCACCTTCAACCTCTCCACCGCCGCCGCCCTGACCGCCGCCGCCATGGGCGTGCCCGTCGTCAAGACCGGCTCCCGCGCCTACACCAGCAGCGCCGGCTCCATCGACCTGCTGGAACGCCTGGGCATCACCCTCACCTCCTCCCACACCGCCACCGCCGACCACCTCGCCCGCCACGGCATCGCCTTCGCCGGCCCCCACGTCTACCCACCCGCCCTCACCCGCCTGGCCCGCCTCCTGTTCCCACTCACCCTCAAACCCTTCGGACGCCTCCTCAACACCCTCGGCCCGCTGCTCGCCACCGTGCCCGTCACCGCCCAGCTCACCGGCGCCAGCGCCGCCACCGACCTGCCCGCCCTGCGCCACCTCGCCCCCCGCACCCCCGGACGCGCCGTGTGGCTGGCCACCAACACCGCCGGCGCCGACGAACTCCTGCCCTTCGCCGACAACACCCTGCACACCCCCGACACCACCATCCACCTGCCCGCCGGCTCCATCGCCCCCGCCGACGGCACCCTGGCCGACCTCGCCCCCCACCCCGAGGACCTCACCGGCCACTTCCTGCAAGCCCTCGCCGGCCGCGCCGGCCCCACCGCCACCCACACCATCGCCCTCAACGCCGCCGCCCTCGCCCTCGCCTCGGGCCGCCACACCCACTGGCACACCGCCCACACCGCCGCCCTGGACGCCCTGGCCGACGGCGCCCCCCGCGCCCTGGCCACCCGCCTGCGCACCGACCACAAGGCCCCCGCCCATGCCTGACACCACGTTCTTCGCCGCCCGCGCCGACGGCCGCCCGCACCTGGCCCTGTTCCTCAACGCCGGAGACCCGCCCGCCCGCCTGACCGACCTGGCCCTCGTCCTGGACGAGGAAGGCGTCGACGTCCTCGAACTCGCCGTCCCCTTCCCCAACTCGCCCACCGACGGCCCCGTCATCCGCCGCTCCGCCGACCGGGCCCTGGCCGCCGGCACCACCCTGGACACCGTCCTGGACGAACTCGCCACCCTGCGGCCCCAGTTGAAGAACCTGAAGATCGCGCTGCTCGCCGACTGGAGCCACAGCCTGCGCGCCGCCGACCCCGCCACCCACGCCCGCGCCATCGCCCGGGCCGGCGCCGACGCCCTGCTCGTCCACGCCCTGCCGCCCCGCCTGCGCCCCGCCTGGCGCCAGGCCCTGCGCGAGGCGGCCCTGCCGCAGGTCGCCACCTGCTACCCCACCTCCACCCCCGAGGTCCTCACCGCCGCCGCCCGCGACGCCCACGGCGCCTACGTCTACCTCGTCGCCCACTACGGCCGCTCCGGCACCACCCCCGCGCAAGGCCACCACACCCTGGCCGCCACCGTCGCCGCCCTGCGCGCCGCCGCCCCCGCCACCCCGGTCGCCATCGGCTTCGGCGTCAAAAGCGCCGCCGACCTGGACGCGGTCGCCGCCGCCGGAGCCGACGCCGCGATCGTCGGCTCCGCCGCCGTCGCCTGCATCGAGACCGCCCTCACCGAGGGCCGCGACGCCGCACAGGCGCTGCGCGCCCTCCTCCACGACCTCCGCCCGCCCGGGCCACCCCAGCCCGCCACGGCCGGACGCACCACCAGAACCACCAGCACCAGCACCACCGCCACGCGCACCACCCCCGGCACCACCACCCCCGCCCGCTGACACGAAAGGCAGAACCAGCATGCTGATCCGCGACATTGACGACGTCCAGACCGTCGAGTGGGGCAACGGCCTGTCCCGCCGCTTCCTGGTGGCCGGCGACAACCTCGGCTACACCCTCACCGACACCATCGTCAACGCCGGTACCAAGTCCCGCCTGGAGTACCGCAACCACCTGGAGGCGTGCTACTGCATCGCCGGCTCCGGCGAGGTCATCGCCATGGACGGCACCTCCCACCCCATCACCCCCGGCCGCCTCTACGCCCTCGACCAGCACGACGCCCACTACCTGGTCGCCAGCCCCCACGAGGACCTGCGCCTGGTCTGCGTCTTCTCCCCGGCCCTGCGCGGCGACGAGGTCCACCAGCTCGACGCCTCCTCCTCCTCCGCCTACTAGGCGAAGACCCTCCCCTTCGAGTCACGCGCCGGCGCCCCGCGCGCCGGCCTGCCACCCCGGGCCCCGCACGCGGGCCCGGGAGGAAGGCGGCACGTCCATGATCCGCTGGAACGCCGACCAGCACGCCCTGCGCGAGGGCCTGGCCCGCTTCGGCGACGACCTGAGCGCCGGCCACATCGAAGGCGACGAACAGGCCGCCTTCTCCCACGACAAGTGGCGCCTCGTCCAGAAGACCGGAATCCTGTCCCTGCCCTTCGAGGAACGCTACGGCGGGCTGGGCCAGTCCCTGCTCACCACCATGTACGTCCTGGAGGGCCTGGGCCAGACCTGCCGCGACGGCGGCCTCAACTTCTCCGTCACCACCTCCCTCGCCTCCACCGGTGTCCCCCTCCAGGCCTTCGGCTCACCCGCCCTCAAAGAGGCCTACCTGCCGCGCATCGCCTCCGGCGAGGCCATCGGCGCCCACGCCATCACCGAGTCCGAGGGCGGCTCGGACGCCATGCAGATGCGCACCCGCGCGATCCGCGACGGCGACCACTTCGTCCTCAACGGCGCCAAGACCTTCGTCAGCAACGGCCCCGTCGCCGACGTCATCGTCGTCTACGCCCGCACCCACCCCCAGGGCGGGGCGCTCGGCGTCACCGCGTTCCTCCTGGACCGCGACATGCCCGGCATCAGCACCGGAAACCCCATCAAGAAGATGGGCCTGCGCACCTCGCCGCTGTCCGAGGTCTACCTCGACGACGTCAAGGTGCCCGCCTCCCGGGTCCTGGGCCGCGTCGGCGGCGGCTTCCTCGTCCTGGACCACGTCATGAAACGCGAGATCCTCTACTCCTTCATCGTCAACACCGGCGAGATGCAGCACCGCCTGGCCCGCTGCCTCGACTACGCCAAGACCCGCATGTCCTTCGGCAAGCCCATCGGCTCCTACCAGTCGGTCGCCAACAAGATCGTCGACACCAAGATCCGCCTGGAGACCGCCCGCAAGTGGCTCTACGACACGGCCCAGCGCCTGGAGGCCGGCGAGAACGTCACCGTCGACATGGCGATCGCCAAACTCCTCACCAGCGAATCCAACCTCGCCACCTCGCTGGCCGCCGTCCAGGTCTTCGGCGGCAACGGCTACATGTCCGAGTACGGGCTGGAGAAGGACGTGCGCAACGCCGTCGCCGGCACCATCTACTCCGGCAGCAACGAGATCCAGTACAACCGCATCGCCGCCATGCTCGGACTCGGCAAATGACCGCCCCCGCCCCGCCCCGCCCGCTGCCGCCCGCGCGGCCCCGCCACCTCAAGGTGTGCGGGGCCCGCACCCGCGCCGACCTCACCCTCCTCGCCGAATCCGGCCCCACCCTGGTGGGCCTGTGGCACGGCGTGCCCGGCGGCCCCGCCGAACTCTCCGAACAGCACCTCGCCCACCTCGCCGCCACCGCCATCCGCCTGGGCCTGGAACCCGTCCTGGTCACCTTCCTCGACGACGCCGACCAACTCGCCCGCCTCGCCCGCGCCACCGGCATCCGCTGGATCCAGCTCCACGCCTACCAGAGCCCCGCCCTCGTCACCGAACTGCGCCACCGCCTGCCCTACGCCGTCCTCGTCAAAGTCCTCCACCTCTCCCGCGGCCGCTGCCTGGAACGCCCCTTCATCGGCGCCTTCGAACGCGCCGGCTGCGACCTGTTCCTGCTGGACACCGTCACCGACGACGGCCGCGTCGGCTCCACCGGCCACCCCCTGGCCCCCGCCGACGTCCACACCCTGCTGCCCCGCCTCACCATCCCCTTCCTCCTCGCCGGCGGCCTGAACGCCGCCAACCGCGACACCTACCGCACCGTCACCGACCACCCCCTGTACGCCGGCGCCGACATCGACACCGCCGCCCGCAACCGGGCCGGCGACTTCACCCACGAAGCCGTCACCGCCCTCGCCCACGCCTGGCACCCCCGCCCCAAGGAGGCCTACGTATGAGCGCCCCGCGGTTCCTCGACGCCCTGCTGGCCGCGAGCCGCCCCCTGATCATGGAGGTCAAACTCCGCGACCCGCACGGCACCGACCTGCTGGGCCCGCGCACCGTCACCGACCTCGTCACCCGCTACGAACAGGCCGGCGCGCCCTGCCTGTCCGTGGTCACCGGCCGCTGGTTCGGCGGCACCCCCCGCCTGCTGCGCGAGGTCACCGCCGCCACCGACCTGCCCGTCCTCCAGAAGGACTTCCTCACCCGCCCCGCCCAACTGGAGGCCGCCGCCGCCCTCGGCGCCTCCGCCGTCCTGCTCACCGCCGCCCTGCTGCCCGCCACCTCCCTGCACCGCCTGGTCACCACCGCCCTCGCCCTGGGCCTGACCCCGTTCGTCGAGATCACCGGCGAACACGAACTCGCCCACCTGCCCCAGCCCGAACACTGCGTCATCGCCGTCAACAACAAGGACATCCGCACCCGCGAACGCGACCGCGGCGACCTCGGACGCAGCCTGCGCCTGCTGCCCGCCCTGCACGCCACCGGCACCCGCGCCCCCGTCTCCGCCTCCGCCATCACCGAACCCGCCGACGCCGCCCGCCTCCTGGACGCCGGCTACGCCGGACTGCTCATCGGCACCACCCTGATGCGCCAGAGCGACCTCACCGGCTGGCTCGCCGACCTCGACACCGCCCGCGCCGGAGCCGCTGACAGGGCCGCCACCACCGCCCGCGCCGGAGCCGTCCGCGCCGGAGCCGCCCTATGAACCCCCGCCCGAACCCGCGGCCCAACCCCCGGCTCGCCACCCGCTCCCTCGTCCTGGACGCCGGCGGCATCCCCGTCTCCGCCCTCGTCGCCGAACCCCAGGACCGCGCCCCCAAAGCCGTCCTCCTCGCCATCCACGGCCGCGGCATGCGCGCCGCCTACTTCGCCGGCCTCGCCCACCCCGACACCAGCCTGCTCACCCTGGCCGCCGACCTCGGCTACACCGTCCTGGCCCTGGACCGCCCCGGCCACGGCGCCTCCGCCCACCGCCTGCCCGACGGCCAGCTCATCGCCGACCAGGCCGCCACCCTGCACGCCGCCCTCACCGACTACGCCCGCGCCCACCCCGTCGGCGCCGGCGTCCAACTCCTCGCCCACTCCTTCGGCGGCAAGATCGCCCTCCACCTCGCCGCCCACTGGCCCGCCGACCCCCGCCTGCCCCTGCTCGGCGCCGACATCTCCGGCCTCGCCCAGCACTACGCCCCCGGCGCGTGGGAGCGGCCCGACGACCTCGCCGGCGGCGGCCGCCTCAACTGGGGCCCCCTCAACCTCTACCCGCCCGGCACCTTCCACGCCGCCCGCACCCTGCTCACCCCCGTCCCCGCCCTCGAATCCCGCGAACTGGCCACCTGGCCCGCCCGCTACAGCGCCCTGGCCGCCCGCGTACGCGTGCCCGTGCGCCTCACCCTCGCCGACCACGAGGCCTGGTGGCGCCTGGAGCCCTCCCACCGCACCGCCCTCACTGCCGCCTTCCCCCCGGGCCTGGCCCACCTCGTCACCGCCCACCGCGCCGGCCACAACCTCTCCCTGGGCCACGCCGCCCGCCCCTACCACCTGCGCGCCCTCGCCTTCACCGACGAGTGCCTCACCCGCCCCCGGCCCCAGCCCGCCGCAGCCGCCCCCGAGCCGCTCCTGGCCGCCGCCGGCTGACCGGGCGGGACGTCGACGACTTCCTCGGCCAGATGCCCCCCGGCAGCCTCCCCGCCGCCTCCCCGGGCCCGGAGACGGGTGTCGGCACGTCCGCGTCGGTGCAGGTCACCGGCAACGGCCCCGGGCGGAATCGGGAGCGCGCCTCACGCCGCATGCCGAGCACAGGCGCGGGTCACTGCCACACGAGCAGCGCTTCGAGCTCCGGAAGCCGGCCGAACAGGTCGGGGAGGCCGCGCACGCCGTTGCGCACGGACTCGTGGGAGAGCGCGAGGTCAGGACCGGTGCTCGCCTCGACACCGGCGAGGCACCGCAGGATGTTCCACCTCGTGTGCCCCAGCCAGCCGCCGATCATGAACACGAACCAGCTCGGACCTGGCGGCGGCAGCATGCCGCCCCCCGCGACATAGCCGTCGAGGACCGAGCGGAAGACGGCGGGCTCGATGTGGTCGAAGCCCGGTCCCTTCGCGAGGCTGAGCGCGGTCGAGCCGAGCTCGCCGGACAGGTCGAGCGTTCCCGAGAGCTCCCAGTCGAGCACCACCGGCCGGCCCTCCCGGGCGAGCAGGTTCCACGGTTGGATGTCCCTGTGGGTCAGCACGACGGGGCCCGGCCGTTCGCAGGTGTCGACGAAGTGGGCGATCGCGAGGAACGTCTCGACGTGAGAGGCGAGTTCGTCGGCCCAGGGCTGTCCGGTCGCCGCCGCCCGCGCGGCGAGTTCGGGCCAGTCCCGTGACGTCGGTTCCTCGACCGACGCGTGGGTCCACGCGACGTCGAGCGCGTGGATGCGCGCGAGGATCCCGCCGATCTCGAACGCGTACGCCGCCGACACCGGCGCTTCCGGCACCTTCTCTCCCTCGACCCATCGGTGAACGAGCGTGTGGTGGCCGGCCGAGATCGGCTCCGGCATCGGGATGCCGGCGGCGAAGGCCGCCCGCTCAAACCTGAACACGTCCTCGGCGCGATAGGCCCAGCGGCGGTCGGCGAGGTTCAACTCCTTGACCGCGAACGACCCTTGGTCGGTGTCGAGCCGGTACATCCGGTTGGCGAACCCGCCGTGGACGCGGATCATCGGCCCGATCGGCACGCCGAGATGCGAAAGGTTCACCCACGCATGCTAGTGCAGCGCCGCGTTGATCCTTCGGGGGTTCATGCGGCTTTGAGCGGGGAGCCGTCGTAGGTCCCGCGGTCGGCCTTGGCGGCGTGTTCGTCGTAGTCCAGGACGAAGTCGTCGATGCGTTCGGTCGGTTCCTCGCGGGAGGTGAACTGGCCGTGGCGCAGCAGGCGTCTGGTCAGTGCCATCGTCCCACCCCGAGATGGCCCCGCCGCCCCGGGTCGGGGCGGCGGGGCCCGGGAGTTGCTGCTACCGGGCGTCGAATTCGCCGGTGCGGACGGCGGTGACGAAGGCCTGCCAGGCGGGGGAGGGGAAGAGGAGGGCCGGGCCGAAAGGGTCTTTGGAGTCGCGGACCGGCATCACGCCGGTAAATCCGTCAGCGACCTCCACGCAGGTTCCTCCATTGCCGCCGCTGTACGAACTCTTTCGCCAGCGAGCGTCAGTCAGATTGACGTCCATTCCAGATCCCTCCGTACCACGCGGATCATCGAAAGTGAGTCGGCCTGGTTCAGGGCCTCGACCACAAGGCGATCGTAGCTCCTGGCCAGCGCCGAAACTGACTGGATATCCCGTTCGATGTAACCGCGTTGCTCGATCTCGCCGTAGCTGAGAATTTTGCGGTTCGGCATGGTAAGGAGTTGCACCACGCGAGTGAACGGCCGGTTCTCGCCCAGAGAGTACGGCGCCACCTGAATGACCACGTTGGGCCGATCAGCCAACTGTTCAAGGTGGAGCAGTTGCTCGATCATGACGTCCCGGCCGCCGACGAGTCGCCTCAGGCAGCTCTCGTCCAGCACCGCGTGCAGGACCGGAGGTGGAGTCCGTTCCAGGATGTGCTGTCGGGCAAGTCGGAAGTTGATACGTTCATCGGCCTGTTCTGGGAGTGCGGCGCCCTGCCTCACATATCCCGATTCAATCGCGGTTGCGTACGCGGGAGTCTGTAGGAGTCCAGGGATGACGTTGATCTCGAAGAGCTTGATCTGCTCCGCGCGGGCCTCGTAGTTGGCGTACTCCGGGAAGCCCTCCAACAACGTCGTGTGCTTGAGCTGCCAGTACATCAGTACGAGCGTGCCGCCGGTCTTGAGCTCCTGGTCGGCCAGCTCCGCCAGCTGCAGGCTCGGCGGCCGGTGCGCAAGTTCGACGTAGGACAGGTGCGATGCGGTGCACCCGACCTTCTTCGCCAGCTGGACCTGGGTGAGCCCAACTGCTTCGCGTGACCTGCGGAGTTGAACTCCGAAGGCGGCCCACGGGGACGAGGTCGGGTCGATGCTCTTCTTGTTCATGGAACTTCCCCAACTCACGGCTGCTCTGACAGCAAGTCGTATATCGCTTCCGATGCTAGGTGGTGCGGGGCCACCATGTGCACAGAACGTGAAACACTGATTGCGGAAGGTTATTCCCATGGCTGATGCCCAAGTCCCCCGCCTCCACGGCTACGGCGTGCGCTGGGACACCGAGACCCGCCTCTACCGGGTCCGGCACGAGCTCACCGGGGATTGGCTGCGCCAACCGGACGGTGAGCTCAGCGGGTTCGGCTCCTTCTCCGAGGCCTGGGGTGCCTGGCGCGTCTTCGAGGTCCACAAGCGGCCGGGGGAGTGAGCGTGTCCTCGATGCTCTCCCGCGCGACCGCCGACCAGCGGCGCCAGGCGGCCGACGTCCTCGACGACCTGACGACCGTCCTCGCCCTGGGCGGCGTCACGTTGCCGTCCGTCGAAGTCGACTGGGAGCACGGCCGCAGGACGGGCTGCTACCTGATCAGCCTCGGCTGCGCCCGCCCGTCCGCACTCCTGCGGGTCGTCGACCTGCTCCGCAAGGGGCTGCGCTACGAGCGCCTGACGCATGACGACTGAACTCCTCGCCCGCCTGCTGTGGTGGGCCGGCTTCTCCCTCGTATTCCTCGCCGCCCTCAGAAGGTGAACTACCCGATGCGTGACCCCCGCTTGCTCGCCAAGCCGCCGGTGTGCCGGCTCGGCTGCCTCGTCCTCGTGCGCAACCCGCGCGGCGACGTCCTGCTCGTCGACCCGGACTACATGGACGGCCTGATCCTGCCCGGCGGCGCCGCCCAGCCCAACGAGCCCCCGCACCTCGCCGCCGCCCGCAACCTGCACGCGGAGACAGGGCTCAACCTGCGTCTCGCCGACGTCCTCGCGGTCGACTTCACCCCGGCCGACCGCCACCTGGAGCGCCTCAACCTGGTCTTCGACGGCGGCACCGTGCGCGACGACACTCGCCTCACCGTCCCGCCGCAGCACCGCAGCGGCCTGTTCGGCGCCCGCTTCGTCCCCGTCCGCCGACTCCCCGACGTCATGGCGCCCTCCCAAGCCGCCCGCGTCAGCGAGGCGTTGGCGGGCCGAGCGCTGCCCGTCCTCCTCCACGGACAGCGCGCGACCTGAGGTCCGCCGTCCCGGCACATCCGAGTCGGCGACCGACGCGCGCGGTGAACCCGTCCCGACCGGCCGGGACGGCTCACCGCGCGCCGGCGGCCTCCAGGATCGCGGACAGCCGCGCCAGGCATTCGCCGACGAAACCGGGATAGGTGCCCCAGTAGTACGACAGCCCGCCGACCCCGACGCCGACCGCCCACGCCCGGGCCCGCAGCCACGTCACGTCGTCGAGGCCGAGGGCGTCCCAGTACGCCTGGCGGGCCGGGGACGGAAGGTCCCACACCGTGGCGTGCTCGGCGTCGGGAAAGCCGACCGACAGGCATCCGAAGTCGATGACCGCGTGCAGCCCGCCCTGCCGGACCAGCAGGTTGGAGGGTTTCAGGTCGCCGTGCAGCCACACCTGGCGCCCGGACGGCCCGGGCAGGGCGAGCGCGCTGCGCCACAGGTGCAGCAGGTGCTCGATGTCGAGGTCCAGGCCCGGGATCGTCCGGCACTTCTCGAAGCATGCGGTGATCGACTCGTCGCTGTCGCGCAGGTCGCCCCCGCGGTACCAGTGGAGCGCGCCGTGGCGGACGGCCCCCATGAGCGGGACGCAGTGCAGGCCCTTGACGACCGCCGCCAGGTCGGCCCCGAAGGCGGGCCAGTCGGTGACCGACCCCGGGCCGGGCTCCTCGCCGTCGATCCAGCGGTACACCGACCAGGCGAGCGGGAACACGGCGCTCGGGGCCCCGGCGTGCACCGGCTCCGGGACGCGGCACGGAAGGTGCGGTGCCAGCCGCGGCAGCCAGGTCAACTCCTTGCGCACGGAGTCCGCGCTCTGCGCCGTGCGCGGCAGCCGCACGAGCAGGTCGTCGCCGAGCCGGTACATCGTGTTGTCCGTGCCCGAGCCGGCCGGCGAGACGGACAGGTCGGCCCATTGCGGCCGCTGCTCCCGGAGCAGGGAGCGGACGACCGCCTGGTCCGCGAAGACCTCGTTCTCGTGAAGCGCCACGGTGAGAGCCTTCACGCCGGGCGCCACCGCCGCCAGCGATTTTCCCCGGGGGGGCGCGCGCGGAGCCGGGCGCCGACCCGGCTCCGCGCGCAGGGGGGCCGCGGCTCAGGCGGCGGTCAGGCGGGCGGTCCTGCGGTGTTCCGTCATGCCGGAGACCAGCTGGTCGCGGATGCGGGCGGGGACCTGGGGGGCGAAGCGGGCCAGGTAGTGGGCCAGGTGGGCCTCGTCGTCGACGAGGAAGGGCAGGTCGAAGACGAGGAGCTTGCGCACCGCCAGCAGCGGCACGGGCGCGCGCAGCGGCCTGAAGGAGCGGTTCCACAGGCCCCCCTCCTCGCAGACGGGGTGGAACTGGCCGATCATCAGGCCCTGTTCGACGAACTCGTCCTTGGCCTTGCGCTGCGCCTCGTCCAGCGCGGTGGAGTCGGCCCGGTCCAGGCCCGGCAGCACCAGCAGCACGGTCAGCAGCTCCCGGTCCGACTCCTCCGCCAGGCCGGCCAGCAGCCGGTCGTACCAGGCGCGCAGCTCGCCGACCAGCGCGGGCAGGTCGCCGCCCGCGCCGGTGTCGGCGACGGCGATGTGGAACAGGCCGCGGCGCAGCGAGGGCTGGGTGTAGGGGCAGACGGGGCCGCTGCGCCCGAGGTCGGGGTGGGCGGTGGTGAGGAAGCGCCGGCTCCAGTCGAGGATCTCGGCGGCCTCGGGGTGGTGGGCGGCGGCGCCGGCGTCGATCTGCTCGGCGGAGTAGACGCGCAGCGCGGTGTCGATGTCGAGGGTGTGGGTGGTCATCGGGGGCCCCGCCACACGGGGGTCAGGCGGGGGCCGCCGGCGGGCAGGGCGATGGCCTCGCCGAAGCGGGTGAAGCCGCCGGCGCCGCAGACCCGGGCGCCGCCGGGGGAGCTGGTCTCGGCGTAGGCGGCCTGGCCGTCGTGGTCGACGCGGGCCAGGAAGGCGCGCAGGAGGGCGGTGCCGGTGCCGGTGTGGCGGGCGTCGGGGTGGGCGCCGACGAACGCCAGGTAGTGGTGGGGGCGGTGGCGCGGGTGGCGGCGGGCCTGGAGGCGGGTGATGGCGGCCAGGCGGCGGGCGGATTCGGGGTGGGTGTCGGCGTCGACGGCCGCGTCCAGGGCGCGGGCGGTCGCCTGGTCCTGCCCCCCGGGGTGCTCCCACACGCCGGGGGGCAGGAAGAGCAGCGCGCCGACGGGGGCGGCGTCGTCGGGGTGCTGGGCGGTCAGGGCGCCGCCGTGGGCCAGGCACTGGTCGACGTGGACGCGGAAGAAGGCGGGCAGGATGCGGGCGCGGTGGGCGTCGTCGGGGAAGGCCCAGCGGGTGAGCGGGTCGTCGTGGAAGGCGGCGGCGAGCACCCGGGCGAGGGCGGGGGCCTCCTCGGGTCGGGCGGGGCGGACCGCGGGGGCCGCGAGGGCGGCGCCCGGCGGGACGGTGGCGGTGGTCAACGGACACTCCTCGGCAGACAGGCGGCGGGGCGGCGGGGCGGCAGGGCGGTCGTACGGGGGGGCGCTCGTACGGGGGCGGCGGGCCTCAGGGCCGGGCGGTGGCGAGCGCGGTCAGGCGCGCGTGCAGGGCGGGCAGGTGGTCCTCGGCCTCGGGCTTGATCAGGACGCTGCGCAGCACCGAGGCCCCGTCGGCGTCCGCTGCGGCCGCCGGGTGGCGGCGGGTGAAGTCGGCGGCGTCCACCCGCAGCAGGCTCAGGTAGAGCGGGTCGTGCTCGTCGGCCATGCCCTGGCGCAGCACGTGCCGGCTGGCGGCGTCGACGGCGGACATCGGCGCCCCACCCGGGGTGGGGTGGTAGGTGACGATGTCCAGTTGCGGGCGCTGGTGGAGGGTCAGGTGCGGGCTGTCCTCGATCAGATCCGCCCAGGCCAGGGCCGCGCGCCGCCCGCCGGCCAGGACGGCGCCCAGGCCCTGGGGGGTGAGCGGCAGCAGTTGCAGGGTCAGCCACAGGGCGGCGGCCGCGGCGCCGGCGCGCGAGCATTCCAGGCTGATCTCGCCCAGGTGCAGTTCGGCGTCGGTGAAGTAGGTGTAGGGGGAGTCGTGGGCGAAGTGGCGGCCGATGTCGGGGTCGGCGAACAGCACCGCGCCGCAGCCGTAGGGCTGGAGGCCGTGCTTGTGCGGGTCGACGGTGACGGAGTCGCAGCCGGCGATGGCCCGCCACGGCGCCGGGTCCAGCCCGAGGGCGGCGGCCTGGGCGTCGTCGGTGGCCAGCAGGGCGAAGAACCCGCCGTAGGCGGCGTCCACGTGCACCCGCACCCCGTGGCGGCGGGCCAGTGCCAGCACCTCGTGCACCGGGTCGACGGCGCCGAGCCCGGTGGTGCCGGCGGTGACGACCACCGTGCCGACGCGGCCGGTGGCGAGCAGGGCGGCCAGCGCGTCGACGTCCATGCGCCCGTCCGCGTCGCAGGCCACCGCGTGGCCCTCGACCCCCAGGACGTGGCACATGCGGCTGTGCGTGTAGTGGGCCTGCGCGCTGTAGGCGACGCCGAGCCCGGGGTGGCTCTGGCGGGCCACGTACAGGGCTTCCAGGTTGGCGATGGTGCCGCTGCTGGTGAGGTGGCCCACGTGGCGGGGCAGGCCGAACATGGCGGCGAGCTGGGCGACGCACTCGCGTTCCATGTCGTTGGTGGCGGGCCCGCCCTCGTAGGCGTGGTTGTTGGGGTTGAAGCGCATCGCCGTCAGGTAGCCGACGACGGCTGCCGGGTGCGGCGGCTTGACCATCTGCCCGGCGTAACGGGGGTGGAAGAACGGGTAGTTGTGCTCCAGGCGCTTGGCGAAGCGCTCGAACGCGGCGGCGAAGTCCGCGTCGTCCACCTGGTGCGAGGGATGCGGGCTGTACGGCCCGAACCGCTCTCCCCACTGCTCGGCGACCTCGGCCGCCCTCGGCAGCCAGTACCGCAGGTCCACGCTCCGGCCCTTCCCTTCGAGGGATCCTCCAGTGTTCTGCGAGCCACGGTGACCGCCCGCCGCAAGCGGCCCGCAACACCCGCAGCTCACCGCGCGCCCCGCCCGCAACCCGCCCCGCGCGGTCCACCGGGCCTCAGCCGGACCCCAACCCGGCGCAAGGATCCGCTGCTGCAATCACCCCCGGAACCCGCCCCCGCCCCACCCGCCGGGGCCGCACGGGCACACCGCCACACCGGGCCGGCAGCAGGAGGACGCGCGATGGTGACCAGACGCAGGATGATCGGCGCCGCCCTGGCGACCGGGGGAGGGGTCCTGCTCATGCGCACCACCCTGCGCCCGGCCGCCTCCGTCGAGACCGCCGCCGCCGCGGCCGCCCACACCCACCCGGGCCCCGCCGCCTCCGCCGCCGAGGCCGACCCGGGCCCCGACGCCGGCCCCACCCTGGCACCGAAGTTCACCGCCGCGATGCCCCTGCCCCCGGTGCTCGCCCCCGTCTCCACCGACGGCGCCGCCGACACCTACGCCGTCACCATGCTCAAGGCCTACGCCCGCATCCTGCCCGGGCACCGCACCGACGTCCTCACCTACAACGGCGCCTTCCCCGGCCCCGTCATCCGCGCCCGCTCCGGACGCCCGGTCGTGGTGCGCCAGACCAACCTGCTGGACGACCCCGTCTCCGTCCACCTGCACGGCGCCCGCGTCCCCGTCGCCTCCGACGGCGGCCCCATGAACCTCCTGGACACCGGCGCCACCCGCACCTACACCTACCCCAACGACCAGCCCCACGCGAGCCTGTGGTTCCACGACCACGCTCACCACCTGGAGTCCGAGCACGTCTACCGGGGCCTGGCCGGCACCTACCTGATCACCGACGCCACCGAAGCCGCCCTGCCGCTGCCCGCCGGCCGCTACGACCTGCCCATCGCCCTGCGCGACGCCCGCTTCGACCCCCAGGGCCGCCTCGTCTACCGCATGGACGACCCCCTCAACCGCACCACCATCCTCGCCAACGGCCGCCCCTGGCCCAAGGTCGAGGTCGCCGCCCGCAAGTACCGGCTGCGCCTGCTCAACTCCTCCAACCTGCGCTTCTTCTCCCTGCGCCTGGCCGACGGCGGCCCCCTCACCCAGATCGGCTCCGACGGCGGCCTGCTGGAACGCCCCCACGTCACCGACACCGTCGACCTCTCCCCCGGGGAGCGCGCCGACGTCGTCGTCGACTTCTCCCGCTACCCCGTCGGCTCCAGCATCGTCCTCACCAACTCCATGCCCCCCGGCCCCGCCGAACACGTCGGCCAGGTCCTGCGCTTCGACATCACCCGCGCCGCCGACGACCCCAGCCGCGTCCCCGCCCAGCTGCGCACCCTGCCCGCCCTGGGCGCGGCGGCCCGCGAGCGCACCGTGGTCCTGGAGTACCAGGAGAAGCCCGGCGCCGCCCCGCTCGGACTGATCGACGGCAAGGTGTACGACCCGGCGCGGGTGGACGCCTCGGTGGCGTTCGGCACCTCGGAGATCTGGACGGTCGTCAACGCCAACAAGGACGTCCCGCACAACTTCCACCTGCACCTGGTGCAGTTCCGGGTGCTGGCGCGCAACGGCGCCGCGCCCGGCCCGGCGGAGTCCGGCCTGAAGGACACCGTGCGCCTGCTGCCGGGGGAGAGCGTGCGCCTCCAGGCCCTCTTCGACTCCTACCGAGGCCGCTACCCCTACCACTGCCACCTGCTGGACCACTCCGCGATGGGCATGATGGCGCAGCTGGAGATCACCTGACCCCCCTTTACTCGACCCCCCGCCGAGGGCGGCCGGGCCGGGGGGGGCGGCGCCCGCCCCCGGGGGGGGGGGGGGGGGGGGGGGGGGGGGGGGGGGGGGCGCGGGGGGGGCGGGGGGGGGGGGGCGGACGCCGGATGCACGTCCTCGCCGAGGGGGTTGCCGGGGATGGGCCGACGGTGGTCTGGATG
>NZ_JBIVJF010000030.1:0-88505 GCF_044750105.1 Kitasatospora sp. NPDC088861
CTTCCTGGGCCCCTGCGGCTTCCGGTCCCCTCGGATCTCGAAGTCCATCGCACACCTTGAGCTCGGGTGTTGCGACGACCGCTAGAACCCAAGGGGTGCCGCTCCGGGGGCTCGCGGGGATCGATCGGCGCTGGTCCAGCCCGGCGATCTTGCTGGCGGAACGCGGATCCTGTTGGGCGATCCGGTCCTGTCCACCAGCCTGCCGGACGCCGCCCACCGGTCGCGAGCCCTCCGCCTGGCGACTTCCGGCGCTGGCATGAAGTCGCCAGGCGTGTCCGTGCGCTGGCTCTCCGTCATTCGAATGGTCGGTCGGCGGCACCGTACCGGGCCGTGCCCGCCGGCGCCGAGCAAGGCCGGATCGGGGCCGGATCGGGGCCGGCGTACGGGTCGGAGCGGGGTCGCTGCACGGGCCGCGACGGAGCGGGCGTGAGGTCGGCGCGGTGACCGGCGTGCAGGCCGGCGTGCAGGCCGACACGTGCCGGATACGGGAACAGTCGGCTCGGCGCGGTGGTTGACCCCGGTCGGCAGCAGCGACCGCCGGGCCACCCGAGACCCGCGGTCGCCCACCAGGGCCGGCTCACGAAAGCCAGAAGGGCGGACGGCATGACCACCGAGGACCAGCAGGAGCACCCGACCGAACCGCGAACCGGCGCGGCGATCCGGGGCACCGCCCGCGGCACGGCGCCCGCCCCGCTCTCCATCCTCGACCTGGCCACCGTGGGCGTCGGCTACACGCCCGCCGAGGCCCTGGCCGCGACCACCGCGCTGGCCCGCAACGCCGAGCAGTGGGGCTACCACCGCTTCTGGGTGGCCGAGCACCACGGCATGCCGGGAGTGGCCAGCTCCACCCCGGCCGTCCTGCTCGCCCACCTCGGCGCCAACACCACGACCCTGCGACTGGGCTCGGGCGGGGTGATGCTCCCCAACCACGCCCCGCTGGCCATCGCCGAGCAGTTCGGCCTGCTGGAGGCCCTGCACCCGGGCCGGATCGACCTGGGGCTCGGCCGCGCCCCCGGCACCGACCCGGCCACCGCCCGGGCGCTGCGCCGCGGCCGCGCCGAGGGCGCCGACGACTTCCCGCAGCAGCTCGCCGAGCTGACCCACTTCCTCGACGGCGACTTCCCCTCCGGCCACCCCTACGCCCAGCTGACCGCCGTCCCCCGGGGCGACGGGCGCCCGCCGGTCTGGCTGCTCGGGTCCTCCGGCTTCAGCGCCCAGCTGGCCGGCCGCCTCGGCCTGCCGTTCGCCTTCGCCCACCACTTCAGCAGCGTCAACACCATCCCGGCGCTCGACCTCTACCGGGAGTCCTTCCGGCCCTCCGCGGTGCTCGCCGAGCCCTATGCGCTGATCGGTGTGAGCGCGGTCGCCGCCGAGGACGAGGGCGCGGCCCGTCGCCTCGCCCGCTCCGCGGCCCTCGGCATGCTCCGGCTGCGGCGCGGCAACCCCGGCCCGATCCCCACTCCGGAGGAGGCCGAGGCCTACCAGTACAGCCCGGCCGAGGCGGAGTTCATCGACAGCTGGCTCGACAACGTGGTGCTCGGCGCCCCGGGCGAGGTCGCGGACGGGCTGGAGGCCCTGCGCAAGCGGACGGGCGTCGACGAGCTGATGGTCACCTCGCACATCCACGGCCACGAGGCCCGGCTCCGCTCCTACGGCCTGATCGCCGAGGCGTACGGCCTGACGGCGGAAGGCTGACGGCCGAGGCCTGAGCGCGGGAGGCCTGAACGGAGCGGCCCGGCCGCCGGTCCCGGTTACCGGCTGGTGTCCGGGCCGGGGCGGCCCTCGCGGAGTATGGCGGCGACGAGCTCGGCCTCGCCCGGCCGGGCGAAGTACCAGCCCTGGGCGGTGTCGCAGCCGGTCAGCCGCAGCCGTTCGGCCTGCGCGGCGCTCTCGATGCCCTCGGCGGTGACGGTCAGGCCGAGGGTGTGGGCCAGCTGCACCATCGCGCCCACGATCTGCTCGTCGGCGTCGCTGCGGCGGGAGCCGAGCTCGGGGAGCTCCGAAGGGTTCGTCGCCGGGGCCGGGTCGCGGAACCCCTCGATGAAGGTGCCGTCGAGCTTCAGGACGTGTACCGGCAGCCGGGAGAGGTAGGCCAGGTTGGAGTAGCCGGTGCCGAAGTCGTCGATCGCGATCCGCACGCCCATGTCCGCGAGCGCCTGGAGCGCCTGCAACGGCCGTCCGCCGGGGCCGAGCAGGGCGCTCTCGGTGATCTCCAGCTGGAGCAGCCGCGCCGGCAACCCGGTGCGTTCGAGGGCGCGGGCGACGTCGGCGACCACGTCGGAGTCCCAGATCTGGCGGGCGGCCAGATTGACGCTCACGAAGGTCTCGGTCTCGGGGAACTCGGTGAGCCACTGCCGGGCCTGGCGGCAGGACTCCTCCAGCACCCAGGTGCCGAGGGGCACGATCGCGCCGGTCTCCTCGGCGAGCGGGATGAAGCGGTCCGGGGAGAGCGTCCCGTAGCGGGGGTGGCGCCAGCGGACGAGGGCCTCCGCGCCGTGGACGGCTCCGTCGGCCAGGCCGACCAGCGGCTGGTACTCGATGGTGAACTCGCCGCGCTCCAGGGCGGGCCGCAGGGCGGTGGCGAGGAGCTGGCGGGTCAGCTGGTGGGCGCCGCGGTCCGGGTCGTAGAGGGTCCAGCGGGCGCGGCCGTCGGCCTTGGACCAGTAGAGCGTGGCGTCGGCGTCCTTGACCAGGTCGGTGGGGGTGGTCTCGTGCACGGACCGTTCGACGACGCCGACGCTGGCCGTGATGACCAGCCGGTGTCCGGCGACGTCGAAGGGGTGTTCCAGTTCCTGGAGGATCCGGGCGGCCAGGTCGGTCAGTTGGTCGCTGCCCCGGCTGTCGGTGACCAGGACGGCGAACTCGTCACCGCCCATCCGGGCCACCAGGTGGGCGTCGTGCTCGGAGAACCCGCGGCGCAGCCGGGTGGCGACGGCGATCAGCAACTGGTCGCCGATGTGGTGCCCGAGCGTCTCGTTGATCGCCGCGAAGCCGTCGAGGTCCAGGTAGCAGACGCCGACCCGGCGCCCGTCCGCCGGTGCGAGGACGGTGTCGCTGGTGCCGGCGGTGTCGGGGGTGTTGGGAGCCTCGGCGGGCTCAGCAGCCCCGGTGGCCCCGGTGGCCGTGACGCAGGCGGCGTCGAGCCGTTCGAAGAAGGACGTCCGGTTGGGCAGTCGGGTCAGCGGGTCGTGCAGGGCTTGGTACTCCAGGCGGTCACCGAGCCGGCGCTGCTCGGTGATGTCCTCCACCAGCGCGAGGGTGTAGAGCGGCTGGCCGGCGCCGTCCCGGATCAGCGAGACGGTGACCTTGCTCCAGACGGTGCGGCCCTCGCGGTGCTTGAGCTGCTTCTCCACGCGGAACCGCTCCCGCCCGCCGTGGACGAGTTCGGGGAAGAGTCGGTGCGGCATGCCCTCCGGATCGATGATCTCGTGCAGGTGGGTGCGGACCAGTTCGCCGACGCCGCGTCCGATCAGGGCGGCGAAGGCGGGATTGACCTCGATGATCCGGTCCTCGGGGTCGATCAGGGCCATCCCGATGACCGCGTCGCAGAAGGCGGCCCGGAAGCGGGATTCGCTGGCCCGCAGCGCGGCCAGCAGCCGGTCGTTCCCGCCCTTCTCCTGGCCGAGGCCGTCGACGGCGCTCCGGTGGGTGCCGTCGGTCAGCGGCGCCGAGCAGGTGGGGCAGAGCAGCATCCCGGGGTCGTCCAGCACGGTTCCCGTCGCACCCGTCGCACCCGTCGCACCCGTCGCACCCGTCGCACTCGTCGTGCCGACGGCCCGGCCGCCGGCCGCGACAGCACCGACGGCCGTGACGGAACCGGCGACGCCGACCGGACCGACCGGACCGACCGGACCGACCGGACCGACCGAATCAACCGAACCAGCCGGACCGACGGTGCTGATGTTCGGGCCCAGGAGGGGTGTTGTGAGGTGACGGTGGTGCGGTGTTTCCTCGTGCCGCACGCCCGGGTGGTGTGCGTCGGCCCCCTCGTTCTGGCCCGGCACGGCATGCTCCCGTCCGCTGCTGACGCTGGATGCTGGTCCGGCCGGCCAATCGGGACTCCGGCGGCCGGCTCCGCACTCTGTCGAGGTCCTCGGAGTCGGTCCGGTGCGGGGCGCCCGCCGTGGGGCGCTGTCGCGCGGAGACCCGCGTGAAGAACAGGGCGCTGCGGCCGATCATAGGCCGCGGCGGCAACGCGCGGTGACCGCCGCCAGGGTGATTCGCCCGCTTTGTGATCATGTGCGGCGGTACATGCAGACGCCCCCGGTGCACATCACATGATGTGCGCCAGGGGCGCGTGCGCCGAGATCGCGCCCCCGGGCGCCGACCGCGCGCCCGGAGCGGCCGGAGCGCGTCGGGATCCGTCGGGATCCGTCGCGATCCGTCGGGGCGTCAGGCCAGCTTGGCGGTGAGGGTGATGGTGGTGCCGGCGAGCGCCTTGCTGACCGGGCAGTTGGCCTTGGCGTCCTCGGCGGCCTTGGTGAAGTCGGCCTCGTCCAGTCCGGGCACCTCGCCGGTGACGGTCAGGTGGATGCCGGTGATGCCGGTGCCGGGCTGGAAGGTGACGTCGGCCTGGGTGTCCAGCTTGACGGGCGGGGTGCCGGCGCCGGTCAGGCCGTGCGAGAGGGCCATCGAGAAGCACGCGGAGTGAGCGGCGGCGATCAGCTCCTCCGGGCTGGTCTTGCCGTTGGGCTGTTCGGCCCGGGCCGGCCAGGAGACGGGGTACTCGCCGATCCCGGACGAGGCGAAGGTCACCTGCCCCTTGCCGTCGAGCAGGTTGCCCTCCCAAGCGGTGCGGGCGGTGCGGGTGGTTGCCACGATCGGTACCTCCATTACTGAGGGACTGCTGAGTCGTCACTTCCGGTCATGCGCGCACCAGCCTACGGGGCGGCCCCGGTTCGGCCCGGGGCGGCACGGGCCCGGATCGGTACGGGGCGCCGGGTGGCGCGGGCGATGTCCGGATTGTGGACGGATCCGCCTAAAGGTGCGGCTCCACCACGGGGGCCCTGTTAGATTTGCCCGGGCCCGAGCCCGGCCGCCGTACGGCCGGGTGCCCACTTCAGACACCGGGAGCCGCCCCGATGACGGACCACCCCACGACCCCCGACGCCGGCCTGCCCGACGGGGTCGACGCCGCCGTGCGGGCGGAGCTGACCAGCCTGCGCGAGAGCATCGACAACATCGACGCCGCGGTGGTCCACATGCTGGCCGAGCGCTTCAAGGCGACCCAGCGGGTCGGCAGGCTCAAGGCCGAGCACAAGCTGCCGCCGGCCGATCCGGCACGTGAGCGCGACCAGATCAAGCGGCTGCGGGAGCTGGCCGCCGGGGCCAAGCTGGACCCGGTCTTCGCCGAGAAGTTCCTGACGTTCATCATCGCCGAGGTCATCCGGCACCACGAGGCCATCGCCCGCGCTTGAGAGCACCCCTGAGGGGGCCGGTGTTGAGCCGTCGAGAACGGCCCCGGCGCCGCCCGGCCCGGACATGTCGGGGGCGGCTAAACGCCGGATTTCGTGAGGCTCCGGGGTTGGCGTAGCGTGCAGGTTCCCCCAGCCGGAGAGGTGGAGCAGCGACGATGGCGGTGAACCTGCCCGAAACGCCGAGCGATGCCGGGTCCGGTCCGGCCCCCGCCGCCGGACGCGACCCCGGTGTTTCCGACGCCCGTGAAGCGCCCGGAGGCCGCGCCGAGGCCCGCCGCCGTGCGCGCGGTTCGCGCGGCCGCAAGGCCCGGCGGACCGGGCGCAGGCCCCGGCCCTGGTGGATCGAGATCCCGGCGATGGCGGCGGTGGGCCTGGTGGTCGCGCTGCTGATCAAGACCTGCCTGTTCCAGGTGTTCACCATCCCGTCCGGCTCGATGGAGAACACGCTGCGGATCGGCGACCGGGTGGGCGTGAACAAGCTGGCGCCGTTGACCGGCTGGAAGCCGGAGCCCGGGCAGCCGGTGGTGTTCAAGGATCCGGGTGGCTGGCTCCCGCCGCAGCCCATCGACTCGAACCCGTTCACCAACGCGGCCAGCTCGGTGCTGAGCTTCGTCGGCCTGGTGCCGCCGAAGGACGACAACTACCTGGTCAAGCGGGTCATCGCGACCGGCGGCCAGACCGTGCAGTGCACGGGCACCACGCTGACCGTCGACGGGAAGAAGGTCGACGAGCCGTACCTGCACCCCGGTGACGACTCCTGCGCGGGCCTGGACTTCGGGCCGGTGACGGTGCCCTCGGGCCACGTCTGGGTCGAGGGCGACCACCGCAGCGACTCGGCGGACTCTCGCTACCACCAGCGCGGTCCCGGGGACGGGGCCGTGCCGGTGGACAACGTGGTCGGGCCGGTGTCGGCCGTGGTGTGGCCGCTCAATCACCTCGACTGGTTCGGCTGGTTCGGCCGCTGACCTGCCGCTCGGCGGCGACCCGTTCCGGAGAGTCCGGAGAGTCCGGAGAGTCCGGAGAGTCCGGAGAGTCCGGAGCATCCCGGGCGTCCGGAGCACCCCCGGCGTCCGCTGCCTCCACGGCCGCCGGCTTGCCGGTCTGCGCCGCGAAGGCGCCGGTCAGCACGAGCAGGCCGCCCGCGATCTGCGGCAGACCGAGGTGCTCGCCGAGCAGCACCCAGGCCAGCACGGTGGCGACGACCGCCTCCAGGTTGGCCACCACCCCGGCGACCGGGGGCGAGAGGTGCCCGACGGCGATCACGCCGGTCAGGTAGGCGAGCACGGTCGCGATCAGGATCATCCAGGCGGCCGGGAGCAGCGCGGGCAGGGTGTGCCCGTTCATCACCACGGATCCGCCGAGCGTGCTCCAGTCGGCCTGCCAGGGCCGGGTGAAGACGGTGAGCAGGACGGCGCCGATCAGCAGCCCGAACGCGCTGACCGCCAGCGGGTCGACCGGGCGCTCGCCCCGGCGTCCGGCGTCGGCGAGCACGAAGTAGCCGACCTGGCAGCAGGCCGCGCCGAGGGCGAAGAGCACGCCCAGCGCGTCGAAGCTCAGGCCGTTCCATACCTCCACCACGCAGGCCAGCCCGGCGACCGCGACGCCGGCGCCGATCGCGGCGCCCCGGCCGATCGGCTTGCGCTGGACGAACTTGACGTAGCCGATGAGCAGCGGCGGTCCGAGGTACTCGATGAGCAGGGCGACGCCGACCGGGATGCGGGAGATCGCCGCGAAGTAGCAGGCCTGGACGCCGGCCACGGCGAGCAGGCCGAACCCGATCAGCAGGCCGGGGCGGCGCAGGACGGCGTCCCGGTGGCGGTAGGCGATGGGGAGCAGGGCCACGGCGGCGCCGGTGACCCGGAGCCACACCACGTGCAGCGGTGAGAGGCCGGCCTCGATCAGTGGTTTCGCGGCGGTGCCGGAGCCGCCGAAGGCGAACGCGGAGACCAGCGCGAGGCTGAGGCCGAGGGTTCTGCCCGTGGGGAGGGTGGGCGAGGCCGTTGATCTGTGCACCGACGCATTGTGGCAGTCATACCGGGCGGTCAGTAAGGTGCCATTCCGTCATTTGGTCCTGCACGGAACTGTGCGCAGCGGCGCACTCACCCGGCCCGCGCACGCCCCTGCGCCGTCCGCGCCCCCTCGCCGGCCCGAGCCCTCCCGCCACTCGGGCGCCCCGCCCCCCCGCCGCCGCTACCCGGCGTTCGCCCCCGCCCCGGTGAGCGTGTCCGACCCGCCCGTGGGCTGGGTGGTCGGCTGCGTGGTCGGCGCCGTGGTCGGGCCGGTGGAGGGTGTCGGCCGACCGGTGGGCCGTCCGGTGGGCCGCGTCGTCGGCGGGGCGGTCGGCTGCTGGGTGGCCGGGGGCGCGGTCGGCGGGCTGGTCACACTGCCGCCGCCGGAGTTCGAGCCGCCGGCCGGCGTGGTCGGGCCCGAGCCGGCCCCGGCCCCGGCGCCGTCGCCCGGCGGGGTGGTCGGCGCCGCGGGGGCGGTCGAGGCGCCGTTCGAGCCGGTCCCGGTCGACGGGGTGCTGCTCGGCGAGGACGGGGCCGTCGGCAGATCGGTGGCGCCGGAGGAGTCGCCGCCGTCGGCCGGGGTCTGGAAGTCGCTGACCGGCACGCCCTTGAGCGCCGCCTTCATGTAGCTGGTCCAGATCTGTGCCGGGAACTGGCCGCCCGCCGCGCCGTCGATCCCGCCGACGCCGCTCAGGCTGACCTGGGCCCCGCTGCCCGGGTCCTGGCCGAACAGGGCCACCGAGGTGACCAGCTCGGGGGTGTAGCCGACGAACCAGACCGACTTCTGGTCGTCGGTGGTGCCGGTCTTGCCGGCCACCGGGCGGCCCAGTGCCTTGGCTCGCCAGCCGGTGCCGCCCGGGTCGTTCACCACGCCCTGGAGCATCGAGGTGACCTGGTTCGCGGTGTCCGTGCTGATCGCCTGGGTGGTCTTGTGCGCGGGCAGCGGGACGGCCTCGCCCTCGCGGTCCACGGACTGCACCAGCCACGGGGTGATCTGCTTGCCGCCGTTGTCCAGTGCCGCGTACACGCCGGCCATGTCGAGCACGCTCGGGGTGGCCGCGCCGAGCGGGATGGACGGCACCGGGTCGAGGCCCGGGGTGCTGCCGGGCAGGCCCAGCGCGATGCCGGTGTCCTTGACCTTCTGGAGCCCGGTGTCCTGGGCCAGCTGGGCGAACGCCGAGTTGACCGACCAGTCGGTGGCCTGCTGGAGGGAGATCTGGCCGTAGCTCCTGTCGCCCTCGTTCGGCGGCGCGTACGGGGTGCCCTTGCCGCCGCGGACCTTGCGGCCGCTGGTGCCGTCGTAGACGGTGCGCGGGGTGACGGTCCGGCCGTCCTGGGTCTTGGCGTTGTTCTCGAACGCGGCCGCCAGGGCGATCGCCTTGAAGGTCGAGCCGGCCTGGTAGTCCCGCCGGGTCGCGTTGTCGACGTAGTGCTTGACGTAGTCGACGCCGCCGTAGAGGGCGACGACCGCGCCGGTCTTCGGGTCCACGGAGACGGCGCCGGCCTGGGCGGCCGCGTCCTTCTTCCGCTTGTCCGGGTTCAGGGTGTCGCGCAGCTGCGCCTGGACGGAGTCCTGGAGGGCCTGCTGGCGGGCCGGGTCGATGCTCAGCTTGATCGTGTAGCCGCCCTTGGCCAGCTCGGTCTCGCTGATGACCTGGTTCGAGGTGAGGTACTGGGTGGCCTCGTTCACCAGGTAGCCGGTCTGGCCGGACAGGCCCGGGTTGGGCTGCGGGTCCTTGACGTCCGGGAAGGTGGTGGCGGACCGTTCCTCGGCGGAGAGCCAGCCCTCCTTGACCATGCCGTCCAGCACGTAGTTCCAGCGGTTGACGGCGTTCTGCTTGCCGGCCGGGGTCGCGGTGGCCACGTCGTAGGCGCTCGGGGCGTTCAGCAGGGTGGCCAGGTAGGCGCCCTGGGCGGGGTTGAGCGCGGAGGCGTCGACGCCGAAGTACGCGTGGGCGGCGGCCTGGATGCCGTAGGCGCCGCGGCCGTAGTAGGAGGTGTTCAGGTAGCCGGAGAGGACGTCGTCCTTGCTCTCGGTGGCGTCCACCTTGATGGCTATGAAGAGTTCCTTCACCTTGCGGGTGACCGACTGCTTCTGGTTCAGGTACGTGTTCTTCACGTACTGCTGGGTGATCGTGGAGCCGCCCTGGGTGCCCGCGCCCTTGGCGGTGTTGACCGCGGCCCGGAGCAGGCCCTGCACGTTGACGGCGCCCTCGTGGTAGAAGTTGCGGTCCTCGGCGGCCAGTGCGGCGTGCTGGGCGGCGGGGGAGACCTTGTCCAGGCTGACGTTCTGCCGGTTGGTCTGGCCGGTGCGGGTGATCACGGAGCCGTCGGCGTAGAGCCAGGTGTTGCTCTGCGCGGTCGCGGCGGCGTGCGCGTCGGGGACCTTCACCAGCGTGACCCCGAGCACGAACAGGCCGACGCCGAGCAGCAGGGCCGCGGCGAGGCCGAGCAGGCTCATCCGCCAGGTGGGGATCAGTCGGCGCCAGCCGGTGCGCTTCGGGCGGCGGGGCTTCCCGCCGCCGGTCACGGGGGCGGCGCGCTTGAAGCGTTTGACCGGTCGGAGGCCTGTCGACGGCGTGCGACGGCCGCTCTGGGCGTTCTCGGACAAGGCGCGGCCTTTCCTGCGGGCGGACCGGGTCAGCCTGCACGGACGGGGACATCGGTGGTTAGGGACCTTTGTCCCGATTCCGGTTTACTGCCCTGGACGAGCCGGGCGGGCCGATTGGCTCCACCGGAACGGCAATCGAGACCGACATCACACGCAAAACGGACGTCGAAGGCCAAAAAATTGAGGAGCCCCTCGCTGCTGCGAGAGGCTCCCCAAATGTCTGTGCGCCGCCAGGGACTCGAACCCCGGACCCGCTGATTAAGAGTCAGCTGCTCTAACCAACTGAGCTAGCGGCGCCTGCTGACCTGGAAAACAATACACGGTCCCGGCGGGTGCCTCGAACCGCCCGGAACCGCCCGCGGCCGCGCGGGAACGAGCCCGCCGCCGAGGTGTCCGTTTCCGCCCGGTTGGGGTGCAGTTCGCCGCCGGTTAGGGTGGAACGGTGCCCAGCCCCAAGCCCGGACACCCGAACGCGCGGAAGGCGGTCGCCGCGCTGCTGATGCTCAGCGCCACGGCGTACACCGCGTGGGTGCTGGAGGTCGTGCTGAGCACCGGACTCGACCCGGTGCAGGCGTACATCAGCGAACTCGCGGCCGAGGACCAGCCGCTGGGCGGCCTGTTCCGGGCCACCGACCTGGTCGCCGGGTTCTGTGTGCTCGCCGCGGCCGTCACCGCCCTCGCCGGTGGGCAGGCCGGGCCGCGCGGCGCCCGGCGCGGGTGGGCGGTGGTCGGCTGGTCCGCCCTCGCCCTGTTCGGCGCGGCGACTGCCGCCGACTCCCGGCTGCCGCTCAGCTGCGCCCCCACCAGCGACGAGATGTGCGCCGCCCGCGAGACCGCCGGGCTCGTCCCCGCGACCCACACCGCGCACGCCGTCACCAGCAGCCTCGCCATGCTCGGTGCGCTCACCGGGCTGGCCGCGCTCACCGTCGCCGCCCGCCGCTACGGCTGGTGGCCGCCGGTGCGCCGGATCGGGCCCTGGCTGCTCGGCGCCGAACTGCTGGCCACCGGCTGGAGCCTGGCCGCGATCGCCGCCTTCGAGGCCGGGCGCGGCACCTGGGCGCTCGGGGCCGGCCAGCGGCTCCAGGTGCTGCTGGTGGCGCTCTGGCTGGCCGTCCTGGCGCTGAGCCTGGCCCTCCCCGCGGGGGCGCCGTCCGACGAATCCACCTGGTCCGACGCTTCTCCGCCGCACCGGGGGCCCCGGCCGGCCGAACGGCCCCCGGGCCGGGAGCCGGCATGACCGCACCCGACGACCCCCGCACCCGGGCGCGCTTCCTGCGCGTCGACGGCGTCCCGCTGCACGTCCGCACCGAGGGCAGCGGCCCGGTCTGCCTGCTCACCGGGGGCCTCGGCAGCAGCTGGTTCGACTGGGACCTGGTCGTCCCCTTCCTCACGCCCTACCGCACCGTGGTCCGCTTCGACCGGCCCGGCTACGGGCTGAGCGCCCCCGAGCCCGCCACCGGGCGGCCCGCTCCGACGGCCGCCGGCGAGGCCGAGCGGATCCGCGCGGTGCTGGACGGCCTCGGGCTGCGCGGGCCCTGCACCGTCGTCGGCCACTCGCTGGCCGGCTTCCACGTCGAGGCCTTCGCCCGGCTGCACCCCGACCGGGCCGCCGGGCTGGTCCTGGTGGACGGCAGCGTCGAACCGGCGGCCCGGCCGTACCCGGCCCCCGGCGCGCGCGACCTGGCGGCCCGGGCGCTCGCGGGCGCCGCCACCGCCGTCGCCGTGCCGTACCTGCTCGGCCCGACCGCCCGCCGACTGACGGCCCGGCTGTCCACGGTCTGCCGCGAGGACCTCGCCCCGGCGCCGCTGGTGCGGCACTGCTACCGCACCGGCCGGGCCCTGCGCGCCCTGCTGCGGGAGAACGCGCGCTACCTCGACCTGGCCGCCGAGGTGGACGGGCTGCGGCGCACCCGGCCGCTGCCCGAGGGCCTGCCGGTCACCGTGCTCGCCGCCGACGACGGCTGCCGCAGCCGCCGTACCGAGGAGTGGCTGGCCGGCCAGCGGGAGCTGGCGGCGCTGCTCGGGGCCGACTACCGCACCACCGCCCCGGCCGGGCACCTGGTGATGTTCGACCGCCCGGACGCCGTGGCCTCCGCCGTCCTGGACACCTTCTGAGGCCGGGCATCCGTTGAGGCCGGGCACCTTCTGAGACCGGGCACCCGCCGCGACGCCCACTGAAACGTCTCAGGCCGCCCACCGAAGTGAGCGGCCTGAGACCTTGCCATGTGCGCCGCCAGGGACTCGAACCCCGGACCCGCTGATTAAGAGTCAGCTGCTCTAACCAACTGAGCTAGCGGCGCCTGCTGACCCGGAGAACTTTACACGGCACCCGGTCGATCCGCCGAATCGCTTTCGGGTGGTCACCCGCAGTGATCGTCCGCAGTGATCACCCGCGGCGATCACCCGCGGCCGGCTACGACTCCGGGTAGTGGCAGGCCGCCTGGTGGTCCTGTGCGGGGGTGTCGTCGAGGAGCGCCGGCCGTTCCTGTTCGCACCGCGTGCGGGCGGCCGGGTCGGCGAGACGGGCGTACACCGGGCAGCGGGTGCGGAAGGAGCAGCCGGTGCGGCGCTCGGTGGGGGAGGGCGGGTCGCCGGCGAGCAGGATGCGGTCGCGGGCGCGCTCGGCGGCGGGGTCGGGCAGCGGGACGGCGGAGAGCAGGGCGCGGGTGTAGGGGTGCCGGGGGCGGTCGAAGACGGCGGAGACCTCGCCCTGTTCGACCGTCCGCCCGAGGTACATGACGCTGACCCGGTCGGCGAGGTGCCGGATCACCGAGAGGTCGTGCGAGACGAACAGGTAGGAGAGGCCGAGTTCGGCCTTGAGCGCTTGCAGCAGGTTGAGCACCCCGGCCTGGATGGAGACGTCCAGGGCGGAGACCGGTTCGTCCAGGACCAGCAGTTTCGGCCGGACGGCCAGGGCCCGGGCGATGGAGACGCGCTGGCGCTGCCCGCCGGAGAACTGGTGCGGGTAGCGGGCGGCGTGGTCCGGGTCGAGGCCGACCTGGTGCAGCAGTTCGGGCACCCGGCGGGCGATCTCCTCGCGGGCGGCGTGCTGGGCGCGCAGTGGTTCGGCGATGATGTCGCCGATCGGCATCCGCGGGTCGAGGCTGGCCATCGGGTCCTGGAAGACGATCTGCAGCCGGGCGCGCAGCCGGTGGGCCTCGGCGCGGGAGAGCTCGGCGGTGTCGTGGCCGAGCAGTTCGATCCGGCCGGTCTCGGGGGCGGTGAGGTTCAGCAGTTCGAACAGCGTGGTGGACTTGCCGGAGCCGGACTCCCCGACCAGGCCGAGGGTTTCGCCCTCCCGGAGGTCCAGGTCGACGCCGTCCACCGCGTAGACCTCGCCGACCCGGCGCTTGAACACCGTGCCCTTGAGGAGCGGAAACGTTTTGCCAAGGCCGCTCACCGCCAGCACCGGCGCCCGCGAGCTCCGGTCCCCCCGGTCCTCCGGAGCGGCCGACGGGGCCGGAAGCGCCGGCACCGGGTAGACGTCGGCCGGCGCGGGCCGCCGTTCGGCCAGCTCCGCCGACCGGACGCAGGCCGCCAGGTGACCGTCGCCCCCGGCCAGTTCCGGCTCCGCCGCCGAGCAGCGCTCCTCCGCCAGCGGGCAGCGGGCGGCGAACGGGCAGCCCGGCGGCAGGTCGGCCATCGGGGCGGGTGCGCCGGGGATCGGGACGAGCGGGCCGCCGAGCCCGTCCAGCCGGGGCACCGCGCCGATCAGGCCGAGCGTGTACGGGTGGCGCGGGGCCGCGAACAGCTCGTCCACCCCGGCGGTCTCGACCACCCGCCCCGCGTACATCACCGCGACCCGGTCGGCCATCCCGGCGATCACCCCGAGGTCGTGGCTGACCAGGACGAGGGCCGCGCCGGTCTCCCGCTGCGCGGTGCGCAGCACGTCCAGCACCTGGGCCTGGATGGTGACGTCCAGCGCGGTGGTCGGCTCGTCGGCGAGCAGGATGTCGGGGTCGTTGGCGATCGCCATGGCGATCATCGCGCGCTGACGCATGCCGCCGGAGAACTCGTGCGGGAAGCTGTCCAGGGCCCGTTCGGGGGCCGGGATGCCCACCAGGTCGAGGAGTTCGGCGGCCCGGCGGCGGGCGGCGGCCCGGTCGACCCGCTGGTGGATGCGGACGGCCTCGGCGATCTGGTCGCCGATCCGGTAGACCGGGGTGAAGGCGGACAGCGGGTCCTGGAAGACCATGGCGATCCGGCGGCCGCGGATCGCGGCGAGCTCCTTGCCGGGCAGCCCGACCAGTTCCCGCCCGTCCAGTCGCACCGAGCCCTGGACGCCGGCCGTCCTCGGCAGCAGGCCGAGCACGGACAGCGCGGTGACGGACTTGCCGGAGCCGGACTCGCCGACGATGCCGAGGGTCTCGCCGCGCCGCAGGGTGAGGTCCACCCCGCGGACGGCGGGGACGGGGCCGTGCGGCCCGGCGAAGTCCACCCGCAGGTCGCTGACGGCGAGCAGGGGGGTGTCGACGGTGGTGGTCACGGCTTCTTCCTCCGGGCGGAGCGGCGGCGGGGCGCGCCCCCGGCGGTGGGGTCGAGGGCGTCGCGCAGCCCGTCGCCGATCAGGTTGACGGCGAGGACGAAGAGCACCAGCAGCCCGGCGGCGAAGTAGAACAGCCAGGGGAACACCGGGGCTTCGCTGGTCCCGGCGGCGAGCAGGGTGCCGAGCGAGACGTCCGGCGGTTTGACGCCGAAGCCGAAGTAGGAGAGCGCGGTCTCGCTCATCACGGCGCCGCCGACCGCGATGGTGGCGTCGATGATGAGGAAGGAGGCGACGTTCGGCAGGATGTGGCGGGTGATGATCCGCAGCGGCCGCACTCCCATGAACCGTGCGGCGCGGACGAATTCGCGCTCGCGCAGCGAGATGGTCATCGAGCGGACCACCCGGGCGGTGATCATCCAGTTGAACAGGGCGAGCAGCAGTACGAAGGCGATCCAGCCGGCGCTCTTCAGCCGGGGCGAGACGATGGTGATGATCAGGAAGCTGGGGAAGACCAGCAGCAGGTCCACCGCGAACATCAGCGCACGGTCGGCCCAGCCGCCGAAGTAACCGGCGCAGGCGCCGACCAGGGAGGCCAGCACGGTGGAGAACAGGGCCACCAGCAGGCCGATGACCAGCGACTTCTGCAGGCCGCGGACGGTCTGGGCGAAGACGTCCTGGCCGATCCCGTTGGTGCCGAACCAGTGCTCGGCGGACGGCGGTTGGTGCAGCGCGCCGAAGTCGGGGGCGGCGTAGTCCCAGGGCGTGAGGTACGGCCCGCCGAAGGCGAGCGCGAACAGCAGCAGGACGATCACGGCTCCGGCGACGGCCCCGCGGGCGGCCAGCAGCCGGGCGAGGACGAGCCGGGCCCGGCCGGTGGTGCGGGGGGCGGCGGCCGGGGCGGCCGGTTCCACGGCGACGGTGGTCACGTCAGTTCACCTCCGGTCAGGACCGCACGCGCGGATCGAGGGCGGCGTGCAGGGTGTCGGCGAGGAAGCCGGAGGCGAGGACGACGACGGCGGTGAACAGGTTGACGGCGACGACCGAGTTGACGTCCTGTTCGTTGATCGACTGGATCAGCCACTCGCCCATGCCGTGCCAGCCGAAGATCGTCTCGGTGAAGATCGCGCCGGTGAAGATGCCCAGGAAGCTGTAGGCGAACATGGTCGACATCGGGATCACCGCGGTCCGCAGCCCGTGCTTGACCAGCGCCCTGCGGCGGGTGAGCCCCTTGGCCTCGGCGGTGCGCAGGTAGTCGGAGCCGAGCACGTCGAGCATGGTGCCGCGCTGGTAGCGGCTGTAGGTGGCGAGGCCGCCGAGCGCGAGCGAGATGGTGGGCAGCAGCAGGTGCAGCGCCCAGTCGGCGAGGTGGGCGCCGAGGCCGCCGGTCAGTCCGGGGGTCTCGTAGCCGGTGAACGGGATGACGTCGTGGCCGGCCGCGTCCTTGGCGGCGATGGCGCCGTTCTTGAGGAACAGCGCGACCAGGAAGACCGGGGTGGAGAGCAGGACGAAGGAGAGCACGGTGAGCAGCCGGTCGGAGATCCGGTACTGGCGGACGGCGCTCCAGGCCCCGGCGGCGATGCCGAGGACGATGCCGAGCAGGCTGCCGAGCAGCAGCAGCCGCAGCGAGACCCAGACCCGGCGGCCGAAGTCGTCGGTGACCGGGGTGTCGTGGATGGTCCGGCCGAGGTCGCCGTGGAGCAGCCCGTCGGCCCAGTGGCCGAAGCGTTCGACGACCGGGGTGCGGTCGTTCAGGTTGAGCGCGGTGAGCTGGCGCTCGACCGACTCGGCGGCCGGGCGGGGGACCTTGGCGTCGAAGTAGGTGCGCGGCTGGAGGGCGGTCGCGGAGATCGCGTACGCCAGGAAGACGGCGGCGATCAGCAGCACCGCGTAGTAGCTCAGGCGCTTCGCCAGGTAACGGAGCATCAACGGCCGCCCGGGGTGGGGGAGGGGCCGACGCGTCTGGTGGGCATCGGGTGGTGGCCTTCGGTCGGGGCCCGTTCAGGCCTTCGGACGGCAGGAGGACGAGGCGGTACGGGGAAAGCGCAGGTCAGAGTCTGGCAGCGGTGCGCGGCCGGGGTGTTGCGGCAGTATTGCCGCGGATGACTTCTGGATCAGGTGTGCGGTCCTCCCCCTGGTGACGGAACTGATCGGCTGTTACGTTCTGCTGGCTCGGTGCCGACTTGGCTGCCCACGCTCAAGCCCCGCCACACCTCGCGCGGCACAACTGCCCGTTACCGCCCGTTTCGAAGACCTCACCAGGGGGACTCCATGGACGCTTCCACCACGGCCCGCCGCCTCGGCCGGGCGACTGCCCTCGCCGTCGCCGTCGCGCTGGCGGTCACCGCGTGCACCTCGGGCGGGGGCGGCTCGGCCGACAAGGTGGCGAAGAGCGAGCCGCCCCGGCAGGACTCCCAGGACATCAACGCCAAGCCGCTGGACCAGGTCAAGGACGGCGGCGAGGTGCGGTTCCCGCTGTACCAGTGGATCACCCAGTGGAACCCGCTCCAGGTGGACGGCACCTACGGCGACGCGGTCTCGATCATGCGCGCCCTGGAGCCGTCGCTCTTCAACACGGACGCCTCCGGCACCTTCCAGCCCAACGCCGACTACCTGCTGGACGCCAAGGTCACCTCGACCTCGCCCGAGGTGATCACCTACAAGCTCAACCCCAAGGCCAAGTGGTCGGACGGCAAGCCGCTCAGCTACCTGGACTTCAAGGCCGACTGGCAGGCCAGCAACGGCAAGGACCCGGCGTACAACATCGCCGACCCGTCCGGTTACGAGCAGATCTCCGCCGTCGAGCAGGGGGCCGACCCGAGCGAGGTGAAGGTCACCTTCTCCGAGCCGTACGCGGACTGGCAGAACCTGTTCCGCCCGCTGATCCCGGCGGCCGGCATCGCCACCCCGGACGACTTCAACAAGGGCTGGGTGGAGAAGATCCCGATCACCGCGGGCGCGCTGAAGATCGGCGTGGCGGACAAGACCGCGCAGACCCTCACGCTCGTCCCGGACCCGGCCTGGTGGGGCACCAAGGCCAAGGCGGACAAGATCACCTTCCGGGTGATGACCCAGTCCGCGACCACCCAGTCGTACCTCAACAACGAGATCGACCTCGCCACGGCCGGCACCGCCGCCGCGTACGGGCAGCTCAAGGACGCCAAGGACACCGCGATCCGGGCCGCCAGCCCGTGGGACGAGGTGCACATCTCCTTCGGCTCCGGCGGCGCGCTGGCGGACCAGAAGGTCCGCCAGGCGCTCGGCAAGGCACTCGACCGGTCCGCACTGATCAAGATCGCCAACAACGGGGTGCCGGTGGAGTTCAAGCCGCTCGGCAACCACATCTTCATGCCCAACCAGACCGGCTACCAGGACAACTCGGGCGAGTGGGCGAAGTTCGACGTGCCCGCCGCCAAGAAGCTGCTGGACGACGCCGGTTGGAAGGAGGCGGGCGCCGGCCAGCCGCGCACCAAGGACGGCCAGTCGCTGCAACTGCACTGGACGGTCAACGAGTCCACCCCGCAGGCCCAGATCGACCTGGCCACCGCCGCCGCCGCGATGTGGCTGCAGGCCGGGGTCAAGGTGAGCCTGGACAAGGTGCCCGCCAACGACTTCTTCACCAAGTACGTGAACCCGGGCAAGTTCGAGATCGCGAGCTGGCGCAACACCGACTCGTTCCCGCTCTCCAAGAGCCTGGGCAACTTCCGTCTGCCGGTGGGGGACAACACCTTCAACAACCCCTCGCGGATCGGCAGCCAGGAGGTCGACGACCTGCTCAAGAAGGCGGCCGGGACGGTCGACCCGGTGGAGGCCGCGAAGCTCTACAACCAGGCCGACGCGAAGATCTGGGAACTCGGCCACACCGTCGAGCTCTACCAGCGGCCGACCGTGGTGGCGACGCGCAAGGGCCTCGCCAACTACGGCGCCTTCGGCCTGGCCGGGGAGGACTACGCCAAGGTCGGCTGGGAGAAGTAGCCCCCGCCGCGGACGCGGCGAGAGCGACCGGGCGGCAGGCGCTGGCGAGCAGCGCGGTGATCACGAGGCCGGTGGTACGGACACGGGAAGGTCGGCTCTGCCGCCCCCGCTCTCCTGCCACCGGCCTTGACCTTCCGCGTTGCCCGCAGGCCGCCCGTGTCGTGGGGCCCCGCAAGGCCCGCGCTCGCTTCCAACCGGGGACGAATCTAGCGGGGCCGTCCGGCCGGCCGCGGCGCAGCGCGCGGGGCGCGCCCGGAAACCCGCCGCGCTGTCACCCGGTTCGCGCACCGGGGCGTCAACTACGGCTGACGGCAAGGAAAAAAGCGAACGAAAGGCGCAATCGACCCCGGGACCGCGAACCGCTGCGCCCGTCGCGCCGGTGCGTGCGCGGGGCCCGGGCCGCTGCCAGGATGCGCGGGACAGCCAGCCCCTCCCGAACCCGGAGCAGCACCGATGGCCAGCGAATCCGCCGCCGCCCCCCACCCGCGCCCCGTCGACCCGCCCCCGGTGCGCCGGATGGTCCCGCGCGACCGGGACGAGCCGCACCGGGTCGCCACCCCGCTGGAACTGTTCTTCGACCTCTGCTTCGTGGTCGCCGTCGGCCAGGCCGGGCGCGAACTCGCCCACTCCCTGGCGGCCGGCCACTACGGCGACGGCCTGCGCGGCTACGCGATCGCCTTCTTCGCGATCTGGTGGGCCTGGATGAACTTCACCTGGTTCGCCTCCGCGTACGACTGCGACGACGTGCCGTACCGGGTCACCACGCTGGTGCAGATCGCCGGGGTGCTGGTCCTCGCGGCCGGGGTGCCACGGCTGTTCGCCACCCAGGACCTGACGCTGGCGATCGCCGGGTACGTGGTGATGCGCCTGGCGATGGTCACCCAGTGGCTGCGGGCGGCGGCCAGCGAGCAGGGCGAGGCGCGCCGGGTCGCCGTGCGGTACGCGGTCGGGATCGCGATCTGCCAGGTGGGCTGGGTGGTGGTGGTGCTGCTGCCGGACGCCGTCCGGCCGGTGGTCATCCCGCTCGGGGTGCTGTGCGAGCTGGCCGTGCCGGTGGTCGCCGAACTGCGGATGCAGACCTCCTGGCACCCGCACCACATCGCCGAGCGGTACGGGCTGTTCACCCTGATCGTGCTCGGCGAGACGGTGGCGGCCGCGACGGTCGCGGTGCAGTCGGCGGTGGACGAGCACGAGGAGCTGGGCCGGCTGCTGCCGGTGGCGATCGGCGGCCTGCTGATCTGCTTCGCGGCCTGGTGGATCTACTTCGCCCGGCCGGTCCACGAGCACCTGCGCTCCAACCGGCAGGCCTTCGCCTGGGGGTACGGCCACTACCTGGTGTTCGGCGCGGCCGCCGCGATCGGCACCGGACTGGAGGTGGCGGTGGAGTCGGCCGTGCACCAGGCGGAGATCTCCGCGACGGCCGCCACCGCGACGGTCACCGTGCCCACCGCGCTCTACCTGCTCACGGTCTGGCTGCTGCACTCCCGGCACACCAAGACCGGCTTGGCGCAGGCGCTGGCCCCGACCGGGGCGGTGCTGGTGCTGGCCTGCACGGCGTTCGGGGGCTCCGGTGTGCTGGTGGCGGGCCTGGTCTGCGCGCTGACCGTGGCGGTGGGCGTGCTGCTGCACAGTCGGGAGGGCTGACGGGGGCTGATTCTCAGGCGCAGTCCAGCAGGATCGGCTCGTGCCGGGCCAGCCAGGCCAGGTAGGCCGGGTTGACCTTGGCCAGGTCCAGGTAGGCGGCGCGCAGTTCGCCGTACAGCGCGTCCAGCGCGGGCTGGCTGAGCGCGCGGGGGCGCCAGGTGAGCAGCAGTCGGACGGCCAGCGGGTCCCCGTACACGGGGCGCACCACCGTGCCGGGACCGGGGGCGGAGGTCGGCTGGCAGGGGCGGACGGCCTCGCCGGAGGCGACCAGTTCGGCGGCGGTGGCGTTGTCCCGCACCTGGACCACCCGGGGGTTGAGCCCGGCATCGCTGAACACCCGGCGCATCGCCGCGTACTCGTGGTCGGCGGTCGGGTCGACCATCCAGGTGTCCTCGGCGAGGTCGGTCAGGTGGACGACCGGGCGGGCGGCGGCCGGGTGTCCGGCGGCGAGCGCGACGAACTGGGGCTCACGGGCCATCAGCACCCGGTGCTCGGCGTCCGGCGGCACCCGTAGCGGGAAGCCCTCGCTCTCGTAGACGAAGGCCACGTCCAACTGGTCGGCGGCGACCATCCGCAGCAGGGCGCTGGCCGAGACGTCGACGTGGATGGTGGTGTCGGTGTCCGGCAGCCGTTCGTGCACCCGGCGCAGCCAGGCGGCGACCGCCCGGCTGCCGACGCTGCCGATCCGCAGCCGGCGCTGCCGCCCGGGGCCGGCCGCGTCGCGGGCCTCCTGGCGGGCGGCGGCCACCAGCGCGGCCATCTCGGTGATCACCGGCCGGGCCCGGGACAGCACCGAGTGGCCGAGCGCGGTGGGCCGGCTGCCGGTCTGCTCGCGGGTGAACAGGGTGCCGCCGATGGCCCGTTCGATGCGGTGCAGCTGGGTGGTGAGGGAGGGCTGGGTCATGCCGAGCTGGAGCGCGGCCTTGCGGAGGCTGCCGGTGTCGGCGATAGCGCACACCACCCGGAGGTGTCTCACGTCGAGCTCCACGCCCGGAGCATAGACGCCACCCGGCCTTGTCGCCAAGGACATGACAGAACAAGGCGCGGCGGGAGGGCGCGCCGCGGGCCCCGCCGGTATGCGGCGGTGCTATCGCCGGTTGACATCATCCGCCGCGGGCCCGGGCGGGTCGAAGCTCAGGGACAGCGAATCCGCCCCGGCCCCACCGGGGCGCCCCCACCGTCGCCGCAGCCGTGTCCGGCCCCCACCGGCCCCGGCGGTTCGGCGTACCGCGAATCCGGAGCCCCCACATGAAGCGATCCGTGCTGTCCGCGACCCTCGGCCTGGCCCTCGCGGCCGGTCTCGCCGTGCTGCCCGCCACCGCCGCGTCCGCCGCCACCCCCGGCCCGGCCGTCCAGGGCTACACCGCCTCGACGTACGCCGGTTCGGCCGCCGAGGCCGCGAACAACCAGGCGTTCTTCCACGCCGTGATGGCCTCCGCCAAGGCCAAGCAGGCAGCCAACCCGTGGCTGCAGACCGTCACCGTCACCTACGACACCGCCAGCGCGCCCTCCTTCACCAGCCAGATATCCCAGGCCGCGCAGATCTGGAACAGCTCGGTCAGCAACGTCCAGCTCCAGGCGAGCAGCGGCACCGGCGACTTCTCGTACTACGAGGGCAACGACAGCCGCGGCTCCTACGCCAGCACCGACGGCCACGGCCACGGCTACGTCTTCCTCGACTACCAGCAGAACCAGCAGTACAGCTCGCTGCGCGTCACCGCGCACGAGACCGGGCACGTGCTCGGCCTGCCCGACAACTACTCCGGCCCGTGCAGTGAGCTGATGTCCGGCGGCGGCCCCGGCCCGTCCTGCACCAACCCCTACCCCGACAGCAACGAGCGCGGCCAGGTCGACAGCCTCTGGTCGAACGGCGTCGAGTCCGTGAACTAGGCAAGCCCGTGAACTGGGCAAGCCCGTGAACTGGGGAAGCCCTCGAATCGGAGGAGCCCGCGAACTCGTTGCGGCGCCAAGGAAGTTGCCGATGCCCTTCGGGTGCGGCGGGCCGCCCGGCCGGAATCGGGTGGCCCGCCGCTCGGTTGCTTCCCCGATCGGGAGCCTAACCGCCGGTGGAGCGGAATGCCAGGGGCACGCGCGAGTCAAGGCCGGTTAAAGACATCTCAAACCCCTTTTCCGCAAGGGGTATTGATCGAAGCTATCGCGGGTTGACATCATCCGCCCGCCCGCCGGGCTGCCCGAAGCTCTGGGGACATCACCCGCTGACCAGGTGTCCCCCAGGGCCGGCCCCCAACCGGCCACGGCACCACCGGAATCGGAGCCCCCACATGAAGCGATCCGTGCTGTCCGCGACCCTCGGCCTGGCCCTCGCGGCCGGTCTCGCCGTGCTGCCCGCCACCGCCGCGTCCGCCGCCACCCCCGGCCCGGCCGTCCAGGGCTACACCGCCTCGACGTACGCCGGTTCGGCCGCCGAGGCCGCGAACAACCAGGCGTTCTTCCAGGCCGTGATGGCCTCCGCCAAGGCCAAGCAGGCCGCCAGCCCGAACCTGGCGACCGTCGTCGTCACCTACGACGCCAGCTCGGCACCGACCTTCCGCACCCAGATAGCCAACGCCGCGCAGATCTGGAACAGCTCGGTCAGCAACGTCCAGCTGCGGGCCGGCTCGGGCGGCGACTTCTCGTACTACGAGGGCAACGACAGCCGCGGCTCCTACGCCAGCACCGACGGCCACGGGCGCGGCTACGTCTTCCTCGACTACCAGCAGAACCGGCAGTACAACTCGGTCCGGGTGACCGCGCACGAGACCGGGCACGTGCTCGGCCTGCCGGACCACTACTCCGGCCCGTGCAGCGAGCTGATGTCCGGCGGCGGCCCCGGCACCTCCTGCACCAACCCGTACCCGAACAGCACCGAGCGCAGCCGCGTCAACTCCCTCTGGGCGCGCGGCTGACCTTTCTGAGGACCACACCTCGGCCCGGCCGCAGTCCGCTGCGGCCGGTCCGGGGCGTTGTCGGTGCCGCGTGCGAGCATTCGGGCGAGACCCGTTCGCCCCCGACCGTGAGGTGCCGCCGCCATGCCGCGTTCCGCCCCCGACCAGCTCACCGACCTGCCGTACGCGGACCTGCTCCGCCCCCACACCGGGCGGCTGCGCAGCGACGAGCGCTACGACACCACGCACTTCGACGGCGGCGAGCACACCGACGAGTCGGCGGCCGGGGCGGCGTTCCTGGAGTGCGCCTTCACCGGGGTCGCGCTCAGCGGGGTCAAGCTGCGCCAGGCCCGCTTCAACGAGGTCTGGGTGCAGGCCGGCCGCTGGGTGGCCTGCGACCTGAGCGACACCGAGTGGCAGGACAGCGCCTTCGTCGGCGGCGTGCTGGCCGGGGTCGCCGGATACGGCTCGGCGCTGCGCCGGGTGGTGTTCCGCGGCTGCAAGCTGGAGGCGGTCAACCTGCGGGCGGCCGTGCTGCGGGACGTCGTGTTCGAGGACTGCCTGCTGCGCGACGTGGACTTCGGCGAGGCCAAGCTGACCGAGGTGTCCTTCCCCGGTTCCACGCTGGAGGAGGTCCGGCTGCGCGGTGCCACCCTGAAGAAGACCGACCTGCGCGGGGCCGCCCGGCTCGGACTCGCGGACGGCCACCAGGGGCTGCGCGGCGCGGTCATCAGCTCCACCCAACTGCTGGAGCTGGCACCGCAGTTCGCCCAGGCGCTGGGAATCGAGGTCAAGGACCGCTGACCAGCCGCCCGCTCCGTCCCTCCCCGGCGTTTCCGCCGCCCGTTCAGCCCGGCGTCGCTCGGTGACACCCGGACGAACAGTCCGCCAACCCTGCCGCGCGCATCTGGTGGACGCCTCCGGCCGGGGTGGAAGATGCTGCGCGATCGATGAGCCCCGACTTGTGTACACAACATCGCCAGATCGCCAGTGAAGGGACGGGCCGGGCTGATGGCCGAGCTGAGTCGTAGGAAGTTCGTCACGCTGTCCGGTGCCGCCGCGGCGGGACTCGCCGTGGCAGGCACCAGCGCCGCAGGGGCCGCCCCCGGCGCGCCCGCGGTGGCCTCCACCGCCACGCTCCAGCAGACCGGCACCATCAACGACGTGCAGCACGTGGTGATCCTGATGCAGGAGAACCGCAGCTTCGACCACTACTTCGGCACGCTGCGCGGCGTGCGCGGCTTCGCCGACCGCAGCGCCATCCAGATAGCCGGCGGCTACAGCGTCTTCAACCAGCCCAACGGCCTGCTCGGCCGCCAGTACCCGTGGCAGTTCAGCCAGACCAAGCCGGCCGGCGGCGCCGACCCCGAGCGCCTCGCCCAATGCAACGGTGACCTCAGCCACGGCTGGAGCGATCAGCACAAGGCCTGGAACAGCGGCAAGATGGACTCCTGGGTCGCCGCCAAGGGCAACGTCCGCACCCTCGGCTTCCTCACCCGCCAGGACATCCCGTTCCACTACGCGCTGGCCGAGAACTGGACCATCTGCGACGCCTACCACTGCTCCGTGCTCAGCGCGACCGGCCCCAACCGCACCTACCACTGGTCCGGCCAGATCGACCCGGCCGGCAGCGCCGGCGGCCCCGCGTACGACGGCGGCGACGAGAAGGGCCTGCGCTGGCAGACCTACGCGGAGGCGCTGGAGAGCGCAGGCGTCAGCTGGAAGGTCTACCAGAACGCCGCCGACAACTACGGCGACAACGCCCTCGCGTACTTCACCCAGTTCTCCGGCGCCCCGGCCGGCAGCCCGCTGGCCGTCAAGGGCATGGGCTCGGTGCCCAAGGCCACCGGCAGGACCCCGGACGACATCGCCGCCGCGATCAGGGCCGACGTGCTGAACGGCACCCTCCCGCAGGTCTCCTGGATCGTCCCCGACCAGGCCTCCTCCGAACATCCGTACGCCACCCCGGCCGACGGCGCGCACTTCGTCCACCTGGTGATCGACGCGCTGAACGCCGACCCGAACGTCTTCAACTCGTCCGTCCTGTTCATCAACTACGACGAGAACGACGGCTTCTTCGACCACGTCCCGCCGCCGGCCGCCCCCGCCGGCACCCCGGGCGAGTTCTACAACGGCACCAACATCGGCCTCGGCTTCCGCGTCCCCATGATCGCCGTCTCGCCCTGGACCCGCGGCGGCTGGGTCAACTCCGAGACCTTCGACCACACCTCCGTGCTGCGCTTCCTGGAGACCTGGACGGCCGCCCTCGGCACGCCCGCGCAATGCCGGAACATCAGCGACTGGCGCCGCCGCGTCTGCGGCGACCTGACCAGCGCGTTCGACTTCGCCAACCCGGTCTACGGCCTGCCCGGGCTGCCCGACACCTCGCAGACCATCGGCCTGTCGGCGTGCGGCCCGCTGCCCAACCCGGCCCCGATCAACAACCAGCTGCCGATCCAGGAGACCGGCACCCGGCCGGCCCGCGCCCTGCCGTACCAGCCGAACGCCAACCTGGACCACCTGGAGTTCGGCTCCGGCGGGGTGATGAAGGTCTGGATCACGATGGACAACGGGGGCGCGGCAGCGGCGAAGTCCGCCCACTTCGCCGCCTACGCCAACGCCTACCGCAGCGGCGGCCCCTGGCAGTACACCGTCGACCCGGGCGGCACCACCAGCGACTTCTTCAACTGCGGCACCAACTTCGGCGGCGGCCCCTACGACCTCACCGTCGTCGGCCCCAACCGCTTCCTGCGCCGCTTCAAGGGCGACGCCACCAAGGCGGGTAAGAACGCGGCCGTCACCGCCTCGTACGCGGTCGAGCCGGGGACGGGCAAGCTGGCGGTCTACTTCAAGCTCGCCAACTCCGGTACGACGCCGCTGACCTTCACCATCGCCTCCAACAACTACCGGACGGACGGCCCCTGGACGTACCAGGTCCCCGCCGGCGGCAACGTCACCGATTTCTTCAACGCCGTGGCCTACAACAACGGCTGGTACGACTTCACGGTGACGGTGGACGCGGACGCCGGCTGGTCCCAGCGCTTCACCGGCCACCTGGAGACGGGCACCCCCAGCGTCACCGGCTGACGGTCGTTGCTACATGGACGGAGACCCCACTACCCGCCTCGCCGGGCAGTGGGGTCTTGGGCGGACCGAACAGGGGGATCGGACGGCGGAGTCGCACGGTCCCGTCGCCACCGTGGATGCGTGCTGGGGCTGGAGGTCTCCGTGCACCCACCCTTCGGCGTGGAGGTCTGCCACGGCGCGGCACAGCCCGACCGCAGCGGCCAGGGCCTCGTCCCGCCCTCCTTCGCCCTTGCGCAGGGGGCGGAGGGCCTGCCAGGTGGACGGTCCGACCAGCCACGGGGTGACGAACCAGACGCCGTCGTCGAACCGGCCGGCGGTCACGGTGTAGCCGGGGAGCTGGTCCAGCACCGAGGCTTCCCGCGCGGTGACCTCGGCGGCCTCGCCGGTGCCGAGCTTGATACTCGCGACGCCCCGCGGACCGGTCGCCTTCCAGACCGCCGAGCCCCGCCGGTTGCTGATCTCCTCCAGCTCCAGCGGTCCGCAGATGGCCGCCGCGGTTTTCAGCGCTTCGGCGGCCTCAGGAGTGAACTCGCCCATTCTCTTACTGCCTTCCACTCGCAAGGGATGTGCCGCTTGCGAGATGCGTCGGACCCGCTCCGAATGCGCCGGCCTGCTCCCCTTGCGCTCTTGAATGCCCGTCATCTCTGCGGAACGGTAATGCAAGGACGCGCAACCGGCTTGGCACGGGAGGACCCGATGGCACTACGGTTCAACGGGATGGACCCCGAGACCCAGGGGAACGGATCGCCGACGGTGTGGGTGGACGACCACGAGCGGGAGCTGGTGTTCCAGGGCTGGAAGCCCAGGGAGGAACTGCTGACCGAGGTCAGCACGACCGAGTGGGTTCCTGGCCACACGATCGGCGTCCCCGAGGGTGAGGCCGTGGTCCGTATCCCGCTCCGCATGGCGGCGATCATTAGGAAGGCACTCGATGACGCAGAACGTTCCGGACTTCTCTGACCTGCTCAAGGCCGCGCAACACTCGGCCGTGCACCTGGAGATGCGTGACTGGTACAGCGTGGGCGATGAGTCGACGGACTTCGCACGCTTCCAGCGGAGCGGCGTCCACCCCGATCTCGACCCCGAGTCCGAGGGCTGGGCCGGGTGGGTGCCTCTCGTCCGGGAGGCCGTCAGCCGGGGCGTGGTCATGCGCAGGGCCCGGATCGTTTCGGAGCCGGTGACCGACTACATCCGCTTCGAGCACGCCGGGACCGCCGTGAACGTCGCGGCCGGCGAACAGGTCCGTTGGCTTCCGCGCCGCCGGGCGTCGGACATCGCACTACCGGGCAATGACTTCTGGGTCTTCGACGGCCGGTTGGTCGAGTTCAACCACTTCACCGGCGTCGGGGACTGGGCCGACCCCAAATATGAACTGTCCGAGGACCCGGCGGTGGTGAAGCTCTGCGTCTCGGCCTTCGAAGCCGTCTGGGCGCGGGGCATCGACCACCCGGAATACACCGTCTGACCTCTGCGATATCCCACCGGACAGCCAGTTCATGCCCGCTTCTCCCTCATCCAGCGCGCAGGCCGCCCGCGCCGCCGTTGCCGCGCGTCTGCGCGAGCTGATGCTGGACGCCGGCCTCAAGGGGCAAGAACTGTCTGCCCGGTGTGGATGGCACCCGGCGAAGACCTCGCGCATCCTCTCCGCGAAAACGGCCCCTTCCGATGCGGACGTTCGGGCCTGGTGCATCGCCTGTGGCGCCGAGGAACAGGTGCAAGACCTCATTGCCACGGCGCGCGCGGTGGAGTCGATGTACATGGAGTGGCGTCGGCTCCAGCGCAACGGCATGCGCAAGGTCCAGGAGGACGTCTACGCGCTGAACGAGCGGGCCCGTCTGTGCCGGGTGTACGTGTCCAACGTCGTGCCCGGATTCTTCCAGACGCCGGCCTACGCCACGGCCTTGATGCGCTCCATCACGCAGTTCCAGGGAACTCCCGACGACGTGACAGAGGCCGTTGCCGCCCGCGTGGCCCGCAGCCGGTTCCTGTACGAGGGCGGCCGCCGGTTCGTGGTGTTGATGGAGGAGTCAGTGCTGAGGTACCGCATCGGCGATACCGAGGTGATGCGTGGCCAGCTTCGGCACCTGCTCACCGTGGGGCCGCTCGCCACCGTCTCCCTCGGGATCGTTCCGTTCACCGCCCAGCGCACCGTCTGGCCGCTGGAAGCGTTCTACTTGTTCGATGACCGGCACGCCGTGGTGGAGACCCTGACAGCCGAGATCAACGTCAGGCAGCCTCGCGAACTGGCCGACTACGCCAAGGCGTTCGTCCAGCTGTCCGAAGCGGCCGTCTACGGGGACGCGGCTCGCGCCGTGATCACAGCCGCGCTCGACACTCTCGGGTGAATCGGCGCAATATCTCGCAACTTCGTTGAGGCCGGGCGTGGCTTCTCCCTACCGTCGTTGGTGTTGCTCGGGCCGTGGAAGAGCACGGCAACGAAGAACATGGAGGCGCAGCACAGATGACAACCGCACCGTGGGGCACGACCTGAATGGGTCCGTACCCGGACACCCGCTCGGTCCCTGCCGTCTCGGCCGTGATCGACCCCGAAACGCAGGTTGCCGTGTTCGTGGACGATCAGGGTCGCAAGGTCGAGATGGGGGCGCACGGCACCAGCACGGAGACCAGCACGCCCACGAACACGGGCGGCGGTGACGGGCAGAGCGGCGGGCAGAGCGCACCCACCGACATGGACAGCATGCCAGCGAACGACCAGGACCAGGGCGCCGGCTGACATGGCGCAGGATCGACACCGGGCTGTCCTGGTCCTGACCAACGCGCACGACGTGACGGCCGATGTGGTGCTCCGCATCCTGGCCGAGCGCCGAGTCCCGGTCGTCCGGGTGGACCCCGGTGCCGATCTGCTCGGGGGTGCCTCGCTGACCGCCCACTACAGCAGGAGCGAGCAGCGGGGCACTCTCCGCACATCAAGCCGGGAACTCGACCTCACTCGGGTGCGGTCGGTCTGGGTCCGCCGGCCCTCGCCCTACCGGGCGCCGCCGGGACTGGACGAACACGCGTCCAAGTTCACCAGTGCGCAAGCATTTTGGGGTGCTGGCGGCATCTTCGCGTCGCTTCCCGACGCCCACTACGTCAATCACCCGTGGCACATCCGGAACGCGGAGTACAAGCCCGCACAGCTTGTCGTGGCGGGCCGGAGCGGTTTCCTGGTGCCGAACACGGTCATCACCGCCGATACCGACGAAGCGCGCCGGTTCTGCGCCGACCAGTCCGGCGGAGCCGTCTACAAGCCGGTGTGGGACAGCCGGTACCGAGCCCCCGACGGCACTGCGCAAACGGTGTGGGTACGGGAAGTCGATCCGGCCGAGATCACCGACGCCGTGTCCGTGTGTCCGCACATGTTCCAAGCCGCCGTGTCCAAGTCGTTCGACGTGCGGGTGACCGCCGTGGGTGACCGGTTGTTCGGTGTCCGGATCGGCAGTCCCGATCTTGACTGGCGCGAGCGTCAAGACCTGATGACGTGTACGCCGATCGAAGTGCCCGGGCCCGTTGCGCGCTCTGTGATCGCTTATCTGAACGAACTCCGCTTGGTTTACGGTGCGTTCGACTTCGCGGTGACCGCCGCAGGTGACTGGTACTTCCTTGAGTGCAACCCCAACGGCCAATGGGCCTGGCAGGGTGTCGACACCGCTTCGGCGATTGCCCACGCCATCGCCGACCAACTGGAGAAGGGCCCCGACTCGTGAGCACATCGGCTCAGCTCCGCGCCGCCCTGGTGGACGGGCTCACCGGGGACGATGCGGTCGACGATCCGGCCTGGAGGGCCGCCGCGTTGGCGGTGCCCCGGGAACTGTTCGTCGGATCGTTCTTCGCGGCGGTCCCGGGAAGCAATCCGACCGCGTACCGCCCGGTGCACAGGACCGACCCTGGTTGGCTGGAGCAGGTCTACTCGAACGAGACGCTGGTCACCCAGCTCGACGGGCGGACCCGCCCCGAGGACGTGGCCGAGGGGGCGGTGATCGGGACTCCGTCGTCATCGTCCACCTTGCCGTCGCTGGTGCTGCGCATGTGGCACCAGCTCGGCGCCGAGACCGGGCACCGGGTGCTGGAGATCGGCACGGGGACCGGCTACTCGACCGCCCTCGGCGCGCACCGCCTCGGGGACGCCAACCTGACCAGCATCGAGTACGACCCGGCGGTCGGCGCCACTGCCGCTGCCGCGATCAAGGCGGCGGGGTTCGCCCCCCGGCTGGTTATCGGTGACGGGCTGCTCGGCGACCCGGACGGGGGCGAGTACGACCGGCTGATCGCCACCTGTGCGGTTCGGTACCTGCCGCCCCGCTGGCTGCACCAGGTGAGGCCCGGCGGCGTCATCCTGGCCACCCTGTCCGGGTGGGGGCTCGGGTTCGGACTCGTGCGGCTGGTCGTGACGGCCCCGGGAGAGGGGACGGGGCTGTTCATGCCCGGCTACACCAGCTTCATGATCGCCCGCCCGCACGACCGCCCGCCACGCCAAAGCCTCTCGCTGCTTCCGGGGGACGAACGTCCGTCGCGGATCGACCCCGAGGTCATCGGCACGTGGACCGGCAGTTGGGTCGCCCAGCTCGCGGCGCCCTCGGCCGAACGGATGGGAGCCGGCGGGCACCAGATCCTCTCCGACGTGGCCACCGGATCGCAGGCCCGGACCATGTCCAACCCTGACGGGGGATGGGCCGTGGTTCAGCGTGGCCCGCTCCGGCTCTGGGACCAGGTGGAGAACGCCGTCGAAGCCTGGCAGCGGGCCGGCGAGCCGCACCAGGAGGGGTTCGGCATGACGGTCTCGGCGGCCGGGCAGCGGGTCTGGATCGGAAGTGCGGACGGACCGGGCTGGAACCTGCCGATCTGACCCTTGTGCTCAGACCGGGCGTCAGGCGGTGTCGAACTCGCCGGCTCGGAGGGCGGAGACGAAGGACTGCCAGGCCTCGGTCGCGAAGAGGAGGGCCGGGCCGTCGGTGTCCTTGGAGTCTCGGACGGGGACGGTCCCGGACGGGATCAAGTTCCCCGCGACCTCGATGCAGTCGCCGCCGTTGCTGCTGTACGAAGACTTGAACCACTGAGGCTCGGCGGTCACGGTAGTTCCTCTCTCAGCTGGCTGATCAGGGCCACAGACTCGGCTTGTGAGAGTGCGAGGGCCTGTAGCTGATAGTAGGCCGTGAGGATCGGCGGTACTGCGCCGCTGTCCCGTTCCAGGTTCCCTTGTTGCGCTGATTCGGCGTAGGACATCAGCGATCGGTCCGGAAGGGTGATGATGTTCACCGGGAGATCGAACGATCGTTCCTCGCCTATGGCGTACGGAGCCACCTGGAGAACGGTGTTGGGCATCCGGGCGAAGGCTGCAAGCTCGTCGAGCTGGGCGGCCATGATGGACTTTCCGCCGACCGGCCGTCGGATGCAGCTCTCATCCAGGACGACGTGGATCAGCGGAGGGGTTTCCCGGCGCAAGTTCGCCTGTCGGCGCGCAAGGTAGGCAACCCGCTCCTCAGCCTGGTCCTCCGTGATGCTGCCCCGCCGGAGCGCGCCCGCCGCGATGGCCCGTGCGTAGTCCATGGTCTGAAGCAGCCCCGGCACGATACCCAAGGTGAACAGTCTCAGTTCCACCGCCCTTGACTCGTGCGCGACGTACTCCGGGAAGCCTTCGAGGAGCGCCGAGGTCTTGAGGTCGAGCGCCTTGCGGGCGAACACGCGATCCCATCCGAAGGCTTTGTCAAGTTCGCGAGCCAGGCGCGGTGTTGGGGGACGTCGACCAGTTTCCACGGCTGACACGTGCGTGGGTGAATAGCCGATGGCGCTCGCCAAATCTTCCTGCCGCCAACCCCGTTCCTCTCGTGAGCTGCGGAGGAACGCACCGAACTCTGCGGCTGGAGACGAGTCGGGGTCCAGCTCGGCCTTGTTCATGAACCACTCTCCAAGCACGTTTGAGAGGTTGAAGGACGTCCAATGCTAGAGGACAGTGGCGACCCCGGGTAGTCATTAAACTACGGAACGGAGTCAGCTGTGGTGAGCAAGGAGTCCCCGACCGGGCCGCTCTACCGCCCGCAGGTCGGCGAGTTGGTCGAGGACGGGACGACCGGCAGGGACGTCGTCTACATGGGCGTCCCCGCCGAGCCCCGTGGTCGGACCGCGTGAAGCGCCAACCGGCGCTCGGCGTCGACGTGTTGGCCGTAGTCCTCATGTTCGGCGTCGTCGCGTCCGAACCGATCATCCGGCGGGCCACCCGGCGGCGACTCAGCCGGGACCGCCGCCGATGACCGACCCTCCGACCTGCCCCGCACCGGACTGCTGCGCCCCGGTCGATCTGCTCAACGACGCCAACGCGGCCGGACGGACGTGGAACTGCCCGAACTGCGCCCGGTGGGGCGTCGCCTGGTCGTCGGGCTACCTGGCGAACCAGCCGTTCGAGGAGCCCCTCGTCGTCCTCGGTCGCCGGAAAGTCCGGAAGGTGGTGAACCGCGATGCCGATGTTCGGGCGCGCGTTCCTCGACCTGATGCGTAAGGCTCGGGTCACCTGCTTGTGGCTCTGGGGTGTACACCTCCAGTTCGCGCCGCCGGTCCTGTGGCTCAGCCCTGAACGGCGCCGAGCGGTCGCGGCGGTGGAACGGACACTCGCCGAGGAACGGCACATCCGGCAGACCTGCGACGAGGCCGCCCGGGACGCCCTGCACGCCGAGCTGTCCGAGGCAGTGGCCGGACTCCACCTCGCCCCGGCGCCCCGCCGCCGACCTCGGGCGGCGCCCCGACCGCCCAACCGTCCCAACTAATTACGACGGCTCAGACGAACGGGCCGCGCGGGAACCACGGGTCGCGGACCTCCCGGGGCCCGTCCGGAGTCAGCAGGGTGAGGGTGCACGGCGAGGCCGCGTACTCGGCGAGCTGAACCGAGCCGTAGCGGGTCTCCAGTTCGGCCTGCACCGGGACCGGCAGCCTGCTCAGCGCCCGCCGCAGTTGCAGCGCGTCCCGGCGGCTGATCGGGTGCGGGGTGCGCAGGACCAGTCGCAGCGGGCTCAGCGGTCCGGCGACCGGCACGCCGGTGCCCAGCTCGTAGCCGACCGCGCCGATCGGGCCCCAGGACAGCCGGTGGTCCGCGACCAGCCGGCCGACCGCCGGCAGCAGGGCCAGCGCCGAAATCCCGGCGACCCGCTCGGGGTCCAGCCGCCCGCACCGCCCGGCCAGCTGCTCGGGCCGCAGCGTCCGGGCCACCGCGGCCCAGGGGGCCAGCGCGTCCAGCCGCTGTCCGGGGCGCGGCCCGCGCACGATCGCCGGGATCCACTGCTCGGGCGCGGCCTCCGGGTCCCGGGTGCAGCGCTGCGGGTGCGGCACGTCCGCCGGGGTGCCGACCAGGGAGGGGGCCCGGCCGACCGTCACCCAGGGGTGCACCCGCAGCACGGCCCGCGTCCAGTCCGGCAGCTCGCCGCCCGCCAGCGGGCGCAGCGAACTGGGGCACTGCATCAGCAGCAGGTCGTGGGTGCCGGGCAGCCGCCCGTTCAGCGCGGCCAGCGGCCCGACCCGCCGGCGCGGCCCGTCGTGGGGGTCCTCGGCGGTGCGACGGGCTTGGCGGGCGGAAGGTGCGACGGTCACGGTGGGCTCCAGACGGTGGCGTCAGTTCGGCCGACGGCTCCAATCTGCGCCGGGTGCCCGCCTCCGCGCCACGGCCGTTGGGCGCGTTCACCAGGGACCAAAGGCTCAACGTGCGGCTCCGGGTGCCCGGTGTGAGAGTGGGGGAAGCCCGGTATCCGTTCGGAGGAGGAGTCATGGGCATCTTCGACAGGTTCCGCCACAAGGCGCACGAGGCGACCGGGCAGGACGCCGCCGAGCGTGCCGCCATCGCCCACGACGAGGCCGTGGACGCGTACAGTCCCGAGATCGAGCGGGCCCGCGAGACCCAGGAGGCCCGCGAGTCGGAGCGGCGTGCCGCCCAGGACGAGGCCGACCGGCGCGCGGCCGAGAACATGACGGCCGAGGGCGACCCCTGGGGCTGAAACCCCAGAAGACCCCCAAGCCCCAAGCCCCCAGGTCACCGCGCCCGCGGCGGCAGCGGCGGGCGTCGCAGATCCGGCCGGGGGGTGTCCTCCGGCGGGGGAGCCGCGGCGGGCGCGTCCTCCAGCAGGTCCAGCGCCAGCTGGACGGCGGCGACCAGCTCGGGGTGGCGCCCGCGGGCCCAGTCGCGCGGGGTGCGCAGCACGTGCACGTCCGGTTCGACGCCGCGGTTCTCCACCGACCAGCCGAGTCCGCCTTCGAACCAGGAGGCGTTCTTGGGCACCGAGATCCGGGTGCCGTCGCCGAGGGTGTGCCGCCCGGTCATCCCGACGACCCCGCCCCAGGTCCGGTTGCCGACGACGGGGCCGAGGCCGAGCAGCTTGATCGCCGCGATGACCACGTCGCCGTCCGAGCTGGTCGCCTCGTCGGCGAGCGCCACGAGCGGGCCGCGCAGTGCGTGCCGGGGCCAGCGGACCGGCTGGCGGTCCCGGCCGAAGTCCCAGGCGAGGACGTGCCGGGTGAGTTTCTCCAGGACCAGTTCGGAGACGTTGCCGCCGGCGTTGCCGCGCACGTCCAGGACGAGTGCGGGCTTGTCCAGCTCGCGCCGCAGGTCGCGGTTGAACTGCGCCCAGCCGGAGCCGCCGAGGTCCGGGATGTGTAGGTAGCCGCACCGGCCGTCGCTGAACTCCCGGACCAGGAGGCGGCGTTTGGTCACCCAGTCCTGGTAGCGGACGGCCCGTTCGTCGGTCAGCGGGGTGACGGTGATCCGCCGTACCGGGCCGTCCGGGCTGCTACGCAGGGCCAGTTCGACGGTGGTGCCGCCGGTGCCGGCCAGCAGCGGCAGCGGGCCGCGCACCGGGTCCACCGGGCGGCCTCCGACGGCGAGCAGTTCGTCGCCGTCCCGGACGCCCTGGGCGGCGAGCGGGGCGCGGGCGCGCGGGTCGGAGGTCTCGCCGGGCAGCACCCGCTCGACCAGCCAGCGTCCGTCGGGGGAGCGGTGCGCGTTGGCGCCGAGCAGGCCGAGCGGCTGCTGGCCGAGCGAGGGCCCTTCGGCGCGCCGGGACGGGGTGACGTAGGCGTGCGAGGTGCCGAGTTCGCCGAGGAGTTCGCGCAGCAGGTCGGCGAAGTCGTCGGGTGAGCAGACCCGGTCCAGCAGCGGCTCGTACTGGGCGGTCAGGGCGGGCCAGTCCAGGCCGGACATCCGCTCGTCCCAGAACTGGTCCCGGACGATCAGGGCGGCCTCGTGGTAGGCCTGGCGCCACTCGGCGGCGGGGTGCACGGTGTGGGTGATCCGCCGCAGGTCGACGGTGCTGCCGGCGCCACCGGTGACCGGGACGATCCGCAGGGTCCCGGCCGAGTAGACCGCGATCGAGCCGCCGTCCCCGGAGACGGCGTAGCCGTCCAGCTTGTCGACCAGGGTGGTGCGGGTGCCCCGGGCGAGGTCGAAGTACTCCAGCGAGGGGCGGCCGGAGGTGTCGTCGGGGCTGGCGAAGGTCTGCCCGAGGGTGCCGGAGATCGGCCAGCGCAGCCAGACCAGGCCGCCGCGCACCGCGTCGGTGGCCGAGTACTTGGAGGCGATCACCGGGAACTGCAGCAGCCGCTCGCCGATGCCCTGCGGGTCGACGCGGACGGTGCCGTCGCCGCCGCCGTTGCCGCGCGGGGCGCCGTCCTCGGCGGGCGCGGCGAACGGGGACGGCGTGTCGGCGGTGAGCGGGACGAGGTAGGGGCGGCAGCCGAGCGGGAAGGAGAGGTCGCCGGTGTGCACGTCGTGGACGGGGTCGAAGCCGCGCCAGGACAGGAAGGCCAGGTAGCGGCCGTCCCGGGTGAACACCGGCTGCTCGTCCTCGAAGCGGCCGTCGGTGACTTCGGTGACCGGCCCGGGTGCTTCGGTGCGGGTGAGCCGGATCCGGCGCAGCGAGCGCCCGGCCACCGGCTGGGACCAGGCGATCCAGTGCGAGTCGGGGGAGAAGCGGGCGCTGGAGACCGGCCCGTAGCCGGAGGCGGCGAGTTCGCGGACGGCGCCGTCGGCGGCGGCGACCAGCAGCAGCCGCCCGTCGGAGGCGGCGACGGCGAGGTGGGCGCCGTCGGGGGAGGCGGTGAGTTCCAGGACGCGGCCGATCCGGTCGGCGGCGAGCACCCGGTGGCGGTGCTTCTCCGTTTCCTCGTGCCCCGGCAGCGGCATCACCTCGATCGCGTCGGCGCCCTCGGCGTCGGTGATCCAGGCGGCCTCGCCGGTGTGTCCGAGGATCACCGGCAGCCGGGTCCGCACCCCGGGGGTGTCGGCGAGCGCGCGGGCCGGGCCGTCCTTGTGGGTGAGCCAGTACTGGCTGCCGCGCACGGTGATCACCCCGGCCCGGCCGCTCTGGTCGCAGGCCAGGTCCTTGACCTGGGAGGCGGCGCTGACCTGGTACGGGCGGCGGCCGGCCCGGGCGCCGCCGAGCGGGACGGCGAGCCGGCGCGGGGCGGGGGCGTCCAGGCCGTCCAGCAGCCAGAGGTCGCCGGCGTGCTGGTAGACGATCCGGGTGCCGTCGGTGGCGGCCTCGCGGGCGTAGTAGGAGGCGTGGTCGGTGTGCCGGCGCAGGTCGGTGCCGTCGGGGCGGCAGGAGTAGACGTTGCCGATGCCCTCGTGGTCGGAGAGGAAGGCGATCCGCCCGGCGACGGGCATGGGGGAGGCGAGGTGGCCGGGGTGGCCGGCCAGGATCTGTTCGCCGTCCGCCCAGAGCCGGCCGGTGGCGCCGCCCCGGTAGCGCTTCCAGGCGGCGGGCTCGTGCGGGGCGGCGCCGGTGAGCAGCACGGTGCGTTCGCGGCTCATCTGGGCGTCGCCGACGGGGCCCCAGGGCATCCGGTGGCCGGGGGAGCCGTCGGGCGGCAGGGCGTGCGCCCAGGTGTAGTGGCCGAACGGCTCGTGGTAGGAGGTGACGGCGAGCACCTCGCCGTCCGGCAGCCAGCCGCGCACCCGGGTGTCCTGGCTGCCCCAGTGGCTGAGCCGTTCGGCCTCGCCGCCCTCGACGGGGGCGGTCCACACCTCGGGGGTCAGGTTCAGCCAGCTGGTCCAGGCGAGGGTGCGGCCGTCGGGGGAGAAGCGGGGGTGGCTGACCCGGGTGCGGTCGCAGCTGACCCGCCAGGCCCGGCCGGCGGCGCCGTCGGCGTCGAGCGGGGCGATCCAGATGTCGTCCTCGGCGGTGAAGGCGAGCAGCCCGCCGTGCAGGTGGGGGTAGCGGAGGTAGCCGGGCGGGGTCACCCCTCCATCCTTCGACGGAGTGTCACCTCCGGCAACCGGGGCGGCCCGTCGGGGCTGCCTGGCGGACGGTGCGTAGGCCGCGGACCGGTCTGGACCATTGACACCGCAGTGTCGAATCCACTTCAGTGGTCTAGTCCAACTTGGGTGCCAGGCCGGGCCGCTCCCCCCCACTGGCGCGTGCTCCGGCGTGCCCTCGGACGTCCCCCACGACCGCGCCATCGCAGGAGCCCCCGCATGCGCAGAACCACACCCGCACCCGCCCCCGCCCGCCGGAAGCAGTCCCGCACCCTGCTCGCCGCCGGCACCGCCTCCGCCGTCGCCGCGGCCACCCTGGTCGGTGTCACCCTGGGCCTGGCGCCCGCCGCCTCGGCCGGCGAGTTCCTGGTCAACGGCGGCTTCGAGTCCGGCTCGCTCGGCCCCTGGAGCTGCACCGCCAACTCCGGCAGCGTCGTCACCAGCCCGGTGCACGGCGGCGGCTACGCCCTCGCCGCCGCGGCCACCGCGGGCGACACCGCCCAGTGCGGCCAGACCGTCACCGTCGCCCCCAGCACCACGTACACGCTCAGCGCGTACGTCAACGGCTCGTACGTCTACCTGGGCGTCGACGGCGGCGGCCCCAGCACCTGGACCCCCGGCACCGGCGGCGGCTACCAGAAGCTCAGCGTCAGCTTCACCACCGGCGCCACCCAGACCAGCGCCACCGTCTACACCCACGGCTGGTACGGCCAGGGGACCTACTACGCGGACGACGTCTCGCTGGACGGGCCGGGCGCCCCCAGCCCGACGCCGACGCCCACCGGGTCCCCGACGCCCACGCCGACCGCGACGCCCACCGGGACACCGACGGGAACGCCCACCGGCACCCCCACCGGTACCCCGACCGGGACACCGACGGGAACGCCCACCGGCACCCCCACCGGCACCCCGACCACCCCGCCGCCGCCCGGCAGCCACGCCCTGGTCGGCTACCTGCACGCCAGCTTCGCCAACGGCGCCGGCTACACCCGGATGGCCGACGTCCCGAACTCCTGGGACTTCATCGACCTCTCCTTCGGCGAGCCCACCTCCGTCACCTCCGGCGACATCCGGTTCAACCGCTGCTCCGTCACCGACTGCCCGACCGTGGAGTCCGACGCCGACTTCAAGGCCGCCATCGCCGCCAAGCGGGCCCAGGGCAAGAAGGTGCTGATCTCGATCGGCGGCCAGAACGGCCAGGTCCAGCTGACCACCACCGCCGCCCGCGACACCTTCGTCAGCTCGGTCTCGGCGATCATCGACAAGTGGGGCCTGGACGGCCTGGACATCGACTTCGAGGGGCACTCGCTCTCCCTCAACACCGGCGACACCGACTTCAAGAACCCGACCAGCCCGGTCATCGTCAACCTGATCTCCGCACTGAAGACCCTCAAGGCCAAGTACGGCCCGGGCTTCGTGCTGACCATGGCGCCGGAGACCTTCTTCGTCCAACTCGGCTACCAGTACTACGGTTCCGGTCCCTGGGGCGGCCAGGACCCGCGCGCCGGGGCGTACCTGCCGGTCATCTACGCGCTGCGCGACGACCTCACCCTGCTGCACGTCCAGGACTACAACTCCGGCTCCATCATGGGCCTGGACAACCAGTACCACTCGATGGGCGGCGCCGACTTCCACGTCGCGATGACCGACCTGCTGCTCAACGGCTTCCCGGTGGCGGGCAACACGAACAACATGTTCCCGCCGCTGCCCGCCTCCAAGGTGGCCATCGGCATGCCGGCCACCACCAACGCCGGCAACGGCTACGTCGCCCCGGCCGAGGTGAACAAGGCCCTGGACTGCCTCACCAAACTGGCCAACTGCGGTTCGTACGTGCCACGTTCGGGCGCCCAGCCGAACCTGCGCGGGCTGATGACCTGGTCCGTCAACTGGGACCAGTTCGGGGGCCGGGAGTTCTCCAAGAACTTCGACGGCTACTTCCGCCGCTGAGGTGACGTCGGTGGGAACCGTGCTTGAACCTGACACCGGTGTGAGGATCGAGCATGGTTCCCATGGCGACCACACAGCTCCCGACTCCCGTAGCCCGCACCCCTTTTCCCCTGCCCGCCCTGCTCGCCCTGGCCACCGCCGTCTTCGTCACCGCGCTCACCGAGACCCTGCCCGCCGGCGTGCTGCCCGGGATGGGCGGGGCCCTCGGCGTCAGCGAGTCGGCCGCCGGGCAGACCGTCACCGTCTACGCGCTCGGGACCGCCGCCACCGCGATACCGCTCACCGCAGCCACCGCCGGCTGGGGCCGCAAGCGGCTGCTGCTCACCGCGATGGCCGGCTTCGCCGCCGCCAACACCGTCACCGCGGCCTCCGCGAACTACCCGCTCACCCTGGCCGCCCGCTTCCTCGCGGGCGTCGCGGCCGGCCTCGCCTGGGCGCTGCTGGCCGGGTACGCGCGCCGGCTGGTGCCGGTCGAGCAGCAGGGCCGGGCCATGGCGGTGGCGATGGCGGGCGTGCCGGTGGCGCTGTCGCTGGGAGTGCCGGTCGGCACCTTCCTCGGCCAGGCGCTCGCCTGGTGGGTGCCCTTCCTGGCCATGACGGCACTGGCGCTCGGCGTGATCGGCTGGATCGCGGCCCTGCTGCCGGACCAGCCCGGACGACCCGCCGGTGAGCGCGCCCCGGTGCGGAGCGCGCTCACCGTGCCCGGGGTGGCGCCGGTGCTCACCGTGACGGTGCTCTTCGTGCTCGCCCACACCATCCTGTTCACCTACATCGCGCCCTTCCTCGACCGGACCGGCCTCGGCGACGCGACCGACACCGTGCTGCTGGTCTTCGGCCTGGCCTCGCTGGCGAGCATCTGGTTCACCGGTTCCCACATCCACCGCCGGCTACGGCAGTTGACGATCGGCGGTGCGCTGCTGGTCGCCCTGTCCGCGGGCCTGCTCGGCCTCTGGTCGCACAGCACACCGCTGGTGTACGCCGCCGCCGCGCTCTGGGGCCTGGGCTGGGGCGGCGCCCCGACCCTGCTGCAGACCGCCGTCGGCGACGCGGGCGGCGAGCGGGCGGACGCCGCCCAGGCGGTACTGGTCACTCTGTGGAACGCCGCGATGGCGGGCGGCGGCGTTGTCGGCGGCCTGGTGCTGGGCCGCCTGGGCACCGGCGCCCTGCCCTGGACGGTGCTCGCCCTGATGCTGCCCGTCCTGGCGGTGGTCACCGGCGCCCGCCGCCACGGCTTCCCGACCGGGCGCCGTTAGCGCAGCTGGAGCCCGTTGGCCAGCAGCTCGGCGACCAGCTCGGGCCGGGCCGTCGCGACCGAGCCCGCCGAGTACGGCGGCTGCGGGTCGTACTCGATGACCAGCTGGATCGCCTCCGCGGTCGCGTCCCCGGCCATCAGGCCGGTCAGCGTCAGCGCGAGGTCGATCCCGGCCGAGACCCCGGCCGCGGTCGCGTACTTGCCGTCGACCACGACCCGCTCCGTCCCGGTCGGCTCCGCCCCGAACTTCTTCAGCGCGTCGAGGCAGCACCAGTGCGAGGTGGCCCGGCGCCCCGCCAGCAGTCCGGCGGCGCCCAGCAGCAGGGAGCCCGAGCAGACCGAGGTGGTCCAGGTGGTGGTGGCGTCCACCGCGCGCACCCACTCCAGCACGGCCTGGTCGGCCAGCCGGGCCTCCGTCCCGGGACCGCCCGGGACGAGCAGCACGTCGGCCGAGTCCACCTCGTCCAGGGCGGCCTCCGCGGTCAGCGACAGGGTCTTCATGTCGGTGCGGACCGGGCCGCGCTTCGCGGCGGTGAACACCACCTCGGCGCCGGGGATGCGGGACAGCACCTCGCAGGGGCCGACGGCGTCCAGGGCGGTGAACCGGTCGTAGAGCAGAACGGCGATGCGCATCAGTGTCCTCCAACAGGATCGGGTCGGAAGCGGCGTCGGTACTCGGCGGGCGGGGCGGCCAGGGACCGGACGAAGGCGCGCCGCATCGCCTCCGGGGTGCCGTAGCCGCAGGAGCGCGCGATCTCCTCGATGCCGTCGGCGGTGTCCTCCAGCAGCCGCCGGGCGGCCTCCAGCCGGACCCCGTCCACGTACCGGCCCGGGGTCACCCCCACCTCGGTGGCGAAGGCCCGGGCGAAGTGCCGCGGTGACAGCGCCGACCTGCGGGCCAGCGCCTCGACCGACAGGTCGGCCTCCGGGTGCTCGGCGATCCACCGCTGCACCTCGCGCAGCGGCTGCCGGGCCGCCACCTGGGCGGCCAGCTGGGTGCTGAACTGGGCCTGGTTGCCCGGCCTGCGCAGGAAGACCACCAGGTGGCGGGCGATCAGCAGGGCGGCGTCGCGTCCCAGGTCCTCCTCGACCAGGGCCAGCGCCAGGTCGATCCCGGCGGTGACCCCGGCCGAGGTGGCGACGTTCCCGTCCCGGACGTGGATCGGGTCCGGGTCCACCTCGACGTCCGGGAACCGCCGGGCCAGCGCCTCGCAGTACGCCCAGTGCGTGGTCGCCCGGCGCCCGGCCAGCAGCCCGGCCTCGGCGAGCAGGAAGGCCCCGGTGCACACCGACACCACCCGCTCGGCCCGGCCGGCCAGCTCCCGGATCCGTGCCACCAGCGCACCGTCCGGGAGGTCGCTGCCCAGCCCGCCGGGGACCAGCAGGGTGTGCACCGGCCCGACCCCGGCCAGGTCCGTGTCCGGCAGCAGCCGCAGCCCGCTGTGGCTGCGCACCGGCCCGCCGCCCGGGGAGGCGGTGGTCACCCGGTACGCCCCCGGCTGCCCGGCGGCCGCGCCCGCCCCCGCGAACACCTCCACGGGACCGGTCACGTCGAGGCTCTGCACGCCCTCGTAGAGGACGACGACCACGCTGCGCGCTCTCATGCGACCAGCCTGTCACCGAGCCGCAGTGGCAGCAATGACCCGTTTCCCACCTTTCCTGCCACAGTCGGCGGGGATGCCGGTGGGATTGCCGGCGGGGAGCGCGGAAACGCCGGAAGGCCCCTCGCTCTCGCGAAGGGCCTTCCGGCTGTCTGTGCGCCGCCAGGGACTCGAACCCCGGACCCGCTGATTAAGAGTCAGCTGCTCTAACCAACTGAGCTAGCGGCGCCTGCTGACGCGGAGAACATTACCTGGTCAGCAGCCGAAACACACAATCGGCCCGGGTGGCTGCGCACGCAGCGTCACGGCACCAGGACCACCTTGCCCCGGACGTGCCCGGCGCCGACCAGCCGGTGGGCCTCGGCGGCCCGCTCCAGCGGCAGCGCCTCGGCGATCTCCAGCCGCAGCCCGCCCGCCTCCCACAGCCGCACCAGCTCGGTCAGCCGTGCGGCCGTGCGTGGCCCCCGCAGCCCCCGTACGCCCAGCCGCTCGGCCTCCGGGTAGTCGACCACGGTGCCGATCCGGCTCCGGTCGGCGACCAGCTCGACCGAGGCCGCCAGCGCGCCCCGCCCGGCGGCGTCGAAGGCGGCGTCCACGCCCTGCGGTGCCACCGCCCGGACCCGCTCGACCAGCCCCTCGCCGTACGCGACCGGGATCGCGCCCAGGTCGCGCAGGTAGTCGTGGTTGCGCTCGCTCGCGGTGCCGATCACGGTGGCGCCCCAGGCCCGGGCGAGCTGGACGGCGACGGTGCCGACCCCGCCGGAGGCGCCGTGCACCAGGACGGTGTCGCCGGGGCCCACCGCGAGCAGGGTGAGCGCCAGGTGCGCGGTCTGGCCGGAGGCGGAGAGCGAGCCGGCCTGCTCCCAGGGCATGCCGGCGGGCTTGGCCACCAGCTGGGAGGCGTCCACCGTGACGAGCTCGGCCTGGCTGTCCAGGAAGCGGAAGCCCAGTACCTCGTCGCCGACCTGCCGGCCGGAGCCGTCCGGTCCGAGTCGGTCCACCACTCCGGCGAACTCGTTGCCGAGGACGAACGGCGGCTCGACGACGGCCCCCGGCGGGCGGAAGCTCTCCCGGATCGCGAGGTCGACCGGCTGCACCCCGGCCGCGAGGACCCGCACCCGCACCTCGCCCGGTCCGGGTTCCGGGTCGGGCACCTCGGTGACCCGCAGGACCTCCGGACCGCCGGACCGCGTGACGGTGACCGCCTTCATGTCTGCTCCCGCCCTCTCGAATGTTCGACATTCGACTGCTTGACTGTTCGAACACCCCCGATCCTCGGACCTGAAGTCCGCTTGAGGTCAAGCGATTGTTCGGCGTGTCTTCACTGATGGGCGCATTGTCAGATTTATCCTGGGCGGCGCTCAGCCGTCCGTTGTGGAGAGGAACGTTTCCGTGGGCCAGCTGCCCCTGTTCTTCCTGGTGCTGCTCGCCTCCGTGGTGACCATGCCGCTCGCACGCAAGACCGGAGTGCCGCAACCGGTCCTGATGACCCTGCTCGGCATCGTCATGGCGCTCGTCCCGCAGATCCCGGACGTCACCATCGAGCCCGAGCTGATCCTCCCGCTGGTCCTGCCGCCGCTGATCTTCGCGGTCGCCCGGCGCTCCTCGGTGCGCTACTTCAAGGCCAACGTCCGCTCGATCCTGCTGCTGGCCGTCGCCCTGGTGGTGGTCACCACGGCCGCGGTGGCCGGGGCGGTGCACTGGCTGCTGCCCGCCCTGCCGGTCGCCGCCGCGATCGCGGTCGGCGCGCTGGTCTCCCCGCCCGACCCGGTGGCCGCCGTCGCGGTGGCCGGCAGCGTCGGCCTGCCCCGGCGCCTGGTGTCGATCCTGGAGAGCGAGGGCCTGTTCAACGACGTCACGGCGATCGTCGTCTACTCGCTGGCCATCGAGGCCGTGGTCAGCGGCGACTTCTCGATCGGCCACGCGGTGCTGCGCTTCATCCTGTCCGCGGTGCTCGCCGTGGTCGTCGGCATCGCCCTCGGCTGGGTCAACACCAAGCTCGCCGAGCGCCTGGACGACCCGACCCAACAGGTCGCGCTCAACCTGCTGGTGCCCTTCGCCGCCTACGCCATCGCCGAGGAGATCCACGGCTCCGGCGTGCTCGCGGTCGTGGTCTGCGCGCTCTACCTCGCCGAGCGGGCCTCCGACGCCGACGCCGTCTCCTTCCGGCTGGTCGGCAACGCCTTCTGGGAGGTCGTCGAGATCCTGATCACCGGCGTCGCCTTCGGCCTGATCGGCCTGGAGCTGGCCACCGTGCTCAAGGAGGCCGGCCGCGGCTGGACCGGCTTCATCGGCGACGCCGCCGTGGTCATCGGCGTGGTCGTGGTGGTCCGACTGCTCTGGCTGCTGCCGGCCGGCTGGCTGTCGAAGAAGCTGCGCAGCGGCGACGACGAGGACACCCCGTTCAGCTGGAAGGAGAGCGTGATCCTCTGGTGGTCCGGCATGCGCGGCGTGGCCACCGTCGCCCTGGCCCTCGCCATCCCGCTCACCCTCCACTCCGGCGAGGAGTTCCCCGAGCGCGGCCGCCTGGTCTTCATCGCCTTCAGCGTGGTGCTGTTCACCCTGCTGGTGCAGGGTCTCACCCTGCCCTGGCTGGCCAAGCGGTTCGAACTGGACATCGACCAGGACAAGCACGAGCAGGCCGTCCGCCAGCTCTGGTGGCGGGCCGCCAAGGCCGGGCTCAGGCGGCTGGGCGAACTGGAGGAGCAGGACCGGCTGCCCGCCGAGGTCGCCGACCGCCTGCGGGACCGTCAGCACGACCGGCTGGCCCGGCTCTGCCCGGAGAACTACGCCGAGGAGGAGGCCGCCGAGGCCAAGCTGCGGCTCAGCCAGTGGCGGGCCGCCCGGGAGGTCGAGCAGGAGATGATCGCCGCCTCCCGGCGCGAGATGCTCGCCGCCCGCAGCGAACTCGGCGCCGACCCGGAGCTGGTCGACCAGGTGCTGCGGGGGCTGGACCTGCGCTCGGAACGCAAGTGACGGCCTGTCCGGCCCCGCCGGGCGGAATGTGCGCGACCGGCTCCGCGGTTGCATAGGCTGAGCCCGGGCAGGCCGTCAACGGAGTCGGCGCACCACCAGTACCCGCACGACCTCGCGAGACCCTCACCGCCTGGCCCTGCCGGTTTCCGCACCCAGATGAATCGAGGAACCACCGATGTCGGAGACCCGTGCCGACGCCCGCACCCCGCTCGACCGCACCCCGCAGTGGGCCGCCCTCGGCAAGCACCGGGCCGCGCTGGGCGAGACGCACCTGCGCGAGCTGTTCGCCGCCGACCCGGAGCGCGGCCGCCGCTACACCCTCCAGGTCGGCGACCTGCACGTGGACTACGCCAAGCACCTGGTCACCGACGAGACGCTGGAGCTGCTGCGCGAACTCGCCGCGGCCACCGGCGTCGCCGAGCTGCGGGACGCGATGTTCCGCGGCGAGAAGATCAACAACACCGAGCACCGCGCCGTCCTGCACACCGCGCTGCGCGCCCCGCGCGGTGCCGTGATCGAGGTCGACGGCGAGAACGTGGTGCCCGCCGTGCACGCCGTCCTCGACAAGATGGCCGGCTTCGCCGAGCGGGTCCGCGGCGGCGAGTGGCGCGGCCACACCGGCAAGCCGATCCGCACCGTCGTCAACATCGGCATCGGCGGCTCCGACCTCGGCCCCGCGATGGCCTACGAGGTGCTCCGCTCGTTCGCCAAGCGCGACCTCGACGTCCGCTTCGTCTCCAACGTGGACGGCGCCGACCTGCACGAGGCGGTCCGCGACCTCGACCCGGCCGAGACGCTGTTCATCGTCGCCTCGAAGACCTTCACCACCATCGAGACCATCACCAACGCGGTCTCGGCCCGCGACTGGCTGCTCACCGGGCTGGGCGCCGGCACCGAGGCGGTGGCCAAGCACTTCGTCGCGCTGTCCACCAACGCCGAGGGCGTGCGGGACTTCGGCATCGACACCGACAACATGTTCGAGTTCTGGGACTGGGTCGGCGGTCGCTACTCCTACGACTCGGCGATCGGCCTCTCGCTGATGATCGCCATCGGCCCCGACGCCTTCCGCGAGATGCTGGACGGCTTCCACCTGGTCGACGAGCACTTCCGCACCGCGCCGCCGGAGCAGAACGTCCCGCTGCTGCTCGGCCTGCTCGGCGTCTGGTACGGCGCGTTCTTCGACGCCCAGGCGCACGCCGTGCTGCCCTACTCGCACTACCTGTCGAAGTTCACCGCCTACCTCCAGCAGCTGGACATGGAGTCCAACGGCAAGTCGGTGACCCGCGACGGTTCGCCGGTGACCTGGCAGACCGGCCCGGTGGTCTGGGGCACCCCCGGCACCAACGGCCAGCACGCCTACTACCAGCTGCTGCACCAGGGCACCAAGCTGATCCCGGCCGACTTCATCGGCTTCGCCAAGCCGGTCGCCGACCTGCTCCCGGGCCTGGTCGCCCAGCACGACCTGCTGCTGGCCAACTTCTTCGCCCAGACCCAGGCGCTGGCCTTCGGCAAGACCCCGGAGGAGGTGGCGGCCGAGGGCGTGCCCGCCGAACTCGTTCCGCACAAGACCTTCCAGGGCAACCACCCGACCAGCACCATCCTGGCCGCCGAGCTGACCCCCTCGGTGCTCGGCCAGCTGGTCGCGCTCTACGAGCACAAGGTCTTCGTCCAGGGCGCGATCTGGAACATCGACTCCTTCGACCAGTGGGGCGTCGAGCTGGGCAAGGTGCTCGCCAAGCGGATCGAGCCGGTGCTGCTGACCGGCGAGGGCGCCGAGCAGCTGGACAGCTCCACCGCCGAGCTGGTCGCCCGCTACCGCGCGCTGCGCGGCCGCTGAGCCCCGGTCGGGCCGTCCGCTCCGGCGGGCGGCCCGGTCCTGTTCCCTTGTTCCCTGATTCGCTGATTCGCTGATTCGAGCGGGAAACGCCGAGAGGCCCCTTGCTTTCGCAAGGGGCCTCTCGGCTGTCTGTGCGCCGCCAGGGACTCGAACCCCGGACCCGCTGATTAAGAGTCAGCTGCTCTAACCAACTGAGCTAGCGGCGCCTGCTGACAGAGAAGACTTTAGCAGCGCCCGGGGTCCGCGCCAAAATCGAATACCGGCCGTCCTCCGTTCACCCCCCGGTCACGGCCGCCGCGCCGGCGGGCACGGCCGCAGCCGGCTCCCGGGCCGCACGCACGCACGCCCACAGCACCACCGAGGCGCCCGGCAGCCACGGCTCCCGGTCCTCCGGGGCGACGATCCACCGGCCGGAGCCCAGCCCGGGGGAGTCCGGGCCGTTCACCATCCGCTGCACCGGCGGCACGGTCACCGCGTCGCCCTTGCCGTGGCACAGCAGGGGCGGCACGTCCCGGGCCCACTCCTCCCAGGCCAGCAGCCTGCGCAGCCGGGGCCCCGCGCCGGGCTGGACGAACAGCAGCGTCCGCCCCCGGTAGGAGGCGACCGGCCCGCAGCCCGGCCCGGAGGCCCACAGCTCGTCCAGCACCCGGCGGCCGAACAGCGACGGCATGCTGATCACGTCGAAGGCGCGCCCGCAGGGCAGCACCGAGGGTGCCCACGGCCGGGCCTCCCAGAGGGCGCGCATGCTGCGCGGGTACTCGCTGGCGGAGGCGAGCCAGGCCTCGCCGGCCACGGTGACGTACTCCACCGACTGATACGTCCAGATGTCCACGGACAGCAGCCTGTGCCGTCCGCGGGCCGGACGGGAGGGAAAGCACGGTTTGCCGTACAGGACGACGGGGAACGGCGTACCCTTCCCCGCTCGCGCATATGCCAGCGGCTGATGCCGGAGCACCGGGGCCCGGCGCTCCGGCGCCCCGTGCCCGGCTGCGCTCAGTCCTCGTGGCGGCGGGGCTGGAGCAGCCCGCGGCCGTACTCGATCATCTTGGCCGCGTAGTCGGGGGTCCAGTCCGCCCGCTGCGCGATCTCGGCGTCGGACAGCGCGTCGAAGCGGCGCGGGTCCGCCAGCTGTGCGGCGGCGACCGCCTGGAAGTCGGTGGCCCGCTCGGCGGCCGTCCGGAAGGCCAAGGCCAGCTCGGTGGAGCGGCGCAGCAGGTCCGCGGGGTCGTCGATCGACTCCAGATCGAAGAATCGTTCCGGCTCCGGTTCGGCGGACTGCGGCTCGAACAGCAGCTGCACCGGACGCAGACGCCGCGCGGGGTCGGCCTGACCGCCGTGGTCGGACGCCTTCGTGTGGGAGTCGGGCATGAACGGACACCTCCGGGTCTCGGTGGGGGTGGGCGGCGGCTGCTCCGGGCCGCGCCGCACGGCCGTGGCCGCCGTCCATTGTCGCGCGGCGGCGGCCGGTAACGGAACGGTGCGCGTGCGGGCGCTATTCCCCCGCACGCGCCGGGGTCGCGCTACTCCTTCGGGTGGTCGGGCGCGTGCGGTGGCGTCGGGGCGTCGGGCCTGTCGTTGTCCCGGGTGTTCCAGCGATCCACCACCCCAGGGAGAACCCATGCCCCTACGCAAGGGCCTCGCGGCCGGACTCCTGCTGATCGCCCCGGCCCTCGGACTGGCCGCGGCACCTGCGGCCGGGGCGGCCGAGACGACCGTCGTGGTGACCGGGCCGTGGAGCGGCCCGGGCGGCTGGTCGATGGCGACCTGCCCCCAGGGCTCCCACCTCACCGGGGGCGGCTACGCCTTCCGGCCCGCCGCCTCCGGCGACGCCGTCCTGGTCAACGCGCCGAACCCCGACGACCCGAGCACCTGGGCGGTGCGGGCCGAGCACGGGACCGTCCGGGCCTACGCCGCCTGCGAGACCGAGACCGAGACCGAGACCGAGACCGAGACCGAGACCGAGACCGAGACCGAGACCTGACCCGCCCGGCCGGTCAGCCCAGCCGCACCCGGTGGCCGCTCAGGTGGTGCAGCACCTGGTGGTTGGCCTCCCAGCCGTCCGGGAAAGCGACCGGGACGCCCAGCTGGACCGGCTCGGTGGACGGGTGCTCGTCCAGCAGTTCGCCGATCCCGGCCCGGGCGACCACGATGCAGGCGTGCCGGTGCCGGGAGGCGAGCACGCACAGCCGGCCGGTCTCCAGGTGGAAGGCCGTCGCGTCGGGCCGCCCGGACAACGGGTGCAGCACCACCGTGACGTCGTACTCGCGGCCCTGCAACCGGTTGGCGGTGTCCACCGTGACGGCCGGGCCGGCCGCCTGGTCCACCGGGACGCCCACCCTGAGCAGGGCCGCGCGGACGGCCGCGGCCTGGTCCCGGTGGGCGGTGCCGACCGCGATCCGGTCGGCGGTGAGAGGTGCCTCGCCCTGTTCGGAGCGGGCGGTCAGCCCGCGCTCCAGCAACCGCCGGACGGTGGCCGCGACGGCCGCCACCGCCTGCGGATCGGTCCGCACGGTGTGCCGGGCGGGCAGCTCCAGCAGCGCCCAGCCGTGCTCGGCGGCCCGGTCGATCGCGGCGTCCAGCGCGCCGCCGTCCGGCCGGACGGCGGCGCTCAGCCGGCGGTCGTCCGGGCCGGTGCCGGAGCGGAACGGCGTGTACGGGTAGAACGCCCGCGAGATCAGCGGCGCCGCGCTGGCCGGCAGCCGCCAGGAGACCGGCAGCCGGTGCGGCTCGATCTGCGGGTTGTGCGCCAGCATGGTGACCACGGCGCTGCTCGACGGGTCGTACGACAGGCCCGCCCACTGCTCGGTGCCGACCACGGTGAACGGGTCCAGCTGGCCCGGGTCGCCGACGAACAGTGCCCGCTCGAACAGCCGGGCCACCGCGAGCAGGGCGTCCGAACGCATCTGGTACGCCTCGTCGACGATCGCGTGCCGCCACGGCGCCTCGGCCCGCACCCACTGCCACTTCGCCGAGGTGGAGACCACCACGTCGTGTTCGACCAGCTCGGCGACCTTGTCGGAGGGCGTGACGTTGGCGTGCTTCAGCACCTCCGGGCCGGGCCGGGCGTCGGCGGCGTGCAACCGACCGATCGTCAGGTCCGGTGCCTTCTCGGCGAGTCGGCCGACCAGGTCGTCCACCTGGCCGTTGGTCTGGGCGACGATCATCAGCCGCTCGCCGGCCTCGACCAGCTCCCGGGCCGCCCGCACCACCAGCGTCGACTTCCCGGCGCCGGGCGGGGAATCGACCACCACGCCGCGCGGGGCGCCGGCCGCCGGGTGGACGGTCGCGGCCAGGATCCGGGCCACGGCGGCGTCGGCGGCAGCGCCCGGGGCCTGCTCGGCGCTCAACTCGGCCATCATTCCCACTCCTCGGAGACGGACGGGGCGGGCGCGGGTGCGGGCGCGGCGCCGGGCGGGCCGCCGTGCGTCCACGGGGTGTCGTCCGGCTCGGGCAGCGGCGCGGACTGGCGGACCGTCAGCTCGAACAGGGTGAAGGTGACCGGATCGCCGGGCTCGGGCAGGCTGCCCGGCTCGGGCTCCTTCCTGCGCCCCATGCCGGACAGCAGGCGCAGGGTGATGGTGCCCCCGGCCGGGTCGACCGCCGCGATCTCCGCCTTCTGCGGGGACCGGCCGCCGCCGGCCTCCGGCTGGGGGGACCCCCACACCCGGTGCGCCTCCCGTCCGAGGTCCGCGTGCGGGCGGTCGGCGGTGCGCAGGGTGATCAGCGGGCGCGGCTTGGGGGAGCGGCCGGTGGTGTCGTAGTCCGGCACCACCTCGGTCACCACGCCGCTGAACGCCTCGCCGGACAGCCGGTGTTCGGCCATCGCCAGCGGATCGTCCAGCGCCTCCTGGACGTCCAGCCGGGTCTGCTCGCGCTCGCGCTGGGCGAGCTTGCGGGCGGCCGTGACGGCGTCGTCCTGCCGCGGCTGCGGCGGCTCGCCGGCCGCCAGCCGGTCCCGGTGGCCGGTGTAGGACCAGCGGTCGCCGGTCCAGCGTTCCGCCAGGTGCCCGGCGGGCGGCAGCCCGCGCAACAGGTCCAGGCCGCGCCAGACGTCCCGCCAGGTGGGCAGCAGCACGGCCGCCAGCACCTCGCGCAACTGCTCGACCGCGGCCCGGACGGCCGCCCGGGCACGCTCGGCGGCGGCCTCGTCGCGCTGCTCGGTGCTGTGCTGAAGGGCGGCCGTGGCGGTGTCGTAGCGGGCGATCGCCGGGGCGAGCACGAACTCGTCGAAGCGCGGATCGGTGGCCGGGCCGGCCGGCGGGTGCAGCAGCTGCCCCCGGTCGTCCCGGGCGGACTCGGCGCGCTCGGCCGCCTCGGCACCGGTCAGGCCGTCCGGCGGGGCGTGCCAGGCCAGGTGGGCGGCCAGGTGCTGGTCCTCCAGGTGGCTCTGGCCGGTGGCCCAGTGCCGGGCCAGCAGGCCGGTCATCGGCAGCAGCAGGCTGGTACCGGGCACCTGGGCGCGGTCGGTGAGGTGGGTCAGCCAGCGGCCGAGCAGCGGCACCCGCACCGGCGCGGGGTACGGCCCCGGTTCGTCGTCCTCGACCGTGCGGCGGAACCGGGTGGAGCGGCCGAGCAGGGCCAGGTGCCGCACGCCCGCGCCGTTCGGCACGATCAGCTGCGGCGCGTCGGCGCACAGCTCGCGGAACACCTGGGTCTTCTCGCCGGTCTCCGGGTCCTTCTCGGAGCCCTCGATCTGCTCCACGTCCTCGGCGAAGGACTCCAGGTAGGGCAGCAGGTCGGCGGCCAGCTCGGCCAGGAAGTCGAACCGCAGGGTGCGGTTGAGCGGCTGCGGTACCAGGTGCAGCCGGGGTGCGTCCCGGTCGGTGCCCAGCAGCACCGCCAGCGGCGCGCCGGCCTCACCGGCGGCCGTCAGCGGCACGACCACCATCGGGCGGTCGGACAGGTGCCGGTGCCGGACGGTGGCCAGCGGCTCGGCCCGCCCGCTGCGGACGGCCTCCAGCCGGGCGAGGGTGGTCAGCAGGCTCATGCGCCCGCCCCCGCCTCGGGCCCGCCGCGTTCGCGTACGGCCGTGCTGCGCCCGCTCATGCGTGGCCCGCCGTCGGGGCCTTGCCCAGTGCCTCGGCGCGCAGCGCGGCCGCGTAGGCCAGCCGGTCGGCCGCCTCGTCCACGTCGGTGTCGGCGTTCTCGTCCAGGTCGGCGTTCTCGTCCACGGCGGCGGTGCCGGCTTCGGCGGCGGCCAGGGCCCGCGTCACCGTCCGGATGCTGCCCAGTTCGCCGCGCACGCCCCGGCCGAGCTGCTCGACCCGGTCGCCGCAGCGGGCCTGGGCGCGGCAGTGGAAGCCGAGCTCGCAGGTGGAGAGGCAGTCCGGGCCGTACGCGGCGGGCACCGCCTCGACCGAGGCGGTCAGCTCCTCGGCGGAGCGGGCCGGCACGCCCTCCTCGTCGGCCGCCAGGTCGAAGTCGGCGCCCGCCGGCAGCTCCGCCAGCAGCCGGTCGATGCCGGTCATCCGGCTCAGCTGACGGCGGGTGGTGGCCAGCTCGCGGCGGACGTCGACGGCGACGGCCGTCGGCCGGTTGCCGAAGTCCTTCGGGCAGACCAGCAGCACGCTCGACCGGGGGCTGCCGGGCAGCCGCTGCTCGGTGTACGGGTCGGCGTCGAGCGGGTGGCCGGCCAGCGCGGCGGCGGTCCGCTGGAGCGCCAGCACGTACACGGCGGCCTGGCGGGCGGCGGCGCCGACCTTGGCCGGGTCCGCGCCGCCGTCCAGCACGGGGAAGGACTTGATCTCGACCACCGTGCACCGCCCGCCGTGCACCACGACCGCGTCCGGCTCCAGGTAGGCGGTGCCGCCGGCCACGTCCAGGCGCAGCATCGGGTGGTCCAGCAGCGTCCAGGCGTCCGGGTCGGCGGCGGCCCGGGCCAGCGCCTCGACCGTCCGGTCGGCCCGGACGGCGGGCCCGGAGCGGTGCAGCAGGTCCGGCACCTGCAACGGGGCGCCGCCGTCCGCCGGGACGCCGAGGTGGCCGCGCAGCGGCTCCAGCAGCGCGGCGTAGTCGTCCGCCTTCAGCCGGGACTCGAAGATCACGCCGCGGGCGATCGCGAACGGGGACTGCCCGAAGGGCGCGGGGCGGCCGAGCCGGGCGGCCAGCGCCGACTTGTCCACCCCCGCCGCGTCGAGCACGGCGCGGCGGTGGCAGCCCGGATTGGCGGCGAGCGCGGCGAGGGAACGGGCGTTCAGGCTGCGCTGCGGCGCGGGACCGCGCAGTTCGGCGAGCCGCTGGGCGAGCGGCTCAGCGTGCCCGGTGGACGGGACGTTCGTCGAGACGTTCATGGTGCGGCCCAGTGTCGCACCCGGGTCCGACAATGCGGTGCGGACCGGCCTGTTCCGGCCTGAACCGCGCGTGCGTGCCAGGTGGGGACACCCCGGGACCCGGCCGGCCCGGGCCCGAGGCCGTTTCGGTCCGCCGCCCCCTCCAGGCCGTTTCGGCCCGCCGTCGCCTTCCGGGCCGTTTCGGCCCGGCCCGCGATCGTGCCCGCCGTCCGGGTGAGGGATCATGGAACCCGGTGCTCAAGGGTGAGACCGACCGTTGCCACCGCCCCGCTGCGAGGAGCCTGCCATGCCCGCCCGAATCGTGCTGGTCCGCCACGGCGAGACCGAATGGTCGGCCACCGGCCGCCACACCGGCCGCACCGACATCCCGCTGACCGAGGAGGGCAGGGCGATGGCCCGGGCGCTCGGCGCCCGCCTCGCCAAGGCCCCCTGGAACGGGCTGCCGGACGCGCTCGTCTACACCAGTCCGCTCGGCCGCGCCGAGGAGACCTGCGCCCTGGCCGGCTTCGGGGACCGGGCGGTGGAGCGCCCGGAGCTCCTGGAGTGGGACTACGGCCAGTACGAGGGCCGCACCGGCGCGGACATCCGCGCCACCGACCACCCCGGCTGGCTGATCTGGCGCGACGGCGTGCCCGGCGGCGAGAAGCTCTCCGAGGTGGCCGCCCGGGTGGACGCCTTCCTCGCCGGCCTCAACGAGGAGCACGGCGTCCCCGAGCCGGACACCACCGTCATGCACTGCGCGGACCGGGACGTCGTCCTGTTCGCGCACGGCCACCTGCTGCGCATCCTGACCGCGCGCTGGCTGGGCCTGCCGCCCGAGTTCGCCCAGCGCTTCAAGCTCGGCACCGCCGCGCTCTGCGTGCTCTCCTGGGAGTACGGCGCGCCGGCCGTGGAGGTCTGGAACGACCTCTCCCACCTGGAGGGCCTGGCCGCCGGCCACTGACGGATCGTCAGGATCCGTCCCTCAGGCGGCTGCCGCCTGGTCGTACCCGGCCAGGAAGTGGCGCACCTCGGTCACGGCGGCGTGCGGGCGCAGCCGTTCGGCGGTGTCCGCCAGCATGCTCCGGATCCGGGCCGAGCGGACCTCGCCGAACAGCGCCACGGCGGCCGAACCGTGGTGCGCCGCACCCGCCAAGTCGCCCCGGCCGAGTCGGTCGTGGGCCAGCTCGGCGGTGTACAGCACCCGGTTGCGGACGAAGTGCGGCTTCTGCAGTGCTATGGCCAGCCCGGCCTGCTCGCTGGCGCGGTCCCAGTCGCCGAGCGCGGACCAGCACTGCGACTGCAGGCCGGCGATCTCCGCCTCGCCGAAGAAGGACATCCACTCCGGATCGTCCTCGGAGCGGCCGCGGCCGAACAGCGTGTACGCCCGGGCGATCGCGCGTTCGCAGGCGGCGCGGTCCTGCAGCAGCGCCCAGCCGCCGGCCTCCCGCATGGCCAGCAGTGCGAGCAGCCGGGCGGAGTCCAGCTGGCGGGCGGCGACCTGCCCGGCCTGGGCGGCGCGCAGCGCCTCGCGGGGGCGGCCGGCGTCCCGGGCGAGGAAGGCGCTGTTGCAGAACACGTGCGCCTCCAGTGCGGCGTCGCCGGCCATGCGGGCGGTGGCGAGCGCCTCGGCGTAGAGCGAGCGGGCGTCTGCCAGCCGGTTCGAGTCGTGCGCCAACCAGCCCACCGAGATGGCGAGTTCGCCGGCTCCGGCCTGGAGCCGGCGTTCGGTCTCCGCGCTGTACTCGCCCTCGTTGAGCAGCAGGTAGGCGGTGCGCAGCGACTGCCCGGCGCGTTCGAACAGGGTGTCGCCGCCGTGCGCGTCGTCGGCCAGCCGGATCTCCCGGACGGCCTCCTCGACGCCGAGCACCTCGGCGGCGCCGACCTTGCGGGGTGGCGGTACCGGCCCGGGGCGGCCGGGCACGAAGGCGCCGGGGCCGGGCTCGAACAGCACCGGTGCGGCGGGGTCGGTGGCGGCACTGCCGGTGGCCGCGGCGGCGGCCACGGTCGGCCGGTCGATGCCGATCACGGTGGCCAGCGCGGTCGGGCCGCCGGCCAGGAACGTACGGCGACGCACGTCGTCGTTCTCCTCGTCGAGATAGGGCGATCCATCAGGCCCCCGGGGCACCGCGACGGCCTTCGGCCACGGGGGCTTGGTCGGAGCGGCTGGGTCCGCGTACGGCGAGGCAGCGTACGGGAGTTGAGTGGAGAGTGGTGAGCGCGGGGCGGGCGGGGGCGGGAACGGTGGGTGGAGCGGGGGGGCTTCGGCCCTCCCGCCGGCACCGTCCGCCGGGCGGCGGCGGACGGCGGTCCGGGGGGAGAAGCCGAGTTCGGTGAGCGTGCGATCCGGCCACATGTGCCGGAAGACCCGCTCGTAGGCGTAGTTGGGGCAGCGGATCTCACCGGATTCGACCCGTCCGACGTAGCGGGCGTCGCAGGAGACGTGCTCCCCGATCTCCCGGGCCGCCCGGCGCACGGCCATGGCGAACTCGCCGGGTGAGCGGTCGCCGCGCAGTGCGCGCATCACGGCGTTGGGTGACGGGCGGTTCGGCTCGGCCGGTGGGGTGGCTGCCATGGTGCGCTCCGTGGTCGTGCGGAGGGTGGTGGTGCGGGGGCGCGGCCGGCGGCGCCGGAGGTGCGCGGGTGTCGGGTGCGGGGGCGAAGTGCGGGTACGGTCCGGGTGTCGGCACGGTGGTGCGCGACGGTGCGGGAACGGCCCGGTGTGGCCGGTGGGGTCGTCGCGACCCGCCACCGACAGTACCGGGCGTGACCGGTCGACCACAGCCGGTTCCTGGGAGATGTGCCCCCAATTCGGTATAAAGCGGGCGCGGTTGCGGGTTATCCGCCATGAAATGCCATGCCTTGCTGTAAGGCGCCCCGTGGCCTGCGCGGTGTCCGCCGCGTTGTCCTGATACGTGGAAGCCCAGGCCGTCGCCCCGGCCTGCCGTCCGTCCCCGCGGCCCCCACCTCCCGGGCGGCGGCGCTTCCGACCCGACGAGGTACAGGAGGGCCCATGATGGCCACCGGACTGCCGCAGTACCGACCGGCCGCCGGCGGCGTGCTCGCCGGCGCCGCCCCCGCCCTGCTCCCCGACCCGGCCGACGACCGGATCCCCGGCCGGGGCCCGGTCGAAGGCGGACGCGCGCCCCGCGGCGGCCGGCACCCCGGCCACCGCCTCGGCCCCGGACCGGACCAGGACACCCTCGTCACCGCCTGCGACACCGTGACGGTCGCCCTGCGGCACGGCCTGGAGGCGGTGGACATCCTGCGGCTCCGCAGGGCCTGCGGAGCCGTCCTGCAGAGCCGCAACGGCAGCACCGTCACCTTCCTCGTCCCCGCCGGCACCAGCGAGACCTGGCACCTGCCCGGCAGTTCCTGTACCGCCGGCGCCCTGCTGCCGACCGCCACCGACCCACGGTGGGTGATGCCCCCCTCCGGCGCCGCCTGCGCCGCCCGTCCCACCGACGCCTGGGTGCTCCGATCCGCCCTCTGCGAGGCCGCCTGCACGCTCACCGCAGGCGGCCTCGGCCCGTTCTAGCGGGCGTGCCGTGCGGATCCCGCCGGGCCCGCGAGCCTGGCCCGCCCCTCCGGCCGGATCCACCTGGCACGCCCCCGGACCTCCCTGACCGGCGAGGCCGCCCCGCCCGGCGGCGATAATGGCGGTCATGGGACGAAGCAGCAGAGCAGCCCGGGGCACGGGCCGCGGCACCGAGCGCGGCACCGAGCGCGACACCGGGCCGGACGTCACCGGCCCCGGCGGCCGCACCCATGCTCAGGGCCCGCTCACCCGCCCGGTCGGCTCCGGCCTCGCCGAACTGCGCCCCGACCGGGACCGCCCCGCCGCCTGGTCGCTGCTGATCGACGGCGCCCCGCAGTCCATGGTCGACCTCGCCGACCCCACCCACCTCGGTTTCGAGTACCAGCGCCGGCTCGGCCACCTGATCGACCTGGTCGCCCCGTCCGGCCGCCCGCTCACCGTGCTGCACCTCGGCGGCGGCGCCCTCACCCTGGCCCGTTACGTCGCGGCCACCCGGCCCCGCTCCCGCCAGCAGGTCGCCGAGATCGACACCGCGCTCACCGAACTCGTCCGCACCGAGCTGCCGTTGGAACGCAGCTGGCAGATCAAGGTGCGCGGCGCCGACGCCCGCAGCGTGCTCGAACGCACCCCCGAGGGCAGCGCCGACCTGGTCATCACCGACGTCTTCTCCGGCGCCCGCACCCCGGCCCACTGCACCACCGTCGAGTTCACCGCCCTCGCCGCCCGCGCCCTCGCCCCCGGCGGCTGGTACGCGGCCAACATCGCCGACGGCTCGGCGCTGCCCTTCGCCCGCTCCCAGATCGCCACCCTCGGTGCGGTCTTCCCCGAACTGTGCCTGGTCGCCGACCCCGCCGTCCTGCGCGGCAAGCGCTTCGGCAACCTCGTCCTCGCCGGCGCGCACGCCCCCCTCCCGATCGCCGACCTCACCCGCCGCGTCGCCTCCGATGCCGCCCTCGGCCGGGTCGAACACGGCCCCGCCCTCACCGCGTTCGCCGCCGGGGCCGTCCCCGCCACGGACGCCACCGCCGCCCCCTCCCCGGCCCCGCCCCCGGGCGTCTTCCGCTGACCTCCCGGCTGACTGCCCGGTTGACCGCCCGGCGGGGCCGCGTCCGGCTCACCGCTCGGCGGGGCGCCCGGCTGACCTCCTGGCTGACCGCCCGGCGGGGTTGCCCACCGCCGCCTGAAATCCTTTGACGGTGGTCCGGGTCGCGGCTGACAGCGGCGGTCGCCGTCCGGCCTGCGGCGGCTCGGCATCCCGACTCCGGTCCGGACGCGGAGCCGTCCCGTCCGGCGAGGAGTGCGACCCGGATCGGCAGCACGCCGCCCGGTTCGCCCCCGGGCGTGCGCGTCCGCGGCCGGCGCTGGAGCCGTCGCCAGGAGCGTGAGCCCGGTCAGTGCCCGCGCGGCAGGCCGCGGTGCTTGCACATGGCCGCGCCGGTCAGCAGCAGCCCGGCGGCGATCGGCGCGAGGACGGCGGTCGCGGTGGCGGAGCCGTCGCCCACGGCCGTCACCGTGGCGGTGTCGGCGAGCACGAGGGTTTCGGGCGGCTGGGCGGGTGCGCCGGGCCCGACCGGCGGGGCGGTGGTGGCGCCCGTCCGGTCACGGCTCGTGGCGGGTCCGGCCGCGCTCCGCCCGTCCGGGGCGGTGGCCTCCTGGACCGGGGGCGCGTCGGCCGCCCCGGACGGGCGGGTGGTGGCGGCCGGTGCGGCGGAGCGGCCTCCGGCGGCGCCGGACCGTGCGGTGGCGGGCAGTTCGGCGGGCCCGCCCTCCCGGGAGGCGCGGGTCTCGGCGGGGCGGCCCTGGGCGGGAACGGTGTCGAGCAGGCCGGAGGCGATCGCGAAGGCGTCGGGGACGGCGGCCCGTTGGCCGGGCAGGGGGAGGCCGCCGGCCCGGATCCGGTCCTGGAAGACGCTGCCGACCGTGCCGGTGGCGCCGTCGATCCCGGCGTCGGGGACGGTGCCGGTCAGTTCCCCGGCGAGCCCGGGGGAGGGGCGGTCGGTCTCCTCGGCCGCCGGGCGCCCGGGGGCGTCGGACCGCTCGGTCGACGGCCCGTCGTGCGCGGGCCGCCCGGCCTGGACGAGCCGGCCGGGCGGCCCGCCGGCCAGGGTGCGGCGGACGGCGGGGCGGGTCTGGTCCGGCAGCGGGTCGGCGGAGGCGCCCTGCGCGCCGAAGCCCCCGAGTTGGGCGAGGAGGGCGCCGCCGGCGGCGAGGACGCGGGGCAGCCACCGGCCGATCGCGCGCCGTGCGCCGACGCCGCGGGGGGCGGGTTCCTGGGGCTTGGTCGCGTGATTGGCTCGCATGTGAGTTGAGAACGAGCGGACGGGTCGTGAGGTCACGCCCGCCGTCACGGACAGTCATCGCACGGGTGGCCCCGGGGCCGGGTTGCCCGGGGCCACCGGCCGTGGCGCGGTCAGGAGTTGGGGCGCAGCGTCCAGGTGACGGTCATCACACCGGTGACGGCGCCGTCGGCGCGGGTGATCTCGACGGTGACCGGGAACTCGGGGCGGCCGCCGGCGTCCAGCTCGGCGACGACCTCGGCGGCGGGGCGACCGAGGACGGCGGTGGCGGTGACCTCGCCCATGGCGAGCTTCTTGTAGGCGATCTCGGCGTTCACCGCGAGCGGCACGGCCCGGGAGAGCTGGTCGCCGAAGGCGGCGAGCACGATGCAGCCGCTGGCGGACTCGGCGAGGGTGAACATCGCGCCGGCGTGCGGTCCGCCGACGTGGTTGTGGTACGCGGGCTGGTCGGGCAGTCGCAGTACGGCGCGGTCCGGGGCGGTCTCCAGGTACTCCAGCTTGAGGGTGTGCGCCATCGGCACGGTGGAGTCGAGCAGCTGGCCGATCGAAGGTGTGGTCATGGCAGGAATGTTACTAGCCGGTAGCTTCTGGCGGCAGGCCTGTGCCGGGAAAACCCGAACCGTGGTGGGCAGTTGAGGAAACGCGAAAACGCCTGAGGGCCGATCTCTCGAAGAGATCGGCCCTCAGGCTCTGGGGTGAGTGACGGGACTTGAACCCGCGGCCACCTGGACCACAACCAGGTGCTCTACCAACTGAGCTACACCCACCATCTGTCCGGCTCGTTCCCGCTTCCGCGTTCCCGTTCCGACAGGAAGAACTCTACAGGATCCGGGAGGGTGCTCGCGCCAGGCTTTCGTCCAGGCGAACGCGGGCACCTCCCCCGGGCTCCTCCGGTCAGCCCTCCGGGGCCTGGTACTTCTCGGCGATGGCGCGCGCGGTGTCGGTGTCCGGTCCGGGCTGCGGGACGAACACCGCCTCGCGGTAGTACCGCAGTTCGTCGATGCTCTCGCGGATGTCGGCGAGCGCCCGGTGGTTGCCGCCCTTCTGCGGGCTGTTGTAGTACGCCTTCGGGTACCAGCGGCGGGCCAGCTCCTTGATCGAGGAGACGTCCACGATCCGGTAGTGCAGGTGCTTCTCCAGGGCCGGCATGTCCCGGGCGAGGAAGCCGCGGTCGGTGGCCACCGAGTTCCCGCACAGCGGCGTCCGGCCGGCCTCCGGCACGTGCTCGCGGATGTACGCGAGCACCCGCGCCTCGGCCTCGGCCAGCGTCACGCCCTGCTCCAGTTCCTCCAGCAGGCCGGAGGAGGTGTGCATCGCGCGCACCACCTCGGGCATGCCCGCCAGCGCCTCCGCCGGCGGGCGGATGATGACGTCCACACCCTCACCGAGGATGTTGAGCTCGGAGTCCGTCACCAGTGCCGCGACCTCGACCAGGGCGTCCTGGTCGAGGTCGAGGCCGGTCATTTCACAGTCGATCCATACCAAACGGTCATTCACACAACTCACCCTACGGCGCGATCACGCGCCGCGGGGACCGGCGGAGCCGAGCGGGGCTCCGGGGCACAGCCCTCGGCCTGGTGCTCCTCCGCGCCGCCGTGCGGGCCGTGGCCGTCCGGCCGCTCGCCCTCCCGCCCGGTCCGGACCGCGTGACCGTCCCGGGCCGGACGGGCCTCGCGCGCCGCCCGGGCACCGTCGGTCGCCGCCGTCCGGCCGCCCTGCGGACGGGCCTGCGGCACCCGTGCCTGCCGGCCCCGGAGCTCGCCCGCCCCGGTCGTCGGCTGCCCGGTGGGGGCGGGGGCCGGCACCCGGCCGCTCGCCGAGCCGTGACCGCGGGCGGAGCCCGCCGCGGCACCCGGTTCGTCCGCGGGCCGTTCGACCGCACTGCGGTGTCCCTGCCCCTGGCCGCGCGCCCCCGGCTGGGGGTGGCCGTCCTCCGCCGCCGCGTGCTCCGCGGTGCGCGGCGGACGCCCCGCCCCCGACCCGGCCTGCGGCGGCACCAGCGGCGACCGCACCGGACCGCGCCCCGCACCCTGCTGCCCGGGGTGCGGCTGCTGCGCGGCCTGCTGGTGCGGGTACGGCTGCCCGGCACGGGCGTGGAAGGCCCGGTCGGCCGGCGTCCCGGCCTGCCCCGGGGCGAACGGGCCGGGCTGGCCGTGCGGGCCCGGCTGCCCCGCCGAGGCCGGTGACGCGCCGTGCGGCAGCGGCTGGCCGTGCGGTCCGGCCTGCGCCGGTGCGCCGTTCCCGGCCGGGAACGGGTACGCGGGCTGCGCGCCGTGCTGCGTGCCGTGCTGCGTGCCGTGCTGCGTGCCGTGTGCCCCGCCGAACAGCGCCGCGCCCGCCGCCGACCCGGCCGCGGCCGCCGCGTGCGGCAGCGCGCCGGGCAGCCGCAGGTCGCCGCCGTGCGGACCGGTCGGCACCGCCGACTGCGGCCCGGGCCGGCGCGCCCGGTAGCTGGTCCGGTACGCGGCCGGCGAGACCCCGAGCTGGCGGCGGAAGTGCCCGCGCAGCGCCACCGGCGAACGGAACCCGCACCGGCGGGCGACGTCGTCCACCGACAGCTCCGAGGTCTCCAGCAGCCGCTGCGCCTGGAGCACCCGCTGGGTGATCAGCCACTGCAGCGGCGCGCTGCCGGTGAGCGTGCGGAACCGCCGGTCGAAGGTGCGTCGGCTCATGTACGCGCGGGCCGCCAGCACCTCGACGTCGAACTGCTGGTTGAGGTTCTCCAACGCCCAGGTGACCACCTCGGCCAGCGGGTCGTTGCCGATCTCCTCCGGTAAAGACTGATCGATGTACTGGGCCTGTCCGCCGCCGCTGCGACGGCTCGGGACCACCAGGCGGCGGGCCAGCGCGTTGGCCGCCTCGGCGCCGTGGTCGCTGCGCACCACGTGCAGGCACAGGTCGATGCCGGCGGCGGTGCCGGCGGAGGTGAGCACGTCGCCGTCGTCGACGAAGAGCTCGCGCGGGTCCACGTGCACCCGGGGGTAGCGCTTGGCCAGCGTCGGTGCGTACATCCAGTGGGTGGTCGCCGGACGGCCGTCGAGCAGGCCGGCGGCGGCCAGGACGAAGGCGCCGGTGCAGAGCCCGATGATCCGCGCGCCCTCGTGGTGGGCCTTGCGCAGGGCGGTGATCGCCTCGACCGGCGGGGGCTGCGAGATCGAGCGCCAGGCCGGTACGACGATCGTGCCGGCCCGGGCGAGGGCCTCCAGACCGTACGGAGCGGAGAGGGTGAGGCCGCCGGTGGTGGCGAGCGGGCCGTCCTCGCCGGCGCAGACCAGCAGCCGGTAGCGCGGCACCCCGGCGTCCTGGCGGTCGACGCCGAAGACGGACAGCGGGATCGAGCTCTCGAAGATCGGGGCGCCGCCGAAGATCAGCACCGCGACGGTCTCCCGGCGGCGGCGGCCGGAGAGCTTGCGCGGGGCGGAGACCGTCATCGGGGTCGACGAGCCGTTCGCGCCCGGGCCACCGCCGTGGCCCAGCGGGCCGTGGCCGGGGGAGCCCAGGGGGAGGCCGGCGAGCGGGCCGCCCAGGGAGCCGGTGGGGGCGCCGTTCAGGCCAGGAGTGCCGTTCGCCCCGATCGCGCCGTTCGTCGCGCCCGTCCCCGGGTAGCCGGGGTAGGCCGGGAAGTCGGCGCCGTAGGCCTGCGCCGGGCTGACGGCGCCTCGGCTGACGGACTGTCCGGAGTGCGACTGCTGGCCGCCGTGCACTGCTCCGCCGTGTGCCGCTCCGCCGTATGCCTGCCCGCCGTACGCGGGACCGCCGTACGCCTGCCCGCCGTGTGCCGCTCCGCCGTGCTCTGCGGCCGCGGCCGGGGTGCCGGTGGCGGCGGTGCCGGTGGAGGGCACTGTGGGGTACGAGGAGTGCGAGGCGGCGCCCGGGGTGCCGGAGTTGCGGGTGGTGGCGGCGGTCGCGGAGGTGCCGGTGCTTCTCGCGGACCGAGCCGCGATACCGGCCGCCGCCTGGCCGCTGTCAGGACCCGCGTCGCTCCTGCTCACCCTGCTCAAGGCGCTCAAGCCCCCTCGGTGGTGTGGTGTGGGTGGTGCGGCACTGCTCGCCAAGATCGAAATCTATCGGGTTGACCATTGCCGTTGTGACAAGTTCACCATCCGACGCTATGTCGACATGGCAATTTGGCGTGATGCATTCGATCACGAAGCGTGGCACCCGTCGACCCTTCTGGGAAGAGGGCCGGTGTAACGGTGGCTGGTTGTCGCGGGGCCGCTCCTGGGGCGTCCGGCCCGCGCGCGCCCGGTCGGCGGGTCTGGGCTGCGGATTTGCCCAAGCGGGAGGGATTGGCGCGAAATTGACCGAAAATCGGCGGTGCACGAGAGGGCGCACGAAATGAGCTCGTGCGCCTCCCAGGCTTCATCCGGCCAGGGCCGGGGCGGCGAAACCTGGGCGTGACGTCCGGGTTACCGTCCTGCCGTGAACACCAACAGCCGGCTCGAACAGGCCAACGACAACGCCGCCGCCTTCTGGCTCGCCCAAGCCCGCGTGCACGGCTGGCGGTTCCGCACCCGCCCGGGCTTGACGGCGGTCCGCTGCGCCCGCACCCCGGAGGACTCGCACCGCTTCGTGGTCACCGGTCCGTATATCGAACCAGCTCTGGTGGAAGGTGAATTGGCGGACCTCCTGAAGGAGTGGGAAACCATCTGCTTCACCCTGGAGGACCCGTACGGCGCACTCGACCTGACCCGGTTCGGCGCCACCCGGATGCCGGTCATGCCGGTGATGACCCGTGAACCCGGCCCGGTCGACGGCGTACCGGCCGTCCTCCCCTTCCGCTCGGAGGCTTACCGCGGAGGATCCCTGACGGTCGATGAGGCGCTGGACGGCGATGCGTTCGCGCAGGTCGAGCGTGCGATCGTGGACGGCTTCCCGCTGCCCGCCCGGCAGCCCTGGACCCGTGGCGACGCGCTGCCGGAACAGCTCCTGCGCGAATCCGGGCTCCGGGCCTGGCTGGGCCGCGTCGACGGCGCCACCGCCGGCACCTGCCTCACCTACGACGACGGCCGGGCCACCGGGGTGTACTGGGTCGCCACCCTGCCCAGCCGGCGCGGCCAGGGCGTGGCCCGCGTCGTGCTCCAGACCGCCCTGGCCCATGCGCACCCCGATCGCCCGGCCACCCTGGTCGCCACCTCGCTCGGCGAACCGCTCTACCGCAAGCTCGGGTTCACCGAGCAGGCCCGCACCTGCTGGTGGACCCGGACCTCCGCGCACGGCTGATGGCCGGGCCGCCCCGCGGCGGGTCGTCGCCAGGTGCGGAGCGGGTCGCTGGTTGCGGTGCGGTGCGGTGCGGTGCGGTGCGGTTGGGTGGAGTGCGGTGCGGTGGGGTGCGTGAAGGCGTGTGGGGAGGGGTGCGCGAGGTGGCGCCTTCAAGCAGGGCGCTACGGGGCGGCCGCCGCCGGTGCCACGGCGAACGTGGTCCGCGCGGGCCCGACCCCATCCGCCGCCGTGCGGACGGCCGTTGGGCGCGCCACCGCGACGGGGCGCAGCACGCTCGACCCGCGGTCCGTCGCCTGGCCCGCGCCGGGGATCAGGCCAGGACGGCTGTCGGCGACCACGGCAAACTCGCCGGTGCGGTTTCGGACATCCGACCCCGCCGTCGAACCATCGGGGGCACTCGCCGCTCCGGCGTTCACGGCGGCAGGCGTGAACGGGCCGTCAGGGGCGGATTCCGTCAGCTGTGCGCTGGTCCGCGCGCCGGTGAGCGCCCCCGCGCGCACCGGCACCCCGGCGGACCGCCGCTGGACCGGCCCACCCGCGCGCAGGCCCGGCCTGGCCGACGGCGCGCCGCGTGCGGCGAGCACCTGGCCGACGGCCTCCGGCAGGCCGGCCGCCTTCAGCGTCGGCCGGTAGCCGCTCTCGGCCCAGGGCCGGCCGTGGTGCAGCCAGACGCTGCGCAGGCCGGCCAGTTCGGCGCCGGCGATGTCCGCGGGCGCGTGGTCCCCGACCATCCAGGTGTGCGCGGCCCACGTCCCGGTGGGTGCGACGCCGCACCGCTGGGCGGCTATCTCGAAGATCAGCGGATCCGGTTTGACGCAGTCGGCCTCCTCGGAGATGACCCAGCCGTCGACCAACGGCCCCAGCCCGGTCAGCCGGATCTTCTCCAACTGCGGCCGGGTGCCGCCGTTGCTGACGATGCCGAGCGTCCACCCGGCCGCCCGTGCCGCCCGCAGCGCGTCGACGTGTCCGGGCGGGCAGTGGATATGGGAGTTGATGCCGCGTCGGTAGTGGGCGAGCAGGAACTCGACGGAGACGTCCAACCCGTAGCGGCGCCGGACGGCGGACAGTACGGTGCTGCGCGGCACGTAGCCGCCGCCGTCGAGGGTGACGAACCAGTCGAGGTCTCCGGGCGGCAGGTCGCGCTCGGACAGGAAATCCTGAGCCCAGGCCCGGAAAGCGGCGTCCCTGGGGAGCAGCGTGTTGTCGAGGTCGAACAGGAGCAGGGGCATGCCGAGCATGGTGCCAGCGGCCGCGCCTATGCACCTGGCAAATGCCAGACCGCGTCGCGAAGCCGTACGTAGTGGCTGAAACGGGTTCCAGAACCTGGCGTACGGGTGGGTCCGGGCGGGCCGGCTGAGGCTGGCGGGACGTGACGGTTCGCGACGTGTCGCAACGGATCGTCGCCGATCCATGACAGTCCGGTCACGGTGTCCGGCAGGCCTGTTGCGTCGCCCGGTCCGCTCAGTCAAGCTCCAGGGAACCTCCTTTCTGGAGGGGGCGCGTGGCCTGCGGGCAGGGCGCACTGCCGACGGCGGGCGCATCCTCCTTTCGCGGGAACAATGCCGCTCCGAGGCCTCACCGCTGGGCTGGGCCTCACACCCGTCGTACTCTGAAAGGAACAGGTCACATACGGTGCTGCGCGGCGCAGACCGACGTCATCCCGTGGGCGGGCCTGCTGCCCGGGCGGCGTTGTCCTCTCCTGTCGGCCCCTCTCCCATGAAGAGCCGTGAGCCATGGCTGGTTTTGAGTCCTTCCGACCGGTGGAGCCGGACGCGCCCCGCAACGCGGGCGCGGACACCGGGGACGACGGCGGCCGCGCGGACCTCGCTCCAGCCGACGGCCACGCCGATGCATCGGGTCGTCTGCCCGCCAGCAGGCAGGCCGATGGCCAGGTCGACGCCCAGGCCGACGAGCCGTGCTGCGTACCGGCCGACGAGCACGGGGGTGAGCGTGGGGGCGGGCGGGCTGATGATCGTGTCGACGAGTACGTCGGCGAGCGGGTTGTCGGTGAGCGGGTTGGCGACGCCGCCGCCCAGCGAGCCGACGAAGCCGACGAACCGGCTGGCACCTCGGGCGTCGCTGGTACCGCCGATCTCATCCCGGGCGCCGAGGAAGCAGGCCTGGAGCCGGGCGCTCCCCGGGGCCTCGTGCGCGCTCTGTGCGGCCTGGTCCGACGGGGCGGCCTCGCCCGGCACGACCGTCCAGGGCCTCGCCAGCGGCGTGGCGGGCACCCGGCCGACCCCGCAGGTTCTCCGGTGACGGGCCGCCTGGGCCCGGGCGCCGAGCGCCCGGAGGCGTCCGGCCTGCCCGGCGCGCACACCGAGTCGACGGCCCGGGACGCGTCCGCACGCTCCCTCGACCCGGTCTTCCAGCACGGCGTGGTCGTCGGCTTCGACGGCTCCCTGTCGAGCGAGCGCGCCCTCGCGTACGCGGTGGGCATGGCGCGCCGTTCGCAGTGCGGCCTGGTGATCGTGCACGTCGCCAACCGCCTGCCCGCCACTGTCTGGGCAGGCTGTGAACCTCCCGTCTTCGTCGACCTCCCCGACCACCGGACCGAGGTCCTGGGCTTGGAGCTCGCCTGCGCGGACTTCCTCACCGGGGTGCCGTGGATCCTGATCGAGCGGGGCGGCGACATCTGCCACGAGATCGAGGAGGTCGGCCGCGAGTACGCCGCCGACGCGATCGTCGTCGGCACGACGCACGGCCTGCTCGGCAAGATCTTCGGCTCGGTCTCCGGGCGGCTGGCGCGGCGGGCCAACCGCCCCGTGATCGTGATCCCCTGACGCTCCGTCGGGCGTGGCGTGTCCGCGCCCCCGGAGGCGTCTCTCCGTTGTCGGCCGATGGTGTCGGCCGCTACTGGCGTCGACCGCCCCGCCGACGTAGGCCCGCTCCTCTGCGTCGGGGGCTCCTCAATGTCGTCTGAGGAGCGGGTAGTTGCTCCGGTGGGGCCGGATCAGAACCCGGCGCCGATCTCCCGGGCGATGAGCATGCGCTGAACCTCCGATGTGCCCTCCCCGATTTCCAGGATCTTGCAGTCGCGCCAGAAGCGGGCGACCGGGAACTCGTTCATGAAGCCGTACCCGCCGTGGATCTGGGTCGCCTCGCGGGCGTTGTCGACGGCGGCCTCGGACGAGTACAGCTTCGCGATCGCGGCCTCCTTCTTGAACGGTTCGCCGTGCAGCAGCCGGGAGGCGGCGTCCCGCCAGGCCAGGCGAGAGGTGTGGGCGCGCAGCTCCATGTCGGCGAGCTTGAACTGGATGGCCTGGTTGGCGCCGATCGGCCGACCGAAGGCCCGGCGTGTGCCGGCGTACTTGACGGACTCGTCGACGCATCCCTGGGCCAGGCCGGTGGCCAGGGCCGCGATCGCGATGCGGCCCTCGTCGAGGATCCGCAGGAACTGGGCGTAGCCTCGGCCACGCTCGCCCAGCAGGTTGGCCGCGGGAACGCGGCAGTCGGTAAAGGACAGTTCGCGGGTGTCGGATGCGTTCCACCCGACCTTCGAGTACTTCTTCGATACCTGGAACCCCGGGGTCCCGGTGGGCACGATAATGGAAGAGATTTCGCGCGTTGGCGAGCGGAATTCGCCTTCTTCACTCGAACGAGCGATCGGTTCCGTGAGTGCGGTGACGGTGACCAGACCGGTGATGTCCGTGCCGGAGTTGGTGATGAAGCACTTGGTGCCGTTGATGACCCACTCGTCGGTGGTCTCGTCGTACCGCGCGGTCGTGCGGGTCGCGCCGGCGTCCGAGCCGCCCTCGGGCTCGGTCAGACCGAAGGCGCCGAGGAGTTCGCCGGAGGTCAGCCGGGGCAGCCACTCGCGCTTCTGCTCCTCCGTCCCGAACCGGTGGATCGGCATCGCGCCGAGCGAGACGGCCGCCTCCAGGGTGATCGCCACCGAGGAGTCGACCCGGGCGAGTTCCTCCAGGGCGATGCCCAGCGCGAAGTAGTCGCCGCCCATGCCGCCGTACTCCTCCGGGAAGGGCAGGCCGAACAGGCCCATGCGCCCCATCTCGCGGACGATCTCGTAGGGGAACTCCTCCCGCTCGTAGAACCCGCCGATCTTCGGCGCCACCACGTCCTGGGCGAACTCGGCGACGGTGCGTCGCAGTTCCTCGTACTCGCTGCTGAGCCGGTGGTCGAACACGGTGATCCTCCTGGAGCCCGGCCGGGGTGGCCGCGGGCGTGAGCGGGACGACCGGCGCCCGTCTGACGGTGTGACGGTCGCACGGTGTGGTTGGGCGATGAACGTGGTGCCCGGTGCTGGCCGCGGCCGGGATTCCGCGCGGCCGGCACCGGGGAGCGGTGGTGGGGCGGGGTCAGCCCCGGGCGGCGCCGAGCAGCGCCTGGACGGTGCGGGACGGGCTCGGACGGCCGAGCCGCTCGGCCATCCACCCGCTGGTGGCGACCAGCGCGCGCAGGTCGACCCCGGTCCGGATGCCGAGCCCGTGCAGCATCCACACCAGGTCCTCGGTGGCCAGGTTGCCGGTGGCGCTCTTCGCGTACGGGCAGCCGCCGAGGCCGCCCGCCGACGCGTCCACCGTGGTGACCCCCTCGCGCAGGGCCGCCAGGGTGTTGCTGAGTGCCTGGCCGTAGGTGTCGTGGAAGTGCACGGCGAGCCGGTCGGCCGGCACCCCGGCCCGCGCGAAGCCGGCCAGCAGGGCGCCGACCTGCCCGGGGGTGGCCACGCCGATGGTGTCGCCGAGGCTCAGCTCCGCGCAGCCCATCTCCAGCAGCCGCACGCCGTACGCGACCACCTGGGAGACCGGGACCGGACCCTCCCAGGGGTCTCCGAAGCACATCGAGAGGTAGCCGCGGACCGCCAGCCCGGCCTCGGTCGCCCGCGCCACGACCGGGCGGAACATGGCCATCGCCTCGTCCGCCGAGCGGTTGAGGTTGCGGCGGGCGAAGGTCTCGGTGGCGCTGGCGAACACCGCGACGTCGGTGGCGTGGTGGGCGAGCGCCCGGTCGAGGCCGCGTTCGTTGGGCACCAGTACCGGCAGCCGAAGGCCGGGGTGGCGCTCCGGCAGGTCGGTGAGCCGGGGCATCAGCTCCTCGGCGTCGGCCAGCTGAGGGACCCATTTCGGGTGGACGAAGCTGGTGGCCTCGACGGTGCGCAGCCCGGCGGCCGCGAGCCGGGCGATGAACTCCGCCTTGACCTCCACGGGCACCAGGGAGCCCTCGTTCTGCAGCCCGTCGCGCGGTCCGACCTCGTGGATCCGGACCTCCTCGGGCAGGCCGGGGGCGCGGACGGGGTCGGGCAGGCCCAGGTCCAGCGCGTCGGGCTCGCGGGCGGGTGCGGTCATGACCGCACCCCGGCGGTCGCGGGGGCGCCCTGCTCGTCGGCGCCGTCCCCGGCCGGGGCGACCACGACCAGCAGTTCCTCCATCGCGACGGTGGCGCCGGCGGTGGCCCGCAGCTCGGCCACGACACCGTCGTGCGGGGCGGCGATCACGTGTTCCATCTTCATGGCCTCCAGCACGAGCAGGGGCTGGCCCTTGCGGACCGTCTCGCCCGTCGTGGTCTTGACGACGGTGACGGTCCCGGGCATCGGGGCGGTCAGGGCGCCGTGGTGGGCGGCGGTTCCGGCGGCGCGCTCGCCCACCGGGTCGTGGGCGTGCAGCGACCAGGCGTCGCCCTCGACGCCGAGCCAGGTCACCGGGCCGGCGGCGAGGCCGGGAGCGGCGTCGGTGGCCAGCGCGAACGTGGTCTGCAGACCGTCGACGGTCAGGTGCAGCCGGTCGGCGGTCCGGGTCGCGCGGGCACGGTGGACGGGCCCGGCGCCGAGCCGGAGCTCGACCTCGCGGGTGAGCTCGGCGGGATTGTCAGTGGCATCGGCTACGTTGCCCGCAGTGATCGAACGGATGCGCACCGAGACCGGATCCTGGCCGGGGGTACGGAGTCGGTGGGTGGTCCAGGCGGGGGTGCCGCTCAGGCGCCAGCCGGAGGGAAGGGAGAAGGGGTCGGTCCAGCCGCCGGGGTCGGCGGCCGGGGTGAGGTCCAGGTGCCGCGCCAGCGCGGCCGCGTAGTAGAGGAGGTGGGCAGGTGGTGGCGTCTCGGCCGTCAGCGGGTCGGCAGTTGTGGCATCGGCCTCGTGCGTGCCATCGGCCTCGTTGGCCTTGTCGGCCTCGCCGGTCTCGTTCGCGTCGCTCGGCGCGTTCGCCGGGGAGTACGGCGAGGCGAGCAGGGCGGGCTGCTGTTGGGCCGTCTGTTCCACCAGGCCGGTGTCCAGTCGGCCGGCGACGACCTCGGGGTGTGCGAGCAGCCGTCGCAGGAAGCCGGTGTTGGTGGTGACGCCGAGGATGCGGGTGTCGGCCAGTGCGGCGCGGAGCCGGCGCAGCGCGGTCGGGCGGTCGGGCCCGTACGCGATGACCTTGGCAAGCATCGGGTCGTAGGCGCTGGTGACGACGGATCCCGGGGCGACTCCGGAGTCGACTCGCACGCCCTCGCCCTGGGGCTCCTCCAGAACGAGGATGCGGCCGCCGGTGGGCAGGAAGTCCCGTTCCGGGTCCTCGGCGCAGATCCGGGCCTCGATGGCGTGGCCCAGGAAGGAGATGTCGGACTGATCGAAGGAGAGCCGTTCGCCCGAGGCGATCCGCAGCTGCCACTCGACCAGGTCGAGTCGGGCTGAATCATCGCCGACGGCGACGGCGAGTTCGGTGACGGGGTGTTCGACCTGGAGACGGGTGTTCATCTCCATGAAGAAGAAGTCCCGTACCCCCTCGGTGGAGGCGGTGGCGGGGGAGTCCGGGTCGATGCCGGGAACGATGAATTCCACGGTGCCGGCCCCGGTGTAGCCGCAGGACTCCGCGGCGCGGACGGCCGCGGCGCCCATCGCGGCGCGGGTCTCGGCATTGAGCAGAACGGAGGGGGCTTCTTCGATCAGTTTCTGATGGCGGCGCTGGAGGCTGCATTCGCGCTCGCCGAGGTGGACGGTGGTGCCGTGGGCGTCGGCGAGCACCTGCACCTCGATGTGGCGCGGCCGGTCGACCCAGCGTTCCAGCAGCAGGGTGTCGTCGCCGAAGGCGGTCCGGGCGACGCGGCGGGCGGCGGCGATCTCGGTGGGCAGGTCGGCGCGGTCCCGCACGAGGCGCATACCCTTGCCGCCGCCTCCGGCGGACGGCTTGAGCAGGACGGGGTAGCCGATCTCCTCGGCGGCGGCGAGGAGTTCCCCGTCGGTGGGCGCGGTGGCCTGGCTGCCGGGGACCACCGGAACGCCGGCGGTTCGGACGGCTTCCTTGGCGTTGATCTTGTCACCCATCAGCTCGACCGCACCGGGAGGAGGTCCGATGAAGACGAGGCCGGCGTCGGCGCAAGCGCGGGCGAAGCCGGCGTTCTCGGCGAGGAAGCCGTAACCGGGGTGCACGGCCTGGGCCCCGGTGCGGCGGGCGGCGGCGAGGATCTGGTCGGTGCGCAGGTAGGTCTCGGCCGCCGAGCTGTCGCTGCGGTCGGCGGGGCCGAGCCGGACGGCGATGTCGGCCTCGCGGACGTGCGGCGCGTCGGTGTCGGCGTCGCTGAACACGGCGACCGAGCGCACGCCGAGCCGCCGCAGGGTGCGGATCACCCGGAGGGCGATCTCGCCGCGGTTGGCGACCAGAACTGTGTCGAACATGGGAGGCGTTCCTCCGGGTCGAGGGGAGCCGTACGAAGGAGGTGGCGGCGGAGTGGCGGCGGGGAGGGGAGGGCGCCGGCCCGGGCGGTGCGCCGGCGCCGCGGGAGTCACGCCCGCAGGAGCGGGGTCACACCGACAGGAGAGGAGAGGTCGCGTGGGAGGGGCGGGTCACACCCGCCGGGGCGGGGTCACATCCGGAAGACCCCGTACGGGCCGGGCGGCGGAAGCGGGGCGTTGGCGCAGGCGGTGAGGGCGAGGCCGACGACAGTGCGGGTGTCCATCGGGTCGATCACGCCGTCATCCCAGAGGCGGGCGGTGGCGTAGTAGGCGTTGCCCTGGCGCTCGTACTGCTCGCGGACGGGGCGCTTGAACTCCTCCTCCGCCTCGGCCGGCCACTGCTCGCCGTGGGCCTCCAGTTGGTCGCGGCGGACGGTGGCGAGGACGGACGCCGCCTGCTCGCCGCCCATCACGGAGATCTTCGAGCCCGGCCACATCCACAGGAAGCGAGGTGAATAGGCCCGGCCGCACATCGAGTAGTTGCCGGCTCCGTACGAGCCGCCGATCACCACGGTCAGCTTCGGGACGCGGGTGCTGGCGACGGCGTTGACCATCTTGGCGCCGTGCTTGGCGATGCCGCCCGCCTCGTACTGCCGGCCGACCATGAACCCGGTGATGTTCTGTAGGAAGAGGAGGGGGATGCCGCGCTGGTCGCACAACTCGATGAAGTGGGCGCCCTTGAGGGCCGACTCGGAGAACAGCACGCCGTTGTTGGCGACGATGCCGACGGGGTGGCCGTGGATCCGGGCGAATCCGGTGACCAGGGTCGCGCCGTACTCGGCCTTGAACTCGGCGAACCGGCTGCCGTCGACCAGCCGGGCGATCACCTCGCGCACGTCGTAGGGCGTGCGCGGGTCGACCGGGACGGCCCCGTACAGGCCGACCGGGTCCACGGCCGGCGGCTCGACCGGGGTGAGCGGCCACGGCCTGGCCGAGCGCGGTCCGAGCCCGGCCACGACCGTGCGGACGATGGAGAGGGCGTGGGCGTCGTCCTCGGCCAGGTGGTCCGTCACCCCCGAGGTGCGGGAGTGCAGGTCACCACCGCCCAGTTCCTCGGCGGTGACCACCTCTCCGGTGGCGGCCTTCACCAGCGGCGGCCCGCCCAGGAAGATCGTGCCCTGGTTGCGGACGATCACGGCCTGGTCGCTCATCGCCGGGACGTACGCCCCGCCGGCGGTGCAGGAGCCGAGCACGGCGGCGATCTGCGGGATGCCCGCGGCGGAGAGCCTGGCCTGGTTGTAGAAGATCCGGCCGAAGTGGTCGCGGTCCGGGAAGACCTCGTCCTGCATGGGGAGGAAGGCGCCGCCGGAGTCCACCAGGTAGACACAGGGCAGCCGGTTCTCCAGCGCGACCTCCTGGGCGCGCAGGTGCTTCTTCACGGTCATCGGGTAGTAGGTGCCGCCCTTGACGGTGGCGTCGTTGGCGACCACCACCACCTCGCGTCCGGCGACCCGGCCGATGCCCGCGATCACCCCGGCCGCGGGCGCCGCCCCGTCGTACATCCCGTCGGCGGCCAGCGGGGCCAGTTCCAGGAAGGGCGAGGCCGGGTCGAGCAGGGTGTCCACCCGGTCGCGGGGGAGCAGCTTGCCGCGCGCCGTGTGCCGGGCGCGGGCCCTGGCGCCGCCGCCGAGGGCCGCCGCGTCGAGCTTCTCGCGCAGCTCGGCGACGAGGGCCCGGTGTGCCTCGGTGTTGGCCCGGTAGGCGGTGGAGCCCGGGTCGACCGCGGTGCCGAGCCGGGGCGCGGGAGCAGCGGCTCCCGGCGGTACGGCACCCGGCGCCGCCGTGGTGCCGGCCGCTGCGCTGCCATGGACGCCGGTGGGTACACCGGCGGTTGAGATGACCATTCCCAAGAGCTCCCTTGCCCTCGGCACCAGGTGGGCGGCCGAATGCGGTGCGCCCGTGGACCCCACGTTAATTAACGTTAACTTACGCGCCCAGGTTAACGGCCGATAACCCCACTGTCTACGATGGGCAGCATGCCGAACGTCCCCGCAGCCTCCGCGCTCCCACGCCGCGACCAGATCCGTCGGGAGGCCGCGCGACTCTTCGCGGCCCGGGGTTTCCTCGGGGTGGGTGTGGACGAGATCGGCAAGGCCGTCGGCATCAGCGGCCCCGGGCTCTACCGCCACTTCGCCGGAAAGGACGCGATGCTCGCCGATCTGCTGATCGGCATCAGCGAGCGCCTGCTGGAGGAGGGGCGGCGCCGGGCGGGCGGCGGTGACGGTCCGGCCGCCGCGCTGGACGCGCTGATCGGCGGCCACGTCGACTTCGCCCTCGACGACCGCGACCTGATCACCCTCCACGACCGCGAGCTGCTGAACCTCAAGGAGGAGGACCGCCGCACCGTCCGCCGGCTCCAGCGCGGCTACGTCGAGCTGTGGGTGGACGTGGTCCGGCAGGCCTATCCGCAGCTGACGGGCCCCGCCGCCGAACCGGTGGCCAGGGCCGCCGTCCACGCCGTCTTCGGCCTGATCAACTCGACCCCGCACAGCCTCGGCCCGGGCCCCGCCCAGGACGAGCGCTCCGGCCTCCAGCGCGACGGCATGGCCGTCCTGCTGCACGCCCTCGCCCACGGCGCCTTCGCGGCGGCGGCAGAGTCGGTGTCCGCGCAGGCCTGATCCCTGCGCCCCCGGAGGGCCTGCCCGGCGGTCCGGGCCCAAGCGTCGGCGGTCCGGCTCCGAGGCCGGAGGCGTACGGCCACCGGAGGTCTAGGACCAAAGGATGGCGCCCGCCCGCCCCTGGCCGCTGGGCCTTCGGCGGGTCGTCCGCGACCCTGGAGTCAGGCGACCCTGGAGGCGGGCGGGGTCGGCGGGCCGTGTGTGCGTTCGGCCGGGAATCACCGCAGGCCGCAGGCTGTTGGCCAGTCCGCCGGACCGGACGATCTGGGCCGCCCGGCCCGCTCCGGCCCCATCCGGGCCGGAAACGCCATGGCGGCCACCCGACGAAATGGTTAGCATCCCTAAATATGCCTGAGACTCACGGATCCACGGTGGAGCAATCCCCGAGCGGCTCACCGGACCCCGGCGCGAGCCCGCAGCTGGACGGCGACCACCCGCAGCCGGACGGCGACCACCCGCAGGCCGTCGGCTGGCTGCGCCGCCTGGTCGGCTACTGCTGGCGGTCCCGCCGCAGCGTGCTGCTCGCCTTCGGCGCCTCGCTCGTCGGCATGGCCGTCACCTCGCTGGTGCCGCTGGTCACCAAGGTGATCATCGACGACGTCATCACCGCGCACACCCGCTCGCTGGTCCCCTGGGCGGTGGTGCTGCTGCTCGCCGCCGTCGTCGTCTTCGGTTGCACCCAGGTCCGCCGCTACTACGGCGGTCAGCTCGCCCTGGACGTCCAGCACGACATGCGCAGCGACCTGTTCCGCTCGCTCGGCCGGCTCGACGGCCACCGCCAGGACCGGCTGGACACCGGCCAGGTGGTCGGGCGCGCGACCTCCGACCTCCAGCTGATCAACGGCCTGCTCTCGATGCTGCCGATGATGACCGGCTACCTGGTGATGTTCGTCATGTCGCTGGCCGTGATGGTCTGGCTCTCCCCGCCGCTCACCCTGATAGCCCTGGTGATGGCCCCCGCGCTGTGGTGGATCACCGTCCTCAGCCGCAAGCGCCTCTTCCCCGCCACCTGGGCCGCGCAGCAGGAGGCGGCCGCCGTCGCGGGCGTGGTGGACGGCGCGATCGGCGGCGTCCGGGTGGTCAAGGGCTTCGGTCAGGAGGCGCAGGAGCTGGACAAGCTGGAGCGGGCCTCCCGTCACCTGTTCGCCGCCCGGCTCCGGTCGATCCGGCTCAACGCCCGCTACAACCCGGCGATGCAGGCCATCCCGGCGCTCGCGCAGGTCGCGGTGCTGGCCTTCGGCGGCTGGCTGGCCGTCGACGGCCAGGTGTCGCTCGGGACCTTCGTCGCCTTCTCCACCTACGTCGCGCAGATGACCGGGCCGGTGCGGATGCTCACCATGGTCATCACGGTCGGCCAGCAGGCCCGGGCCGGTGTGGAGCGCGTCCTCCAGCTGATCGACGAGCGCCCGCTGGTCCAGGAGCGCCCGGACGCGCTCACCCTGGACCTCACCGGGGACGGCACCCGCGAAGGCGCCGCCACCGGCGTCCGCGAAGGCAGCGCCGCAGGCCCCCGCGCCACCGCAGACACCCGCGCCACCACAGGCCCCCGAACCTCTGATGTCGCCCTGGAGTTCGACCAGGTCGAGTTCCGCTACGACCCCGAGCACCCCGCCCCCGTCCTGCACGGCCTCAGCCTGAAGCTGGCCCCCGGCGAGACCCTCGCCCTGGTCGGGGCTTCCGGCTCCGGCAAGTCGACGGTGGCGCAGCTGGTGCCGCGCTTCTACGACCCGGCGGCCGGCGCCGTCCGCCTCTACGGCCACGACCTGCGCGACCTCACCCTCGACTCGGTCCGGTCGGCGGTCGGCATCGTCCCCGAGGAGAGCTTCCTGTTCTCCGAGTCGGTCCGCACCAACATCGCCTACGGCCGTCCGGACGCCACGGACGAGCAGGTGGTGGCGGCCGCGCGGGCCGCCCAGGCCGACGAGTTCGTCCGCGCGCTGCCCGACGGCTACGAGACCAAGGTCGGCGAGCAGGGCCTGACCCTCTCCGGAGGCCAGCGCCAGCGGATCGCGCTGGCCCGGGCGATCCTCACCGACCCCCGGATCCTGCTGCTGGACGATGCCACCTCGGCAGTGGACCCGCAGGTCGAGGCGGAGATCCACGACGCGCTGCGCTCGGTGATGACCGGCCGCACCACGCTGCTGATCGCCCACCGCCGTTCGACCCTGCAGCTCGCCGACCGGATAGCCGTCCTGGATCACGGCCGGCTGCTGGACATCGGCACGCACGAGGAACTCGACGCCCGATGTCCCCAGTACCGGGCTCTGATCACCGACCCCGAGGCCGGCCGCACACCCCGGTCGTCCGAGGCCCCGCAGACCGTCGAGCAGACCTCCGCGCGGACCGTCGAGCAGGCCTCTCCGCAGACCCCCGAGCAGCCTGCTGGGCAGCAGGCCCCCGAGCAGCAGGCCCCCGAGCAGCCGGCCGCTGAGCAGACCGAGGCGTGGTCCACCCCCGAGCCTGTCCACGAACCGACCCCCACGCCGGCCTCGCCCCCCACCCCGGAACCCGTCGCCACGCAGACCCCCGCCCCGGCCACCCCCGACCTCCCCACCCCCGCCCTGGTCAAGGCGGCCCGCACCGCCGACCCTGACCTGCTGGCCAAGGTCGCGGCCCTCCCGCCGGCCGCCGACTCCCCGGCGGTCCCGCGCGCCGAGGCCGAGGCCGGTGACCCGGACTTCACCCTCCGCCGCCTGCTGCGCCCCTTCCGCGTCCCGCTCGCCTTGGCCCTGCTGCTCGTCGCGCTCGACGCGGCCTCCGGCCTGGTGCTGCCGGTGCTGATCCGGCACGGCATCGACCAGGGAGTCAGCAAGGCCCTGATGTCCGGGGTCGCCGTGGCCGCGCTCGCCGCGCTGGTGGTGGTGCTGCTGGACTGGTTGGTGCAGAGCGCCGAGAACCGGGTCAGCGGCCGGACCGGTGAGCGGGTGCTCTACCTGCTCCGCCTCAAGATCTTCGCCCACCTCAACCGGCTCGGCCTGGACTACTACGAGCGCGAGCTGTCCGGTCGGATCATGACCCGGATGACCACCGACCTGGACTCGCTGACGTCCTTCCTGCAGACCGGCGTGGTCACCGCCGTGGTCAGCCTGCTGACCTTCGGCGGGATCTTCGCCGCGCTGCTGATCATCGACGCCGGCCTGGCCCTGGTGGTCTTCGCGGTGCTGCCGCTGCTGGTGATCGCGACGCTGGTGTTCCGTCGGAAGTCCAGGGATCAGTACGAGTTGTCCCGGGACCTCATCAGCACCGTCAACGCCGACCTCCAGGAGAACGTGGCGGGCATGCGGATCGTCCAGGCCTTCCGCCGCTTGGACACCAACACGGACCGCTTCGTCGCCCGGGGCGTCGCCTATCGCGAGGCCCGGGTGCGCGCGCAGCTGTACATCTCGCTGTACTTCCCGTTCGTCCAGTTCCTCTCCAGCGTGGCCGCCGCGCTGGTGCTGATCGTGGGCGCGGCCCGGGTCGACGCCGGGACGCTGACGGTCGGCGCGCTGGTCGCGTACCTGCTGTACATCGATCTGTTCTTCGCACCGGTCAATCAGCTGTCCCAGGTGTTCGACGGCTACCAGCAGGCTTCGGTGGGTCTCGGCCGGATCCGGGAGCTGCTGCGCACCCCGACCGCCACGGCCGAGGCGGCCGACCCCGTGCCGGTGCCCGAGGGGCTGCGCGGCGAGATCTCCTTCGAGGGCGTCGGCTTCGCCTACAACGGTGGTGCGGACGGCGCCCCGAGGGTGCTGACCGGTGTGGACCTGCACATTCCGGCCGGGCAGACGGTGGCGCTGGTGGGCGAGACCGGCGCCGGCAAGTCGACGCTGGTGAAGCTGGTCGCCCGGTTCTACGACGCGACGGAGGGCACCGTGCGGGTGGACGGGGTCGACCTCACCCGCTTCGACCTGGCGCAGTACCGCCACCGGCTGGGCGTGGTGCCGCAGGAGGCGTACCTGTTCGCGGGCACGGTGCGCGAGGCGATCGCGTACGGCCGGCCCGACGCCTCGCCGGCCGAGGTGGAGGCGGCGGCCCGGGCGGTCGGCGCGCACGACATGATCGTCCGGCTGTCCGGCGGCTACGACCACGAGGTCGCGGGTCGCGGCCGCAACCTCTCGGCCGGCCAGCGGCAGTTGATCGCGCTGGCCCGGGCCGAGCTGGTCGATCCGGACGTCCTGCTGCTCGACGAGGCGACCGCGGCGCTCGACCTGGCCACCGAGGCGGCGGTCAACCAGGCCGCGGACCGCCTCAGCGGCGGCCGCACCACGCTGGTCATCGCCCACCGGCTGACCACCGCCGAGCGCGCAGACCGGGTCGTCGTGCTGGACCACGGCCGGGTGGTCGAGGACGGCACGCACACCGAGCTGCTCGCCCGGGGCGGCACGTACGCCCGGCTCTGGCAGGCGTTCATCGCGGACGGCCACCCGGCGGTCGAGGCCGTCGCCGCCGGGTAGCCGACTGCCCGCGATCAGTCTGGCGGACCGTCGCCGGCGGCCCGTCAGGCTGATCGTCAGGCGGCGATCAGCGAGGCCAGCAGGCCGGTGGCGTCGATCCCGCGCGGCAGGTCGCTGACCTGTCCGTCGCCGACCTCGACCACGCGCCAGCCGGAGCCGTCGGCCCGGCTGGCGAGGTCGGTGGTGACGAAGCGGCAGCCGAGCATCCGGACCAGGGGGCGGACGCCGGCGAGGTCGGGTTCGACATCGTGGTGAGGCGCGTCGGGGTGCGGTCCTACCAGGACGGGTTCGCCGTCCAGCCACCACACCCGCGCCTCCACGGCCCGCCCGCTCCCACGGCCCGAACGGTCATCCGACCCTCCATCCGACCCTCCATCCGGCCCTCCGCCCGATCCTTCGCCCGAGTCGTCACCCGAGCTGCCGCCCGGCCCGTCGGCCAGCGGCTCGAACTCCTCGTACCGCCGCAGCACCACCCCGCCGGTCAGGAACTCGCCCTGGAGCTCGACGAACCGCGCCACCACGCGTCCGACGCTCGCCAGATCGGCCAACTCGGGGACGTAGCAGGCCTCGTGCCACTCGTGCTTGCGCGACTTCACGTAGTCCTTGACGATCGCCGGCCCGCTCCCGCCGAGCCGGGCCGCGGCGGCCGCCAGCTCTTCCGGCCCGGGCACCGCGGCAGCGGCGGCGGGGATCCACGTGCTGGGCGGGGTCGCCCCCTCGAACACGCCGTACCAGCCCGGCAGTTCGTGTGCCGTCGCGTAGCCGGCCGGGCTGGTCAGCAGGGCGCAGCCGCGCGCGGCGAGCGCGGCGGCGAAGCCGGCGTAGCGGGCGGACGGAAGCATCCAGCCCCGGTACCAGAGCGGACCCCGGTCCTGCGGCACCCGTCGGACCGCCTGCTCGGCGTGCCCGGTGAGCAGCGCGTCGTGGTCGACCAGGTGGTGCTCGCCGCCCAACTCCCGCAGCAGCCTGGCCTCCCAGGCGAAGTGCGGGTCGGGCCGGCGCGGGTTGAGCGGGTCGGCGGGGAAGAGGATCGCGGGTACGGGCATGGCCGTCAGGGTAAGGCCCGGGCGGGGCGGCGTCGGCGGCTTTCGGCGCGTCAAACCCGCTCGACGGCCCGGCCGGGTGCTGGGAGAGTGATCCGATGCGAAATCTGCTGAGACTCCGTAGGCGTGTCCCCCGGCAGGCGGCTCGCACGGTGGTCCTGGACGAGGACGGCTCGGTCTTCCTGCTCCGTTCGGACAACGACGAGGTCGGCGTCCACTGGACCATGCCGGGCGGCGGGCTGGAGCCCGGCGAGACCCCGTGGACCGGCGCCCGGCGCGAACTCTGGGAGGAGACGGGCTGGAGCGACCTCGAACCGGGCCCGCTGCTCTGCACCTGGGAACACGACTTCACCTGGCACGGCACCCCGGTCCGTCAGCACGAGCACATCTACCTCACGGGCGGACCGCACCGCGGTCCGGTCGGTGATGTCAGCGCGGTGCATGCCGAGGACCGGATCCTCGACTGGCGCTGGTGGACCCCGGCCGACCTGGCGGACGAGAACGCCGACGCGCTCTGGCCGCCCCGGCTGCCGGAGTTGCTGACCGCCGTCCGCGAGGGCTGGGCCGTCGACGGGCGCCCCCCGGTACCCGTCGACCTCGGCTTCATCCCGAACGCCCCGGCCAGCCGCTGACGGCCGCCCGCTGACCGCTCCCCGACGCGCGGCCGACCGCGATCTCCCGGCTGCCGTCCCCTGGTCGTTGCCGGCGGCCCCTGAACGCGCGCTGCTGCGACCGTTGCCGACGGGCCCTGCCCGCGCGCTGCTACGACCACACGCCCCTACGGGCGCCCGCCGCGTCGTGCCCGCCCGCCCGGGCCGGATTCCCAGCCGTGCAGGTCCAGCTCCCGGTCGTGCAGCGCGCAGGGGTTCATCAGCACGGTCAGCTGCGCGTCGGTCAGCTGCTCGAAGGCGAGCCCGGTGGCGGACAGCAGTTGCTCGGTCGGCACCGAGACGGCGATGGCGGGGCGCCAGGAGGGCAGCACGATCAGGCTGGTGCCGCGGCCGATCCGGACCGGTTCCGCCGTCACCCGGATCGGCGCCCGCTCCTCCGGGCGGCCGACGGCCTCGGGCTGGTTCGGGCTGCCGCCGATCAGGATGCCGAGCGGTGTCTCGGCCCGCGCCGCCTCGGGGCCGGCGGCCGATGGCGCTGTCACAGCCCCGGTGCCTCCGATGGGTGCACCCGAACCGGGTGCGGCTGCCGCCCGGACCTCGGCCGGGAGAGCAGCGGAGGTCGCGGCCGTCTCCCGTGCGGCCGCCCCCTGCCCGGTCGCGTCGGCCTGCGGGTGCATCCGGCGCAGTCGGCGCGAGGGCGCGGGGCGCCGGGATCCGGCGGCCCGGAGTTCCTCGCGCGCCGCGCGCAGCACGGGCACGGCCCGGTCGCCCTCGGGCGCGACGGCCGGTCGACCGAACCGGCCTGCCCCGGTCCCGGCCCGCCCGCCCACGGCCTCGGCCTCGCCGCCCGGAACGTCTTCACGGTGCTGAACGCCCGCGCCGCCCTCACGGACCCCGCTGTCCCCGTCCCCGTCCTCGTCCTCGCCGTCCTCGGCGCTCTCGCCGAGCAGCGCCCGGACCTCCGTGGCCGGTCGCCGGCACGCGGCCGCCAGGTCGGCGACCGAGCGGCCTTGGGCGCGGGCGGCCCGCAGCCGGTCGGCGAGCGCCGCCCGCAGCCGTGAGGTGGTCGGATCGTCCGCAGCCGCCTCGCCCCCCGCTGCGGGTCCGCCGTTCCCCGCGCCGTCCTCCCGTCCGCGCGGCTGCGGAACCGAGTCGTGGCGTGAGCCGCCCGCCTGGCGCGGCCCACCGGCCGTGCCGGACGGGGCGGCGCCCGGAGCGCCGGCCGGGCCGGTCTCGGCGGCCGTCGCGATGGAGCAGCGCGCAGCGTGCGGGGGCGCGGATCCGGCGCTGCCCCCGGGCGGGCCGGGCAGGGACGGGTCGGTTGCGGCGGAGTGGAGCGAGGTCATCGGCACGGGCCCTTCGGCGGACGGTCCGGATGATCCTCCCGCACCGCGCGACCAGCTCCAAGAGTCAGTTCCGGGGGTGTGCGCGAGACCACTGCCCGCCCCTACGCCCCGTGTCGACTCAAGTGCCGGGCGCGACGAAGCCCTTGAGGTCGGCGAGCACCGCGTTGGCGGCCATGACACCGAGCCCGAGGAACCAGGTCTCATCCGAAACCGGCCGGGCCTGACCGGACTTGACCGCGCCGAGGGTCTTCCAGAGCGCGCCGCCGAGCACCGCGTCCTGGTTGGTGGAGCTGGGGCTGCCGTACACGCCGTAGAAGATCCAGTCGGCGTCGGCCTTGTCGATCTGCTCCGGGCTGACCTCCACCGCGAGTTCCTTGACCTGTTCGATCTTGGGCTGCGGCAGCGGGACGTCGGTGAGGATGGTGCCGATGAAGGACAGCTCGGCGTACAGCCGGGTCCGGCCGGGCATGAAGCGCAGCGGCGTGATGGTGGGCCGCTTGTCGCCGAGCTTGGCGCCGATCGCGGTGGCGGCCGCCTGGTACGCGTCGAGCTGGGTCTTGGCCTCGGCCTCCAGGCCGAACGGGCTGGCGTTGAGCTGGAAGTTCTGCTTCCAGGGGTAGCCGGGGCGCAGCGAGAAGACGGTCGGCGCGATCTTGGAAAGCTGCGCGTACTGGTCCTGGGCGCGCAGCTGGCTGCCGAGGATCAGGTCGGGCTTGAGCGCGGCGATGGCCTCCAGGTTGAGGCTGTTGATGGTGCCGACGTTGGCCGGGTTGCCGGCCTTGTCCTTGAGGTAGGACGGCAGGGACTTGGAGCCGTCGGTGTAGACGATGCCGACCGGCTGGATGCCGAGTGCGACGACGTTGTCGAGTTCGCCGGTGTCCAGGACCACGACCCGGGTGGGCTTGGCGGGGATGACGGTCTCGCCCATGGCGTGCTTGACGGTGCGCGGGTAGACGCCGGGGGCGGCGTCGGTGCCGAAGCCCTTCATCTTCTCGATCACGGTGGCGTAGTCGTCGCCGCCCTGCTTGACCGACTTCTGGTCGGGCGATGCGCCGCCGGTGCCGGGGGTCGCGCCGCCGGAGCCGCCGTTGCCGCCCGAGCCGCAGGCGGTGAGCAGTCCGCCGAGGCCGAGGACCGCCCCGCCGGCGATCCCGGCGGAGAGGAACCTGCGGCGGGAGGGGGTGCGGGGGACGAGAACCAGGTCGTCGGGGTGGGGGGCCACGCGACGCTCCTTCGAATCGAGGTTAGGTGAGGCAAACCTATCCGAAGCGTCCGAGGGGGGACGTGGCGACCCGTCCGGGCCGGGGGTGAACCATCTCAAACCTTGACATAAGGGAGAAATTCTCTTGACCCTAATCCTTTGAAACCAAGGTACACCGCTTAACGCGCCGTTAATGCTGCACCTTGACGGCCTTCACCGAGAACGAATCGAAGCAAGTGGTTTAGATCACCAAGGGTTGGTCTACTCAACCTTCCATGCTCGCGCCTAGGGTGCGCTGGTGTTTGATCAGCAGCTCTCAGAGCACGGAAGCAGCGGCCGGGCAATGGCGCCCGGCGCTCCGCAGGGTGCCCCGGTCAGTGGCATCAGTGGTGGAGTCCCCGACCAGGGGACAGCTGGGGGAGCGGGGGACAAGGGTCTACGGGGCAACTCGGTGGGCCTGCTGGGCAGTGTGGTCCTGGGCGTTTCCACGGTCGCCCCGGTCTACTGCCTGACCGCGACACTCGGGCCGACCGTCACCGCGGTCGGCGTCCAGATGCCCGCCGTGTTCCTGGCCGGCTTCCTGCCGATGCTGCTCGTCGCGTTCGCCTACAAGGAGCTGAACAAGGACTTCCCGGACTGCGGCACGTCCTTCACCTGGACGGTCAAGGCCTTCGGCCCCCGGGTCGGCTGGATGGCCGGCTGGGGCCTGACCGTCGCGACCATCATCGTGCTGTCCAACCTGGCCGGGGTCGCGACCGAGTTCCTCTACCTGATGCTCGGCGAGATGACCGGCAGGAGCTGGGTCGCCGAACTCGACCAGAACCAGGCCGTCCACCTGCTCACCGTCGTCCTGCTGATCGCCGGCGCCACCGCGATGAGCTACCGGGGGATGACCGCCACCAAGTGGTTCCAGTACAGCCTGGTCGGCCTCCAACTCGCCGTGCTGGTGCTCTTCTCGGCCATCGCCGTCGGCAAGGCCGCCGCCGGCGACCTGCCCGACTCGATCGGTTTCTCGTTCTCCTGGCTCAACCCGCTCCAGGTCAGCTCCTTCAGCGCCTTCACCGCCGGCCTGTCACTGTCGATCTTCATGTACTGGGGCTGGGACACCTGTCTCACCATGAACGAGGAGACCCTCGGCAGCGCCAAGACCCCCGGCCGCGCCGCGATGGTCTCCATGGTCACCCTGGTCGGCTCGTACCTGCTGGTCGCGATCTCCGCCCAGATGTTCGCGGGCGTCGGCTCCACCGGCTTCGGCCTCAGCAACCCGGAGACCTCCGACAACGTCTTCGCCGCGCTCGCCCGCCCGGTCCTCGGCTCGCCGTGGAGCGTCCTGCTCTTCCTGGCCGTCGTCGCCAGCGCCGCCGCCAGCCTCCAGACCACCTTTATCCCGGTGGCCCGCACCCTGCTCGCGATGAGCGCCTACCGTGCCGTGCCGCCGCGCTTCGGCGCCGTCCACCCGCGCTTCCGCACCCCCGGGTACGCCACCGTCGCGGCCGGCATCGCCACCGCCGTCTTCTACGTCGGCATGAGCCTGATCAGCGAGAACGTCGTCCAGGACACCATCCTGGCGCTCGGCCTGATGATCTGCTTCTACTACGCGCTGACCGCGTTCGCCTGCGTCTGGTACTTCCGCCGCTCGCTGCGCACCGGCCCCCGCGACCTGTTCCTCAAGGGCATCGCCCCGCTGCTCGGCGGCGTGCTGCTGAGCGGGGTCTTCCTGCAGACCCTCACCGACGCCTGGAACCCGGACTACGGCAGCGGCGCCGTCTTCGGCATCGGCTCGGTGTTCGTCATCGGCGTCGGCATCCTGCTGCTCGGCGCCGTCCTGATGACCTGCTACGGGCTGGCCCGGCCGGAGTTCTTCCGCGGCGAGACGTTGCGCAAGGACACCCCCGCGCTGGTCGTCGAGGACTGAGAGGACCGACAGGACCGGGAGGACCGGGAGGACCGGAGCGCCGAAAGCCGACCACGCCGCCGGGCACCGACGCTATCCTCGACCGCATGAAGCTCTACGCGGGCCAGTGCTGGTGGCCGTCCTGAGGGACGGCCACCCCACCCGCTTGACCAGGGCCGTCCGGAATGGACGGCCCTTTCGCGTTTCCCACGGAACGGGCCCCCGCCCCGGACGGCCGCCACCACCGCCGTACCGAGGAGAAACCCGATGACCACCGAGACGACCGCGACGACCCCGTCCGTGGCGACCACCGCCACCTTCACCGCCGATCCGGCCGGCCACCGCGTCCTCACCGGGGACCGCCCCACCGGACCGCTGCACCTCGGCCACTACTTCGGCACCCTGTACAACCGCGTCCAGCTCCAGAACCAGGGCGTCGAGATGTTCGTCGTGATCGCCGACTACCAGGTCATCACCGACCGGGACATCGCCGACCGGCTCGCCGAGCACACCGAGAACCTCGTTCTCGACTACCTCGCGGCCGGCCTCGACCCCGACCGCGCCACGATCTTCGCGCACAGCGCCGTCCCCGCCCTCAACCAACTGCTGCTGCCCTTCCTCAGCCTGGTCAGCGTCGCCGAACTGAACCGCAACCCCACCGTCAAGGACGAGATCGCGCACTCCCGCCAGTCCGCCGTCAACGGGCTGATGTTCACCTACCCCGCCCACCAGGCCGCCGACATCCTCTTCTGCAAGGCGAACCTCGTGCCGGTCGGCCAGGACCAGCTGCCCCACCTCGAAGTCGCCCGCACCATCGCCCGCCGCTTCAACGAGCGCTACCCGCACGCCGACGGCGGCGCCGTCTTCCCCACTCCCCGCGCACTGCTCTCCGACGCCCCGCTGCTGCTCGGCACCGACGGCGGCAAGATGAGCAAGAGCCGGGGCAACTCCGTCCCCCTCGGCGCGACCGAGGACGAGACCGCCCGGATCATCCGCGGCGCCAGGACCGATGCCGACCGTCGGATCGACTACGACCCGGCCAACCGGCCCGAGGTCTCCGGCCTCATCCTGCTCGCCGCGCTCTGCCAGGACCGCGCACCCGAGGAGATCGCCGAGGAAATCGGTGACGGCGGGGCCGCCGCGCTCAAGCGCACCGTCACCGACTCCGTCAACGAGTACCTCCGCCCCCTGCGCGCCCGCCGCGCCGAACTCGCCGCCGACCGAGGCCACCTGCGCCAGGTCCTGCGCGACGGGGCCGAACGCGCCAACGCCGTCGCCGACGCCACCCTCGACGAGGTCAGGAAGGTGATGGGGGCGATCTGAAGAACCGCCCCGCACCTCCGGCGCACCTTCGGGGCACCTTCGGCCCGAAGACGTCGGCTCGCGGACATCGGCCCGTCGACACGGGGGCATATCGTCACCGGGCGGCCTCGACCACGCCGAGGCCGCCCGTACCCGGCCTCCCCCGAAAGGCGTCCCGGCCCATGGACCAGCACCCGACCACGCCCGGCCAGGGTCTGACCCGCCCGCCACACCTGCGCCCCGGCGACCACATCGCCGTCGTCGCCCCCAGCGGCCCGATCGACTCCCAGCGGCTCACCGACGGCTGCGCGGTCCTCCGCTCCTGGGGCCTGCGGGTCACCGTCGCCCCGCACGTCCTCGACGCCCACCCCACCCTCGGCTACCTCGCCGGCACCGACGCCGACCGCGCCGCCGACCTCCAGTCCGCCTGGCTCGACCCCACCGTCGACGCCGTCATCTGCGCCCGTGGCGGCTACGGCGTCCACCGCATGGTCGACCTGCTCGACTGGGACGCCATGCGCGCCGTCCCGCCCAAGCCGTTCATCGGCTTCAGCGACGTCTCCTCCCTCCAGGAGGCCTTCGCCCAGCGGCTCGGCATCGCCACCCTCTACGGGCCGATGAGCGCGGCCGGCTCCTTCATCACCGACGGACCGACCGCCGAGCACCTGCGCCGCACCCTCTTCGAGCCCACGGCCACCACCGTGCTCACCTCACTGACCGCCACCACCCTCGTCCCCGGCCGCGCCCGGGGCGTCACCGCGGGCGGCTGCCTCCACGTCCTCGCGGCCGAGCGCGGCACGCCCGCCGCCCGGCCCTCCTACGCCGGCGGCATCCTGATCCTGGAGGACGTCCACGAGCAGCCGTACCAGCTCGATCGGCTCCTCACCCAGTTCCTGCGCTCCGGTGCGTTCGACGGGGTCGCCGGCATCGCGCTCGGCTCCTGGGACGGCTGCGGACGGCTCGACCGCGTCCGGGACGTCATGCTCGACCGCCTCGGCCCGCTCGGCATACCCGTCATCTGGGAACTCGGCTTCGGCCACTGCCCCTCCACCCTGACCGTCCCGCTCGGCGTCCCCGCCGTCCTCGACGCCGACGCCGGCACCCTCACCCTGGAGGTGCCCGCCCTCGCCGAGCGGTGAGGCCCGTGCCGGAGGTGAGTAGGGTGCGGCCATGAACGAGGACCGCCTCACCGCCCTCGCCCTCGGCTTCCTCCGGGGCCCGGGCAGCAACGCCCGCACGATCCTCGGACTTGCCGGCCCGCCCGCCGCCGGCAAGTCCACCCTGGCCCGGCACCTGGTCGCCGAGATCGAACGCGCCGAGGGCCCCGGCAGCGCCGCGTACGTCCCGCTCGACGGCTTCCACCTGTCCGCCGCCCAACTGGACCGCCTCGCCCTGACCCACCGCAAGGGCGCCCCCGCCACCTTCGACGCCCACGGCTACGTCGCCCTGCTGCGCCGCATCGCCGCCGACCGCTTCCAGGACATCTACGCCCCCGACTTCGACCGTACCCTCGACGAACCGGTCGCCGCCCGCCACGTCGTCCGCCCGCACACCCGCCTCGTCATCACCGAGGGCAACTACCTCGCCTCCACCGACGCCCCGTGGCCGGAGGCCCGCCGCCTGCTGCGTGAACTCTGGTACGTGGACACCGACGACGCCCTCCGCGAGGAGCGCCTGCTCCGCCGCCACCGCGACGGCGGCCGCGACGAGGCCACCGCCCGCCACTGGGTGACCGGCAACGACCACCCCAACGGCGAGTACGTGAAAGCCGGCCGCGCACTCTGCACCCGGACCGTCGCCGGCAGCGGCTTGCCCGCGACGCCGACCAGGGGTAGTGTTCTCTAGTCGCTCGGCAGGGAGCACCGGACACGCATCGGCGCGGACGGTCCCGGGGCGGCCAATCCTTTTGAAACACCATTTCCTGGTTCGGGCTGGGTCGCGTCTTGTCGCGGCTTGGTTCTTATTCGGTGTGTTCGTTTTATTGGATTGCAGTCGATTCGCTTTTCGGAGCGGGGATCGGCTAGAGTTTGAAACGTCGGACGGGGCGTCAAGCCGCAGAAGACACCAGCGAGTTGGATGAACGAAGCGCCGGAAACGGAGCGGAAAA